>JBBQTF010000042.1:0-22648 GCA_038234675.1 Steroidobacterales bacterium
GGACGATGAGTTTGCGCTTCGCTCCGGGGCACTTCTATGGTGGCACCCGACTGTCTTTCTCTAGCCACGAGATCACGGTCACCCACCGTGTCGCCGATCGCACGCCGGAGCAAGTCGTCTCTCACACCCATACCGACGCGCACTTTGTGCTGGTGACCGGAGGGGACTATGTCTCGACTGCGGAGGGCCATCCGGAGCAGGGATCCCCGATTTTGGTCTACAACCCCGCCGGCACCACGCATCGCGATCACTTCGAGCACGGTCGCGGTAGTTTCTTTGCGATCTCGGTCTCGCCCGCCAAGACCACCGCGCTGCTGGCCGGATGTCTGCTGCCGGCCGTGGCGCTGCGCCTCCTAGCGCCTATACAGCACGCGCTGGCGCGGCGCATTGGGGCATTCAGTGCCTTTAAAACCAGCGGGTCGTCGCTGGATGCGCTGGTACACGAATTGCTGGGGAGCATGGACCGGCAGGCACCACGGGTAACCCAATTGCCCCCGGCCTGGCTGCACAAGGCCCTGGAGCTATTGCACGACCGGTATGTCGAGGATCTTTCGATCGCTGAAATTGCCGCGAGCGTTGGCGTCCACCCCATCCACCTGGCGCGCGCCTTTCGTCGTCATTTCCGGTGCACTCCGGGCGATTTTGGACGCTTTCGCCGGCTGGAAATGGCCGCGCGCCTGTTGACCCGTTCGGTTCGGCCGCTCGCCGAAATCGCCCTGAGCTGCGGATTCGCCGATCAGAGCCACTTCAGCAAGATTTTCGCCCGCTGCCTTGGATTGCCACCGGGGGAATACCGGCGGCTGGTCGGAATCCGCTCCAATCGCTCGCGGATGTTTCAAATTGACAAGAGCGATCCCCCTGGCCTAGGCAAACTTCGAGCGCGCGCCGCTGCGGCGCGCGAATATGCGAGGAAGCACCGGTGAGCATCTCAAGATTGTTCTGGGGGGCTGGTCTGTTGCTGTGGGTGGCTCAGGTCCATGCGGCCGACCCACAGGACTTTGCCACGGCCGGGCCACAGGAGGTTGGCCTGTCCCCGCAGGGCCTTGCATTGATGGAGCAGTCCATTCGGGGCGGTGAATTCAAGCAAGTTACGAGCGTGCTGATCGCCCGAGGGGGCAAACTGGCGTTCGAGCGCTATTTTGATCCGGATGGCGCCGAGGGCTTGCGCAATACGCGCTCTGCAACAAAATCCGTCACGGGCCTGCTGGCCGGAATTGCGATCGACCAGGGGCTGCTCTCCGGCGTGGGCGCGCACATCGTGGATTTCTTTCCCGAAAAGCAGCCGCTGCAGAACCCCGACCCGCGCAAGGCGCAGATCACGGTTGAGGATTTCCTCACCATGAGCTCGCTGCTCGAGTGCGATGACGAAAACCCATACTCCCGCGGCAACGAGGAGCGCATGTATCTGGTCGAGGATTGGGTGAGATTCACGCTGGACTTGCCGGTCCGCGGGTTTGCGGACTGGGTGAGCAAACCGGCCGATTCTCCTTACGGGCGCAGCTGGAGTTATTGCACGGCAGGCCCCACGACGCTCGGCCCGCTGCTTGAACGGGCGACAAGGAAGAGCATTCCGGATTTTGCGCGCGATAGCCTGTTTAGGCCACTCGGGATAACCCACGTGAAGTGGCAGTTCCAACCGCTTGGTACGGCCATGACCGGAGGCGGGCTGCTATTGCGAAGCCGTGATTTGCTGAAGCTCGCTCAGCTGTATCTGAACCAGGGCACCTGGAATGGCAAGCGCGTCATTTCCGCCGATTGGGTTGCGCGCTCCACGAGTCCGCACGCAAATGCGCGCGAAGACACCGATTATGGCTATCTGTTGTGGCTGCAAACCTTCCATGTGGCCGGGCGCGACTTCAGGTGCTTCGCTTGGTACGGAACGGGCGGAAACAAGGTCTACGTATTTCCCAGAGAAAAGCTTGTGGTGGTGGTGACCACAACGAACTTCAAAGTGCCGGGTGCAAGTGCGCTTACAGATAAGCTGTTAACTCAACACATACTCCCGGCGCTGATCGATTCGCCCTGACTTTTTCGCCGACCGCGGCATCCTGTCGGCCCAGCGCCGACGCAAAAACTGTGGCAGGTGGGCACGGGCACCCCAGGAACGCTCCGCCGCGCGGCACTACTTCGCCGATACCTCCTGTCGAACAAAGGTGGCGAACCCGAGCAAAAAGCGCTGCAGCTGCTCGCGCACCCCCGAATCCTGCAGAGCGCCGGTCTCACCAAATACTGTTTGGGCTTTTGAGACCAAAAGACGTCCTCCAAACCACGGCCGTGTGCCCAGCGTGCGCAGTACGGGAAGCCAGGCAGCTTGACTGAGTATGGTGCCGAAGCCCCCGGGCGAGGCGCCCATCAGGGCAAAGGGTTTGTTGCCAAATACGCGCTTGATATCCTCGGAAGGACGGGACAACCAATCGATGCCGTTCTTGAACACCCCCGGAATGCCGTTATTGTATTCAGGCGTTGCGAGCAGCACACCCTGGGCTGCGGCGATGGCCTCCTTTAAGGCCACTACTGAGGCGGGGATCCCCTCGCTCGTCTCGATGTCCGCGTTATATAAGGGGATGTCGTGCAACGTTCTGAGGTCGAAGGTGACGTCCGGAGGCAGCAGCGTAGCGGCTGCTCGAAGTAGTGACGTGTTGAACGAACCCCGGCGCAGACTCCCGGATAGCCCGATGAGCGTAGTCATGTAAGTTCTCGCTGGAGGCCGAAGGGAAGCGACATTCGTAAAATGACTCGCGCCAAGGTGGGGTCTTCGCTCCACGACGGAGAAGACCAACATTGCCCATGGCGCAGCAGATCATCGCCACCGTGCACCGCAGACCTCTGTTTACCCGATGGCCGCGAGCTCTTTCGGTGTGAGCGCAATGCCGGCGGCGGCAATGTTTTGCTCAAGATGGGCCACTGAAGACGTTCCGGGAATCGGCAGCATCGTCGGGGATTTGGCCAACAGCCAGGCAATGGCCAATTGCAAATCACTCACGTGGTGATCGCCGGCAATCTTTGCAAAGGCTTCTCCCTCGGACGGTTCCGAGCGCGTCTGAGGCGTTCCGCGGGCCAGGGGAGCCCACGGAATAAAAGCGATGTGTTCACGCGTGCAATAGGCGAGCACATCCTCCGAGCTTCGATCAACCACGTTGTACCTGTTCTGGACCGAGACTACCGGCACGACGCGCCGCGCTCGTATCAGTTCGTCCAGCTTGAAATTCGACACGCCAATGTGGCGGATCTTGCCTTCCTTCTGCAGGCGCGCGAGTTCGCCCAGCGACTCCTCGAGCGGAACCTTTGCGTCGATGGCGTGCAGCTGGTACAGGTCGATGCGCTCAACCTGCAGGCGCTTCAGACTTTGTGTACAGGCCAGGCGGAGGTGATTCGCCGTTCCGTTAGGCACCCATTCGGAGGGACCGGGGCGGGTCAGACCTCCCTTCGTCGCGATTATCAGGCCTTTGGGATACGGGTGCAGCACCTCGGCGATTAGTCGCTCGCTGACCTCAGGCCCGTACGCATCAGCGGTATCGATGAAATTGACCCCGAGTTCGACAGCCCGTCGCAAGACGGCTCGCGCTTCCTGGGGGTCCTTAGGGTCGCCCCAAATTCCGGGACCAGTGATGCGCATGGCGCCGAAGCCCATACGATTTACGACGAGGTTTCCACCGATAGTGAGTGTTCCCGCCGCCCCGGCCGGAGCGGCGGTGTTGGCCGAAGCACGGCGGCCACCGCGCTGCCAGCCGATCGCCGCAGCGCCCATGAGCGCTCCGGCGATGAGATGCCTTCGTGTCAACCGCAAAGGGTCCATACCTGAACATTATGGAGCTAAAAAAGCGAGATCGGCAAATAACAATGGGGCGTCAAGCCCCGGTCGGTGGGTTGCTGAGGTGTAACCGCTCGCAAGGGAGCGCCGTCGCCCGACGATAACGGATCCCATCGCCGAGCTGTAGTAACCTGAATTTTGGGTTGCCATGAAGACGCCGGCGCGGGCGTTTTCCATTGGGTGTTTTCTGGAGTTCCGACGGCAATGGACCTTAAGTCTCGGCGCCGAGGCCACCTTGTTCGTGGCTCGGCCAGCCCCGAGTGCGGAGGCGGGCCTGGCCGCAGGCCCCCGCGCGGACTGTCATGATCCACCTACACCAAACCACTGCTTTCCCAGAGCTGCGGGGATACTATAGAGGACTTGCTGGCTTGCAATTGTAGCCTCCTTTAACATAAGCGGCGAGAGAGGGTAGCGTCACATGAAACATACAACTCAAATCTTTTCATTGTGCAGGCTGACCCTCCTGTTGGTTGCCGGCGGTAATGGCGCGGTTGCGCAGGTCAATACCCACTTGGGCGCCGGATCGCTGAATTCCATTACGACGGGCGTCGGCAACGGCGCTTTTGGGGGCAACGCACTGTACTGGAACACTAGGGGCAGCGAGAACAATGCCTATGGCTACCAGGCGCTCGCGTACAACAGTTCCGGAAGTTACAACAACGCGATCGGGTCTTATTCGCTCCTCTTAAACACCACCGGAACGTACAACAGTGCGCTTGGATATATCGCGCTGTACCACAATACTACGGGCTCGCAGAACACCGGCCTTGGCCTCGGGACGCTTTATAGCAATACCACGGGCAACTACAACAGCGCGTCGGGCAGCTTCGGTTTGCACGCCAACACGACTGGAAGCTCCAACAATGCTTCCGGCTACGGAGCGCTCTACAAGAACACGACCGGCCTCAATAACAACGCCATGGGTGTGTTTGCAATGGGCTCCAATACGATCGGAAGCAACAACATCGCCATGGGTGAGTACTCGGGGTATAACTCGGTCACCGGGAGCAACAACATCGAGATCGGCAGTCGAGGCAGTGCCACTGATAATAATGTGATTCGTATCGGCTCGCCCGGAACACAGGCCGCAATGTACGTCGCCGGCGTAAGCGGGATCAATGTGACGGGCGGAGCCACGGTGGTCGTCAATTCCGCCGGGCAACTTGGCGTCGTGTCGTCCTCCCGACGGTACAAGGAAGATATCCGCTCGATGGGCGCCGCGAGTGATCGCTTGCTGGCCCTGCGTCCGGTGACGTTCCGCTACAAGAAGGCGGATGAGAACGGGAAAAAGCCTGAGCAGTACGGGCTAATAGCCGAAGAAGTGGCCAAAGTGATGCCCGAGCTTGTGGTGTACAACCAAAAGGGTCAGCCCGAGACCGTGGCCTACCAGACGCTCGCTCCCCTGCTGTTAAATGAACTGCAGCGCGAACACGGACAAGTAGAGGCTCTCCAAGCCCAGGTCACCGAACTTCGGCGCATTACGGCGCAACTGTCTGCGACGCGCGGATTGGAATTGGGTGTTCCTCAAAAGGAGAGCGCAGTAAATCGGGCGCAGTAGCTCCGGCGCATATTGCCTTACGAACGCCCGCGGTCATGCGGGCGTTTTCAATTCGGGTGCCAAAAGTAGACACGATTACCAACTGACGGCTCCATGGTGATGGACTTTCAGCGCGCTTGGATCCCCGAACCATGGCAGCGCTGCTGGCCAGGCCCGCGGATCGCCGGCCCATCAAGGCTTTCGTTCAGCCCCCCATCGAAAGGCTCTAAATCGTCCACGTGGAGCGTGATCGGCGGGACAAGAGGTTGCGCCTCACAGACATCGCCGGTAAGGGAATCCGGGTCAACGCGACCTGGGTCGGCCACTGCAGCAGGCTAGTGGTGGCAAGTTATGCGCGCGCCGCCCTTCAAGAGCTCCCCGAATGCACAGCGCGTTACTCGAGGATCACCCGCAGCCACTCTTCTGGAAGCGCACGCCGATACTCTTCTAGTGGCATGATGTTGCGCCTGGCCCGCATGGGCGGTGCGGGCGGTAAAATCGAGATCTGGTCAAGCAAGGAAAGGCACGCATGCATAAGAGCCGATTGGCGGGCTTCATTATCGATTGCAACACCGACGACGTGCGCTCCGCCGCGACATTCTGGGGAAGCGCGCTGGGTATGGATCTGCGCCCGCTTCCTGGCCCAGAGGGGAAGAATTATATCCAGTTGGTCGATCCCAGCGATCGATTGCACGTCGAGGTTCAGTCGGTATCCCACCCGAGTAGAGTGCACCTGGACATCGAATCGGACGATGTCGAGGCGGAAGTGAGCCGCCTCGAGTCACTGGGTGCCAAACGCGTTCAATACGTCCAGACGTGGTGGGTTATGGAAGCACCCACGGGCCAGCGCTTCTGCGTGGTGCGCGCCAAGCCTGGGACGCTCAACCAACGGTCCAGTCATTGGGATTGAGGCGTGCCGGGGCTAATCTAGGCTAGCGAATCGATCAGCGACCGTGGGGGTCATAAAATAATGAGCGCGAGAGCATGGGTGGCGTTCGCCGCCCTCGGCATCATTTGGGGCATTCCCTACTTTTTCATCAAGGTCGCGGTCGAGGAACTCTCCCCCTTCGTAATCGCCTGGGGTCGGGTCACGCTGGCTGCAGCAATCTTGTTGCCAATAGCCTGGCAGCGCGGCGCGCTTCGCTCAGTGGGCGCGCACCTGGGGGCAATCCTCGCCTTTGCCGTTGTGGAATTCGTGGTGCCCTTTTCCGCGATCGGGGTGGGCGAGCGCTGGATTGATTCCTCGACTACCGGGATCCTCATCGCCTCCGTACCGCTCACGATCACCGTGATCTCCAGGTATTTTGGAGTTCACGAGCCGCTGGATCCCTGGCGTCTGGCGGGGCTGGTGGTGGGGTTACTCGGGGTGATCGCGCTACTGGGATTGGGTACGGTGAGCTGGCCGCTGGGCTGGGCGGGTGTCGGGTGCATGCTGCTGGCCACGGTGGGTTACGCCGTTGGACCACTGATCATTCAAAAATATTTGAAGGGCCTGGATTCCCTGGGGCCCATAGCCTTAAGTCTTTGCGCGTCCAGCATTTTGCTGCTGGTCCCTGCGGCCGTGACGCTGCCCTCCTCGATGCCTTCAGCATTCGCACTTACCTCAATCGCCGTATTGGGCGTGCTTTGCACGGCTGTTGCCATGCTGTTCATGTTTTACCTGGTCAAAGAGGCGGGTCCGGCACGGGCCTCCGTCATTACCTATATCAATCCCCTCGTCGCCACCCTGCTGGGCGTGATGCTGTTGCACGAGCAGTTGGGCGTGGGGGGGATCATGGCCCTGGGGTTGATTCTGTTTGGCTCGTGGCTTGCGACGCGCGGCGGCTCGGCAAAGGCGGCACCGGAACGGGCCTGAAGTCGAAGATAGTCCCCACCAATCGCAGCAAGACGCCGCATGGCGCGCCGCGAGAGGTGCGGGCCACAACGGTGCTAATCTGGGTGGCCGCACACCCCGTCTAAAATCAATGAAAAACTCCGACGGCAGCGCCGCTCCTTTGTTCCTGCCCATTGCCATCCTGATGATCGCGATGGGGTGCTTCCAGATCGGCGCGACGCTCGCCAAAGGGCTATTTCCGCTGGTTGGCGCCGTGGGCGCCACCGCGTTGCGCACCGGCATCGCCGCTATCGTGCTGAGCTTCGTATGGCGACCCTGGCGGCTCCGCTTCACTCGACCCGAAGCCCGCGCCATGATCATCTATGGCATCGCGCTTGGCTGCATGAACCTCTCGTTCTATTCGGCACTCGACACCATACCGCTCGGCATTGCCGTGGCTATCGAGTTTACCGGCCCGTTAGCGGTTGCCGTGGCCGCGTCGCGCCGCATCACTGACTTCGTGTGGATTGCGCTCGCGGCAGTCGGCTTGCTGGCACTCTTGCCGCTCGGCCGCGATACGCGGCCGCTGGCGGCCCAAGGTGTGGCATTGGCGCTCATCGCCGGCGTGTGCTGGGCGCTGTACATCATCTACGGCAGGCGGGCAGGGGCTTCACACGGCGGCGCCTCAACCGCGCTGGGGATGTTGATAAGTAGTTTGTTCATCGTGCCAATCGGGCTGGCCAAGAATGGCGCGGCACTGTTGTCACCTTCCATCTTGATGACCGGCACCGCGGTGGCGGTGGTATCGAGTGCGCTGCCGTACTCTCTGGAAATGATGGCGATGCCTAAAATTCCGACGCGGGTGCTGGGGGTGCTGCTAAGTCTTGAGCCGGTTCTTGCCGCACTCGCCGGATTCGTGTTTCTCAATGAGCACTTAAGCTGGCTGCAATGGACCGCCATTGCTTGCATCATGATTGCCTCTGCTGGCAGTGCGTCCGGCAGCCGCGCGGAAGCGCTGGCCAATTGAGGCGATCGCCCAGGCTCGCCTAGCGGTGCGCGAAAGCCCAGTACAGTTCGCGCGCTTTCCGATACAACGGACCGACGGGCACGGGACGGGCATCGATACGCGAGATCGGGGCAACCTTGGCGTAGTTGCCGCAGCTCCAGATCTCATCCGCCTGCTCAAAATTGCCATACGTAAGCACGGTTTCGCGCACGTCGACGCCAGCCTCACGCAACAAGCCGATCACCCGTTGCCGGGTGATGCCGTTCAGGAAGGTTCCGTTCGAGATCGGTGTGTACACGATGCCGTCCCTGGCCATGAAGACATTGGCCGTGCCGAGTTCCGCAATGTTTCCCAGCAGATCGCGCAGCAGGCAGTTGTCAAAGCCCCGTCCGGACGCTTCGACCAGCGCCCGGGCATTGTTGGGGTAGAGGCATCCGGCCTTGGCGTCGACCGGCATCGTATCGATGGAGGGACGGCGAAATGGAGAAAGCGTGATGCTCGTCTGAGCCGGTACAGGCATCGGCGTGTCGTACATGGTCAGGCACCAGCGCGTGGAGTCGGGGTCGGCCGGCACTGCAAGCGCGCTGCCGCTCTCGGCCCAGTACATGGGCCGGATGTAGAGTTCGGGTTTATTCCCGAAATGTTTAATGCCGTCGCGCGCCAATCCCAGCCAGGTTTCCACCGGAACCAGCGCCTTAAGGCCTAACTTCGGGGCCGAGTCATTGACGCGGGTAAAATGTCGATCGATATCTGGAGTCACGCCCTCAAAGGCGCGGGCACCGTCAAAGACCGAGGAACCCAGCCAGATCGCATGCGTACGCGGTCCGAACAGAGCGATGTTGCCCTCATGCCAATCGCCATTGTAGAAGGTCCACGTCCGTGAAACGGTTTGGGAGTGACTCATGATGCAAAGAACTCCGGCACATGGGTGCGAACCCGGAGTCTAGCAAGGTCAATCCGCCGAGGTGCGGCGGTCCGAGGGAGTACAAGCTACGAAGCGCCTGCGCTCTTGAGGTCCGCGCCCGCGCGGAGCAGGTTTTGTGCCGAAGCGGGCCTCTTCTTCCAAGAGGCCCAGCCCTCAGGTTCGGAAATTAGCCGCCGCCGTTGCGCGAGGCGATCGGCTTGCCGTTTTCACCGCCGATGACGACTTCTACTCGGCGGTTAAGCTGGCGCCCTCCCGAGTCAGTGTTACTAGCGACAGGAAATTCCTTCCCATACCCTTGGGCGGTAATCCGGCTCGCGTCGATGCCTTTGGCCACGAGCGCCGATTGGACAGCCGCAGCCCGACGCTGGGACAGATCAAGGTTGTAATCGTCTTTGCCCACGCTGTCCGTGTAGCCGTCGATGGCCACGCGTCGATCCGTGTTTTCAGTCAGGAACTGCGCCAGCTGCTCGATCTTGCGGGCACCGCCCGGGTTGAGTTCCGACTTGCCCGTGGCGAACAGCACATCCCCTAGGGTCAGGACCATGCCCCGATCTGTGGGTTTCGCCTTCAGTGCGTCGAGTTCTGACTGCAGGCGCGCGGTCTTCGCCGCCTCCTGCTCGCGCTCCTGCTCGCGAGCTAACTTGGCGTTTTGAGCTTCGCGTTCGCGCGATGCCAAAAGAATCTTATCGCGCTCGCCCTGTCCTGCAGTGACCCGCTCATCGTCGGCCTTGGACGAAGCGCGCAGCTGAGCCAGGCGGGCTGTCTGGCGGGCCATGTACGCGGCTTGGTTGGTGAGGGCTTCGTCGTGGTGGGCTGCGGCCGCGTCTGCGGCGGCAAGATCCTTCTTCGCGGTGTCCAGATCCACCGCTGCGTATTTTGCGACATTCGGGTCGGCTTCCGCCGAGGTGACGGCGCCGCGCGCACTTTCGAGCGTCGCATTGGGCTGCGGTGCCGAGGCGCAACCCCACGTGATTAGGGCGGCCAAGCTCAGTCCAGTTAAAATTACCTTCTTCATAACGATCTCCTACTAAGGCTGAGTCTGGGGCTGGGTCTGAGACTGGGGTGCCGTATTTCGCTGGGACTCTTGCTGCAGGGTCTGCATGCTCGAATCAAAATCGGCGGCGGCTTTGTGAGAACGCTGCTGGAGGGCGGTGGCCTCAGCAACCTGCGCATCAACATTGGCCTGTTCGGCCAGGTTCGTCGCCAAAGGCAGGGTGTGATTGGCGTTGGCCTTCTCGGCCTGGGCCAGTTTATCCCGAGCCGACGCCAATTCCGTGGGCGCGGCCTGGGGGGCGCCGGATTGTTCCGCGCGCGCTACGGCTTCCTTTGCCACGGCGATTTTTTCATCCGCGGCAGGATTACTGGAGCAGGCGGCCAGGCCAATGGTGGCCGCCACTGCCGCTACCACGCACTTGATCGGAGTTGCTGGAAAATTCATAGATACCCCTTCGGTTGGAGGCGCAATACCGTTGCGCTGCACGCGACCCATTTTTATACACAATTTCAATTTGCCCAATTCTGCCCTTTCGGACCGTCAGTCAAAGTCGTACGAAATCGGCGATTTAACGATAAGTAGTGTAGGCGGGTGCTTACGCGTTATCAAGCTGTAGCCATTTTCGCAGACGCCAGGGGAAGTTAGTGCCTAGGAATGATCGCGATGCCAAATTCTATTTATCAGTCCCACCGTGCCGTTGGCGATGTGACTGCAGGGTCGTCCGTTGGTGGAACCTCGCAGCAAAAGCTGGATGTACCCATGCAACCACTAAATACCCACCTGCCAACCAAAGTCGCCATCAGGCGGCGACTACCGTGAACGAACATCGCGCAATGCCGCGCACATACAGGAATATTTGTTTTATATCCGGCCGGAACACTAAAAAGACATCAAAACTGTAGATGTTTTGAGGACTTCACTCTGAGATTCTATTGGGCCCTCACGAGTATCTCGCCACGTTCGGGTAGTGGATCGACCGCAACTGTCAAAGGTTGTCTCACTGCACTCAAACAGCGATACCGCTGCATATAGGCGTCGACGCATCCGCATTGGCCGATCGACGCTTTCCCGGTCGCTGCACACACTGCGGCATGGCAGTTGGCGCGCTATACCATTTTTCCACCGCTCTCTCCCCCCTCAGCCCATCCACGGGCCGAGATGCCGGCCAAGGTGCGTTCGAGTGCTTGAAGATCCACAGGCTTGACTAGGTGATCATCGAAGCCGGCGGCGCGGGATCTCTGCTGATCCTCCGTCTGTCCATAGCCGGTGAGCGCTACGAGGCAAATGCCCTCCAGCTGAGCGGTCGCGCGCAGCTGCTGGGCGAGCTCGTAGCCGGTCATCTCGGGAAGACCGATGTCGAGCAGCGCTACATCCGGCTTGAAGGATTCGACGCAAGTGAGAGCGTCTTTCCCACTATATGCCACCTGTGTCTGGTGACCCCGGGAGGCGAGGAGCATGGAGAGGCTGTCCGCCGCATCAGCATTGTCGTCCACGATCAATATGCGGCGGCGTTCGGTTTGGTATGGTGCGCTCTCGGCGGTCGCGGTCGGCGGCCGAACGATCCGCGGCAACC
This sequence comes from Steroidobacterales bacterium, assembly GCA_038234675.1. Classification (GTDB taxonomy): domain Bacteria; phylum Pseudomonadota; class Gammaproteobacteria; order Steroidobacterales; family Steroidobacteraceae; genus FEN-1191. Next base: position 11,660 of record JBBQTF010000042.1, read on the forward strand.
GGATCTCGAACGTCGAGCCCAGTCCAACGCCGGCGCTCCCTCCTGTGCAGGCGCTGGCTGTCTCGACAAGGTATCACCGCCCGTCCACGGTATCTAGCGGCGCACACTGCACGGAAAGGTTGGGCACCCATGGTCGTGGTAGGTCAAGCCATGGTAAGGTTTTTGTGCGCTCTGCTCAGTGATTACGGTGGGTGCGGCATGTATAAAGAGGAGGGTAAGAGTCGGGACAAGCCGGTCAATGAGACCGCGCTACGACTGAAGAAAATCATCGATATGCAGTCGCTGTTGGTTTCCATGAAGTTTGATCTGGGTGAATTCATGCAAACCGTGGCCGAGCAGGTGCAGGCGGTGACTTCCGCAAGCGGTGCTGTGGTCGAATTGATTGAAGGCAATGAGATGGTATACCGCGCGGCCAGCGGGACGGTTGCCCCCTATATCGGCCTGCGTCTGGCATCTGAAAACAGTTTGTCCGGTTTGTGTGTGCGAACCGGTGAAATGCTCATTTCGGCGGACACGGCTTCTGATCCCCGCGTGGACGCAGCCGCTTGCCGTAAGGTAGGCGCTGCCTCCATGCTCGTCGTACCGCTGCGCCGTCTTGATTCAACCATCGGTGTAGTAAAGGTAGTGTCCGATCGGACGCACGCATTTGACGAGTACAAGATGGACATGCTGCACATGATGACGGCCTTGTTGGGTGCAGCGCTAGGTCAGCAGCTGGAAATCGAGAGGCGCCGCCAACTGGAGGTGCAGCTCAGTCATATGGCCCAACATGATACGTTGACGGAATTGCCCAATCGCGCGCTATTCACAGATCGATTGGAACAAGCGCTCGCGCGACGCGCACGTAACGACGGCGTCCTTGCTCTCATGTACTTTGACATCGATCACTTCAAAGTCATCAACGATTCTTATGGTCATTCCATTGGCGATGCCTTGCTGAGGGCCTTTGCGATACGCGTAAAGGCCCAGGTGCGAGCCGGCGATACTCTCGCCCGCCTCGGCGGGGACGAATTCGCTCTAGTCGCCGAGGATCTGCGTGATCTAAAGAACGCCGAAGAACTTGCTGCCAAGATCATTACGGCGATGCGCGACGGTTTTATGCTTGAGGGCCACGACATCAGGGTGAGCACCAGCATCGGTATTGCGCTCGTTTTTGCTGACACGCAAGCCGACGTCGCCTCGGTTATACACCGCGCGGATCTCGCGATGTATGCGGCCAAGAAGGCGGGGCGCAATACCTTCCAAATCGACAAAGGAACGTAAAGGGCAGAGGCTGTTCGGCCGCCAAGCAGCCAAACTCGGCTACAACGCATGTCTCCATGCAATGCACCGCCCTAAATGAATACCCGCTCGAAAACCCAAAGTCTTTCGTAGAGACTGTCGTAACTTCTCTCGTTAGCCCGCCGCCGGCAGCTTGGGGTCTCCCCCCTTGGCGCCGCTCCCTTCGAGTCGGTGGTCTGAGCGTGCCTCTCGGTCCGGGTGAGCGCCTTGCAGATCTCGTCCGGCGTGGCTTTAATGCCCACTTGATGATTTATTCCGGGCTTACATGGCAATTCTCTTTTACCTTTGCCATGATCGCTCTTGAGTCCAGCGGCAAAAATGCGCCGTGAATAAATATCGATACGCTCCGGGCAGCGGAGCGAATTATCTTGCCTGGCCTGAGGCCGCCCCGATGTGTTCCAGGAACATTCCAAGAAAGTAATTCCAGCCCTTCTCGTGCGATCGTCCACTGTCCGTATCGGGAAGGCCGGAATGCACCAGAGTCATCAGTGTGGCCCCGCCGTGTTCTTTAAATGTGACCTTGACCATCGATTCCAGTCCCAGGGTGTTCGGTGACATCCAGGTGTGCTCAATTCGACCCGGTCGCTCGAGCGCGGTGAATCGCCCGTAATGGGGTGTGTCTTTGAAACTCCAGTAGAAGAACCCATCCACCTTTGGACTTAGGAGCAGCTTGTCAGCCGCGTTCCAGGGGTTCCCAGGGACCTTCGGATCAAGCCATGCGTCAAACGCCGCCGTGGCGGAGGCCGGGATCGTTCGTTCGACCCTGACTTCGATGGTCTTTGTTTCTTTCATGATTTCTTGCTCCTCGTGCTGTTCTTAAAGTGGCCCTCAAACTCATCGAGCTTCTGGTTCCAGAAACGCTCGTATTCGTGAACCCAGGCTGCGACCAGGCGAAGCGGCGCCGGGCGAAGCGAAATAAGCACTTCCCGGCCCCGTTTCTCGCGCGCAATCAACCCGGCCCGCTCCAGCAGTTTCAGATGCTTGGTCACGGCGTTGAGCGCCACGTCGAATGGTTCTGCGATGTCCAGGAATCGGGCTGGCCCGTTCGCCAGCCTTCCAATGATCGCGCGCCGGGTGGGGTGCGAAATGGCGCTCAAAACGTCGGTGAGCTGGTGCATGGGCTACATTACACCATAAGGTGTAACGATGTGCAACTGCGACTGTGACGAGACTCGTTGAACCTGGGGGCGCCACGGCGTGAGGAGGGGGATTCCTGCGCGCGTTAAGCTTCCGTGGGACGGGGGGCGATTTCACCCAGGGCCGGCACGCGTTGGGTGGAGGACGCCCACGCCCTCGAGTTGATGGCCCGCGACTTAGCGCCTGGAGCGGTCTTTTGAGTGGCGGGTGGGGCGAGAGGCCTTGCGAGGGGCGCGACGCGTGCGGGGGGCCTTGGAAGTTGGGCGCGCGACGGGGCGCGGCGGGCGCTCACTCAGCGCTCGGTTCTTCGCCACGGCGCGGGCGATGAGCCGGGCCAGCTGCACGCGGTACTCCTCCACCTGGGCGGCGAGTGCGCTAATCCGCTGCTCCCGGGCCCGCAGCGTCGCCCGGTCACTCTCCAACATCCGCAAGGTGGCCAGCAGGTGATCGCGCGAGTCCGCGAGCGCGCGCTCGCGCTCACGGGTGGTGCTTTCATAGGCTCGCTCGCGCAGTTCAAAGGACTGCGCGCGCACCTCGTTTTCGATCCGGAGCTGCTCGAGGCGTTCGCGGGCCGCGTTGTGATCGTGCTTGGCGCTCTGCGCGGCCAGGGCCAGGGCGCGCTGCCACAGGGTCTCGACCGCTTCGATGATCTCCGAGGGCAGGCGGGTGAGGGCGGCCGGATCCCCTTGCGCCCGAATGCCCAGATCGCGCCAGAAGCGTTTTAATCCCGTGGCAATGGTCGCCGGGGCGCCCCGCCCCAGAGCCCCCCGGATACTTTCGACCGAGGGGCGACGTCCGCCGGAGAGGATATCGAGCGCCGCGCGTTCAATCTCCGCGTAGGAAACATTCGCGCCGCGCTCTCGGCTTTCCCCATAACGATTAACGTCGGCCATGGTATATATTATCAGTATGATAATGTTATGATTACGCTGTTTAAGACCTGCGATAAGGACACTTATCCAACCTATATGGCGTAGACTTCTACCGTGGAAACCGCCGAAGTCCCCGAAAAGTCACTGGCCGCTTGGTTTTCGCCGCCCCCGGCGTTGCCAACTGTGGCGGCTGAACGATTGCGAACGTGGTGGCAGCGCGCCCAGCGCGTCTACCCCAGTTCCACGCTCAAGGCCTGGCGGTGCGACGGGCTGATCTTTCGAGAGTATTGCCGTGCCCGGGATCTCAGCGCCTTACCCGCGACCCCGGAGACCGTTGCCGGTTTCGTGCTTCATTGTAAAGAAGCCGGTAAGCAGCCGGCGACGGTGCGCCGGTACCTGTCGACGATCGCGCGGATGCATCGGGCGGCCGAGCTGTTCAATCCGTCTGCGTCCGAAGCTGTGCAGATGGAAATGAAGGGGATGACCAACGAGGTCTCGGCGCGCCAGCGTCAGGCGAAGGGCATGGGGATGGCCGAAATACAAGCCTTTCTGAACGCGCCCGGCGACAACCTGCCGACCGTCCGCGAGCGCGCCATGCTGTGCGTGGCGTACGACGCCATGACTCGGCGAAGCGAGCTGATCGCGATCGATGTCGAGGATCTGAAGATCTTGGCCGACGGCACGGGACGGCTCCTGATCCGCCGCTCTAAGACCGACCAGGCCGGAGAGGGGCATGTCGCCTACCTGTCGCGGCAGACCGTGCGCTACCTGAAGGCGTGGCTCCAGAAAGCCGGCATCAAGGAAGGACCGGTGTTTCGGCGGATCATCGGACGGGGGACAGTGACGTACGATCAACAAGGGAAGGGAAGAATTGGGGGACGGCTGAGTCCGGAGGCGGTCGCCCGAGCGTTCAAGTCCGTGGCCAAGTTCCTCCACATGCCCGCAGAGGAAGTTGAGCAAGTCAGTGGCCATTCGGTTCGTGTCGGAGCCACACAGGATTTGTTGGCGTTGAATGTGGATTTGGCATCGGTTATGCGGGAAGGGCGGTGGTCAACAGTTCGTATGCCCATGCGGTACGGTGAACACGTAATGGCGGCACGAGGCGGAATGGCGCGCGCCGCACAAAAACAGGGGCGAGATTGAGCCTTTTTCACAAGCCTGTAGAGATCATCGGACTCTGAGCCATTTAGAAGGTAGTACAACCAAGCCTGCGCGATCAAAACACACTCTGGTTTTGTCCCATTGGTTGGACCCGCGCCAGCGCGGACTTTCTCTAAAATGACCCTTATTGGGAAAGCAGAGGTATCCGCCATGGGCCAAGTGCTTGAACTGCCGAAGCGTCGGGGGAGGGCTCCAAACCGAAAATGGGAAAGTGGTTCCGCCCCGGCGCCGGGCCAACCGGGAGTCGCGCTCGCGCGAGTTTCTTACGCCAACCGAGGTGGAGCGGCTGCTTGAGGCCGCCGGCGCTTCAGGCCGGTATGGGGCCCGTGACCGGACCCTCCTTCTCTTAATGTACCGCCACGGTTTGCGGGTCAGTGAGGCCATTGGGCTGCGTTGGGAACAGGTGGACTTGAAGGCCGGGCACCTGCACGTCTGGCGCCTTAAGAATGGGGTGGCATCGACGCATCCCCTGAGGGGGCCAGAGCTTCGCGCCCTGAGGCAGCTGAGGCGGGACTGGCGCGAGGGCCCATACCTATTCGTGACCGAGCGGGGCGGCCCCATGACGGCTAGTAACGTGCGCAAGCTGGTTGCCCGTGTGGGCGTCCTAGCGAAGCTTCCGTTCTCAGCCCATCCCCATATGCTGCGCCATGCCTGCGGCTTCAAGCTCGCCAATGAGGGCCACGACACCCGGTCGCTCCAGCACTACCTCGGGCACAAGAACATCACGCACACCGTGCGGTATACCGAGATGGCACCGGATCGGTTTAAGGGGTTCTGGAGGGATTGAGGCCGTGCCCGTACCTTTCGCCAGTGGTGGCGCAAGTGTACCGACCAAGACGATTGCCTGTCTGCAGGATTTCGCGATTGGGGACCACGCGATTTCGCAAGTTGGGACCCACCTGAGTCGGGTCCTGGCGGAGCCGTAGGCGACGATTCTTAGGGAAACTCTGAAGAACTGATGGAAAAAGATGAATGCGATGGCAGAAAAGCGCGAGACGACGCTGAGGCGACGATATTGGGTCGCCCGTGAGGCGATGTTCGCATCATTTCCTCAATTTCCGCCTTCTGCACCGACACGTCCCCTACGTTCCGAGCAATCGCCTGCGCACCGTGTACAGATTGGCCAGTGCCGCGGTGACCTCAAGCCGGTGCAGGTTCTTGGGCAGCCCTCGATAGCGAACCTTCTGGAAGCCAAAGATCCGCTTGATCACCCCGATCGTGTGTTCGACCTTAGCGCGGACCTGCGATTTGGTGCGGTTCGTGGCTTTGATCTGCTCATCGACGCGGCTCCCCCAGCGATAGCGCTGGTTGGTGAAGTCCCGAGCGCGCGGCGCGGCCGCGCGCATCGCTTCTTTCTGTCCGCGGTAAGCCTGGTCGCCCCACACTCGGGTCTCCTTGCCATGCAGCAGGTGCGGCAGCGCCAGCGCATCGCCCACGTTCGCCGCAGAGGCCAACACGGTGTGAATGAGCTTGGTCTTGCTGTCGACACCGAGGTGCGCCTTCATCCCGAAATACCATTGTCGGCCCTTGGCCGTCTGGTGCATCTCCGGGTCGCGCTTCCCATCTTTGTTCTTGGTCGAGCTCGGCGCGTTGATGATCGTCGCGTCCACAATCGTACCGTTCGCGATCTTGATGCCGCTGCGGTGCAGATGATCGTTAACCGCCGTGAGCAGCGTCTTGCCCAGCTTGTTGCGCTCCAGCAGGTGCCGGAACTTGCACACCGTCGTCTCGTCCGGAACGCTCTCAACCCCCAGATCAATCCCGGCGAAGCTGCGCATCGACACGGAGTCATAAAGGGCTTCTTCCACCGCCGGATCCGACAGGTTGAACCACAGCTGCAGGAAGTAAATCCGCAGCATCCGCTCCAGCGGGATCGGCGGTCGCCCGCCCGACTCGCTGACCTGCGGATACGCCGTCTGCACCGCGGCCGTCAACTCCGGCCACGGAATCACCCGATCCATGTCCGCCAGGAACTGCGCTCGCCGTGTGGTCTTCCCGTATCGTTCAAACCCTGTCAGTGTCTGGGGCTTCATCGGCTCTCTCACGTTGCTGCGACTGTAGTATCAGACACTACAGGTAAATCAGAGTTTCCTTAGGCGTCCCCCAACGAAATTAACTCGGACATCCGCCAACTCGTCGGCGCGTATTCTTAGCCACCCGTAGTTATGTCCGGCGTGACGGTGGACACACTTTTAGGTCCTGATTAGGGATTTGCCCTACACGACCCTCGGTTTTTCCCCTACGCGGGAAAATCGTGGGTTGGCCGCCGACTCCGTAGCGCGGTTTGGTATCCGCACCCTTGATGCGGTTGTGCGTGGCTTCGGCAAGTGGACCTCAAGACAGCGATCCGCCGTTCCTGCATCAGCCGACTGCCGGGAAGGCGGACGCCTCATGCGCTGCGGCCAGATGCCAGCTTTGCGGCCCCGCGGCCCGGCAGCTTGATGCGCGCAGAATGCGGGCCACTGTGCAGCCGCCCGTGGGCCTGGGTGCACCCTTGCCTTGCATTTGCAGGTAGCGTAGCGTGCCGGTCAGGGGCACGTTTGGGCGCGCGCCGAACGACAGGAATCCCATGCCTCACGACACCGAAAGAACGGAGTGGGCGGACTCGATCGATGCGATTGTCAGGCGTGCGCCTCAGTCGCCACCCGGGCAGTCCCTGGCAGCCCAGGCGCGGCTGCTGGCGCTGCTCGGGTCTCCCGCACCACTCCATGCACTCCTCGATGGACTTGCAACCTATGTAGAAACTTGGGCGGAAGGCCTCTATTGCAGCGTATTGCTCGTCGATAAGAGCGGCCAGCTGCTGCGCCTCGTCGCCGCTCCAAGCCTGCCGCTTGCCTACGTGCAGGCTATCGATCCGGTCCCCATAGGTATCGGCTATGGCAGCTGCGGCACGGCCGCAGCTCGGTGCGAGATGGTTGTCGTTGAGGACGTTGAACAATCTGAGCTATGGGCATCCTACGCCCCGTTAGCGGTATCGCAGGGCCTGCGCGCTTGCTGGTCAGTCCCCATCCTCGATGATGCGCGTGCACTCCTTGGCACGCTCGCCATGTATTACGCAGTACCTCGCAAGCCATCGGCGCAGGAAATCGATCTGATCCAGTTTGCAGCCGCGCTTGCGGCGCTGGTCATCAGGCAGCATCGGGACGCCACTGACCTGCGCGCCGCCGAAACCCGACTCCATGCCGCCATCGGCGTCAGCAGCACCGGCATCGGCCTATGGGACAGCAAGCGGGGCGCTCAAGGAGTCTGGTTCGACGATTGGTGCGAGCGGGTGGGCATCGATCCGTGTTTCGGGTCGGAGGCGATGGAGCGATGGTACGCGCAGATTCACCCGGAAGACGTTGAACGCTACCGAGCGGTGGAGACGGACTGTCGCCGGGGAATCACCGACTCTTACGTCATCGAATACCGGGTCCGCACACGAAACGGCGAGTACCGCTGGCTGCACGAACGCTGCAATATCACGGCCTACGATGCGGCGGGTTGCCCGCTGCACTTTGTCGGAGCGTGTTTCGACATCGACGCGCAAAAGCGCGTGGAAGCCGCTCTGCGCGAGGCCGAGGAACGCCACGAGCTGGCCATCAACGCGGCCCGGCTGCCGGTCTGGGAGTACGAGGTCAAGAATGACTTAGTCCGGGGAAACATCCACTGGCACCGCACGGTGGGTTACGACCTGTCGGAAGATCAGGCCCGCGAGCGCACGGAAACCTGGCTGAGCGACATACATCCAGAGGACGCGCCTAAACTGCGCCACATCCATGCTGCCCCGTCGGTGGACAGCACCGGCCTGTACGAGACCGAGTACCGCATCAAGCTTCCCGATGGGACGTACAAGTGGCTGCTCGATCGGGCCCGCATCGTTCAGCGCAGCGCCGAGGGAGCGGCGCTCAAGGTGGTGGGAGTCTCCGTTGACATCGATGCACGCAAGCGCGCGGAGAGCGCGCTGCGCGAGAGCGAAGTGCGGTTTCGCTCCGCTTTCGAATTCGCGGCCATCGGCATGGCCTTGGTGGCCCCCGACGGGCGCTTCCTGCGAGTAAATCAGGCCCTCTGTCGCATCGTCGGCTACTCGGAGGAAGAGCTTCTGCGCGTCGACTTTCAGACCATTACGCATCCTGATGATCTCGATGTCGACTTGGCCTTCGTCCGCCAGATGCTTAGCGGCTCCATTTCTTATTATGAACTGGAAAAGAGGTACTTCCACAAGCTCGGGCAGCTGCTATGGATCTCCCTTTCCGTCTCCGTGGTTCGGGACGAGGCCGGAGAATTTCAGTACTTCATCTCGCAAATTCAGGACATCACGGCGCGCAAGGAGGCCGAAGCGCTCCTGACCGAGAGTGATTTTCGTCATCGTGCGATCGCCGATCTGCTGCCGGGCTTCGTGTTCGAAGGCGCGGTGGTCGATGGGGTTCCGCGACCGACCTGGGTCAGCGAGGGATTTGGGCGCGTGTTTGGCTGTTCACTTGCCGAATTTAAACGCCTAGGCGCGAAGCATTTTTATGACGCTGACACTCGGACCAAGCTCAAGGAAAGCGCGGCGACCGTCGCCCACGGCGGCACGGTCCGGATGGAAGTGCCGCTCCGACATCTTGATGGAGCCCAGCGCTGGCTGAGTGTTATTGCGCATCCAAACTCGGCTGACGCCGCGCGGGTGTTTGGAGTGCCAACGACATTACCGAGCGTAAACGACTGGAACGCGCATTGGCGGAGGCGACGCACATCGAGCAATTGCGCCTGGGCCAGGAAATTCACGACGGCCTCGGACAGGAGCTCACGGGTCTGGCTTACCTTGCAAGTGCAATTGCGACGGCGGCGGTTCGGTCCAGTTCACCGCTCACTGCCGATCTGCAGCAACTCGCGCGGCTGGCGGCTCAGGCGATCGAAACCTCCAGGGCCATCGCCCGGGGGGTTTCCCCTCTCACCGAAAGTCGCGGCTCCCTGGTCCAGAGTCTGCGCAAACTGGCGGCGAGCGCCGCCTCAAGTCACCAGGCCGACATAGATTTCAGGGCCACGGAGAATGCGCCCCTGACGCTGCACTGGGAAACACGCGACCACCTGCACCGCATCGCCCAGGAAGCACTGAATAACTCCCTCCAGCATTCGGACGCCAAGCGCATCGCGATCTCTATTGAAATCGACGCCCAGCTGGTGCGGCTGGAAGTCACCGACGATGGATGTGGATTTGACCCAGGCACTACGCCAAAGGGGCTCGGCATAGACGGTATGCGTCAGCGCGCCGCTGCAATCAGTGGACGCCTGCGCTTGTTCAACAGCGAACATGGCGGCACCACCGTGGTGTGCGAGTGCCAACAGCCAACCGCGACGGCGAAGGCACCCGATTAGCCGCTGCCTGGGCAGCGCGTTGAGTGAAGTGCGGCACTTCCCGAACCGCGCCGCTACGGCGCGCGGGTCCCTAAGCGGCCCCGGCGTCCAATCTATCGGACCAGTTGACGGCATATTTGACGAGCTGCGAGCCCGTCGCCAGATGCAATTTGCGCTTGATGCGCTCCCGATGGGTCTCAATGGTCTTCATCGATAAGCTCAGGGCTTCCGCGGCCTGGCGCGTCGACAGACCAGAACCGATCATTTGCAGAATTTGCAGTTCGCGGTTCGACAGGCGCTCAATCGGGTTGGACACAGCGTGACCGCCGCCCGAAGCAGCCATGCGGATCATGCTGTTGCTAATCGCCTCGCTGACGTAAATGCCCCCTTCCAACACGCGTCGCATGGCCCGCAATAACTCCGCAGAATCCGCCTGCTTCATGATGTAGCCGCTTGCACCCGCCGACAGCACGCGCTCGGCATAAATCACCTCGTCGTGCATCGAAAGTACCAGGATGGGCAGTCGCGGGTTTTTTCCCCGGGCCTCCTTGACTAAGTGTATTCCGTCGCCCTGTTTGAGAGTGATGTCGATAATGACCAGATCTGGCCTCAGTTTGCGGATTGCTGCTTCCGCCTCAGCCACACTCTCCGCCTCGCCACAAACCGCAAGATCCTTTTCTTGGTCGATAAGTCGGCGCAGCCCCTGGCGGACTATCGGATGATCGTCAACGACTAGCACCTTGTGGCGCGCGCGCGCGCGACTGCGTGGCGGTTTGTCAGGTCGCACTTTAACGCTCATCTCCAACCTCCTCAGCCCGATCCTGGCCGACAACGCGCCCCTCCTGCCCACTGGTTGCGCTGCGTGTCCCGGGGCCGACGACGCAACCCGGCACCCAAGGGTCTCCACACCGTGGAGTGTACGCCAGCCTACAACCCCGGGCAGATCTTCGAGTCTCAACCGGTCACTGACGTCTATAGCGCTTCGCTACGCGCCGCCCAGCGCCCCGTAGTGCCACCCGAGTTCGTTGGAGTCGCCGCCGATGACTTACAGCAACTGTTCCACGGCCGGCGCCCGTAAATTGTAGTTTGAACTCATGGATCGGCCGTACGCACCGACGTTGGCGATCAACAGCACGTCGCCTTCCTGCGAAGGTGGTAACAGCCGATCGTGGCCGAGTACATCCGACGACTCGCAGATCGGTCCGACTACGTTGACCAG
>JBBQTF010000043.1:0-22225 GCA_038234675.1 Steroidobacterales bacterium
GCGCGCACGACGTGCCTCATCGGCTCGGCCGGACTGACTCGTGGCTCGCTGCGTGAGTGCTGCTGCTTCCATTTTCGACAAGACAATCGTGTTGCTCATGAACACGAGTATACTCGCTTTTCAGTTGTTACAGGCCACTAGTTGCGCGCCACGCGTTGGTCGATGGCTCCAAATATCGAAGCGCCGGTCGCGTCGAACATTTCTATGCGGACACGATCACCGAACCTGAGGAACGGCGTGGTGGCCGCGCCCAGTGCGATGGTTTCCAGCATGCGGGTCTCGGCCAGGCAGGAGGAACCGCGCGACCGGTCGGTATTGGAGACTGTACCCGAGCCCACGATGGTGCCGGCCCCCAGATTGCGAGTGCGTGCGCAGTGGGCGATGAGTGCCGGAAAATCAAAGGTCATGTCAATGCCCGACTCGGGCGCACCGAGTTCCCGACCGTTGACTTGACTTACCAAGGGGCGCAGCACCTTGCCTCCGTCCCAGGCCGCGCCCAGCTCATCGGGAGTCACGGCCACGGGAGAAAAACCGGTGGCCGGCTTGGATTGATAGAACCCGAATCCCTTGGCCAGCTCCGCTGCGGTCAGATTTCGCAGCGTCCAGTCATTGACCAGCATTACCAGGCGCACATCGCGGCGCGCGCGCACCTGTGCGGCACTGACCCCGACGGGAACATCACCGGTGACCACGGCCACTTCCGCTTCCAGGTCGATCCCCCAGTCCTCGGATTCAAAAAACGCCTCATCGGTGGGTCCGATAAAATCATCCGAGCCGCCCTGGTAGACCAAAGGGTCAGTCCAGAAGGACGGCGGCATTTCAACACCGCGTGCCTTGCGCACCAACTCCACGTGATTTACGTACGCGGAACCGTCCACCCACTGGTAGGCCCGCGGGAGCGGCGCGGCTACTCCGCCAGAGCCGACCGGGAAGCTCTCCCCGTCACGACCGCCGTTGAGCGTTTCGTAGACCTGCCGCAGAAGCGGTGCCTTCGCCTCCCAGCGATCGAGCGCCTGCTGCATGGTAGGGGCAATGTCCGGTGTGGCCATACAGCGCGTCAGATCCCGGCTGACCACCACCAGCTGCCCGTCGCGTCCTTGCTTTAGACTTGCAAGCTTCAACCGAACCTACCCGCCCTTCCAGGAGTCCACGTACCCGCCCCATTCCACATCGCTGGCCGCAGCGCTGACTTCAAGCGGATCACGGCAATCGATCATCACGGCGACCTCATCGGTGGCCGCCTTCTTCTGCACCAGCATGTGCTGCAGGGCCTTGGGGTGCGGGCCATGGGTGAAGCCGCAAGGGTGATAGGTAAGCATTCCGGGGTGAATGTTGTCGCGACTAAAGAATTCCCCGGCGTGATAGAAGATGACCTCATCGTAGTCGTCATTGTTGTGGAAGAACGGCACCTTGATGGCCCCCGGGTCACTCTCGAAGGGACGCGGGGTAAAGGTGCAGACCACGAAGCGATTGGACGTAAAGGTCGTGTGCACCGAGGGCGGCAGGTGGTAGCGATGGCTCACGATCGGCCGGAAGTCCTTGACGTTGATGCGACAAGCGCACAGATCACCGTGCCAACCGGTGGCATCGAGTGGGTTGAATGGAAAAGTCGCGGTTGATATCCGGCCGCGACTCTTGATGCGTACCCGCCATTCGCTCTCGCCCTGCTGGGCCCGAAAGGCATCGTCCATGACCGGAACGTCCAACATGGCCGGATCGAAAAGGGCGTGCGGGCCGAGCATTCCCTTCTCCGGAAGCATGAACGTGCCGTTGCTCGCCTCGATCAGCAATAACGACGCTCCCGCCGGGGCCTCAAGGCGCCACATCGTACCGCGCGGCAACACCAGGTAATCCCCCGCCGCGAATGCGAGGTGCCCAAAGTCGCAATGCAGTTCGCCCGTACCCCGATGCACAAACAGCAGTTGATCCCCGTCGCCGTTGCGCGCCAGATGGTCCATCGCCCCGGAAAAATCCCAGAAGCGCATCTGGCAGTGGGCGTTCCCGAGGATGATCGGCGCGTCCCAAGGCGAGGCCGGCGCGCGCGGCAGCTTGGTTAAATCAAAAGCGTGCGGGCGCAACGGTCCGTCAAAATTGGTCCAGGCAGTGGGTGGATGACGGTGGTAAAAAAAACTCGCCGGGCCAAAAAAACCTTCCTTGCCCATCTCGCGCTCGTAGCTACCTTTGGGAAGATCGGCGTGCGCCTGGCGACTTGCGACGCCTTCGACCCGCGGATAGCGAATATAATTTCTCATTGCTGCTCCATAACCAGTACAGGCCTCATCGGGGCGCATCCGGTTGTTGTGCAGGCGCCGCGCGCTCAAAGGCGGACAGGCCGCTGCAGTGTTGGTCGATGCGCGCGATGTTCGGATAGCCGGCCAGGTCGATTCCAAAACGCCGCGCGCTGGCGCACTGGGGCACGAGGCAGACGTCGGCAAACGTCGGCTGATCACCGTGGCAAAACTCGCCACCGGCTCCCTGTTTACCCAATAATTCTTCCAGCGCGGCAAGGCCCCGCCCTATCCACTCAGCCAACCAGCTTTTGACGGCCGCCTCGCCAACCTGCAAGCTTGCCTGCAGGTAGCGTATTACCGACTGATTCTGCAGGGGCTGCACGTCGGCAATCAGCACTTGCGCCATGGCCCGCACCCGGGCCCGATCGCGCGCGGATCTGGGCAGCAACGCGGGCGCGGGGTGGGTCTCCTCGAGCCATTCGAGGATGGCCATCGACTGGATCAGTATCCCGTCGGAGGTTTCCAGAGCTGGAACTCGAGATTGCGGATTGAGCGCGCGGTAGGCGACACTGAACTGCTCACCGTCTCCGGCGCCCAGATGCACGGCGACGTACTCATAGCTTAGGCCCTTGAGCTGCAAGGCGATGCGCACTCTGTGGGAAGCGGAGCTACGCCAGTAGCTGTAGAGGCGCAGCCCGCTCACACGACACCGCGGCGAATCTGGTCCAGTTCGATGGACTCGAATAGCGCCTTAAAGTTGCCCTCGCCGAATCCCTCGTTGCCCTTGCGATGGATGATCTCAAAAAAAATCGGCCCGATGACGTTGGCCGTGAAGATCTGCAGCAGGATGCCTTCCTTCGCCGAACCATCAATAAGCACGCGTCGCGCCTTGAGTTGCGCGAGCGACTCCTCGTGCCCGGCGACCCGTGCGGCGACGCCTTCGTAGTAGGAGTCGGGCGTATCCTGAAATAGCACACCGTTGGCGCGCAAGCGATCGACCGTACGGTAGATATCGGCCGTGGCCAGGGCAATGTGCTGGATCCCCTCCCCCCGATACTCGCGCAGGTATTCTTCAATCTGGGACTTATCGTCCTGGGATTCGTTAATTGGAATCCTGATCTTTCCGCAGGGGCTGGTCATAGCCCGCGACAGTAATCCGGTCTTCTGCCCCTCAATGTCGAAATACCGAATCTCACGAAAATTAAAAAGCCGCTCGTAGAACCCGCTCCAGACATCCATGTTTCCGCGGGCCACGTTGTGCGTGAGGTGATCGATCAGCTGTAGCCCGGGGCTGTCCCGGTCATCCACGGCCTCCACCGGCAAAAAATCCACGTCGTAGATGCTGCTGACACCATAACGATCGACCAGATATATGAGGCTGTCGCCGATCCCGCGGATCGAGGGAATGTTCAGCTCCATGGGCCCGGCGGTGCTCGGCCCGGGAGTAGCCCCCAGTTCGAGTGCACGCTTGTAGGCCTTGGCAGCATCCTTGACGCGAAAACCCATGGCACAGATCGAGCCGCCGTGATCGCGGGCAAACTGCTGGGCAAAACTATTCGGTTCCGCGTTGATCAGGAAGTTGATATCGCCCTGACGGTGCAATGTAACGTTCTTCGAACGGTGCCGCGCGACTTCGCGAAAACCCATCTTGGTAAACAGTGAGCGCAGGGCCTCGGGGTTCGGCGCGGTATATTCGACGAATTCAAATCCGTCTGTGCCCATTGGGTTTTGCTGCGAATCCATAGCTGCTCCCGCCGTGGCGTGTATAGCCAATTATAAGGCCTCAGTCCGCAAACGTCGGGCGTAGCACGATCGTGTGATCGCGATCCGGTCCGGTCGAAATCATGTCCATCGGCACCCCCAATATCTCCTGCACCCGTTCCAAGTAACGCCGTGCCGCAGGAGGCAACTCGCCGTAGGCGCGCACGCCTGCGGTCGACTCCTTCCATCCGGGCATTTCCTCATACACGGGCTCAACCTGGGCGAGCGCGTCGGCGAACACCGGCGGTTCCTCGCTGAACTCGGTGCCAATCCGATAACCGGTGCAAATACGAATACTGCCAAGACCGTCGAGCACGTCCAGCTTCGTAATGCACAGTCCGGAGACACTGGAATTAACTACCGCGCGCCTTAAGGCCACGGCGTCAAACCATCCACAGCGCCGCGCTCGTCCAGTCACGGAGCCAAACTCGTGCCCGACCCGCGACATGTGCTCGCCGTTTTCATCAAACAGCTCAGTCGGGAATGGGCCCGCCCCGACCCGCGTCGCGTAGGCCTTGACGATGCCCAGCACATGGTCAAAATAGCGCGGCCCCAGGCCGGTGCCGGTGGCCGCACCCCCGGCGCTGGTGTTGGAGGATGTGACGTACGGATACGTGCCGACGTCCACATCGAGCATCGCTCCCTGGGCGCCCTCAAACAGAACGTTGGCACCGGCCGTGCGCAGCCGGGCCAGCGCACCGGTCACATCCAGCAATAACGGTCGGACTCGATCGGTGAAGCCGAGCTGTTCCTCGAGCGTGCGCTGAAAATCCACCGGCGGCAGGCTGAAGTAGCGTTGCAGCACGAAATTATGGAAGTCGAGAATCTCGCCAAGTTTTGCGGCAAAACGCTCGCGCTGGAACAAGTCCGCAACGCGCACCGCACGGCGCGCCACCTTGTCCTCATAAGCCGGCCCGATGCCGCGGCCGGTCGTGCCGATGGCGTTTACACCGCGCGCCTGCTCGCGCGCCCGATCCAGCATCACGTGCGAGGGGAGGATTAGGGGGCAGGAAGGCGAAAGGCGCAGGCGCTCGAACACCGGCACGCCCTGATCGATCAACATCTGCGCCTCACGGAACAGCGCCTCGAAGGAAATCACCACGCCATTGCCAATAAGGCATTGCACGCCGGCGCGCATGATGCCGGAAGGAATCAGCGACAGGATGGTCTTCTTACCGCCGATGACCAGCGTATGACCCGCGTTGTGGCCGCCCTGGAAGCGCGCTACCGCGCTGGCGCGCTCGGTCAGCAGGTCCACGATCTTCCCCTTGCCTTCATCGCCCCACTGGGTGCCGATCACGACGACGAATCGACCCATGGGATTGCCTAGCGCACCAGGTAGAGGATGACGAGGCCTACAAGCATGCTGAACAATCCGCCCAGGCGCAATTCACGATCGTCCATGTCCACCAGGCGCTGCAACAGCCGGCGCATGGCCGCCGGGTTGAGAAACGGCATCATGCCCTCCAGCACTGAGGCGATCGCCAGGGCGGCACACAGCTCGGGCCAATTCAGTCGCACGGTAATCGCCTAGTGGCGCGCGGAACTGCGCAGGTATTTGTAGAAATCACCGTCGGGCTCGATGATCAGGAGGTCCCCGTCGCGTCCGAGCGCATTGCGGTAGGCCTGGAGCGATTGGTAGAAGGCCGCAAACTCCGGATTCGCGCCATAGGAGCGTGCGTAGATGGCGGCCACCTGCGCGTCGGCCTCCCCGCGCATGCGCTGCGCGTCGCGATTTGCCGCGGCCAGAATTTCGGCACGATTGCGCTCGGCCTCGGCCCGCAGCCGCTCTCCCTCTGCGGTACTCTCAGCGCGCACTTGTCGGGTCTGCGCCGAGTACGCCGCCTGCATGCGACCGTAGATGGCGTTGACCACTTCCTCCGTCGGGTCGATGCGCTTGACGCGCGCGTCGATGATCTCGATTCCAAGACCGTCGGCAACGGGCTTGACCCGCGCCATCACCGCCGGCGACAGGCCGCCGCGCGCTCGCGCGATGATCGTGGTCATCGGCAGCTGCGCGTACACCGCCTTTAGTTCGCTGCGCACGGCATCGCCCAGCCGGGCAATGACGGTTTGCTCATCCCCCGCTCCGGCGCGCAAGTACGCGCGCGGATCGCGCACCCGCCAGCTCAGATCAATGTCGACGACCAAGCCCTGCTGGTCGCTGGCCAAAAAGGACTCCCCCTGTAGGCGTTGCCCGAGCAGCCGTCGATCGATGCGTTCGATGTGTTCGAAGGGCCAACACCAGTGCAGTCCCGGTGCATAGCTGTCATTTTGCACCTGCCCGAAACGCGTGCGTACCGCAAATTCGGTTTCGCTCACGGTGAACACGCTAAGCAACAACAACATCAGCACCCCAACGGCGGCGGCGAGCGGTCCAATCAGGTGCCTATTCACGGGCGCTCTTCCCGCTCGCGTCCGCGATCGTCACGCGCCGAGCTTCCGGTCGCATTGGTCGAGTTAGGGGCGGTGGGCGTGGCCGCTGGAGCGGTTGCGCTGGGAGCGCCCGCAGCCCCGCTGACCACACCACTGACGCCCGCGCCCTTCAGAGCGCCGGCATCGCCGAGCTTGTCGAGCGGCAACACCAGCGTGTTGCCCGCACTCTTGCCGTCAACGATGATTTTCCGGGATCGCGACAAGATAGTTTCCATCGTCTCGATATACAGTCGGTTCCGCGTCACCTCCGGTGAGCGTGCGTAGGCGGCCGCAATCGGGTCAAAGCGCGCCGCGTCCCCTTCCGCGACACCCACGACCTGCAACTTGTAGGCCTGCGCATCGAGGCGCTGACGCTGCGCCTGGCCTTGCGCGGCAGGAACCAGTTCCGCGGCGTAGCCCTGAGCTTCGCGGGCGACCCGTTCGCGTTCCACGCCGGCCTGCACCAATTCGCGCTGCGCCGCCAGCACGGCCTGTGGCACCTGCACGTCGGTCAGGTTGACCGCTAGTACGCGCACGCCCAAGTCCATGGCATCGAGCGGTTTCTGCACCGCCGTGCGCAGAGCCGCGGTCAGCGCCGCCCGCTGCGCTCCTCCCATCAGTACCTCAATGCTGCGCGCGCCGACCAACTCGCGAGTGGCCGCCTCGCCTAACTCGCGCACCAGCGCGTCAGGATCGCGTGCCGCAAACAATGCGGCGCGCGCATCGGCATACTGGTACTGGATACTCGCCGTCACGTTGACGAGCATCGCGTCACTGCTGAGCATGCGCGCCTGGAAATCCGCGCTGTTGAGCCTGCCCAGATTGACTGCCGTGACGGTATCGATCGGCCAGGGCGGGCGCCAACCCGCGCCGCTCGGACGCAGGCCCGCGTAGGCGCCAAAATGTTGCACTACCCCGGTCTCGCCATCGGCGATCTGGTAAAAACCCGTTGCCAGCCACACCAATAATGCCGCGGCCGCAGCGCCGGCGTAATAGCGCCCGCGAGCTCGTGGTTGCTGGATCCAGCCCTGGCGAAGGCGGCGCCACAAGCCCTGCTCCGCGGGCGGACGCGCGCCGCCGCGCAACGGGGACCCGCGTTGTTCGCCTTCCGGTTGATTCCAGGCCATGCGTGATCCTAGGGGCCGGCTATTCGTGGGGCGGATTCGGCCGGCGCCGCGCGCTGTGGGCGACTGAGCGGACGGATTCTAGGTACGGCACGGCGGTGGCACAAGCCGGAGCGGCCGCCACCAACGAGATTTCCACCACGGGATTGCGCGCCAGCGCCGCCATCTGCGCCGGGGGCAATTCCACCAACAAACGCATCGTCCCATCCTCCTCGGTACGCTCCTCTCTCACCGCCCCTCCGGCGAGCAACTGTGCGCGCAGCGCTCCGGCGCCGGGCGGGATACGCAGCCAGCCCCGCTGCGCCTGTAACTGCAGACGCTCGGCAATGGCTTGAGTGAGTAGATCAAGTCCCAGACCCTGCCCGGCGCTTATCCAGACCTGCGAGCATTCCCCGGTCTCGTCGCGCTCCAGGCGCGGGGGCAGGCCCACTCGATCAATCTTGTTGTAGACCAGAAGCTGTGGCAATTTACCGGCGCCGATTTCAGCCAACACCGCGTTGACCTGTCCGGTGTATTCCTCACGCCGGGCGTCGGCCGCGTCGATGACATGAATCAGTAATTGAGCAGAGCGCGCCTCCTGCAGCGTTGACTGGAAGGCCGCGATCAGCTCGTGGGGTAGTTCGCGAATGAACCCCACGGTGTCGGCGACGACGATACCAGCCCCCCCCGGCAGCGTCAGCTTGCGCACGGTGGGATCGAGGGTCGCAAATAATTGATCGGCGATGTACGCGTCGGCGCCGGTAAGCGCACGAAACAGCGTGGACTTGCCCGCATTGGTGTAGCCGACCAGCGCTACGCCCGGCACCGGTATCGAGGCCCGGGCGCTGCGCCCGGTATCGCGTTGCTGGCGCAGCTTGGCCAGCTTCCCGGTCAGCGACCGGACGCGAGTCGCCAGCAGTCGCCGGTCGGTTTCGAGCTGCGTTTCGCCAGGCCCGCGCAGACCGATGCCGCCCTTCTGACGCTCCAAGTGCGTCCAGCCCCTTACCAGGCGGGTCGATAAGTGCTTGAGCTGCGCAAGTTCCACCTGCAGCTTGCCCTCGAATGTGCGGGCACGCTGCGCGAAGATGTCGAGTATCAATCCGCTCCGGTCCAGGACACGCCGGCCGGTGAGCTTCTCCAGATTGCGCTCTTGGCTGGGCGATAGCGGGTGATCGATCAATATCAGGTCCGCGCCGTGGGTTTGCGCGACGGTGTTGATCTCATCAGCCTTGCCGCTGCCTACAAAGTAGCGCGGCTCGGGCCGGTGCCGCCGGCCGGTGACCGTCGCCACAGGCGTGGCGCCGGCCGAACGCGCCAGTTGCAGGAATTCTTCGAGATCTTCGTTGCGGAGGGGTTTGCCGAGCCCGAGGCGCACCAGAACTGCGCGCTCTCCGGTCTGCGGGCGCTCAAACATGCCGCGGGCTGCGTGACACCATTACTCTGCGGGGCTCTCCGTGCCTTCACTGCTCGGGAGCTGCACGGTGCGGGCGGGAACGACGGTGGAAATGGCGTGTTTGTAGACCATCTGGCTTACCGTGTTCTTCAGCAGCACTACAAACTGGTCGAAGGAGTCGATCTGGCCCTGCAATTTGATGCCGTTGACCAAATAAATTGACACCGGAATATGCTCTTTGCGCAACGCATTGAGAAATGGATCTTGCAGTGATTGGCCCTTGGCCATGATTTCTTCTCCTTATTTTCCAGCGAGCTAAGGCGTCCCGGGGCCTGTCAGCGTGGGACGTGCAGCAATTCTATCATCCGTGCGCCCCCGCGGCCACGAAACCTGCAGAAGCAACGGCCTCCAGAATGCGCGCAAACCCCGAAGTATCCGCAGGTTCGAGGCATCCGTAGCCCGGCTGTGTGCGCAGCCAGGTCATCTGGCGCTTGGCGAGCTGGCAGGTGGCGGTCACGGCCAGGCGGCGGGCCTCTTCCCGGTCGATCTGTCCGGCGCAATGCGCCCACAGCTGCCTGTAACCGACCGATCGGAGGGCGGGAAGTTCCGCGTGTAGGTCGGGACGCCGGTACAGGGTAGTCACTTCGGCGAGCAGGCCCGAGTCAAGCATGGCCGAAAACCTCGCTTCGAGGGTACGTCTGAGTTTGGCGCGATCGGCCGGGAGCAGCGCAAATTTCAGCCAGCAGGTGTCATCGCTCGGGGGTGGAGTAGCCGCCTGCCACTCTGAAATGGCGCGTCCGGTTAACTGATAGACCTCAAGCGCGCGCTGGATTCGCTGGGAGTCGCGTTCATGAATCTTGGCCGCGGCGCGCGCGTCGAGTTTGGCGAGTTCGGCATGCAGCGCCGGCCAACCGATTGCCACCGCGCGCGCCTCAATGTCGGCGCGGACGGCGCTGGATGCGGGAGGCATTTCGGCCATACCCTGCAACAGAGCGCGCAGGTACAGCATCGTACCCCCGACCAGCACCGGCAGGCGGCCGCGCTCATGGATCGCGCGCAGCGCCGCGCTCGCGTCGTGGACAAACTCGCCCGCTGAATAGCGTTCAACCGGATCTCGTATATCGAGCAGGTGATGCACAGTGCGCGCCTGCTCGGCGGCCGAGGGCTTGGCCGTGCCGATGTCCATGCCGCGATACACTTGCGCCGAATCAGCGCTGATTATTTCAATCGGAAGGTGCTGCGCCAGTTGCGCGGCCCAGTCGCTCTTGCCGCTGCCGGTTGGTCCGGTCAGCACCAGCGCGCAGCGCGGCCTCATCGGCCCCGCAAGAATAGGCGATCGAGTTCTGCGAGCGACATCTGAGTCCATGTGGGGCGCCCGTGGTTGCATTGCGCGGAACGCTCGGTGGCTTCCATTTGTCGCAGCAGCGCGTCCATTTCCGCCAGACTGAGGCGGCGATGGGCGTGGATAGCGCTGCGGCAGGCGAGCGTTCCCAGCACTCGATGGGCCGCGCCGTCGAGGTGATGCGCGCCCTGGTCCCCCGACAGGTCGTTGAGCACGGCCCGCAACAGCGCCGGAACGTCTGCCGTGGCCAGCAAGGCCGGCACCGCACGCACGGCCAGTTGTCGCGGGGCCAGCCGTTCAAGCTCAAAACCCACTCGCGCGAAATCTTCACCCGCGGCGAGCAGCGTATCGATTTCATGCTCTGGCGCGGCCACGGCCAACGGCTCGAGCAGGCGCTGCGCGGCTGGCGTTCCCGCCGCGGCATGCTGCGCCTTGAAGGATTCATAGAGCACACGCTCGTGCGCGGCGTGCATATCCACCAGCACCAGTCCGGCGCGATTCTGCGCCAGCACGAACAGCCCATGCAGCTGCGCGATGGCACTGCCCAGAGGCCGCTCGTCCCCTGCAGGTTCGAGCGAGGACTCATTGACGCGCAACGATTCAGCCACGACTAAGCTGGCGCGGCGCCAGTTTGCCGCCATAGCCGGCGCATCAAAACTGAAATGCTGGGGTTGCAGCGCCGGCATCCCCGCCGCTGCAACCCCTGCGGCCGCGGGTGCGTTCGCGCCTGCACTGCTTGCAGCCAACGCGCGCTCCACGGCCCGAAACACGTAGTCGTGGACGGCCCGGCTGTCGCGAAATCGCAGCTCCAGCTTCGCCGGATGGGCGTTGACATCGACGAGCTTAGGGTCCATTCGCAGATCGAGTACGTAACAGGGGTAGCGTCCGTGGTAGAGCACGTCGCGGTAGCCGAGGCGCACGGCGTTGCTCAACAGACGGTCACGGACCGCACGTCCGTTGACGAACCAGAACTGGCCATCGGCTGAAGCCTTCGAGGCGGTGGGCAGGCCCAACCAACCGGTGAGCTGCAACAAACCGTTCTGCGCGATCGGCAGACAGCAGGTCAAGAACTCCTCCCCCAGGATGCGCCCTACCCGCGCATTGCGGGCACTGGCGCCTTCAGCGCCAGGCAGTTCCAGGCTCTGCCGGCCATGGTGCCGCAACCGGAAAGCCACGGCGGGCGCCGCCAATGCGAGTCGCTCCACGATGCGGACTATGTGTCCGAATTCGGTAGGCTCGGTACGCACGAATTTGCGGCGTGCGGGCACGTTGTAGAACAACTCGCGCACTTCTACCGTCGTGCCCTGCGGGTGCGCGGCCGGTTGCGGGGCACCCACTACCCCGCCCTCGATTTTCAGTTCTGTTGCATCTCCAGCCGTCGCAGTGCGACTGCAAATGCGCACTCGCGCCACCGATCCCATCGAAGGCAGCGCTTCGCCACGAAACCCCAGGCTCGCCACCGCCTCGAGGTCCTCGAGCGTAGCAATCTTGCTGGTGGCGTGGCGTTGAACGGCCAGCGCCAGTTCGGCTGCGGCGATGCCGACCCCGTCATCCCGCACCCGCACTAGGGCAAGACCGCCCTGTTCAATGTCGATATCGATGCGCCGCGCGCCGGCATCGAGCGCGTTTTCAACCAGTTCTTTGACGACGGAAGCCGGTCGCTCGATGACCTCGCCCGCAGCGATTTGGTCAATCAGTGTAGCGGACAATAGTCGGATCGGCATGCGCGTATAGCCCTTTCGGGACTGGCCGCGCAGTCTACACTCCGGAGTCGCCCGGGTCCTTGGCTTCTGTCCCGCGGGTGCTGGCATAGTTCGTGCCGTCCGGCGGATGACGCTGGAAATAGTTGATTACGCCCGTTTCGATGGCGCGCGCGAGTCGCTCCTGGTAAGCGCTGCTGCGCAGCTTCTGTTCCTCGACCGGATTTGAGATGTAGGCGGTTTCGACCAGCATCGAGGGCAGATCGGGGGACTTCAAAACCATAAAGCCCGCGTGCTGCACGACCTTCTTGCGTATCGCCCCGACCTCATCGAGGGCGCTGAGCACCTGGTCGGCCGCCTCCACACTTTCGCCCATGATCTGCGATTGCGCGGCATCCACCAGTACCGAGGCCAGGTTGGGGTCTACGCCGGCCAAGGGCAGGCTGCCCAACTTGGCGTTTTCTCGATCCGCAAGGCTGCGCGCGGCCTCGCTCGAAGCCCCGTGGTAGGACAGTGTGTAGACCGAGGCGCCGGTAATGGTGCGGTCGCGCACCGAGTCGGCGTGAACAGAAATAAACAAATCGGCGTGGGTTTTTCGGGCCCGTTCGAATCGTTCTCGCAAGTCAATCAGCCGATCGCTGTCGCGCGTGAGAACGGCGCGCATTCCCGGCCGATTGTTCAGGCGCGCTGCGAGCGTACGCGCAATGGCCAGCGTAATGTCCTTTTCGTGGGTCCCGGCTGGACCGGACGCGCCCGGGTCATCGCCTCCGTGACCGGCGTCGATGGCGACGATAATGTCGCGGCCCGCCGAGCCAGGGCCATGGGCCGCGCGTACCGCCCGTGGCAGGCCGGCCGCAGTCCCAGGCCGTCGGGCCTCGGGCGGCGCATCTGCAACCGTGGCGGGAGCCGCACCTGTCACCTGCGCTCCGCCGAGGGCGATTCGCAATTGATAGGCGTTAGCCGTGTGCACGGTGAGGACCCGCGGTGGCGTCGCGGGGCTGGAGGGTACCTCAAGAACCATCCGGTATCCGCTGTTCTCGCGCGCGCCTCCACGCACGGAGGTCACGAGGCCAGTGCCGGGCGGCAAACTCAGGGCTATGCCCCGCTGGGTGTGAGGCAGGTCGATAACGACTCGTCGCGGGTTGCTCAGTGTGAAGACGTGAGGTTGCACCGAGGAGGACAGGCCCAATACGAGAATCGTCGCGCCCGATTCGGTTTCGAGCGCTGCGGTCCGAAGGTTCGCACCGGCCCACGCGACGCCCGACCACGCCGCAGCAGTCAGCACCAGGGTGAAGGCGATAGGCCAGAGCGCGCGGCTGCCGGAGTTCAGCATGGGTAGCGGCTGGGACGCTTGTGCATAGGGCGGCACTTTATGCCGCTGGCAGTTGTAATTCAATACTAATCATAGAGCTAGCGCATTAAACTCGCTTCGATTCTGGATCAACCTTGGCCAGCCTATCCAACCACGCCGTCCCCGCGTGGCTGGTGGGTGCCAGCCTCGCCCTTCGGCCTACGGAAGGGACCGTCAGCGTGATCCGAAGATCCGGCGGCGGCAAGAATTCCTGGGCGCGCTCCGGCCACTCAATGAGCATCAGCGCGCCCGGTATCAATTCATCGCGAAGGCCTAAGGGCGCCAAGTCATTGGCCCCCGCCAGCCGATAAAGATCCAGATGCAGAAGGCGGTGGCCCTGCGACTCATACTGTTCGAGCAATGTATAGGTCGGGCTGCGCACGGTTCCCACCACGCCCAGTTCGCGCAACAGTCCGCGCGCCAGTGTCGTTTTGCCACTGCCCAGCTCGCCGTGCAGGTACACAATCAGCGGCGCGGTCGCGGACCATCGCAGGCTAGAGGCCACCTCGGCTCCCAAGCGTTCTGTATCAATGGAGCCCGTCAACACCCGTTCGCTCAAGGGTTGACCCAACGCGCCAAAGTGTCGGCCAATTCCAGCGCCAGCATGCCCCGGCCACCGCCTTGACGGGCCAGATCGTCGCCCGCGAGGGCATGCGCAATGACGCCTGCGCGGGCCGCAAGCCATGGATCGCGGCACTGGGCCAGGATTCCGGCTATGGCTCCGGTCAAGACATCCCCCATGCCCGGGGCCGCCATGCCCGGGTTGCCTCGGGTGCACAGCGCGGGCACCCGGCCGGGCGCTCCCATCAAGGTGCCGGCTCCCTTGAGTACAACCAGCGCACCGGCGCGATCAACCAGACGCTGCAATGCTCCGCGCCGATCGGCCTGCACGTGCGCCGCGCTGCACTCGAGCAGTCGCGCCGCCTCGCCCGGGTGCGGTGTGAGGACGCTGTTAGCCGGTGCGCGTGCGCCGGTAGCCGCGAGCAGATTGAGCGCGTCCGCGTCCAATACCAGCGGCTTGCCGCACGACAGAACGGCATTAAACAAGCTACGCGACCAAGCGCCCGTTCCCAGCCCGGGACCGATGGCCACTACACTGGCCGCGGCAAGCAGCGCAACCAGATCATCGGCGCCCTGCACGCCGTGGCACATCAGCTCAGGCCGCCCGGAAACCACCGCCGCCACATGCTCGGGAACTGTGGCAACGGTCACGCGTCCTGCCCCGCTCCTCAGGCACGCCTCTCCGGCCAGCCGCACGGCGCCGGCCATCCCGGGAGCGCCCCCGATAATCAGAACGTGGCCAAATTCGCCTTTGTGCGCGGCGCGGCCGCGGCGCGGCAAGGCACGCACGATGTCACTCTCGTCCACGCGCTCCATGACCGGATCACCGGTGGGCCCCCGCGGCGGTTCGATACCGAGGTTATCCAACAACACCCGCCCTGCGGTTTCCGGACCATCTGCCAGATACAGTCCGGTCTTGGGGGCCACGAACGTGAGTGTCGTGTCGGCGCGAATGGCCACGCTCTGAGCTTGGCCACTGTCCCCATCCAAACCGGAGGGCAGGTCAAGGGCCAGAATCGGGCGTCCCGAATTGTTCATCGCCTCGATCGCCGCCGCAACTTCCGGACGCGGGGAGTGATGCAAGCCTGTGCCCAGGAGCGCATCGACGAGCACCTCCGCGTCGCTCAACAATGTCGCGGCGAACGGATGCACCTGACCGCCACCCGCCAGGTACTCCTCCGCGGCACGCTGCGCATCGCCGCGCAACCGCGCCGGGTCGGTCACTGCCAGCACGTCCACTTCCAGACCCGCGGCGCGCGCGTAACGGCCCACCACGTATCCGTCCCCACCGTTGTTGCCACCGCCGCACACAATTGCGATGCGTCCGGCCGTCGGCCAACGGGTTCGCAAGGCACGCAGAGCTGCCTCCCCCGCGCGACGCATCAGGGAATAACCAGGAATGCCCAGTTCAGCGATCGCGTAAGCGTCAAACGCGCGCACCTGGGCCACCGAATACAGTCCCTGAGATCGACTCATGGAATCATTATACTGGCTGCGGATTTCATTCGATGAGCACCCAGACCCAGCAACCCGATCCGGCGGCGATTCGTGTCCAACTGACCGAGTATGCCCGCACGCTCGGATTCGCTGAAATCGGAATATCCGGTGTGGCGCTGGATGAGGACGAACGCCACTTCGACGCCTGGATCGCCTCTGGCTGGCACGGCGAGATGCAGTACATGGCGCGCCACGGCACAAAGCGGACTCGTCCGGCGCAGCTTCTGCCGGGCACCGTCCGCGTGATCAGTGCGCGTATGAACTACTGGCCGCATGCGGCGCGCGCGCCCACTGAGGTGCTGGGCGAACCGACACTCGGTTACGTCTCCCGCTATGCGCTCGGACGCGACTACCACCGACTTATGAGGAAAGCACTGCAGCAGCTCGCCGATTACTTGGCGACGCTGCTAGGCCCGCACGGCCACCGGGTGTACACCGACAGCGCCCCGGTGATGGAAAAAGCCTTGGCTCGCAACGCCGGACTGGGCTGGATTGGAAAGCACACCAATCTTATCGCACGCGATGCCGGCTCCTATTTCTTCCTGGGCGAGATCTACACCGATCTAGAGTTGCCGCTCGACAAACCGGCCAGCGCGCACTGCGGAAGCTGCACCGCGTGCATCCCTGCGTGTCCCACCGGCGCAATCGTCGCGCCCTGGCGATTAGATGCGCGACGCTGCATATCCTATCTGACGATTGAACTGCACGGGCCGATTCCAACCGAATTGCGCCCCGCTATGGGCAACCGCATATACGGTTGTGATGATTGTCAGCTGGTATGCCCCTGGAACCGCTACGCGAGCGAGGCCGCTCACCCAGATTTCAAGGTGCGCCACGGACTCGACGCGCCGCAGCTGAGCGAGTTATTTGCCTGGACTGAAGAGCAATTCCTGCAGCGCATGCAGGGCTCGGCAATCCACCGTATAGGTTACGAACGCTGGTTGCGAAATATTGCCGTGGCTCTCGGCAATGCCCCGACCACGAGGCAAGTGCTGGCGGCATTGGCCACGCGCCGCGCCGACCCTTCGCTGCTGGTGCGTGAACACACGCTCTGGGCTCTATCGCGTCACGGCCAACATTAAACCGCGACCCTTGAACCTAGGCTACCTGAACCCGCAGGTTATCGATGAGACGCGCCGCCCCGAGCCGGGCCGCCGTGAGCACTACCAGCTCGGCACTGGCCTTGTGCGGAAGCTGCAGCTCGCTGCCATCACGGATGGCAAAATAGTCGGGACGAAGCCCGGCCTTGGCAAGCATTTGCCAACCGCCGCTCTCGATTGCCAGGAAGTCCCGATCGCCCGCGATCAGTCGTTTGGCCGACGCATCGAGCGCCGCGTGGATGGCTGGTGCTGTTTTTAGCTCCTGCGCAGAGAGCAAGCGGTTGCGCGAACTCAAAGCGAGCCCGTCGGGCGCGCGCACCGTTGGTGCGCCGATCACTTCCACGGGCACAAACAAGTCGCTGGTCATGCGGCGGATGAGGATGAACTGCTGAATATCCTTCTCCCCGAACACCGCCACGTCAGGAGCCACGACATTGAAGAGCTTCGCCACTACTGTCGTGACTCCATCGAAGTGACCCGGCCGAAACTGGCCGCAAAGTTCCGATGAGAGCCCGCGCACTGTGACCAGCGTCGACTGTGCACCATCAGGATATATCTGCTCCACCGCGGGCGCAAACAGCATATCGCAGCGACCTTCATCCAACAGGCTTTGATCATCGTCAAGCGTGCGCGGATACGCCGCAAAATCCTCGGCGGGCCCAAATTGCAGCGGATTGACAAAAATGCTGACGATTACACGCTCAGCGCGCGCACCGGCCGCCTCGAGCAGGCTCATGTGGCCGGCGTGCAAATTGCCCATGGTTGGTACCAGCGCGATGCGCAGTCCCGCGGCCCGCCAGCTTTGGACCCGCGCCCGCACGTCCGCCACGGTATTCACCACGTTCATGGTCGGCACCCGATCAGAAACAATGTTCGGGCGCCGGATAATCGCCGCTGCGCACCGCCGCCACATAACTGGCGACGGCTGCGCCGCAGTCGGCGGCGCCTTCCATGAAATTGCGCACGAACCGTGGCTTGCGGCCGGCCGTGATATTCAGCACATCGTAAAGGACCAGAATCTGACCATCCGTGCCCGGTCCCGCACCGATGCCTATGACGGGCACGCTGACGCTTCGGGTAATCTCCTCACCGAGGGCGGCTGGAATGCATTCGAGCAGCAATATGTCGGCGCCCGCGGTCTCGAGCGCGCGCGCGTCGCCCACCATTCGCGCTGCCGCTTGCTCCTCCCGTCCTTGCACCCGAAAACCCCCTGTCTTGTGGACCGACTGGGGCTTGAGTCCCAGATGTGCGCACACCGCGATGTCATGGCCGCCAAGATATTCCACGATCTCCAATTGCGAGGCTCCGCTCTCCAGTTTGACCATGCGCGCGCCGCCCTCCTGCATGAGCCGCACGCTATTGGTCAGCGCCTGATCGCGTGAGGTGTAGCTCGCAAAGGGCAGATCGGTCAGCAGGAAAGCATGCTGCAACCCCCGGGCCACGGCCGCAGAGTGATAAACCATCTGATCCATCGTCACCGGCACGGTTGTATCGTGCCCTTGAATCACCATGCCGAGAGAGTCGCCAACCAAAACGACGTCGACCCCGGCCGCATCGACGAGCGCGGCAAAGCTGGCGTCATAGGCGGTCAGGCACGCGATCTTATCGCCGGCCTCGCGCATCTGTGCCAGGGTATTGAGAGTTAATGGTGGATGGTCCGAGCCGCGCTGTTGGAGCTGCGTATACATGGGTATCGAGGATGACGGACTCGTGCGCTACACGCAACTTTTCAGATTGCCTGGTGCCGCATCGGGTTGTAATACAGGCGACCGCGCCGCATGCGGCCGATCGCACCCAATAATTCATCGAAATCGGAGGCGTTATTTAACGGATCGATTGCCGCGGCGTTCACGATCAGCAAAGGCGCGCCGGAATACTCGTGGAAGAAACGCGCGTAGGCTGCGTGCACGCGTTCAAGGTAAGCGCGCTCGATGTAATTTTCGTAACGGATCCCGCGGCGCGCGATGCGCTCGAGCAGCACGTCGACAGGTGCCTGCAGGTAGACAACCAGATCCGGCGCAGGTGCGTCGATGGCCAGTCGCGCATGCACTTGCTCATATAGGCGGAATTCCTCATCCTCAAGTGTCACGCGCGCGAACAGGCGATCCTTGTCAAACAGATAATCGGCCACCCGAACCGGTGCAAACAGGTCGTGCTGTTTGAGCGCCGCGAGTTGCTGCGCCCGCTGGAACAGGAAATACAGCTGGGCGGGCAAGGCCCCACTGCGCGGATTTCGATAAAACCGCTCGAGGAACGGATTCTGGTCGGCGTGCTCCAGCAGCAGTTCGGCGTTAAGGCTCTGGCCGATGCGGGTCGCGAGGCTGGTCTTGCCCACCCCGATGGGGCCCTCGAGCACGATAAACCGATGCGTGTTCGGAGTCCGTTTCGCCGTGTTATTCTTTTTCGAGACAGCACTCACTCAATTCTCCACAAACCGTCGCTCGGCAGTCGAGCCGCCAGAGTTGCTACTCGGCCCAGCCCAGGCACCAAATACTGGGGGGCGATCTCGCGCCATGGTTGCAGAACGAATTGGCGTTCGGCAATACCAGGATGTGGCAGCGCCAGTTCCGGGCCGGCGCGGCGCTCCTCACCGTACGCCAATAGATCCAAGTCGATGACACGCGGTCCCCAGCGCTCGCGCACGGGCTCGCGGCCCATTTGCAATTCGATGACGCGCAGTGCTGCGTGCAAAGCAGTCGCGTCAAGCTCGGTCAGTATACCGGCCACGGCGTTACAGAAATCGGGCTGGTTCGCGGGTCCCATGGGCCGCGATCCATACAGCGAAGAGCGGCTCACCAACAATGTTTTGGGCAGTGCCGCGAGCGCCGCTGCGGCTGAGCGCACTTGCTGTACCGGCTCACACAAATTGCTGCCAATAGCCACATAGGCGGGAAAACCGTGCACGCAGCGGTCCGAGCACTAGCCGCCGCGAGAACGTCTTCGTCGTCGACGTGGCGTGCTGGTGCCGGCCGCACCGCCCGCGGCGGTCGCCCGGGTGGACCCGGCCCCGGCCACTGCTTCCACCATCTGCTCGCGATCGTTAGGCGCCGCCTCTTGCAGCGCGGTCCACCACTGCGCTGTACCCGGGTCCGCCAAACCCAGCGCCGCGCGCAAGGTCAACAGATCGTAGGCTGCTCGGAAGCGCGGCTGTTCGAGCAGGCGCAAGGCTCGTCGACCGCGCGGGCCTTCCAGCCGCGGTTGCAGCGCGTACATCTCGCGCACGCCAAGCGCGATTCGGCGCGGAATGGACACCCGGTGCTGCGCATCGCGCAATGCACGATCGCAGGCCCCCACTATGGCCTGGGGCTCATGCCACCGTTGCGGCGGTAGGGTCTCAATCTCTGCGGCGATCGGACCGTACAACAACAACGAATACAGAAAAGTGGGCGTGACCGGTTTGTCTTCCTCGACACGCCGGTCTGTACTGCGCAGCCCCTGCACCAGCAGCTCTTCGACCACACTGCGCGGGTGTTTCTCGAGATACGCATCCACGGCGGGAAACAGGGCCGCGAATAGACCGCGCTGCCTCAGCACACGAAAGCTGTCTGCACCATGACCGGTCAGAAAAAGCTTAGTGGTCTCGTCAAAGAGCCGCGCCGGAGGAACGCTGGCGAGCAAGGCACGCAGTTCAGCAATGGGTTTAGCGCTCGCGGCATCGATTTCAAAGCCTAATTTGGCCTCAAACCGCGCTGCCCGCAGCATACGCACCGGATCTTCCCGGTAGCGCGTCTCCACATCACCGATCAATCGAAGACAGCGAGCCTGGATATCGGCCAACCCACCCATGTAATCCCAGATCGAGAAATCTGCAATGTTGTAATAGAGCGCGTTAACGGTGAAGTCGCGCCGCCATACGTCCTCGTCAATGCTGCCATACATGTTGTCGCGCAACAGCCGCCCGTGATCGTCCTGTACCCGATGGCGCGCCCCGCCCGGACCGGGGCCCGCCTCACGCGTTGCGCTGCCGATCTCCTGGACCTCAAGCGGCTGCGTAATCTCGAGCGGGGTGACAGCTTCGAAGGGCTCGACCTCGCCGGAGGCCAGTTCGGCTTCCAGAAGCTCTGCTTCGTCCTCTTCGCGCACCGGCACCGGCTCCTCACTGGGCGGTGGCGCGCTGGCGGCGCGAAAGGTCGCGACTTCAATGACATCGCGCCCGTAGACGATGTGCGCCAACCGAAAGCGTCGCCCCACTAGCCGACAATTGCGAAATAAACGCCGTACCTGCTCGGGCAGAGCGTCGGTGGCGACGTCAAAGTCCTTCGGGTGGCGTCCGAGGATGATGTCGCGGACGCACCCCCCGACCAGGAACGCCTCGAAACCCGCTTCTTTTAGCCGGTACAAGACGCGCAAGGCGTTGGGAGAAATATTGGACCGCGAAACCGGGTGTTCGGAGCGCGGAATGATTCGCGGCGCGCCCTTCGCCGCGGGTGGATCCAAGTTCTGGTTCAAATCGACCCTGATTTAGCTTGAGCAAACAAAGAGGCCGCCTATAATACCGCGCCTTTTCGCCTTACCCGCCGGAGAATCGCTCCCTTCGTCTAGAGGCCTAGGACACGGCCCTCTCAAGGCTGGAACGCGGGTTCGAATCCCGCAGGGAGCGCCATCGACGGCGGATTTGGTGAGTTTTTGGGGCGGTTTCAGGTAGGTTCAGGATAGGTCATCTTGCCACTAGCGCAGTCCTGGGGCGCACGTGGGGTCGATTTAAGTCCTGCAGTAGCGCCAGGCACCCTACCCCCGGGGTCACGCACTGCCAAAGCATGGCAATGCTAGCTGGCTCTTGCCGGCCAGGACACGCAGCGCCGGCAGGCTCGGTGCATCAACGCCGTTGGGTTGCCTCGGGCTCCCCGGTCTCGCGAACCCGACTGTTTCCAATCGCGGTGGACTCGCGTTACTGAAGCGGCGCTCAATCGGCGGCATGAGTGCCCTTCCGTCCCCAGCCGACAAGGTTGCATGATGACGGCATGTCGCACGAAGCCTTCATCGACTCTGTATGCCAAGAGATCACGGCGCGCGAGCGCCGTCGGAAGATCAGCGCTGAGCAGGCCCAGGGTGCCAGGCGGATTGCCCGATCGGGACAGCAGTCATTCGAGGGGTAGCCACTTGCCGACGCGGTGGAGCACTGCCTATTGCTCGCGACGTTGCAGGGGTAGGTTGCCTTTGGCGCGGTGCCGCGTCCTGATGCAACGGAGGACACCCGCGCGCGGTCCTGACCTCACAGCGCGGCATGACAGTTCGTCACACGTCGTATCCGCGCAAGGCAATATGGGAGCGGGTGAACCGACGCGGCGCAGCGATTTACTCTAAGCGCGGCGATCCGCGACCTCCCCAGACTGGCCGGTGAGACCGATAACGTTCGACGAGTCGTGAAAGACGCGTGCCCGTCTCTGCACGCCGCAGCGACGCGGGCTTGTATCGGCAGATCGCCGGCCAACGCTGGTATGCATCACTCTGCCGTGTGATCACGCTGGATCGCAGGTCGTCACTCTGCGTACTTTCATCGCAAGCCGTGCAACGTCGCCAGAGATCGAAACGGTGATGCACCCGGCACGTCGCCGTGGGCAAGGCCGTGTCCTCTACGACGCGGGTTGGCTATTGCCTACGGCGCCTGGAGTCCGGGTCACTCAAGCGGGCGCAAGGCGCAGACTGCGGATACGCGACCACAGCGGCTGAAGGAGTGCCTCCGATTCGCGGGCGGCCGAGGGGCTCGAGCAGTTGGCCGCTAGCCGAACGACCTAACGGCGGCGACGCACAGCGCGCCGCCGAGCAGTGTG
>JBBQTF010000044.1:0-21082 GCA_038234675.1 Steroidobacterales bacterium
CCGATTCCCGGCATAGGTGAGCGCGTCGAGCACGACGATGACATCCGCAGGGTGCTCGCCCAGCCAATAATGCACAAAGTTTGTGCCAATAAATCCCGCACCGCCCGTCACCAGTAATCGCGCCATCATCCACTCCGGAAAATGCGGCTCAATGACTCGCCATGCGCCGCAGGGTCGTGCGCAGGCTGTCGAGCCAGGGCGTGGGCTTAAGGCCCAGCTGTTCGATGCTTTCGGTCAGATCGAGCAGGCTGTTGAGGGGTCTTTGGGCGGCGGTCGGATAGTCCGAGGTCGGAATCGGTGTGATGATCACCCCCGGCTGCAGCAACCCGAGCTTGGCCGCTTCATCGGCTATGGCGCAGGCAAACTCGTGCCAACTGGCCCTGCCGGCATCCGTCCAATGCAGCACGCCCTCAACGTAGGGCCGCTCGACGATTCGCCACAGCGCTTTGGCCACCGACGCCGCCGCGGTCGGTGTGCCGACTTGATCGGATACCACATTGACCGCGTCGCGTTCCTTCATGAGACGCAACATGGTCAAAAGAAAATTCCGGCCCTGCGGCGCGTAGACCCACGCGGTGCGCAGGATCACCGCTCGCTCCCCCAGTGCCTCAAGAACGATCTGCTCGCCGGCGAGTTTGGTGGTGCCGTACACGCTTAAGGGCGAGGTCGGGTCATCGGGCCGGTGTGGCGCGGTGCCCGACCCATCGAAGACGTAGTCGGTCGAGATATGAATGAGCCTTGCGCGCGGGATGTCGCCCATGGCGCGCGCGAGCAGCTCAGGGCCCATGCAGTTCGCGCCCATGGCGGCCACCGGTTCTTTCTCCGCCCAGTCGACCGCCGTGTAGGCCGCGGCATTGATCAGTACCGCGGGGGAAAAGGAGCCCACGGCCTCGCGCACGGCCGCCTTGTCGCAGATGTCCAGCTCATCTCGCGTGTACGCGCGCACCTCGGCGTGTGCCGGCTTGGCATCGAGCAGCGCCCGACCGACCTGTCCGGCGGCGCCCGTGATCAGCACCTTCATGGGTAATGGTCCGCGTCTTTGAGCCGAGGCGCGGCCGCGTCGGGTGCTGACAGCAGAGGCGTCACGCCGGCCGGCAGTGGCCATTGGATATTTATTTGCGGGTCGTTCCAGAGAATCGCGCGCTCATGCTGCGGCGCGTAGACATCCGTGCACTTGTAGAGGAAATCGACCACCCCGCTCAACGCCAGGTACCCGTGCGCAAAGCCTGGGGGCACCCACAGCATGTGGCGGTTGGTCTCGCTGAGCACGACACCGGCCCACTGGCCAAAATGAGGCGAGCTGCGCCGGATATCGACCGCGACATCGAAGGCCTCCCCGCGCGTGACCCGGACCAGCTTCCCCTGGGGCTGCTGGATCTGGAAATGCAGCCCGCGCAGTGTGTGCTGTACAGAGTGGCTGTGGTTGTCCTGCACGAAGGAGGCGTGGATGCCGGCGGCCGTAAACTTGTCCTGCCGCCAGCTCTCAAAGAAAAACCCGCGAGCGTCAGTGAACACGCGCGGCCTGATCAGGACCACTTCGGGCAGTGAGGTGGGCTGGAATACCATTAGTGTCGATCCTGCAAAAGGTCGGTGAGGTAATTGCCGTAGGGGCTGCGGCCCATCGAGCCGGCCAGCGTCTCGAGCTGCACGGCATTGATGTAACCGGCACGATACGCGATTTCCTCCGGGCAGCAGACCTTTAGTCCCTGCCGGTTTTCGATCGCTTCGATGAACATCGCCGCTTGCAATAATGACTCGTGTGTGCCGGTGTCGAGCCAGGCGATACCGCGGCCGAGCAGCTCCACCTGCAGTTGGCCCTGATCGAGGTAGAGGCGATTGATGTCCGTGATCTCGAGCTCGCCGCGGGGCGAGGGCTTAAGGTCGCGCGCCATGTCGAGCACCTGGTTGTCGTAGAAATAAATGCCCGTCACCGCGTAGTGGGACTTCGGATGCGTGGGTTTTTCTTCGATCCCGAGGGGGCGGCCTTCGGGGTCGAAATCCACCACGCCGTAGCGCTGCGGGTCTTTGACGTGATAGCCGAACACGGTCGCGCCCTGGGTGCGCTCTGCGCCGCGCCGTAACTGCTCGGGCAGGCCATGTCCGTAGAAGAGGTTATCGCCCAGCACCAGCGCACTGGCGCTATCACCAATAAAGGAGCGCCCGATGATGAACGCCTGTGCCAGTCCTTCCGGCGCGGGCTGCTCCGCGTAACTCAATGACAGGCCCCAGCGGCGCCCGTCCCCGAGAAGTCTTTGGAAAGCGGGAAGGTCGGTGGGCGTGGAGATCAGCAGTATGTCGCGCATCCCGGCGAGCATCAGCGCCGACAATGGGTAATAGACCATCGGCTTGTCGTAGATCGGCAGCAATTGCTTGCTAACGGCATAGGTCACCGGATGGAGTCGGGTGCCCGAACCGCCAGCGAGGATGATGCCTTTCCTTCCAACGCTCATCGACAGCACTCCGCGCGCAGGGTCGTACAGGGATGCGCAAGAATAGCTTATCGAGTGGCGCGAAAGGTTTGCGCCGATCGATGTGACATAGTCCGTAGGCGAGGGCCTACGCCATTCCTCTCTCTATATAGAGGTGTCCCCGGCCCCGCGTCATCTCAGCGGGGTCTGACTCAACCCTCGGTTACGGTTTGCTGGCGTCGAGGGGGGCGTAGAGCGCGTCACGCTTGAGGTCGTAGTTGAGCTTCGACTTGAATTCGCTGCCCTTGGGATCGAGGAGCCGCAAAGTGTCCGCGTCCTTGATGAGAAACGTGTTGATCTGGTTATTTTCATTGCGCAGCGTGACCCGGGCGCCGTAAGACACCAGCTGCCAGGCTCCGGCCTCATCGACCTGCGAGCCCTTATGGTCGGGACCTTTCTCCAGATAGGTCGTGCGCAGCCGATAGCTCCCGTCCTCGTGAAAGTCCACCACGTACTTCAGGCCGGGGCAATCCGCGCAAGGCAGCACACCCGTAAAACTGGCGGGAAGCTTGACCGGGAATCCGGTCGGATCCGCGGCGGGCGCAGGCGCCGGCATTTTCTCGGGTTCGGTCGGAGCCAGCCTCCAGCTGCCGTCCTTCCCCTGGCACACCGTGACGCGAAACGGCTCGGCTTTTCCGCGCGCGGTGTTCTGCCCGCGCAGTTCCCGGCAGTCCCCTTCCTCGCGATGGAACGCGCGGGTCGACTGCACCTGGCCGTACGCGCCACCGCTCCCGGTGTTGGACCACTTAATTACATCGCCCCCGACCGGCCCTTCGGCGGCGCGCTTGGCGCTGGCGAAGAACTGTTTGTAGTCGGCGTCAGTAAAGCTCCCAAACGGCGAATTCTTCAGGAGCCCGACCATTCCGCTGGCGCCGTGGGCGAGCGGGATTTGCAGGGCGACCAACAGCAGCCAAAACGTTAAACGGTAGCGGGTCACGAGTGATCTCCAGGCCGGGCGAAAGTGGGCACGCATAGTAACGCCCGGCGGCCTGTCCACAAACCCCGCCTGGGGTAGACTTCGCTCTTCGGGGGAATCACTGTGCGGAAGATCCTGAACTCGAGGCTACGGAGCGTCGCCATCGTCGCGGCGATCATCGGCCTGTATGCCGGGTTTGGTTTCCAGTTGGCCCCGAAGATCGTGCGCAGCCAGGCGATCAAATTCGTCCACAAGACCTACGGGCGGGAGCTGAAGATCGGGCAGGTTCGGGTCCAGCCCTTCAAGCTCCAGCTCGAGGTGAACGATCTCGCTTTTCCGGACGCCGACGGACGGCCGATGCTTTCGCTCCGTCGGTTATTCGTCGATTTTGAGGTTTCTTCTCTCTGGCATCGAGCCTACGTCTTCAAGTCTCTGGCCATCGAGGGGCCGGGCGTGCACACCGTGGTGCGACCCGACGGGGTCGTCAATCTCTCGGACCTGTCGCCCAGGTCGGTCACTGCGCCCAAGGAAAAGAAATCCGGACTTCCTCAGGTCTGGATCCAATCCCTGCTGGTGAGCAACGGGGGCCTGGCCTACGATGATCTGTCGCGGCGCGTGCCTTATTCCAACGAGTTCCGCCCGGTCGCCTTTACGCTCAAGGACTTCAAGACCACCCCGCAAGGCGGGGGCTTTAGTTTCTCCGCGCGGAGCGAAGCGAACGAGCGCTTCGACTGGAGCGGACGCTTCGAACTCGCACCGAAGATCGCCTCGCAGGGAGATTTCACGATCGGCGCCCTGCAGGCGCCCGGGGTCGCCAAATTCCTCGGTGACGCGCTGCCCTTTGGCATCAGCGCCGGCTCCATGGATATCAGCGGCAACTACAGCATTTCCATTGGCGCGCAGCTGGACCTGAAACTCAAGCTGGCCCAACTGGCTTTGTCCGGACTGGCGTTGCGCGCCCGCGGGGTAGACCAGGACTGGGTGCAGGTGCCGAACCTTAGGCTCGCCCAGGTGGCGGTCGCGCTGCCCGAGCACAGCGTCATGGCGGATTCGCTCGCGATCGACGCGCTTAAGGCCCAGTGCTGGCTCAACCCCGACGGCTCGGTGAACCTGATGCAGCTCCTCTCCAACGGAACCCGCTCAGTGAGCGAGCCGGCGGCGCAGACTGATGGGACTAAAAGCGCCAAGCCGGCCGCACCGCCGCGCCCCTGGTCGCTGCAAGTGGCCCGCGTCGATGTGAAGAGTGCCGCCATCGACGCCGAAGATCGCATGCAGGCGCCGGTCAAGCGGTTCGAGATTGCGCCGGCGAATCTGCACGTGGATAACGTGACCCTTGATCTGGGCAAGCCCCTTTCGCTCCAGCTGGACGCGACGATCAATGGGCGCGCGCTGTTCAAGCTCACCGGGACGCTGACGCCCAGCCCGCTGGCCGGCGACCTCAAGGTATCGCTCGACAAGGCCTCGCTGAAATACGCTCAGCCCTACGTGCTGCCTTTGGCGGATCTGACCATTCAGGACGGCTGGCTCGCCGCGGCGGGCGACCTCAAGCTCCGACCCGCGGGCCATCATGAGCCGGCCGTGAGCTTTGATGGCCGGATGAGCGTGGATCACTTCAAGTCGACCGACAACGCGCTCCACCAGGACTTCGTCAACTTTGGACTCCTGCAGCTGCAGAAAATTCACTACACCATGCGCCCCGATTTACTCAAGATCGATCGCATCCTGGTGCGCGAGCCCTACGCCCGGGTGATCATCAGTCGCGAGCAGATCCTCAACATCTCGGACGTCATGGATCGAGAGGGCGCGGCGGCGAAGCTCAAGGAGTGGCGCGCGCAGCAGGCGCGCGCCGCGCGTGAAACACCAGCCCA
Organism: Steroidobacterales bacterium; assembly: GCA_038234675.1. Classification (GTDB taxonomy): domain Bacteria; phylum Pseudomonadota; class Gammaproteobacteria; order Steroidobacterales; family Steroidobacteraceae; genus FEN-1191. Next base: position 5,253 of record JBBQTF010000044.1, read on the forward strand.
GAAAAAGTCGCGCCTCAAACTCGAGCAGTCGCAGATCGATGCAGCGAAGCAAGAGGCCAAGGCGCACCCAGTGACGGCGAGCCCTCAGACTGCCGCAGCGCCGGAGCCGGAAATGATCCCGGTCCGGATCCGCGAGGTGCAGATCCAGGGCGGGCGAATGAACTTCTCCGACTACAGCGTGCCGCCGGATTTCAGCGCCGAGATCCAGGAGCTCGAGGGCACGCTCGAGGCGCTCTCATCGGCGCGCGATTCCCGCGCCCGGGTGAACCTGGCCGGAAACCTGGGCGAGTTCTCGCCGGTGACCATTAGCGGGGAACTGCAGCCGTTCCGGTTCGATCACTACACGGACATCGCTTTTAAGTTCGAGAACATCGCGCTCCCGGTCTTTAATCCTTATTCGGGAAAATTTGCCGGCTACAGCATCGCCAACGGCAAGCTGTTCACGGACCTGCGTTACCGGATCCAGGATCGCCGGCTCAACGCCTCGCACAACATCCGCATCGAGCAGCTCGAGTGGGGGCCTCCCTCGCCGAACAAGGGCGAGGCCACCTTGCCGGTCAAGTTCGCCACCTGGCTCCTGAAGGACAGCCACGGCGTCATCAATCTGGACGTGCCGGTGAGCGGGACGCTCGATGATCCGACGTTCCGCATGGGTCCGATCGTCTGGCAGATCATCAAGAACCTGATCGTCAAGGCGGTGAGCGCGCCGTTCAAATTTCTCGGTTCATTATTTAAAGGCGCCGAGGAAGCGCAGTTCGTCAACTTTGCCCCCGGTAGCGCCGCGCTCGAGCCGCCCTCCGCCCTCGCGCTGGGCACATTGGCCAAGGCACTGGTGCAAAAGCCGGGCATCCGGCTCGAAGTGCCGGCCGGGGTGGTCCCGGAACTGGATCGGCCCGGGCTGATCGAGCGGCGTTACCAGGAGCAGGTCAACGCGGCCCTCGCCGCGCAGCTGCGCCGCAAGGAGGGTGACTCATCGGCGTTGCCGGCGCTTTCGACACTAAAACCCAGGCAACAAATCGATATCCTTACAGCGCTGCTCGAAAAACAAGGCGGCGCGGCGCCCAAGCTCCCTGAACCGGTCGCCGCCCCCGAGGGCACCTCGCGATCCGAGGCCCAGGCGATGCGCGAGGCCGCCGCGATCGAGTTTCTGAAGAACGCGGCTCATGCGCACTTAAACGTGACCGATGAGGCGCTCGACATCCTGGCGCAGCAGCGCTCGGCGGCCGTCCAGCACGCCTTGCTGACCGATACCGGATTGGAGCCGGGGCGGGTCTTCGTCACCAAGAAGGGCAAGGTCAGCGCGAACGAGGGCAAAGTTCGCCTGGAACTGTCGATGCAGTGACGGACCGGCCGCCGGCAGAAAATCCTTACCTGCCTTTACCCTCACCGGCCTTTCAGGGGATCATAGGCGGCTTAAGGCCTTAAGGCCCTTCACCCGATTCCAAGGTTGTCGATCATGCGTCCCAGTCTCTTCCGCGCCGCCTTGCCGGTGGCCCTGTGCACCGCTGTTGTTCTGGGTCTTAGCGCCTGCGGCCAGAAGGGAGGACCGGGGCAAGGGGGCATGCCCCCCCAATCGGTCACGGTCGTCACCCTCAAGTCCGGCTCGGTGGACTTAAAGCGCGAACTGCCCGGATTGGTGAGCGCGCATCTGGTGGCCGAAGTGCGTCCGCAGGTCAGCGGCATCGTCAAACGTCAGTTGTTCACGGAAGGGAGCCTGGTCAAGGCCGGCCAGGTCCTCTATTTGCTGGATGATGCGGTGTATCGAGCGGCCGAGCGCAGTGCGGAGGCCGCGCACATGAGAGCACAGGCGGGACTGGAAAGCGCCAAGAACAGCGCGCAGCGCGCGGCCAACCTCGTGCAGACGCACATGATCAGCGTGCAGGATAACGACAACCTGCAAGCGGGCTTTCACCAGGCCCAGGCCGATCTCGCCTCCGCCGAGGCGGCCTGGGATGCGGCGCGCATCAACCTGGCCTACGCGCACATCAGTGCACCGATCGCCGGGCGCATCGGCAAGTCTGCGGTCACGCAAGGCGCGCTGGTGGTCGCCAACCAGGCCGAAGCGCTCGCCAAAGTGCAGCAACTGGACACCGTCTATGTCGACGTGACGCAATCGAGCGCCGAGTGGCTGCAGCTCCAGCAGGAGCTTTCCGCCGGCGGGCACGGGAATGAGAGCCGCGAGGTGCGCATCACGATGGAGGATGGGAGCGCTTATCCGGAGCCCGGCCAGCTCCAGTTCAGCGACGTGACGGTCGAGCCGGGCACCGGCAGCTTCCTGCTGCGCGTGCTGGTGCCCAATCCTAAGAGTTTGCTGCTGCCGGGCATGTACGTGCGCGCCACGATCAGCGAAGGGGTGCTCAATAACGCCCTGCTGGCCCCGCAGCGCGGGATCACCCGCGACCCGAAGGGCGTCGCGACCGCGATGGTCCTCGGAGCGGATGGCAAGACCGCGATGCGAAACGTCACCACCACCCGGGCGGTGGGCGATCAGTGGCTCGTCACCTCCGGACTCTCGGCCGGGGATCGCGTGATCGTCGAGGGTCTGCAGAAGATCGGGCCGGGCATGCCGGTGCAGGCGAGCGAAGAGTCCGTGCCTGCAGCGGCCGCAGCGCCGCCGGGACCGGCAGCGCCGCCCGCCGCAGACGCGAAGTAAGGCGAGAAAAGGCTCATGTCGCGTTTTTTCATCGATCGGCCGATCTTCGCCTGGGTCATGGCGATCATGCTCTCACTCGGTGGCCTGATTGCGATCCGCCGTCTGCCCCTCACGCCCTACCCGACGATCGCGCCTCCGGCCATCGCGATCAACGCGAGTTACCCGGGGGCGGACGCCAAGACCGTAGAGGATTCGGTGACCCAGGTCATCGAGCAGAACATGAGCGCGCTCGACGGGCTGATCTACATGGCCTCGAGCAGCACCTCGGACGGCTCGGTCAATATCACGCTGACCTTCGTCACCAACACCAACCCGGACATCGCCCAGGTGCAGGTGCAAAACCGCCTGCAGGCCGTCGTGCCGCTGCTGCCCCAGATCGTCCAGCAGCAGGGCATCACGGTCAACAAGATCATCAATTCCAACCTGATGGCGATTGGCTTCTATTCCGAGGACGGCTCACTCACCGAGACGGACATGTCCGACTACGTCTCGACCAACGTCGCCAACCAAATCAAGCTGGTCGAGGGCGTCGCGCGGGTCCAGGAATACGGCTCCACCTATGCGATGCGCATCTGGCTCGATCCTGACAAGCTGCGCGCGTATTCGCTCACGCCGGGCGATGTGGTGGCCGCGGTGCGGGCCCAGAACGCGCAATTTTCCGTCGGGCAGCTCGGCGGCATGCCGCAGGTGAAGAATCAGGACCTCAATGCCACGGTGACGGCGCGCGGCCGGCTCCACACCCCGGAAGAATTCGGCAACGTGATCGTGCGGGGCGCCGCCAACGGCGCGGCACTGCGCCTGCGCGATGTGGCCCGCACCGAGATGGGGGCGGGCGATTACACCTTCTCGGTGGTCTATAACGAGCGGCCCTCCACCGGCTTTGGGGTGTCGCTCGCGGCGGGCGCCAACGCGCTGGACACGGCCGATCGCATCAAGGCCCGCCTCGATGAGTTGCGACCGCAGTTTCCGCGCAGCCTCAAGGACTTCGTGCCCTTCGATACGACCCCGTACGTACGCGTGTCGATCCATGAGGTGGTCAAGACGCTGCTCGAGGCGGTCGTGCTGGTGTTCCTGGTGATGTACCTGTTCCTGCAGAACATCCGGGCGACGCTGATTCCCACGATCGCCGTGCCGGTGGTGCTGCTGGGCACCTTCCCGGTGCTGCTGGCGTTTGGATTTTCGATCAACATGCTCACCATGTTCGCCGTGGTGCTGGCAATCGGGTTGCTGGTCGATGATGCGATCGTGGTGGTGGAAAACGTCGAGCGGCTGATGGACGAGGAAAAACTCTCCCCGCTCGAAGCCACGCGCAAGTCCATGGACCAGATCACCGGCGCGCTGGTGGGCATCGGCACGGTGCTCACGGCGGTGTTCATCCCGATGGCCTTTCTGACCGGCTCGACCGGCGTGATCTACCGGCAGTTCTCGATCACGATCGTCGCGGCCATGGTGCTCTCGGTCATCATTGCGTTGACGCTGACCCCGGCCCTGTGCGTCACGCTGCTTCGTCCGGCACAGAAAAAGCAGGGCCGTTCGCCGATGGCGTTGTTTTTTTCCGGGTTTAACCGCCTGTACTCGCGGCTCAATCTCGCCTATCAGCACACCGTCGAGCGCATGCTCAAGCACATCGGGCGCAACATGCTGATCTACACCGGACTCGCGGCGCTGATGGGCCTGCTGTTCATACGGCTTCCCACCTCGTTCCTGCCGGCCGAGGACCAGGGCTGGATGATGGTGTTCGTGCAGGCCCCGGTGGGCGCGACCGCGATCCGCACCAACCAGGTGCTCGACAAGGTGCAGCAACATTTTCGCAAGACCGAACATAAGATCGTCGACTCGGTATTCACCGTTCAGGGCTTTAGCTTCTCGGGCTCGGGCCAGAACGCCGGCATTGGATTTATTCTGCTCAAGGACTGGTCCAAACGTCCGCACGCCGACCAGAGCGTTTCGGCGTTGGCCGGCCGCGCCTTTGGGCCGTTCATGCAGATCAAGGACGGTCTGGTGTTCCCGATCGTGCCGCCCGCCGTCACCGAGCTGGGGACCTCCGCCGGCTTTGACTTTTACCTCAAGGATGAGGCGGGCAAGGGGCACGAGGCGCTGATTGCCGCGCGAAACCAGCTGCTTGGCATGGCGGCGCAGGACAAGCGCCTCACCGGCATGAGGCCGGGGGGCTCGGAAGACTCTCCCCAGTATCGGCTCGACATCGACGCCGATCGGGCCAGCGCGCTGGGCGTGTCCATGGATGCGGTGAATGAGACTCTGGCATTGGCTTGGGGCGGGCGCTACATCGACGACTTTATCGATCGGGGAAAATTAAAGCGCGTCTACGTGCAGGCCGATGCGCCGTACCGCATGCAACCGACCGACTTTAATCGCTGGTACGTGCGCAGTGGAGCGGGGGAGATGGTGCCGGTGTCGGCCTTTTCCACCTCGCACTGGGAGTTCGGCTCCCCGCAACTGGAGCGCTTTAACGGCGTGCCCGCGGTCCAGATCAGCGGCGAGGCCGCCCACGGCGTGTCCTCGGGGGCGGCGATGCAAGCGATCGAGCAGATCGTTGCGAAGCTGCCGGCCGGTTTTCACGTGGACTGGACCGGCCAGTCCTATCAGGAGCGCGCCGCCGGCGCGCAGACCCCGATCCTGTACACGATGTCGGTGATCATCGTTTTTCTGGCGCTCGCCGCCTTGTACGAGAGCTGGATCATGCCCATTCCGATCCTGATGGCCGTGCCCTTGGGCATCATCGGCGCGGTGCTCGCCACGGCGCTGCGGGGACTGGAACGCGATGTGTACTTCCAGGTCGGCATGCTGACCACGATCGGCCTGGCCAGCAAGAACGCGATCCTGATCGTGGAGTTCGCTAAGCTCAACATGGACGCAGGCATGGGCGTCATCGAGTCCACGATGCACGCGGTGCGCGATCGACTGCGGCCCATCGTGATGACCTCGCTCGCCTTTGGGTTCGGCGTGCTGCCGCTGGCGCTGGCCCATGGCGCCGGCGCCGGAGCGCAACGCGCGATCGGCACCGGAATATTCGGCGGCATGATCGCCGGCACCGTGTTCGGCGTGCTGTTCGTGCCGGTGCTGTTCGTCTCGGTGCGACGCTTCCTGGGGCCCAAAGCGGATACGCACGTCGAACCGGGTGCACATCACACATAGGGCGACAGCGAAGCGCGATGAATTTTAATCGACGGCTTTTTCGCTTTTTGTGGTGATCGAGGAGCGAAACGCCCGCAGCGAAAGCTGTCTGGGCCCCGGGGCGGGGCCGGCCCTGTGCTCTTGGACATGCCGGCTAAGATCCGCTCGTTCTAAGCACTGCGACCGGCCTGGCGTTGGGGCTGTGCGGGTCCGTCCTCTTCGCTAGCGACCAACGGATCGCGCTCTTTAATTCGAGTCCGTGCAAGCCCCGCAAAGTTAGCGCGCGCTTATGAGGATTTCGCGATTCACGGTGGTGCCGGTCAGCGTGGTCGTGGCCAGCACGGCAGGCATCGCATCGCGAGGTTGCAACGCCAGCGGGGCGCCGTGCAGCGCCAGGCCGCGCGCCTCAGCCTCGGCAGCCGGTGTCGAAAATCGCAGCACCAGCCCTGAGCGCTGCGCGATCGAAGTCAACACCGCATACAGCGACTGGCCCTCGATGGGCAAGGGCGTGGCGAGTGCATCGCTCCAGTCCCAGACGCTGTCAAAGATGCTTAAGTCCCAGCGCTTCAACTGGCCGTGCGGATCGACGCTGGCGGCCTCACCGTTCTGCAATTCGACCGCCGGGCGGTTGAGGTAGTGCACGAGCACCCGGCCGTCGCGCACGGCGGTCACCATGGCCTCGTTTCCTCGTTCGACCAGAAACTGGGTGCCCAGATGCTCGACGTTCCCCAAGTCGGTGCTCACGACCAGGTTGCGGTTGCTTTGCACGTCGTGGGTCTGGACGTACAAGCCTCCTCGCCCGAGCCTGATGGTGCTGGCCGAGTCAAATGACACGTGCGTGTTGCGCGACATCCTCAGCTCGGTGCCATCACCACGCTCCAAGGTGGCGCCCTCGGCACCGGTCTGCACCGCGTCGCCCTCAAAGAGTTCGCCCGCGCGTGTTCCGGCGAACGGATGCCAGAAGGTATGCCTGATCCACGCGGCCTGGCCCGGCGCGATGGTGGCCATGACCTGGCGCGGGTACAGATGCGCGCCCCCCCAGGCCGCCATGAGGATGGCCCCCAGGCCCGCGGCCCAGGCCCATCCGCGCAGCACGAGCTTGCGCCGCCGCACCTGTGCGAGCCAGGCCTGGCGCGCGTGCTGATAGACCGCGGTGGCCGTTTCGGGCGGGGGCATGGGCCGGCGCCCCGCCCAGCGCAGTAAAGCTTCGAGCGCCTGGTCATCTTCGGCTGTCATGGTCTTAGACCTCAGGGTCACGTAGGGCATTGGGGCTTACCAAGTCAGGAACGGCCACATCACCTAAGGCCGTGAAGGCTTCGCGAAACGCCGCGCGCGCGCGCTGCAGCACGGACTGTGCCGCCGCGGTCGATACGCCCAGGCGAAAGGAGATGTCCGCGACGCTTAGGCCATCCAGATACTTCCATTCGAGCGCATCGGCGAAGCGGGCCGGCAAATTGTCCAGGGTCGCCTGCACCAGGCGCGGGATTTCCGTGTTGTAGCGGTGAGATTCGGGGCTGTCGGCTTCGGCCGACTGCAAGGTCGCCAGCACCGCCAGCACGTTCGGATCGTCCTCGGCAAACACCACGTGCGCCCCGTCGCGCCGCCGTTTTTGCCAGAAATCAGAAACCTGGTTGGCGCCAATCTGGCAAACCCAGCTGTAGAGCGCCGCCTCGCCCCGGTAGGTGGACAGCCGCCGCAGCGCGCGCAGCAACGTTTCCTGGCAGATGTCCTGGGCGTCGGGGATGGAAAATTCCACGCGCGGCAGCACGTACCGATAGAGCCTTGGAAAGTAATCATTAAAAAATGCGTCGAATGCGGCCGTGTCGCCTGCCAGCAGTGCCCGCACCCGACGCCGATCTTCCTCGCGATCTGTCATGCTTAGGGGAGCGAGTCGGAGGGTTGATCAAAGTCGCGCCCTGCCGCCGGGGCCCAAACGCGGCATGCCTGGATTATCGGCGGCCATGAGCCGATGAGCGGTGCCGCCTCAGCTCCGCCCGGTGCGCGCCGTCCAGTGAAGGGATCAGGCGCGGTGCGTATCGTCATAATGTCTCCAGAAGAACCTTGAAGTACTGCGCTCGTCATGATTAGACCGCTCCGGGGCCCCGTATCAATCGCGGTATTTGGACGAAGTTTGGTGGCGGCGCTGCTGGCGCTGAACCTGGGCGCGCCCGTGTGGGCCTCAGGTCTCACCGGGCGTTCGCTCGCCGAGGCCCTCAATGGGCTGCACGGCCCCGGATTTTCCATCATCTTCAGCACCGAACTGGTGCCCGACGCGCTTGTGGTCAGCGCCGAGCCCCATCCCGGAGCTCCGCAGGAACTCGCCCGACAGCTCTTGCAGCCTTTTGGACTCGGGCTGAAAAATGTCGCTCCGGGCGTCTTTGCCGTGGCGCGCCTGGATCGCACGGCGGGGCCCGCCCAGGCGCAGGCCGCCGCCGCCAGCCCGCCAAAAGCCACGGCGGTGCTCGATCAGATCACGATCGCCGCCAGTCGCTATACGCTGGCGAGTGAAGACGGGGCGCACAATCTGGGCAGCGGTGATATTGCCGACCAGCCCAAGTACGCCGATGACCCCTTGCGCGTGGTGGCGCGGCTCCCGGGCATCACCAGCAACGGTGAATCAGCGCGGCTCAACGTGCGCGGCGGCAGTAGCGATGAAGTGCTGTTCTTAGTCGATGGGTTTCCGGTGCTCCAGGCCTTCCACGTGCCCGGCCAGCAGGCACCTTTCAGCTCCTTCGACGCGTCGCTGATTTCCACGATCGAGGCCTACACCGGCGGTTTTCCAGTGCGCTACGGGGGGCGCATGAGCGGCGTGGTGGACTTAAGCACCCTAGATCCCGAAGATCAGTTCCACTCCTCGCTGAGCGCGAGCAACATGAGCGTGGGCGCGCGTGCGTCGGGCCCGATCAGCGAGACTCACGGGCTGGATGGTCTCGTGGCCGCGCGCACGGGCCGCCTGGACAATCTGATGAGCCGCCTGGCGACCGACGTGCAGTCGCCGACCTTCGCGGACGGAATGGCCAAGCTGCGCTGGCATCCGGCCCCATCGACCATGCTCAGCGCCGAGGCGCTGTGGTCGCAGGACGAACTGGCGATGATGGATACGACCAGCGGCGAATTCGCCCACCTGAGCAGTCGCAGCTCCTACCTTTGGCTGCACGGTGAGCAACAGGTCAACGAACAATGGCGAGCCCAAGGCTGGGTGGGCTACAGCTCGCTGCACTCGCTTCGGGAGGGCCGGGTCAATAACCCCAATGTCGTTGTCGGGCGGGTGTCGGATGAACGTCATTCGGATCTTTGGAATGTCCGCTGGCAGATTCACGGCACGCTCAGCGACTGGCACACGGTGGAATTCGGGGGTGAGTGGCACGCCGGTGATGCCGATTATTCCTACCAGAGCGCCCGGGTGCTGGCCCCGGAGATTGCGCAACTGTACGGTAAGTCCCCGGCTTCCAGCCTCGACACGGTCATTTCCCCTTACCGCCGTGATGCCGCGCTGTACTTCGCCGATCGGGCGCGGATCGGGGAACGGGTCACCGGTGAATGGGGCGTGCGGGTGCAGCGCATTTCGGGGCTGGGTCTTGAAAACACCTGGCTGTGGGATCCGCGTTTCATGCTCAGCTACGAGCTGGGTGAGCGCACCCGGCTGCGGGCCAGCTGGGGCCGGTTCCACCAGCCCGACAGCGTGGAGGAACTGCACGTCGAAGACGGTGAAGTGGGCTTTGCGCGCGCGCAAAGCTCGGATCACGCCATCCTTGGCCTCGAGCACCTGGACCGGCGCGCCATCGCCTGGCGCGCAGAGCTGTACCAGAAAACGCAAATCGCGCCGCGGCCGCGCTATGAAAATGAACTCAATCCGCTCTCGATCCTCCCTGAACTCGCACCCGACCGGGTGCAGATCAGTCCCGACAGCGCGGAACTGCGCGGAGTGGAGGTCTCCGCGCGCTACAGCGCCAGCGTCTGGAGCTGGCAGCTCAATTACAGCTGGTCGCACGCGAGTGACGAGCTCGGTGGCGTCGATTACCTGCGCAGCTGGGACCAGGCGCACAGCGTCAATGCCGCACTCGCCTGGCGGCACGATCGCTGGTCCCTGGGCACGGCGTTTACCGCTCACACCGGCTGGCCCACCACGCGGCTGCTCTACGACGCCGCCGGGGAGCCGATGCTCGCTTCGCGAAACAGCACGCGCTGGCCCTATTACGCTTCCCTCGATCTGCGCTCGGGCTACCGGGTGCCGTTGACCCGCGGCGAAGTGCTGTGGGCTCTGGATATCACCAACGCCCTGGATCATGACAACCGCTGTTGCAGCGAGCTTGTGGCTCCTGAGGCCGGGATCAGCGTCGAGCCACTGGGCTTACTGCCGTTCACGGCCACCGCGAGCGTGCGCTGGAACTATTAGCGCGCCGCCGGTCCGTGCCACACTAAAGCCGACATGCTTAATTTCACTGAAATCGCGATACGTCGCGGCCCGCGCCTGCTTTTTTCCGGGGCGACCTTCAACCTGTTCCGGGGCGAGAAGATCGGCATCACCGGGGAGAACGGCAGTGGCAAGTCCACGCTCCTGGAGCTGGTGCGCGGAACCGTGCATCAGGACGCCGGCAATTTTGAGATGCCCGGCAATCTCGTCATGGCGCACGTTTCCCAGGATATCGAGGCCACCGACCAGCCGGCGATCGAGTTCGTGCTTGATGGGGATCCGGAACTGCGCGCGATCGAGGCAGAAATGGCGCTCGCCACCGAGCGCGACGAGGGCGCGCTGCTGGGCACGCTGCACGCACGGTACGCCGAGGTGGGCGGCTACGACGCGCGCGCGCGCGCCGCCCAGCTGATGCACGGACTGGGCTTTGATCACACCGAAGATGAGCGCCCGATCCGCACCTTCTCGGGCGGCTGGCGCGTTCGCATCAACGTGGCGCGCGCACTCATGAGCCGCTCAGACCTGCTGCTGCTCGATGAACCGACCAACCATCTGGATATCGACGCCATCCTGTGGCTTGAGACCTGGCTGCGCGCTTATCCGGGCACGCTGCTGCTGATCGCGCACGATCGGGAGTTCCTGGACCGGGTCTGCAATCGCATCGTCAACATCGAGCACGAGCAGGCGCACGCTTACCGCGGCAACTACTCGGCCTTTGAGGCGCAGCGTGCCGCCGAACTGGCCGAGCAATCGGCGCTCTACGTGCGTCAGCAGCGCGAGATTCGGCACATGGAATCCTTCGTGGAGCGCTTCCGCGCCCAGGCCACCAAGGCGCGCCAGGCGCAAAGCCGCCTCAAGGCGCTCGAGCGGATGCAGCGCATCGCACCGGCACACGTGGATTCGGCCGCTTTTGAGTTCGCCTTCGCTGAACCGGCCAAGCTGCCGCGGCCATTGCTGGCGATTGACGATCAGAGCGTGGGCTATGGCGGCCGAGCGCTGCTGCGGCACGTCAAGTTTACGATCATGCCCGGTGACCGCCTGGCGCTGCTCGGACGGAACGGTGCCGGAAAGTCCACCTGCATGAAGTTGCTGGCCGGAGAACTCGTGGCCCAGAGCGGCACCCGCACCGAGGCGCGCGACCTTAACATCGGCTACTTTGCGCAGCATCATCTCGAACAGCTCAAGGCGGATGAATCCGCGCTCGAGAACCTGCGACGCACCGGCGGGGCGCGCGCCAAGCGCCAGACGGAAGCGGAGCTGCGCGATTACCTGGCCACCTTCGGGTTTCGGGGCGGTCGGGTATTCGAAGCCGTGGAACCCTTCTCCGGTGGCGAGAAGGCGCGCCTGGTGCTGGCGCTGGTGACCTACCAGCGACCGAACCTGTTGTTGCTTGATGAACCCACCAACCATCTGGACCTGGAGATGCGCCAGGCCTTGAGCGTCGCGCTGCAGGAGTTCTCGGGCGCTGTCGTACTGGTCTCGCACGATCGGCACCTGCTCAACACCGTCGCCGATGAGCTGATCGTAGTGCACGACGGGCGCGCCGTACCCTTTGACGGGGACCTTGAAGACTACGCCAACTGGTTGGCCACCGGAGGGCCGGTGCGCGCGATCAACAGCGGCCGCACGCCGGACTTAAGCGCACCGGTCCGACAGGCCGCGTCCGTGTCCGAGAGCGCCGAGCAACGCAAGCAACGCCGGCGCGAGGAGGCGGCGCAGCGCAACCGCCTGGGACCCTTGAGAGCCAGCGTGCACAAGCAGGAACAAAAACTCGAGAAGCTCTCGCGCGAGCGCGCCGAACTGGAGCGGGAGCTGGCGGCGCCGGAACTGTATCTGCCCCCGGCGCGAACCAAGCTCCAGGCGATGCTGGAACGGCAAAAAGAACTGGAACAGCAAAGCGCCGAGACCGAGGCGGCGTGGCTCGAAGCCAGCACTCATCTGGAAACGGCCACGGCACCATCAGCGCCGTGAGTGCCAGCGCCGATACCGCAGATTTTCAGGAGGTGTTTCGATCCGCAGGGCGCGCGAGCTGTGAGGATCGAGCGCTGGTGCTCACCGCCCTTGATATCCCAAGCGCGATCCAAACCGACGGCGCGGATTGGATCCTTGGCGTCCACCCGCACGAGGCGTTGCGCGCCCTTGCGCATCTTCATCAGTACAAGCTGGAAAACGTGCCGGCACCGCCGCCGCCCGCGGCGCCCCCTATGCACGCCCACGCCTGGATCGGTGCCCTGCTCTACGCCGTGGTGCTGCTGATCGTGGCACTTGCGATCTCCAACGGTATTTGGAGACCGGACGCCTTCGAGATCGGCGCACTGGACGCCGCGCGCGTACAAAGCGGTGAGTGGTGGCGGCCGTGGACCGCACTCACGCTCCATGTGAGCGCCCAGCATCTGTTTGCCAATATGGGCGGTGGGATTTGGTTTGGGATCCTGGCCGCGCGCCAGCTGGGTGTTGGCACCGCATGGCTCCTGATCGTCACAGGGGCGGCACTGGCCAACGGGCTCGAAGCCCAATGGGCGCCGGCGAGCTATCGCTCAGTGGGCGCATCGACGGCGGTATTCACCGCGCTTGGCCTGATGGCCGCGCATTCCTGGCAGATCCGCCTGCCGCTTCCTCAGAGCTGGGCGAAACGATGGGCGCCGCTTGTGGCAGGCACGGTGTTGCTGGGCTGGCTGGGTACGGCGGGCGAGGGCACCGACATTGTCGCGCACCTGCTGGGCTTTACGGTCGGATGCCTGCTCGGCGCCACGGCAGGATTTGCGAACGTAGGACGCGTTCTTGAACGAGTGCCGCAATGGGCGGCCGGCCTGGCAGCGCTGAGCTGTATCGTCGCAGCCTGGACCTTTGCGCTGGGCCACTGAACCGGCCAATACATTATCACGCGACCGGGAGCAGTTTTGGTTCCGGTCCCACACGCACGACCTATGTTAGTCTGACCGTCCAAAAAAAAAGTGCGGGCAAGCTCAGTGGCAGATATTTTTGTATCCTATTCGCGAACCGATAAGGCGCGCGTTGTGCCCCTGGTCGCGGCGCTGGAGGCACAGGGGTGGTCAGTCTGGTGGGACCCGGAAATCACGCCCGGGGACGAGTTCGATGCGTTGATCGGCGCCGAACTGGAAGCCGCTCGCGCGGTGGTTGTCGTGTGGACACGCTCCTCGGTGGACTCGCGCTGGGTAAAAGGCGAGGCGCGTGACGCCGCCGATCGCGGCGTGCTGGTGCCGATTCGTTTCGAAAACGCGCGCTTGCCGATCGACGTGCGCGCAATCCACACCACCGAACTGGATGGTTGGGAAGGAAACCAGGCGAGTGCACCTTTCAAAGCGCTCTGCGCAGCGCTGCAAGCAAAACTGAAACTATCGGCGAATAAAACGGCCGCGCAAGCCGCGAAGGACAAGCACCCCGCCGTCGCGATTTGCGTGCTTCCCTTCGCCAACATGAGCGGTGATCCGGAGCAGGAATATTTTAGCGATGGCATCACCGAGGACATCATCACCGATCTGGGAAAAGTCTCGGCCCTCTCCATCGTCTCGCGCAATACGGCGTTCTCCTTCAAGGGCTCAACCACCGCCGTCGCTCAAATTGCGCGACAGACCAGGGCATCCTACGTCCTGGTCGGCAGTGTGAGAAAGGCCGGCGCACGGGTGCGGATCACGGCTCAGCTGATCGGCGCGGCCAACGACGCTCAACTCTGGGGCGAGCGGTATGACCGCGACTTGAATGACATTTTCGCGCTGCAGGATGAAATTTCCAAAGCGATCGTGTCCGCCCTGAAACTGACACTGCTCCCGGAAGAAAAGCAGGCACTCGGGCAACGCTCCACCACCAACACGGAGGCCTACAAGCTCTACCTGATGGCGCGTCAGTTCTGGCTTCTGGATAACGAGAAGAACAACGAAATAGTGGTTCGCATCTGCAATCGCGTGGTCCAGATCGATCCGAACTATGCGCAGGCCTGGGCGACTCTTGCCCTGGCGCAGTGGAACATGTTCTGGCTGGGCGACTCCGGCGACGACGGCACAAGAGCTGCTGACGCGGCACTTCGCCTCGATCCGGGTCTGGCCGACTCGCACGCGGCGATGGGCGCTGCGCTACGCAGCAAGGGACGCTTCGAGGAAGGCTTCGCCTCGTGCCTGAGGGGGTTGCAGCTCGAGCCCGATTCGTACGTTGGGAACCGAATCGCGGGATTATGTCTGCTGGGACTACGGCGCTACGACGATGCCATCGGGCATTTCGAGCGCGCGGCTGCGGCGATGGAATCCGACTTTACGGCCGCCTGCTTCGTTTCGCAGTGCCACAAAGGCAGGGGCGACGAAGAGAGCATGCGAAGCGCGGCGCGCACAGCCCTCAGCCGCATCGAGAAGATCGTCGCGTCCGACCCCGGCCATAGCCGCGCGATCGGAATTGGCGCTTGCATGCTCGCAGCGTTAAAGGAGATCGAACGGGCCAAAGAATGGGCGACCAGGGCCCGGCTGGTCGATCCGGATAACGTCAACCTGCATTACAACCTGGCTTGTGCGCTGGCCTCGATCGGTGAAATCGATCTCACCTTGGAGACCTTGGCCGACGTGGCCTCAAAGCTTTCGCCGGGCATGATGAGTTGGATGGAGGCCGACACCGATTTTGACCCTGTGCGCGAAGAGCCCAGGTTCAAGGCGATGATGGATCAAGTGAAGGCGCGGTTCGCCTCCCAGGGCTAGAGGTAACGGCAAATGGCGCAAGGCGCGCTACAGCCCTGCTAACCCACGGCCTCCATCAGACGCCGCTCTCTCTCCTCGGCCTCGCGCCGCTCGTCCTCGATATGCGCCAGCACACCCTCGACGTCCGCCGCCGTTT
The DNA here is from genome assembly GCA_038234675.1 of Steroidobacterales bacterium. Taxonomy (GTDB): domain Bacteria; phylum Pseudomonadota; class Gammaproteobacteria; order Steroidobacterales; family Steroidobacteraceae; genus FEN-1191. The sequence continues at coordinate 20,291 of JBBQTF010000044.1, forward strand.
CATCAAAGGTGAACTTCCCTGTCAACACCGAGGCCGGCGTGAGTTCGCCCACGCCGTAGAGCGCCCAAATCTCGTGCGCGTAGTGTGTCTCGAGCAGCTCCGGGGCGCTGCGACTGAAGGTCTCGCGCAGGTTATTGACGTCGCGCTCCAGCATCCGGAAGGCATTGTTGTTGCCCGAAGCATTGACGGCCTGTGGCAGATCGATGATGACCGGCCCACCCGGGTCCACGAGCACATTGAATTCCGACAGGTCGCCGTGGATGAGCCCCGCGCCGAGCATCCGCACCACCTGAGAGATCAAAAAACTGTGCCAGAGTCGCGCCTGCTCGGGTGCAATCTCCAGGTCGCTCAAGCGTGGCGCGGGGCGGCCGTGTTCGTCGGCCACTAATTCCATCAACAGCACGCCGTCGAATACGCCGTAAGGTTTTGGCACGCGCACGCCGGCTCGATCCAGGGTGTACAGCGCCTGCACCTCGGCGTTCTTCCACTGCGCTTCCTGCAGCTCCCGTCCGTGGCGACCTCTGTTGCGCAAGGCGCGCGCGTCACGGCTGCCGCGCACTTTTCGCCCTTCCTGGTATTCGGCCAGCCGGTGGAAGCCGCGATGCTCGGCCTCCTTGTAGACCTTGGCACAACGCAGCTCGCCGCCTCGCTCCACGATGAACACCGAGGCCTCCTTGCCGCTGCGCAGGCGTCGGACGACCGAGTCGATGATCCCATCATCGATCAGAGGTTGCAGAGAACGGGGTACCTTCATGCCGAATCCAAGCCTGGCGCCGGGGATTCGGCGGCCGC
>JBBQTF010000045.1:0-20477 GCA_038234675.1 Steroidobacterales bacterium
TGGACGGAACCCACGCCACGTAGACGTCGTCCGTGAAATACACGGCCCGTGGCGTCTTTGAGCTGATTAGATCAACCTGCGAACTGGTCTTGGAAAAGACCAGCGTCTGCGACGATACCGGCACGTGCAGAGACCTCAGCAAGGACGCGAGATAGCCCTGCGGACCTTCATACGGCAGCCGCGCGTCGCCGTGAGCCTGCAGCGCGCGCAGCGCGGCGACCGGCCCTGCCTGAGCGGCCAGCGGCGTGCCGACGAAATCCTGCACCAATCTGTCGCCCGGTGAACTCCTCGAGGCGAGCGGAGCCAGTGCGGCCAACAGCGCGCCAAGCGCCGCGCGCAGCAACGAAACAGGGATCCGGCGGCTCAAGCCCGGCCCTTATTTTATTTTTATCATCACGCTCTTTATGTGATGACTCGCCGCGTTGACCACATCCGACGCGTAGATTGCCTCGATTGTGTGCGTGCCTGCTGCAAGACTGGACGAGGTAAAGCTAGCGGTGCCCAGAGCGTTGAGGCCCAGTTGCGCAAGCAGCACGGGGGCAGCCGGAACGCTGATATCGAGGAACGTCACCATACCGGTGGGGATGCCCGCCGCGCTGGTTACGCCAGCGGTTACCGTCAACGGAGTGCCGCGTCGCACGGGGGCGCTGGGGGATACGCTGATGCGGGTCGTCGTTGCGGCGCTGTGGACCGTCTGCACTCGCGTAGAGCTGGTTCCGGTCTGATCATGGGTTGCCGTGATGAAGTGCGTGCCCGCCGCGAGCTTCGCAGTGACGGCGGCGAGGCCGCCGACGAGTCGCTGCCGCGAGGCGAGCGTCGACGTAATCGGCGGCGCATAGCTGGCCATGATCGGGTAGTAGGCATCCGTGACCGTGACGCTGCCGGAAGTGTTCGCGCCGCCGACGGCCGCGGTCAAAGAGAACGGGCCCGCGACGGCGGTGCGGACGTCCGGACTTGACGAATTGATCGTAACGACATCTTTGGCGGCCGTTCGGCCGAGCCCAAAGACCGTGCCGCCGTTCATCGTAATCACGGTTCCGTCTGGGCCAACAATCGTCGGCACGTAGGGCTCACCAACGCCGGCGCCAAGCGTAATGGACTGCGACAGCGAGTTGCTGGTCAAGTCCCAGCGGTAGATATGGCCGTCCTCACTGGGCGTGAGGATACTCTTCGTCGCCGGATCTACCGCCGGCGTGTTGATGCACCACTCGCGCCGCGCATATGGGAAGGCCGGCGAAAGGAATGTCGGATCGGGCGTCGGTCCGATGACGGTCAGGAACTCACGCATTTCAGTCAGATTGCTGGCGTTCGAGTGCGGATCGATCTGCGCGGCGTTCGGATCGAGGAGTGCGATCCGGTTTACGCCGTTGCCATCGCCATCCACGTAATTGTTGTACTTCGAGAAGAGCAGGTAGGCCGAGGTCCCCATATACTCGGGCACCATGCTCGCCGGCACTATCGCAGGAGTAAAGTCCCAGCCAAAACCGCCGGGGATCTTTTCGGTCGACAGCGTCGCGTTGAAATGCAGCAAGAAGCCGCGCGAGCCGTTGTCGGGATTCGAGAACACCCCGAAATACACGTCGCCGTCCGGTCCGACGGTCGGCGAGGCGGTGCTGTCGTCGAGTATGACCGCATCGTTGATGCCGTCGCTGCGCGGGTCGCGCAGGTACGATTTATACCTCGTCTCGAGTGTCCGGGCATCGAGCGCCAGTAGATAGGCATTGGTTTGCGAGGGTCCCTTCACGACGACGTAAAGCAATGATTCGTCGTTGCTGAGCGCCGGAGCCGAATTGTGCGAATCGTACGCCGCATTGGCATCGCCGGCGGCGACTGCGGCTAGCACATACGAACCGACACCCGCGGGTGTGATGCGTGCAAAGCCGCTCTGGGTCGTGCTCAGCGGCGACGGGGCGGTACCCTGGACACGAAACCCGAAATAGATATTGCCCCGGCTGTCGGCAGTGATCGGCGTGTTGATAAAGACGCTCGAGTTGAACAAAGTCCGGTTGCCAAGGTAGCTGGTCAGTCCATAGAAGGCCAAGTGACCCCGAGCGCCGGCGGTTGCCGAGTCGGGATTGTCCAGGTAATAGATGGTCCCGCCGGCTCCGGCGTAATACAAGCGCAGCACGGGCTTGCCGGTAGAAGAATTGACATGCTTGGCGAGCACCGGCTGAAAGGTCGGCGTCCAATTGTGGGAGGGTAGGACGTAGTCAGTTGTCAGGCTGAACTTCGGTGTCGCAGCGCCGGTGGCGCTTGCGCCGTCAAAAAGATCGACTCGAAATCCGGTTGCCGACGTGAGCACGGGGACAATCACGGTGTTTGCCGCCGAGACGATCGGCGAGCCGTAATGAGCGAAACTGAAGATGCCGGTAGTGTCATTGGGCGTCTGCCAGCGGATCGCATTCAAAACCGCGGAGCCGCGCGGGTTCGACGTGAAGTTGCCGGTGTGCTGCGCATTGCTAGCAAAGGTCGAGCCATTCTCACCCAGCGCTGTTCCAGGCAGGCAGCAGGGCGCAAGCACGGCTGCGGCGCACAAGCCGAGGCGCGCAAACCGAGGTGTCAAGGTCAACCGGGACTTCAGGTTTAACATAAGCGCTCCCTACGAGGACTCAGCTTCTCGGACAATTTCGGCCCCGAGACCCAAGTTCCACTGCTCATCTCGCCAGTACTCATAATCGATGCGTCCCGCCTAATGGTAGCCCAAATTGCGCCATTGCAATGTCTGCTCCACCTGCCGACGAGATTGCGTACTGTGCTTTGGCCACGTTCGGATAAAGTTACCGCACTGCTGGTACTACTGTTCACGGTGCTGATCATCGCGCAATGGCAAATTGAGCAGCATCAGGTCCTGCCGCGCTTCGTAGCGCTCGAGCGCGACAGCGCTCGTACTGACATGCAGTGAGTTCCCATCTGCAGTGCGAGCAGCAGGCCCTCATGACCCGGACCTACACCTGCAGCTGTCATCCTACCTCGCCGCTGAGGCGACATTATGGTTGCCTAGCACCATGCTTAGGTAGTCGCCAATCTGGCCCAGAATTCCGCCGAGGCAGCAATTCAGAGTGGTGTAGGGCACGTGCGACTGCGCTTCGACATGAGCGTCGCGGCGACCGCGATGGGTGATGCCCTTAAGCTGATCGTGAGGGATGACGGTCCCGGCGTTTCTGCCGATAAGATGGCGCATCTATTCCAGAAGGGTTACTCCACCAAGCCGCAAGCGAGCAACTCCGGGCTGGGGCTGCACTGGTGCGCCAACGCGATGCATGCTATGGGCGGCAGCATTAGCGCTCGCAACAATGAATCTGGACGCGGCCTGCAATTCGAATTACTGGTGCCGCTGCACGAGGATTCCCAAACCAATGAGCAGGCTGCGTGAGAGCGGTTTACCCCAGTGCTGCTGGACCCGTCGCGCAGCCGTCAAGGTCGGCGGGGAATCAGTTCATTCCTATCAGGTATGCGCTGTCGGCGTGCGGAGTCCGTTAGGGCCTTAAGGGTCGCACGTACAAGCCCTGTCGGCCCGACCAGCTAATTCAGGGTCAATTTCCGGTGAGAATGCTGATGTTCCCAACAACGTCTCCCCTGCGGCGCACTTTAAAGTCGCCGGATTCTCGATCAAGCAACAGGGCGGCGATCTGCATTGCGCTTACGCCATAGCACCACACCAAGCAGCGCCGTCACGCACAAGAGGACGCCGGCAGCGAAGGCTGCGATCCGGCCCCACATGCCGCCCAACTGTCCGGTATGGATCGGGTAAAACATCGCCGATATCTTATCGGCTGCAAGCGGAGACTTATCAATACTGGGCAATGGAGTACCGTGTGGACTGACACGGACCACCCTTGATCCCCAGAACGCCCGCCCGTCCGAGGAAGAGCGCAGGCGTACCTCGTACCAGGGATTCCGAGCGATGGGCATTGTGATTGCAGAAAATGAACTGCCGGAAGCTGTGGCGAGGGCCTGCGTAATGATGTGTTCTATGGAGGGCTCTGCAAGCGACGGTGTCGGTTCTCGGGCGGCACCCTCATATGCAGCCACCTGCGTGCCCGTTCTGCCTAAACCGAGTGAATCCAATGCGGAGCCCAGCGCCAGCGCTACACCCGTGGTCGCCAATGCCAAAGCCGGAAGTACTACCCAGGCACCCGCGAGCCGATGCGCCTGAAGCGCGCGACCCAGGCGCGTTGGCGTTGCTCGCCAAAGGAACAACGCCTTGAGCCTTATCGGGCGGCGGCACACCATCCACATACCGATGGACAGGTTCACGGATAGCAGCACTCCGGACAGGGCAGTTATCCATATCCCGAATGAACCGGCAAGGAGTGTTTCATGCGCGTCCGCCAGCACGCGCAATACGCCTTCCATGCTGGAAAGGTCCGCGGCATCTACGTCGTAGACGAGGTCGCCCGCGTGACCGATGCGCCGAACGCGGTCTTTGCCGGTTCGATCCTTGTAGTAGATCTTCAATTGGCCCGGAACAGTGCCTGCGGACCAAGCTGAGTATATGGAGGATGCTTCCGCAGACAAGCTCCGAACGCCGATCCCGACTACCTCTGGGCGAATGGAGGTCGCCGGTTCGCCATACACCGCATTGTCTAGCCACCAACAGCCCTCGATCGCCACACCAGTCCCCGCCTCAATCAACCAAAACAGGGCAAATGAGAGCCCGAGGATCCGATGCAGCCGTCTTAACATGGTCCTGCCGCCCGAAGTGACCGTGGAACACGGTGCATTATCACTACGGACCGAAGTAAAAGCGGCACTGTCTGACCTCACACTACCGCGGCGCGGGGGTAACACCAGCGTCTGGCCGAAGCATTGCATTACCGGCTGATCGGCCGCACAAACTCCCGATCAGAGTTTTGTCACAGGCAGCGCACCGTTCCCGGGGGAGACTTGACGTTGCCAGACTTATTGACAACTTGAATCCTGCGGTCGGCAAATAGAGCGTCCCAGTGTTTGGATTGACCTCGCCGGTTCGCGCGGGCAAATCCCTGAGCGACACGCCGTGGGGACGAATCGCATCGTCCTGCGTAATCTCCTTGTCTTGTTAGAAGTGGATCGTCACAGCGGCATTGATCGTTCGGGCATCGCCGTTTTCGCATGATCCATATTGGTCGCAAGACGCGTAGTAATACTTATTGAACAAGTTGACCGCATTGACCTGCAACGTCCATTGTTTGAAATCAAACGCCGCCATTGCATCGACCACCGTGTAACTGGGTGTGACGACTTGGAAGAACGTCGGATCTCCGGAGACTTGCTCACCGACGTGGCGCACACCGCCGCCAAGGCGCAGCCCTACCCCATCGGACATCACAAGACTCTTGGTAGCAAAGAGTGACGCAAGGTCCTGGGGCGTGTTGTCTTGCTGGTGATTCTGGCCCGAAACACGGGTCGTATTGTGCGTATAGGCGAAGCTGAATGTGAGGTCTTTTACAACGTTGTAGTTCGCCTGAAACTCGAATCCCTTTGACGTGACGCTTCCGCCCTGAATCGAGTTGAGCGGGTTAGCCGGATCAGGCACCAGGTGGTTATCCTCGACAATATGGTAGTAGGCGGCCCTGATCATCGCGCCACGGACCGGCTGCCACTTGATGCCCGGCTCGTATTGCTTACCGACCAGCGGTCGATAGTGATCGCCGAACTGACTGAGACCAGAGACGGGCTGGAAGTTCTCCGAGTAGCTGAAATACGGCGCCAGGGTTTTTGTGGGATAGACCGTCACGGCGGCGCGCCAGGTGGTGGCGTTGTCAACCTCTGTCGGGGTGTCGGTATTTTCGGCGTTGACATGATCTTTTCGGACGCCCAGGACGAGTGAGGCCTTGTCCTCCAGGCGGATTTGATCCTGTCCATAGATGCCCGTGCTGTTTAGGACTTGTCGGACCTGCGGCGCAAAGATTGCGACGTTCGGCGCTCCATAAACGGGCTGGTAGATGTTGATTGGCGTGGCCGCTTGAAAGGCCTGGCTGGACAATTGCTGGAAATGCGAATAGTCAATGCCTGCCAGCGCTTTGTGCGTGACCGCACCCGTCTTGAAATCGAATTCAAGACTGTTGTCTGAACTCAAGGAGCTGTAGTCAGCATTCAGTGCGAACAGAGAGCGTGGAACGACGCTGTTATCGGCGTCCAGGAAAGGATCGAGGGGGTTGAGGTAATAATAACCATAGATTTCGCCGTATTTGGTGTGATCTTTTTCGGTGCGTGTCGCACTGCGAAACTTCACGGCGTCAGAAAAGTCATAGTTGATCAGCAGCTCCAGCCACTTATCGTCTTTCGGGCCGTGGTTGAAGTTCGGCTCACCCAGCAGCGTGGTGCGATCCATTCTGCGGCCCGGCGGGGCATAGAGCGTAGCGGCAAGCGGCATGTATGCGACCGGGCCGGTATCGTCATGCTGCCAGAAGCCAATCAGAGTAACGTTCGCCCTGTCGTCGGGTCGCCATGTGACCGACCCTTGTACGAGTTTGCGGTCGTCGGGCTGAAATTGCAGCAGCATGTCCGACTTGCGGTACACGCCGGTGAGTCGCCCTGCAAAAGTGTCGCCGAGCGGGCCGGTGACGTCCAACTGGGTTTGTTTGCGGTCGTAGGTGCCGTAGCTCGCCGTTGCCTCGCCACCGAATTTAAAAGCCGGCCGCTTAGACTGCATGTTAACGAGACCCCCTGAGCTACCCGCGCCGTAGAGCACCGCCGATGGCCCCATCAATACGTCGGCGCGTGCTAGCGCATATACCTCGCTGCGCGGCAGGTAGACGAAGCCGAACTCACGTTTGAGGCCATCGAGATAGTCGACCGCCAAGAATCCGCGCAGGATGTTGAAATCGCCGCGTGAGTCGTCGCCGGCATTGGTAACGCCCGACGTATATTGGAGAGCGCTCAGCAAGGTGAGCGATCCCTGGTCGCTGATTTGTTGCGCAGTCACGACGGTTATGGACTGTGGGATCTCAAGCAGCGGCGTATCGGTCTTCGTGGCGGTAACCGCCCGTTCGGCCTGTATGATGACCTCCTGAAGATCTTGATCGGACCTGTCAACAGTCGTAATCGTCGCCTCGACCGCTTGCGCCGTCGTCCAACCCATTGTGATGGCAAGCGCCCACCCAGCAATTACGGCACTTCGGTACGCCACACTAGATGTATTCATAGTTCCCTCGTTGCGAATTGCCGCCCCGCCGAGCGCGCAATGTCGTGCTAGTGAAAGACCATCCACGTTGCTGCCACTTTATCGCGCTCGCTCCTTATCACTACGCCTTTGGCGGGTAACAAACGGGTAATTGGGGTAGGGTAAATGGGGCCGAACCAATGGCCACACGGCTTCGCCGCGCCAAGGGCACCTTCGGGTCCCTCATGCAATCGATTTCATGGGATTGGTGCGGCCACTTGTCGCGCGCACAGTCGTGGCAGAGTGCCGGCGCGCTGCAGAACTGCGTGATTGTGCGTCGGGCGCTTAAAAACAGGCGAACGCTATTTCCCGAGTGGATGGGACGGCGCCGTAATCTCAACCTGCGGTGAATCGCAATGCGCCCCCGACGTAGGTTTGCAGCACCTTTGCGTCCAGCAGCTTGGCGGGATCGACGTGCAGCAGGTCCGTGTCCAGGATGGCGATATCGGCATAGTAGTTCTCGGCGAGACGCCCGGTCCGTGACTCCATGAAACCCGCATAAGCCACGCCGGCGGTATAGCCCGCCAGCGCCTGTAGTACCGAGATTCGTTGTTCTGGGAGCCAACCGGAAGGATTCTGGCCATCGATCGTCTGGCGCTGCACTGCGGCGCTCAGGCCCGTCAGCGGATCCAAGGGCGCGACCGGCCAATCCGATCCGAGCGCGACGTGTGCTCCCGACTCGATCAGGGATCGGAAGGCGTAAGTCCCTGGGAGTCGCCCGGTACCGATGCGCTTTACCGCCCAGCGCCCGTCATCGATGGCATGGTAAGGCTGCACCGATGCGATGACGCCCTGGCGGACGAACCGGCCAACGCTTGCGGGCCGGATGTGTTGCGCATGCTCCATTCGGAAGCGGCGATCCCTCGGCCCGTGAGCAGCCGCTACCGTCTGGAATACGTCCAGTGTCGTATCGATCGCGTGGTCCCCTATGGCGTGCACGGCTACTTGTAGGTGATGGCTGTCCGCTGCAGCCACGAGTTCGCGCAATTTGCGCGGAGCTATGACCCAAATGCCCGTTTCCCCCGGGGCGTCGGTGTAGGGCTGGTAAAATTTCGCCGTACGCGAGCCGAGTGAGCCATCCGCCAGCGCCTTGACGCCTCCCCACCGGACCCAGTCATCGCCCGCGCCTTCTTCGGCCACGATTTTAGCGAGTCGCTCCCAGTCGGCGATCGGCACGAACGCGCGAAAGCGCACGCCTGTCTCTCCCGCGACCCGCAGGCGGCGCAGCGAGTGAAATACCTGCCAATGTATCTCCGGGTTGTGGATCTGCGCCACACCTTTGCTCAGCGCGTAGCGGATGCCCGCGCGCAAGGTCTCATCGACCTGCGCATCGGAAGGAGGTGGGATGACGCGCCTCACGAGCTCCTGCGCGTTGTCCTTGAGTATCCCGGTGGGATTGCCGTCCGCGTCGCGCACGATGACGCCACCCTGGGTATCCGGCGTGCTGGCCGTGATGTTGGCGAGTCGCAGCGCCACGCTATTGAGCAGTAGGCTGTGCAAGTCGGTGCGTGGCACCGCCACGGGCGTGTTGGGCGTGACCGCGTCGATCCAGGCACGGGTCGGCAGCGTGCCGCCCATTCTCTGCTCATCCCAGGTGCCGCCCAATATCCAGCGCCCCGGATTGGCGCTCACCGCCGCGCCGATGCGTTGCGCAAATGTCGCTTGGTCGGTGGCGCCCAGCAGGTCAGGTTGACCGAGCACTTGCGAGCCGGCCAGGAAGTGGGTGTGGGCGTCGGCAAAAGCCGGCATGCCAAACGCCCCCTTGAGATCAACGCGGCGCGTGCCGCGATCGCTGAGCGCCCGGACTTTCTCGATACCCAATGCAACAATTCTGCCGTGCGCGATGCCGATCGCATCGGTTGTGGTGCCGCGTGGCGCACCTGTCCAGAAGCGGCCATTTTCCAGCGCGAGGTCTAGCGTTGTGCCAGCCGCAGCAGCGCGCAATGGGTACGCGCAGGCCGCGCCAGCCAGACCTTTTACGAATGTCCTGCGGTCGATCATGGCCGCCCTCCGAGTTTCTGGCCGGATCCGGAAGCTCGCGACAGAGGTTGTGCTGGGCAATCGCTTCCCCCGTGCCGTTCCTCGTACCATGCCTCGCTCATCGTCAACGCCACACGCTTTGCCATCGTTCCAACCCCCAGTAACTCAAACCTGCCACCGCATACGCCTCGATCGTTGGCACGCCGGTCAGGGAAACGCTCCCCGCATAGAGGCCGCAGCCCACGGCGGCACCGAGCCCGGCCGCTACGAGCGCGTTGATGTTCGTGCGACCGCCGCGATCGGCGGCCGGCGAGCCGTAGTTCTTCCGATGCAAGATGAAGAAATCGACCTGGTAGACGGCCGCAAAGGGCGGCACGATCAGCCCAAGAACGACGAGGAAATCGAGGAACCGGTCGGAAAGCCCCAGCAGGGCGACGGCCGTGGCGAGCAGGCCCGAGCCGATAACTAACGCACCGTAGCCAAATCGTGGCAGGACAGTCGCGGTTACAAGGCCGGTGGAATAGAGATTCACTGCGTTGACGGACCAGGTCGACAGCACAAGGATCGCGAATCCCACCAGAGTCAGATCGAGCAGTGCCATGTACTTCATCGGGTCAATTTCGCCGAAGGCCAGCGCCGGCATCATGGCGAGAACCACCATTGCACCATTGGCGATACCGTTGCCGGTCACACTGATGACCGCGCAGTCGAGCGCCGACCTTGAATAGCGAGTCAAGTCCGGCATCAGGACCACATTGACGATCATGCCGCCTACCACCGCTGAGATCCCACGGCCAAGATCAGGCGCTGTACCGGCGCTCGAAGCGATCGTCTGCCACGGCACGCGCACGACAGCCTGCACAGCGACATACAGCGTCAGGGCGACGAGCATCGGTGCCACGACCAACGACAGTCGCTCAAGTGCCCGGAATCCAAAGACCGTGGTCGCGACGACCAGGAGGCTGCAGCCCACCGTGAAAGCTCCCATCGGGATAGGCGAATGAGGGAAGTACTGGTGGAGCGTGAGATAACAGGTCCGCCCAAATAACTCAGCGGTGACCGCGTACCAGCCGATAAGGACGAGCGCCAGGACCGCGTTGACGACGCGGCTGCCAGCCTCACCAAAAACATGGCGAACAATCATGTACGTGGAGAGCCGTGTGCGCGCACCGACAATGGCCGCCGGGATGGACATCACCGAAAGGATGACGCTGCCGACGACGGCTGCCATGACGCCCCGCCGCCAACCCAGCTCGAGCGCGATCTCCGATCCCATATAAAGGCCCGTCAGAGTGAAGGCGATCCCGACGCACACGATCGCCACTCGATGTGCGGCCACGGACTCTTCCATAGGAACGGGATGTTGCGAGTGCGAGGGCGCGACCCGCTCGATGCGTCGCAGTAGCCCGCTGAAGGCCTTTATGATCAAGTATTGAACTCACGCATCCACTGGACCAGCGGCGGATTTCCCAGGTGCTCCATGATCTCACCGAGGGTCGAACGGCGCTCGTCCTGGCCCAGCTTGAAAGTCGCCCGCACTCTCTGCACGTGCGCCCGGAAGGCGATGATCTTCGGGCTCAGCTGCTCGTAGCGACTGCCCAGACTGGACAGCTGCCAGGGCTGCGGGTTGGCGCGCTCCATTCTGGCGACCAGCCGCTCTAGGGCGAGCCGGGTTTCCAAGGGCCGGAATTCCACCGTCACCTCGAATCGCGCCACGGCGTAGTTCCAGGTGGGCGCCCATTGCATTTGGGACGTGGAGGAAGGGGAGACATAGTCCTGGGGTCCCGTGAAAAGTACGCAGGCACTCGCCTTCTCGCGCAGCTCTGCGACCTGCGGGTTGTGGATGCTGAAATGACCGGTCAGCGACATCAGTTTGCCGGCGTCGTTCAGATCCGGCAACAAAGGCAATGGGGTCGCCGAAGCTCCGGGCGAGCCGGTTCCGACCACCCACGCCAGCGGATATTCGTCGACCAGTCGCAACACGTCGGCGTCGTCGCGGGCGGCAAAGGGCTGTTGTGTGGGTTGCAGGTACATAGCGGTTGCCGAAGCGTCGACCTCATCAAAGTTACGCCGCGCCGTCAATGCCGAGCGCGCGATTCATGTGCAAGCTACCCACCTATCAACCTGCGATACCCTCCGGTCGGTCACTGACCACAGCTATTGCTGTATACAGGCACCATGTGCCACTACAGCGCTCGCGGAGCCTGAGAACTGAACCATGGTCCCACTGCTTCGAAGCGTCCGGCTGCTCGAACTGAGCAGTGTGGTCATGGGTCCGATGGCCGGGCAGATCCTCGCGGACCTGGGCGCCGAGGTCGTGAAGCTGGAGCCCATCGAGGGCGACGTCGCGCGCGGTGCGCTGCCGCGGCATGGCGACATCAGCGCCTTGTATGCCAGCAACAATCGCAACAAGCGTGTGGTCGCAGCCGACCTGAAGAGCGATGCGGGGCTGGCGGTCGCGCATCGGTTGATCGGCCGGTCGGACGCGCTGCTGGTCAACATGCGGCCGGAGGCGGCCCAGCGGCTCGGGCTCGGATATGACGACGTCGCAAAGATCAACGCGGACATCGTTTATTGCGCGGTCATTGGCTATGGCGAGCGCGGCCCGTATCGGGGCCGGCCGGCCTTCGACGATGTGATCCAGGCCGCGGCTGGGCTCGCCGACCTTGGCCGTCGCGATGGCGAGGCGCCCCGTTTCGTGCCAACCATTCTCGCGGACAAGATTGGCGCCTTGCACGCCGCCTACGCACTGCTCGCGGCGCTAACCGCCAAGGCGCGTGGACACAGCGGCGCGATGTATGTTGAAGTGCCGATGTTCGAGGCATTGGCGGCCACCATCCTTAATGAACATCTGGCGGATGCCACGTTCGATGAGCACGGCGAGCCCGGCTACTCGCGTGTGCTCTCGAAAGAACGGCGGCCATTTCAGACGCTGGACGGATGGATGGCCGTGCTGCCCTATACGCATGAACAGTGGCGGCGCTTCCTGCTCGAGATCGCTCGCGCAGATCTCGTGGCCCAGCCCTGGTTCGACAGTGCCACGGAACGCAGTGCGCACATTGATGAGCTGTATGCCGCGGTCTCTGAAGGACTGCGCGCGCGCAGCAATGCCGACTGGCATGAAACCCTGTTGCGCCTGGACATTCCGTTCGCGCCGGTGACCAGCCTCAAGGACCTGCTGGTCGACCCTCACCTGGCGGATATCGGCTTCTTCCAACCCGGCCCAGCCTACCCATCGGAGATCAAGCGTTCGGTCGCGCAGCCGGTCTACTTTGGCACCCTGGCCACGCTTCCCGACCAACCTCCGCGCCGCCTGGGCGCAGACACGCGCAGCATCCTGCAAGAGTGTGGCTACATAGATGATGAAATCGATGGCATGGCGAAACGCGGGGACATCAGGCTCTAACGCATCCGCAAACCCCTTGACTAGGGCAGCGGGCGAACCACTAACAGCTGGACCGTGCCCGGCAGGGCTTCCGGCCAGCCGAGCTTGTTTAGCGGACCAAAGCGCGCAGCCGGCAGGTAGAGCGTGCCAGTCTTCGGGTCGATGGCGCCGGTGCGCGTGCCGATCTGAAGGAAGACCTGTTCCAGCACAGACACGTCCCGGGCACCATTCACCGCAAGGACGGTGAGCAGGCCGTCGATCGCGGACGGCACGAAAGCCCGACGCGTTCCCGGATCGTAAATCACGGCGTCTGCGCCGGCTCCGACCGCGATCGTCTCGAGCGTGGCCCCGGTGCGTGCATTCAGCACGAACAACTTTTTGTTGGCGCACACCGAAAGCAAGACGTCTGCCGCCTCCGCATAGGCCATACCGGAGGGATCCTCGCAACCTTCCATTTTCCAACGACCGACGACTTTGCGCTGCGCCGCATCAACGGCGATCACGGAAGCGGATTCAGACCCGTTGACGAATACAATGCCGCGGCCATCGGTGACCGAAAATTCCAGCCGTTCGCCCAGATCGATGCTGGCCACCTGTTCCAGCTTGACGGGGTCGAGCACCGACACCTCGCCATGCCCTCCCATGGTCCAGACGTGTTTGCCGACCGGTTCCCACAACGAAGAGTCGGAGGCCTGTCGCAGCTCGAACATCTTGCTGACCTTGCCATCCTTTCCTGAGAAGAGGATGCCGACGCTGTAGCCGGCCATAGTCGTGAAGACCAGATCATCGATCGGCAGGGGCACGACCGCCCGTCCTTCGGAACCAGGCACAATGCGCATGTCCATCAGGCCGGTATCGACATCCAGCTTGTAGACGCCATTGCCTCGGGCCACAAACAGGCGTCGATGGACGGCGTCGAAGCTGGCGTAGTCCCACCAGCCATCCGACATGGGAATGCGGGCCCTGACGGCGCCGCCACCACCAGCGCAAGCAATAATGCGACCAGGAGTTTTCCCGTGGATTGCCCCGAGTGACTGGATTGCATAATGCGCCTCATTTTTGACAGCAGATTCATGTGTGTATTTCCTTCGAATTGAAAACCGTGTTCCGTGACAGCAGGATCAGCATGAGCGCGGCGACCAGGGCCCCGCTGCCCATGACCGGCGCGACCAAGGCAAGCGGATAGCCCAGCGACAGTAACGCGCCGGCCGCCATCGGCCCCAATGCGGCACCGCCGCGGCCCACACCGATGGCGAACCCGATGCCGCTCGCACGCACCGCGGCCGGAAACGTGTGGGCCATCACGGGGTATAGACCGACCACCGCGGCATTAACGAAGAAGCCGGCGCAGGCGCATATGCCGGACATCTGGCCCAGGCTCCATGGGGCAGCCCCGATGGCCGCCACGCACAGGAAGGCGCAACCCATCGCGGCCAATATCGATGGAACAACCTTGAACCATTGCGAGACGAGACCAATGGCCAATGCCCCGGCCAGGCAACCCACGTTGGCGAACACCAGCACCGTCCCGGCTTCCGCGGCCGTGTGCCCCATGTCCACCAGTAGCTTGGGCACCCACTTCTGGATGAAGTAGAACACCATGATCTGCGCAAAGTAAGCCAACGTCAGCAGGATCGTGGCGGCCCGGAATTGTTGCGAGAACAAGGTGCCGATGGGTGCGGTCGATTTTCTGGGGCGAGGCGGGGGAAGTTCCGAGAGCGGCTCGTGCGCGTAGCTGCGCAATACCCGGTTGACACGCTCCAGAGCATTTCGCGGACGTTCGCTCAGCAGGAAACCGACCGACTCACGCAGCGCCAGGAGCGCCAGAGGAACCGCGGCAAGCGTGGCGGCGAAGCCAAAGTAAAACACCGCGCGCCAGTTCTCTGCCCGCGCCAAGATTATCGTCGCCACTGTCCCGCCCAGGATGGCGCCCGCCGAATAGCCGGCGATGTTCAGTGACAGGTTCAGACTGCGCCGCTTCGCGCTCGAGGTCTCCGCAACGATGGCGCTGGTCGATGAGAGCATCCCCCCGATCCCCAGACCGGTCAGAAGTCTCGCCAGCGCGAGCGCCATAATAGAGTGTGCCTGGGAAGCCGCAAACATGCCCACGGCCATCATGCACAGACACCCGAGGATGGTCGGTTTGCGCCCCAGCCGATCGGCCAAATTCCCCAGCGTCGCGGAACCGATCGCCATTCCAAACAGCTCGACCGACAGCACCACGCCGAGCATCGCGCGCGTGATGCCCCACTCCACGGCGATACCGGGCGCCGAGAAGCTGATGGCAAGCACATCGAAACCATCGAGCCCGTTAAGCACGATGCAGGCCACTACTGCCATCACCTGGCGCCAATGCATCGGCGTTCCGGCGATCGCCAGCTCCGGGTCAGTGTGCATGTTTTCCCCCAAGTGGCCTGCGATGCTTGCGCACCCGATCAACGGGCGGTAAAGCCGCCGTCGATTGGCAGCGCAACGCCCGTGACAAACGAGGCTTCATCGGAAGCGAGCCAGAGCGCGGCGTTCGCGACTTCGTCCGCCCGGCACAATCGCCCCATGGGCACCGTAGCAATGAGCCGCGCCTCGTTCTGCCGCGCCTCCTCCGGATCGCCGCCCCGGCTGGTGAATCCGGATTTCATCGGCGTATCCGCCAGACCCGGGCAAATGACGTTCACCCGAATCCCCTCTTTGCCGTATTTCAGGGCCAGGGATTTCGCCAGCCCGACCACGGCAAATTTGGCCGCGGAGTAGATCGGACTAAACATCGAACCGACCAGCCCGGAGACCGAGGCCGTAAACATGATCGAACCCCCGCCGCGCGAACGCATCGCCGGAATGGCTGTGCCTGCCGTCACGATCGCCGATGTCAGATTTAAAGAGAGCGCGCGTTCATAGGCCGGTAAGTCCAGCTGCTCCACGTCGCCGGGTCCCGGGCTGCCCGCATGCGCCCACAACACATCCGCCCCACCGAGCTTGTGGATCGCGCTCTCGAGGGCCTCGCGGGCCCGCGCCGGATCGGATAGATCGGCCTCCACGGTTTCAATCTTCAACCCCTGCTTCTGCATGTGTGCCGCCAGGGCGGAAAGCGCATCACCGTCGATATCCACGGCCGTGACCCGTGCGCCCTCCCGGGCGAACCTCTCGACGCCGGCCCGACCCATGCCTGAAGCGGCCGCCGTGATGATCGCGCACTTGTCTTTGAGGCGCATGTTCAGCTCCTGGTCCACGGCCTGAGGCTAGGCGCCATACGGGTCGGGGAACTTGCCGCTCTTGCTCATGATCGTGGTGTGCACATCAAGATAGGCATCGAGCGATTCGAGGCCGTTCTCGCGCCCCCAGCCGCTCGCTTTCACGCCTCCGTAAGGGGTCGACCAGCGAATGTAGCGGTAGGTGTTGACCCACACCATTCCAGCCTCGATCTGCGAAGAGACGCGCAACGCCCGACCCACATCCCGCGTCCACAGGCCGGCGACCAGCCCATAACTGGAGGCATTGGCGAGTGCGATGGCCTCGTCTTCGCCGTCGAAGGGAATCAGCACGGCGACCGGGCCGAAGATCTCCTCACGTGCAATGCGCATGTCATTGCTTGCCCGGGCGAACACCGTAGGCATGACGTAGTAGCCCTCATCGAGCTCCGCCCCGCTCAGCCGCTGGCCTCCGTACTGGAGTACCGCCCCCTCGCGCTTGCCGATTTCCACATAGTCCAAGGTCTTGGCCAACTGCTCGGCGTGCGCCTGCGGTCCCATGTGCGTCTCGTCGCGCAGCGCCGGCCCAACCCGCACCCGGGCGGCGCGTCGCGTGAACTCCTCGACGGCGCGGTCGTAGATGGGCCGTTCCACCAGCACCCTGGAGCCGAGCGCACAGCTCTGCCCGCACAGGGCCCACGCCGATCCCGTGGCCGCATTAATCGCCTGGTCGAAGTCGGCGTCCGCGAAAAGGATGTGCGGCGCCTTGCCGCCCAGTTCGAAGGTGTAGCGCTTGAGCGTGTCGGCCCCCGCGTGCAGGATCGCCCGCGCGGTGGCCCCCTCGCCTGTAAAGGCGATCTTCACCACGTCTGGATGCGCGACCAGTCGTTCGCCAGCTCCTCCTGCACCCCAGCCTGGCACGACATTGACCACACCTGGCGGGAATTCGGCTTGCTCGAAAAGTTTTGCCAACTCAAGCGAACTCACTGGCGTGTGCTCGGCGGGCTTGAGCACGACCGTGCAGCCCGCCGCCAGCGCGGGCCCAAGCTTCCAGAGCGCGGCCATGAGCGGCACGTTCCAGGGCGTGATGGCGCCGACCACGCCCACGGGCCTGCGAGTGGTGAAGGCAAACACAGAATCCTCGATCGGTATCGTCCGACCAGAGCCCTTGTCGGCGAGTGAGGCATACCAATGGTAGGCCGTGGAGTGACTGCCCACATCGGCGCGTGTCTCGCGCAGCGCCCGGCCGTTGTCCCGGGATTCAGTCCGTGCCAGCTCCGGCGCGACACGCTCATATAAATCGGCGAGTCGTCGCAGCAGCGCGGCCCGTTCATGTCCTGGTCGGCGGCTCCACGGCCCGAAGGCAGCGCGCGCAGCGGAAACCGCCGCGTCGATGTCAGCCGTGCCCCCGAACGCCACGCGTGCCCACGGCCGCCCGGTGGACGGATCGATGCTCTCCACGACTTCGCCGTCAATCGGCGCGACCCACGACCCGCCTATATAGAGGTGTGGGTATTCCTGCAGGGATTCGGTAGTCGTTCGTGGCATCGAATTTGGCCTGGCTATAGACCGTCAAGTTCGCCGAAAACGACCTTACCTTTATACAGCGTCAGCAAAACGTGTGTGCGGGCGATGCGGTCGGTCGGGATTGCGAAAATATCCTGATCAGCCGCTATGAGGTCGGCGTTCTTGCCCACCTCCAGGCTGCCGGACTGGTCATCGACATGAAGGACATAGGCCGAATGGAGCGTGTAGTTGCGCACGGCGTCATCCAGCGTGACGCGCTCGCTGGGTGCGAGTGGTTCCCCGCGCGTGCTTCCCGGCGCGAGCCGGCTGACCGCCACCTCCAGACCCTCGAAGGGATTGGCGGAAGCTACCGGCCAGTCGGATCCGTACGCGACCATCACGCCACGTCGCATCAGGCTGCCGGCCGGATACATGTGCTCCATGCGCTGTGCGCCCACACGCACGGCGACGATCTGCATGTAGTCATCCAGGCTGGCCCACAGGGGTTGAAAGATCGGTATCGCACCGAGCGTCTTGAAGCGATCAAGGTCAGCCGTCGCGGCCAGGTTGACATGAGAAATCAGCGGACGATCCAGCCTCTTGCCGGTGCGCTGCTGTGCAAACTGGATCGCATCCAGCGAGGCCTGCACGGCGCGATCGCCAATCGCGTGGAAATGCACCTGAAAACCCAGCGCGGACACATCCGCAACCGCCTGATTGAGAATCGCCGGCTCCACCTCCAGCGCGCCTCTTTCTGCCGGCTTGTCGCTGTAGGGCTCGATCAGTGCCGCGGTGCGCTGCACGGGCACGCCATCGAGCAGAAACTTAACCGCCCGCGCCTGGATTCCTGCGGATGCCAGCCGCACCTCGGCCTCTTGGAGGCCATGCACCTGCTCAAGGCCGGCGGCGCGATCCCAGGCCAGAGCCAGTGTCACATAGGCGCTGATGCGCCCTTGGGACTTAAGGGCGATATAGGTATCGGGAACATTCGGCGGAATGACTTGCGCCGATTCCCGGCGGTGCACCGGAACCAGCGCGTCGTGGAAGCCGACGATGCCCATACTATTAAAGTAATGAATGGCGTAAAGCAACGCCTGCTCGCGCGCCGCTTCGGAGGGCGCCGGTAACCGGGAGGTCACCAAGTCGACCGCCGCCTCCTGCAGGCCCCCGATTGGATTGCCCTCGGCATCACGGTCAATCCGGCCGTGCGGTGGATCGGGCGTGTCGCGCGTTATGCCCGCCGCCGCCAGGGCCTTCGAATTCAACCAGAGGCCGTGCCCGCCGACGTTAGAAAACGCCGCCGGCCGGTCCGGCACGACGGCATCGATCAGGCTCTTGTCGGGCACGCCGGTGGGACTGAACAGGCCATCGCGCCAGCCCACGCCGTAGAGCCAAGGTGCGTCAGGATCGTCGTGCGCACACTTTGCAATGAGCTTCTGGTAGTCCTCGATCGAATTGCCTTCATACAGCGCGCAGTGGCCATAACTCAGCCCGCCCCATACCGGATGCGTGTGGGCATCGTGGAAGGCCGGCAGGATCAGCTTGCCGTGCACATCAACGCTGCGCGTTTTGGGGCCCTGCAGGGCCTTCGGTACTGGCGAATCGCCGAGCGCTTCGATGCGCCCCTCCCGGACGGCAATCCACGTGGCGTTGGGATGGTGCGCATCCATCGTGTGGATCACGCCGTTCACGAAGATCAGGTCGGCCGGCGCTTGTGCCGCGGCCGCGGGCGGGACATTCAAAATACCCAGTGCAGCGAAGGCCGTAATCGCGCGCGTGGCGATCAACCCGATCCTATTGATATTCGGTTTGTACATTTTACGCGTCTCATTCCCAGCCGTTGAGTTCAGCGATATTCTGGTAGGGCACCTTGATGCCGAAAGCCTGCGGACCGAGTATTTCCAGCGCGTCCGGCTCCCGCAATGTGGCCGGGGCGCTTGCCCCGATGACCCTGACGTTCTGCCCGTACTTCAGGCGTTCAGTTACGATGGTCTCGGCCGTGGCGCGATTTGCGATAGTGATCAAATCAGGAACCAGCGCCCGAACTTCCCCGTCAAGACGTGCCACGAGGTTTTCATTCCTGAATTCGACCTCAAGCCGACGCTTGCTATCAAAAGCCTCGATCAGCACTCGCCCGACTGAGAAACCATCCTTGGTCTCGCGCTGGAGGTCGATGACCTTACCGTCGAACAGCACGCCAGCGCTGCTGAATTGCCTCGAGGTCCTAAGCGATTCGAAAAGCGCGACGAACGGATCACCGTGCCGTTCGCGCCCCAGGCGAATGCTGCGCCCGATCGCCAGCGCGTCGGTCAATGTGCCGCGCAAGGCGGTCGCCTTGGCCTGCGCTCCGCTGAGTGGATACTCCATCAGGTGACAGCTTGCGCCCAGCACCACCGTCACGGCCCGGGCAATCCGCTCTTCACTGAGGTTGTCAACCGCTTCAATTACAAAGCAGTTCCCCTTGTCGTCGGTCAGGACGGCCGGACAAGCCTTCAGGCCACGAATATTGAAAATCACCATCTGCGATTCTGGAAATGCACGCGCCATGCCATCGCAATCGACGACCGGGAGCCCCGCCCGCAACGCCAACAGCATGGGGGCGAGCCCGTTGCTGCCCCCTATCTCGATCGGGAAGACCGCCTCTACGCGGCGTGCCAGGAGCCTCTCGAGCCTGCGTAAGCCCGCCAACCCCTCCTCGCCGCTCGGCAACTTTTCGTCCGAGACCGTCGGTGCGCCAATCCAACCGCAGGGAGCGACCAGGGCGTCATCATTCAGAGACTCAACGTCGACTAATTCAATGGAGCCTTCGGGCCCCATCAGCGCCTCGAGTTCGATCAAGGTTGAGCGAGGGTCGCCGCCACCACCCGAACCAAGGAAGGCGCAGCCGCGGGCCAGATCCGCCATGTCGGCCACGGATAGCCTACGACCCGCCCGGCGCGCGGTGTCATTCACGGTCCCGCTCCGAGCGCGGCCAGATCGCCGACCACTTTCACATGGACCTGGGCGCGATTGCCCGGCAGGTAACTGAGGTAGGTCTCGTCGATTTCGACCACCCGCAGTGTCGCCGGATCCGCACCGGCCGCCACGGCATCGGCAAAAGCTTCGCGTTCCAATTCACGCAAGGCGCCATCGCGGTCGCCGCCCTCGTAGGAAATGATGCGCTCCACCTCACCGCCCACCATTGCAACGGCGGCGCCGACGGCGTTCGCGACCGCAGCGTGCTCCGGCACGACCACCCGGGAAGCACCCTTGAGAGTCCGCGGCACGAGGAAGCTGC
>JBBQTF010000046.1:0-18373 GCA_038234675.1 Steroidobacterales bacterium
CGCCACCGGGGCCTGGTCGGCCTCGCGCAGGATTTTGACCATCGTCTCTTCCGAAAACCTTGTCTTCTTCATGGTCCCCTCGCTTCCCGAAGGGCCATTGTCCCAAACTATCAACTGGACCGAAAATCGACCCGCAGGTCAGTGGGATTGCGGCGCTCGATGCCGTTGCTTTTGGGTGAACTTGCGGGCTACATCGTCTCGATCCTTTTGATCCAATTTGTGCTCGGGCCTGCGATGTATCGCGCGCCAGCCACAGCCTTGATACTGCGGGTCGCGGCCGGCGCCTACTTGATGGTTCTGTCCTTTAAGTTATGGATCACACCCTTCGTATTGGCGCGCGCCGTGATCTCGCTACGTCAGGTGCTTGTCACAACCCTATTGAACCCAAAGGCTTTCGTATTTGCACTGGTCATCATCCCCTTTGCCTCGCCGCACGCGGCTTCTTATTTGTCCCTGTTCATGGCAACAGTTCCCGTCATCGGATCAGTGTGGATTACCTTCGGAACATTTTTAGGACGACACACGGAGCCCCGATACCTGAAGGTGCTTCCTAAGGCCGCCTCCGTCATTTTAGCGCTTATCTCCGCGATCTTGATTGGCTCCGCATCTCTTACCGTGCTGCATTAGCGAGCCTCGCCTGTCCTGCGGTATGCTGGTGAGAGGCGGATTACAGTAGGCCCGTAAGTTCGGCAGTTGGTCTTTGGTCCATGCGGGTCTGGCCGCAGTCGAAAGCTACCGTGATCACATCGCGCATCAGTATCGTCCGACCCCTCCGTGGGTGCCTCTCCTATGGCATGGCCCTACTTCGCTCGTCACCCTTGATGTTGACGGACGCTTTCCCGCAACAGGGTTTAACGTCGACGGCCAAGACGGCCTTAAGGAACAGTTATGGCGACCAAAAAGAAAAGTGCGAGCCGGACGGTCGCCCGGGTCATGCACGAGCGAAAACACGGCACTCTAAAAAGCGGCGGTTCGGGAAAAAAAGTCACGAGCCGCAAGCAAGCCATTGCTATCGCGCTATCCGAGGCGCGGAGGTCCGGCGCCCAAGTACCTGCTGCGAAGAAGCCTGAGGGGAAAAAATAACGCCACCTCGCAACTTGCTGCGAAGTCTGGCCCCGCTGCGCGCCACGCCATATTGACTATGGAGTGTAGGCCACAAGTCATTGAGTCCGCCTTGGGTCGCTACGACAAAAGGCCAAGCGGCATGCCCTGAACCTCAAGTCGTACCGGGAACGTGGCACAATGACCGCGCGTTCACAGGTCGGCGCAGGTTTGACCTAGCGTTTCTGGAGATTATGTACACTCGCGCCCAGGCGACCTGCGCCAGATCACACTTCAGTGCCCTTTATCGACATTGTCCCCCGCTCCTTTGCCCACGATGTGAGGGAGCGCCCTCGGCCGGGCAGTCTGCGACGAGGCGCGGACCGCGGAGGCCTTAACCCTTAACAGAGTGGGTGCTGCAGATGTAGGGTCGAGCAACCGGCCTGCGGCCCCGGTTTGAAACGCCAAAAACGCCCTACGTGCAGAGGTCGGATTCGTCCTAGCCTAGTTAATCGGACGTACCCGCCCCGCAATACCCATCGCGCATTCCAGTGATTCGCGATCCCAACACCCTGCTTGGGCCGCCGCGGCGTAGGTCGACGCCAGAAAGTCGAGAAGCACAGCGTCCGGGTCGGCGGCCGTGCGAACCTGGTCGTAATGCAGAATGAATTCGCCGAGCCCGCCATCGTAATAGGCACCCTGCGTAATCGGCCGGTTACGTAAGGTACCGGGCTCCGGATAAGCGTAGGAATAGAAAGCCGCACGCGGAAAGGCATCATTGCCAGGCCAGAATCCCGCGCTGCTGACCTCATGCGAATAGGCCTCTCGCACAATGGCATCTGGCAGACCTGGAACTCCACCTGGATGTGGCGGCGCGCGCCGACCCGAGAAACGAGTGACCGCGAGATCGAAGCTCCCCCAGAAAAAATGGACCGGGCTCGCTTTGCCGAGAAAGGCACTTCGGAATTGCTTAAACACCCGATCCACCTGTACAAGGGCGCGCCAAAAGCGATGCGCCGCCGCGGCGTCATAATCCGCGTGTATGCGGTCGCTGGAGAACAGCATCGGGGACGCCACCTCGTTGGGCCGTTCGTTAATCGAAACTGCGATCCCGATACCCTTCAGAAGATCCAGAAAGCGAAGGTAGAAATCAGCGACATACTGCGGTTCCAATGCAAGTTTCTGCGCTGCCCCCTGACTTGTCCGGACCTGCAAACAGTGCTCAATAAAATTGAACTCTGCATCGAAAATTTCCTTCCCGGCCGGCACCGGTCCTGTGCCCAAACCCTGGGCCGTTACATAGAGCGGAACCTGCCAGCTATGGTTGAGCCACGGTGTCAGAGATAATCTTGTCTTGCCGACAATCTGCGTCCATAGCTGCAAGGTCGCTACCGTGGAGCTCCAGCTTGCATATGGGAGGTCGGGCCAAATATCGGCGTTACTGTCCACGGGGCACCTCCACTGAATCTTTAATTCCTGGGTACTATTATTCATTCCGTATTACAAGCCAAGCCTGGAGCAAATCGCGCTCGCTAAGACTCGTGCCGCGGCCCAAGCAAGCTTTCGCCGCAAAGGCTTCCTGACTCTGGGAGCTTGTGGGTTGAAGCAAGCGAAGCGATGATGTGACTGAACAAGGGGCAATTTGGGTTCGGCCACAACCGCGCTGGCCGGAAGAAAACAAAGGGAGAGCAAATTAATAATGATGCATGTCAACCTCGCCA
The DNA here is from genome assembly GCA_038234675.1 of Steroidobacterales bacterium. Taxonomy (GTDB): domain Bacteria; phylum Pseudomonadota; class Gammaproteobacteria; order Steroidobacterales; family Steroidobacteraceae; genus FEN-1191. Next base: position 2,763 of record JBBQTF010000046.1, read on the forward strand.
TTTGGGCCCACGGCCGTCGATCGGCACCCGATTCGCTTCCCAATAGTCGGATTCATGGGTGCGGGCAGTCCATGCTAAAGCGCAGCCTTTTGCTAGTCGGCGCACTCACCCTGTGCGCCAGTGCCGTGTCCAAGCCACTGGGCTCCGAAGCCGACGCGGCCCATAATTCGGTAGCCACCGTAGCCGGACATCTGGCGGTGCCGGGCCTGAGCCAGCCGGTGCGCGTATTGCGGGATCGCTGGGGTGTCGCGCACATATACGCGCAGAACCAGCATGATTTGTTCTTTGCGCAGGGCTTTGTGGCGGCGCAAGATCGATTGTTTCAAATGGAAATGTGGAAGCGCGCCGGTCAAGGACGACTAAGCGAAGTTTTGGGTCCCTCAGCGCTGAAGCGCGACATTGACGCTCGCCTTTTGATGTATCGCGGCAATATGCAAGCGGAATACGCGAGCTATAGCCCGCAGGCGCGGGAAATTCTCACCGCTTTCACAGACGGGATTAATGGCTACGTGCAGAGCCTGACGGCTCCGGGGGGAAAAGGTTTGCCGGTCGAATTTAAGATCGCCGGCTTTGCGCCCGACCGCTGGCAACCGCAGGACTGCCTCAATCGCATGGCGGCGTTTTCAATGACCGGCAATGCCGTCAGTGAACTCGAGCATGCGCGTGCGCTCTTGGAGCTGGGGTCCGTCAAGGCCGCCAAAATTATGGACTTCGATCCACCGGTGGCCTTCGATCCCGCGCCGGGATTGGACCTCAGTGGACTTAAACCTGATCTTCTGGCGAATTTCATTGGCAGCGACCAGCGCATTGTGTTTCCGGCGCATCCGATCGAGGGGAGCAACAACTGGACTGTCGCCGGGACGCACACCAGTACCGGCAAGCCGCTGTTGGCCAACGATCCGCACCGAGTTGTCGGACTCCCGTCGCTGCGCTACATGGTGCATCTGGTCGCACCCGGCTGGAACGTCATCGGCGCGGGTGAACCGGCTCTGCCGGGCGTCGCCCTGGGACACAACGAGAATATCTCCTGGGGCTTCACGATATTCGGGCTGGACCAGCAAGACCTGTACGTCGAGGAACTCAATCCCGCGCGCCCGCTGGAGTATCGCACTGAGCGAGGCTGGCGCAAAATGGAAACGCGTCGCGAGACCTTCGTTATCAAAGGGGCGCAGAGCAAAAACGTCGATTTGATGTTCACACGGCACGGACCGGTAGTATGGCAAGAAGGCAATCGGGCGTTGGCCCTGCGCTGGGTCGGGAGCGAGCCTGGCACAGCCGGCTACATCGCCTCCCTATCCATCGATCAAGCACAGAACTGGGACCAGTTCGAAGCGGCCGTGGCACGGTGGAAACTGCCTTCGGAAAACCTTGTCTACGCCGATCGATACGGAAACATCGGCGAGCACTCCGTCGGCCTCGTGCCGGTGCGCCACTGGACTGGACTGCTTCCTGTGCCGGGCGTTTCGGGTTACGAATGGGCAGGCTTCTTGCCCGCTGCCAACCTGCCACATACATTCAATCCGCCCATCGGCTACGTTGCGAGCGCCAACCACAAAATGATTCCTGAGCACTATCCTTACAATGTCGGATTCGAATGGGATCCAGGCTATCGGTTTGCTCGCATCCGCGAGTTTCTTGCCGCGGCGCAGCAACAGGGCCGCAAGCTCGGCATCACCGATATGCAAGCGCTGCAAAACGACGTGACCTCGCTGCCAGCCAGCGAATTTCAGCAATTATTGCGCACGACGCCGCTGCGGGCTGACCCGAACCTGTCGAGTTTTCTGCGCTGGGATGCACAGTTGAGCCGGGATTCCGCGGATGCTGCCCTGTACGAGGTGTGGTTCAGGGCGATTGGCAAGGTACTGGGAAAAACAATATCAACCGAAAAAGGACAGACATATCAAGACCTGCCTCCGGATACTTTGCTTCGCTTGCTCGCCGCCCCCGACGAGGTTTTCTTTGGAGTTGATCCCACTGCCACGCGCGATCGTATCCTGGCCGACACGTTGCACGAGGCAATACAAGAGCTCGAAGGCCTGATGGGGCGGGACCACGAGCGCTGGCAATGGGGTGCGCTCCATCAGATTTATTTCAGACATGGCCTCGATCAAATTTCACCAGCAGTAAAAAACCTACTGGATATCGGTCCGCTTGCTCGTCCAGGGGACGGGTATACCGTCAATGCCACCTGGGTGTCCCCTGATACCTGGGATCAAGTAGACGGGGCGAGCTATCGGGAAATCCTCGACACAAGTGATTGGGATCAATCGGTTGCCGTAAATACTCCTGGTCAAAGCGGACAACCAGGGAGTGTCCATTACTCCGATCTCGCGCCCCTGTGGGATCGAGGCGGGTATTTCCCGCTTGTGTACTCGGCAGACGCCGTCAAAAAAGCCACATCGGACATCCTTTTTCTCGAGCCTGCTCATTAGGTCTTCCCGCCCCCTGATCCCGGCATGCCGGCGGTTCATGGCCGGAGCTCTGCGCAACAGGGGCTCTGGATGTTTCAAAAACCCCTCCCGGCTGCGGTTCACAGGCTGCGCTTACCCCCTTGCAAAGAAACGCAACGCGCGCTCCTTTTTGGGCCACAAGCGAGTGGCCGCCGGCAGGCGCGGTACTGTCAGGCAGATCTCGCAAGCCCGCCCGCTGAATGCTTATAGACCTCCGATCATGTGCGGGGGAAACTTACAGTGCCGCGAGACCTCGAGGGATCTGCAGTTTTGGCCCGTTCGCCCATCGGAGCCGTCATGATTGCCGACACCACAGTCCCGGTAAGTGACTACGCGACCGAGAAGCCTATCTATCGTGGCGTCCTAGGTACACTGGGGTAAAAAAACAATGTGGAGTCGGGACATTCAGCCGGCTTCAATGACGGCAGGAACACCGATTTCTGGATAAGCGAGCAGAAAACCGTGGCGCCAACGCATCTGGCGTTCCGGGCGCGCTCCCGCAGGCAGTTGAAGCTTTCTACAAGGCCGCGTTGGCAGCCGGCGCCAAGGACAACGGCGGCCCGGGTTACCGCGACTACTCGCCCGGCTATTTTGCAGCCTTCGTATTGGACCCGGACGGTCACAACATCAAGCGGTCTGGTACAACCCCAAGCAGGCGAAGCAGCGGCCGCCCGCGTTCTTTACTTCAGAGAGCGATGATCAGCGATAGCGCCAGCTCGTGAGGTCGGCGCCTTTGGGAGCGGTTGCCTTGATTCGCTCAAGAATGAGGGGCAGGTACTGGTAGTTGTAGTGAAGACGCGAGTACGCGTTTTCGAGCTTAGGATCCCCATTCCAGCAGTGCTCCGCGCGGTCGCCGTAGGCGACGGTTCCGCCCCACGCAGGCTTCAGAGCCTCGAGGCGCTTCTGCGCGAAATACACCGAGTCGGTCAGATAGTAGTTGTCCCCGCTGCCCACATAGATGTGAATCTTGCCCTGTAGTTTGGGCGCGAGCATCGCCCAGTCGCGTGCAATGATGTAGGCCAGATCGTAGTGCTCGCGCCAGTACTCAGCCACGCTGTGATCGATCACGCCACTGTGCTTATCGAAGATTGGCTTCGGGTAGCCGTTACTCCCGACCGGACTGAACACCGCTTGCCAGATATCGTACTGCTGTCCGGAGCGGGTGTTGTCGCCCAAGACCAGTTCCATGTGGTTGATATCGCGCTGGGTCGCAAACACTTCGCCGAGGTAGTTGCGGAACGCCGGGCGCTCGACCGACAAAGCCTCACCCGTCAGCTGGTAGGCATTGTCGTCCTTGTACAGATTGATGAGCGTATAGGCCTGGAAATCGATGGGATCGGGGCAAGCGGCAAACGCGCCGTTGTACGAGTCCGGATAGAACACCTGGCTCGCGAGCGCCTCCCAGCCGCCGGTTGACCCGCCGTAGGTAAACCGTGCCCAGCCCTGCCCGATGCCGCGAAAACGCTTTTCGATCTCGGGAATCAGCTCCTTGTTTATGGCGTCCCCGTATGGGCCCAGGTTCGCGGAATTGACCGCGTAGCTGTCGTCGTAATACGGGTTGGCGTGCTGGATCTCCACGACCAGGAAGCGCGGGAAGTCGGCCGATATCCATTTTTGATAGGACGCGTATGCCTCTTGCTGCTCGATCCGGTTGTAGCCTTCGAGATGAAAGCGATTGGAGTACACCGGCTTGAGGTGCGGATCAGGCGGCTCGACGCGGAATTCGGAAGTGTCCTCGGGAAAGTGTCCGTGAAAGACCATCAGCGGATAGTGTGCCTGGGGATGCGAGTCAAAGCCCTTGGGCAGCAGCACGTGCGCGCCGAGATAAACGTCGCGCCCCCAGAATTTGGACAGCAGTTCGCTGCGAATCCTTATGTGCTTGACGAATTCGGTGTCGGCCTTCTCTGCGGCCGGCGGTACCACCTGATCCAGTGCCAGGGTGTAGGATTGCGGATGCGCCGGGTCGAGGTGTAGTTTTGTTGGTTTGGAGTACAGATTTCCGGGCTTGGTCGCCCAATGCTGGCCCTCGCCGCGGTCAGGGGGCAACTTTAGGATTCGCGCGTCCGCCAGGTGAAACGTCTCGTAGCGGTTGAGCACCGCCTGCACGTAATAATCCCCCGCAGTCAGGTCCGCCAACCGCGCCGCTGGCCAGCCGAAGGCTCGATTATCGACGGTGGCGGCCTGGCCCGGCGCTAGCCCGTCGACATTCATTCCGAACAAGTATGGCGACGCCAGCATTTCGTTTTCTTCAACGTGCGTCCGAGGCTCCCGCGACGTGTCCTTGCTGAGCAGCAGCACCAGCCGTCCGTCGAGTGGTTGAGAGCTCCCCGACTGCGGAAAGCTCACCACGAAACGAGAGCCGGATGCGGATTCCGTCGGTGCTGTGCAGCCTGACGCGCTGATAAGCCCGATGGCTACAGCCAGGATCGAGTAGTGCATGCAGTGAGTCCCCACCTATATTCCCAATGATTAAATGCTAGCACAGCGTTGCGGCAGATTCGTCTGCGCACTCCAGTAACGGGAGCTGCTATCAACACCGAATGGCAGAATTTGGCGCCGACGACTTGACTAGTGCCGGAGGGATCAGACGGCTGGTTCTGTTTCCACATTAAGCCCCGTTGAGCAGCACTAGCACCCGAGCCCAGGCCTTCTCCGCCTGGTCGCGGTTGTAAACCATCGAATCCGGGGGGCACCAGCCGTGCTGCGTGCCTGCATACACTTCCACTTCGGCCGAGAGGTGCGCGCGCTCAAAGGTTTCACGCAGGATGGTTTTGGAATTTGGGTCGCGTGCGTCATCGTTGGCCGCGATCGCAATGAGGTAGTGCGCCTTGGTCTGCGGGATCAGCAAATGCGGACTATCGGGGTCCTTGGTGACCAGGCCGCCGCCATGGAACGTGGCCGCGGCCCCAATGCGGTCCGCCCTCGCCGCGGCGGTGCGCACCACCAACGGGCCACCCATGCAGTATCCGGTGGTTCCGATCTTGCGCTTCACGTCGACGGCAGCGTGCGCGTCCAGGTAGGTCACAAAGGCGCTCGCATCGATCGCCGCGGTCGTCGGCGTCAGGGAATTCGCCAGCGTCATGAGTGCGTCGTGGGTCGCGGGATCGTTAAAATCCGCATGCTCGGGAGAAGTTGGAGCCTTGCGGACCCTGTAGAAGGGATTGATGACTAGCACCGTGTAGCCGGACTCCGCCAGGCGCGTGGCCATAGCCCGGAAAGCCGGGCGCAGGCCAAAGATATCCGGCCATATGGGCACCGCGGGGAATTTGCCCGTGACCGGATGAACGATGTAGGCATCGGCCACGCCGTCCGGCGTCCTTATCTGCACCTCCTCGCCCGATGTTTCCGCAGCCCGGGCGGATTTCGGCAGCATTGCCACCAGGCCGGCGCCGAGCGCCATGGCCCCGAATTTCCGCCGGGTCAGCTCCCCGCGCCGCGCGAATTCATCCAGATCGTCCGGTTCGCACATCAAATGGTGCCCTAAGTTGGTCCTCAGCGAGAGCCGAATCCCAGGCTGGAAGCCTCAAAAAGCCAGGGATTAATATAGACGGCAAGCAAAACCCGCCAATAAACAAGTCCCGCACGCCTAAGCTCACCTGTATTTATGCCCCAAGGAGGACCGTGGCGCATAGGTCCTACAGAGGATGTTGTCATTTCGTGCCTTAATTAGCTATGAAGGCCTCTTTGCTCGTCCGCAGGAGTGCAATGCTGACGGTTGCGGTGGGAGCCGCATTGATAATCATGACCGCAGCAGTCTTCGCCAGTGTAGAGGAAGGCTACGGCCGCTCGCTACTGATTCGCTATGTTGCTTCGCGGATCGCGCGCCCAGTTCAGGTCAATGGGACGCTGCAGGTGCACATTCTCTCGCGCAATCCCCGCATAGTTGCCGAAGGCGTCGTAATCGGCAACCCGCCTTGGATGCCCGAGGGACTTGCGCTGGAGGCCGGGAGGGTCACATTAACCCTCGCGTGGCCCCGGTTCGGTCACCCCTCCGGGATCGTAGAACTCGGGATGGAGGGTGCGACCCTGCATCTTCTGCGCGATGCTGCAGGTAAGGCCAACTGGCAGCTAAAGGATCCCAGCAAGCACCTGGTACACACTAACTCGGCGATTGTCCGTACCCTGTCGATACTTAACGCTCACGTGGTGCTGGGGGATGCCCTACGTGATCTGAAGTTTGTCGGTACGGTCTCCGCTCAAGGCCCAAGCGGAACCGCAACAGGGCAACCTTTGCAGATAGCAGGCACTGGCCAACTTAACGGCAAGCCGGTTTCCTTTAAAATCACCGGAGATTCACTCGGCACCGCTAGTCACGAACATCCCTATCGTTTTGCTTTTGCGGAGCGTTCGAGCGGCTCGCACCTCGAGGGGCGGGGCTTCCTACCGAGGCCTTTCGATTTGGGATTACTGGATACAACATTCGAGGCAACGGGACCGGATCTGAAAGACCTCTACTTTCTGACCGGTGTTAAGTTACTGGACACCGGTAGTTATCGCCTCTCGGCTAAGGCTTCGCGTCGGCGAACCCACACCGAGTTCCGCGACCTCGTAGTGAGCTCTGGACTGAGCGACGTGCACGGCACCGTTTCCATTGACTCCTCGGGCGCTCGGCCGAAATTGGCACTCGCCCTGAACTCTCAAGTCCTGCATTTGGCGGACTTAGGCGTTCGCGCCGCGGGCCGCACTACCGAGCCTGTATCACCGCTGCTGCTGTCTAACGCCGCCCTTAGTCCCCATGTGTTGCGCATCAGTGATGCGACGGTTAGGTTCCGCGCGCACAGAGTGGACGTGGGTCGTCTGTCACTCCACGATGTCTCCGTAAAGGCCGCAATCGATCACGGCGTGCTCACGGTCGCACCGCTCTCGGCGGAGGTGCTAGGAGGAAACGTTAATGCCTACCTCACGCTGGATGCCACAAAGGATATTCCAGACGCGAACGTGGACGTCAAGATCACTGATCTGCAGCTCGCGCAAATTCCTCACAAAGATCCAAGCGCGCCGCCCATCGAAGGTCTAATGCAGGGCCGGGTCAAGCTCACGGGCGCGGGCCGCTCGGTCCACGAAGTCGCCGCGACTGCGAACGGGACCGTTACAGCACAGCTCCCGCACGGAGCGATTCGTGCATCCATTGCCGAAATCACCAGCGGCGTCGATCTGCGCGGGCTAGGTCTCTTACTCACCCACAATAAACAGGAGACCGAAGTGCGTTGCGCAGTCGCAGATTTCAAGGCAGATGCTGGCACTCTTATTGCGCAGAATATGGTCGCGGATACAGAACCTGCGCTGATCACTGGGGAGGGCCGTATTCATCTGGAATCGGAGGCTCTGGACCTAGTAATCCATGGCCACCCCAAGAGCGTGAGGTTTTTCCGGCTCCGTGCACCTGTATTAGTGCGGGGCACGCTTGCGCACCCCTCGGTTAATATTCAACGAAGTGAGTCTGTCCCCCTGATCGTCGACCCCGGGAAAGCCAAGGATGCCGACTGCACCGCGTTGCTCACCAAGGACAAGTCAGGTGGCTGGCCGACACAGACCTCTGCGTTGAGCGATAAGCGTTAACCGTTTGGGCGCAGATCTCAATAAAGGCCTATCAATTAAGCGTGCGATGCGATGCGATTACCGGTAGCGCATCGGTCCAGTCATAAGCAGCGGAATTCAGGGGTTGTTTTATCCGCATCCAGAACATGTAATTCACGTGCAGCTTGGTGAGCGCAAACTGGTAGAGCTCGAGCATCGTCCAATCTTTGGTCGCATAGCCGCTGGTCTTGTGCGGCTCTGCATAATTGACTCCCTCAACCTGAATGAACAGGGGCATCTTTCCAGCGAACTGGGTGTAGTAGGGATACGCCTTGCTCTCCAGCGATTGGTTGTCCGGCCAATCGTCTGGTCCGCCCATGACGACCCCCAAGGGCGCGACGGCAGCGGCAATAGTGCCAATGTAGGACTGGTTGCCTTCCAAGAAATTCATGTACCAGAACACCCGGGAAGTGGGCAGGCTCACAGTCGCGGCGCTCAGCATGTTGATCAAGGCATCCCGATACTTTTCCGGAGTGTAACCGAGTGCCTTAAGCGTCCCTGAGTCCACGCTTAGAGCGCTCTCCTGATTCCCGAGGCCTTCGAAATTACTAATGCTGTCAACCTGCGCCCCGAGGGCCTTTATCAAGGCGTTGTAGCGGGTCACGACCACTGGCGACCATAGCTCCAGAGTGTACCCGCCCGCCTTATTGCGGATCTCGAAAGCGTCCAAATACGCCGGGCCGTCTTTCTCAGGAACAATGGTCTTGTAGTCGATCACTACGACGAAATGCGCGCCATTTGCTGCCGCCCACGCCAAGTCGGACTTGATCACCGAGAAATCGTATACACCTTGGCTAGGTTCAAGTGAGCGCCAGGTGTAACGCCTGACAATCCCAGCCATTCCAGGCACCATAGAACTCGACATGAAGGACTGCGCGCCGACCCCATTGACTACAATCGTGTAATGGCCCGGATGGTATTTCCTGGCTGACGCGCCCGCCACTTGAGCGATCGCGTCCCCGCAGGCGTCCGCGCTGCTGAGCGCCACCGGCGCCGTTACTGGCACGGCGTCAGCGAGGCTGTTGCCCATGTACATCTGGACAGCCGTGCTGCCCGCGTCGCGCAGGCACAGTTTTGCGTCGGCGCTCGCAGAGAAATTCACGCCATCGACGCCACCCGGCTGCACTTTGAATATCGCGCCAAGCAAGGTCGATGTCAGTAACTTTGCACTATCGGTGCTTTCCAACCTATTGCTCAGCACGCGCGTGATCGGCAGGTCGGATTCAACTACGCCGCTAAATCGCTGGCTCGCGGTGCCGGCAATCAGCCGAATCTGCCACTGCTCACTATTGACGCGCGTGATCAGCAGGCCGCTGTCCGGCGACGGGCTTTGGGCCAGGGCCACGGGCCCCAGCAGCGAGCTAAAAGCGAGCAACATCAGTCCCGACAATTTCATAAGCCTTCCCACGGTTACTACGACAATCCTAAACAATACCTAATGGACATCACTCGTTAATTTACTTCGGCACTGGATTTCGAACCGTGATCGAAGCACGTTCCTAGTCGCCCGATCGATTCGCAGCCCAATATTAGGAAAACACGGGATCTTTTGTCACTGTCGACAACTTGCGACACCCCTGGCGCGGAGGCCTGACGCGGCGCGGAAAGGCCGCTCACGGCCCGTCCCGGGGCGCTGCTCACTGGGCCGGCGGCCTTACGACCAGCGCCGCCGTTGAGAGGCTGGCGCAGTGCTAGTTGGAAAGTGTTAAATCCGAGACATGGGCTTCCACCGCACGGACTAGCGAAATTTTTGTAATTGACTGGATCGAACCATGGACACGCGGTTTTCCGCTACAGGGCGGCTCGCCCGGTGGCGTGGCTCCTCTTGTTAAGTGAAATACACGGGACACCTACGGGAGAATATGTTGACTGCGTCGATTGTCCATCTCCGCTCTCTGCATGTCTCTGCCGATGCAAGGCCATTTTTATGGCTGCATCGTTCAGTAGTCGCCGTGGCGCTGATGGCATGGCTCGCCGGTTGCGCAAGCACTCGGTCGCCCGCGCCGCCCTCGGTGGGGCCGGACCAAGCACGGGCCATCATCGGCGCCGCCCTGCCCCGCTCGGTGCACGATCGCGCGGGGTGGACGGACGACATATACGCGGCCTTTGCTCTGCAGTCGATCGACCCGACGCGAGAAAATATTTGTGCCGCAGTGGCCGTGATCGAACAAGAGTCGAATTTCCACGTCGATCCAGTCGTCCCGGGGCTTGCCGCGATAGCCTGGCGCGAACTCGATTCGCGGGCGGAGAACGCCGGGATTCCGCGGCTCATTGTGCACGCGGCGCTGCAGTTACGCTCACCCACCGGCATGACCTACAGTCAACGCATCGATGCCGCCAAGACCGAGAGGGACCTGAGCAATATTTTCGAGGACTTCATCGGCGCGGTGCCCATGGGGCGCACCCTGTTCGCCGAGCATGACCCGGTGCGGACCCGCGGGCCCATGCAGGTCAACGTTGCATTTGCGGAGCAATATGCCGCGGCAAGGCCGTACCCCTATCCCGTTAAAGTCAGCATTCCGGATGAAGTATTCTCGCGCCGCGGCAGCCTTTACTTCGGCATCGGTCACTTGCTGGCCTACCAACCGCCCTATGATCAATACCTGTACCGTTTTGCAGACTTCAACGCCGGTCAGTTTGCAAGCCGCAACGCCGCCTTCCAGCGAGCGCTCAGTCGGGTCTCTGGCTTTCACGTGCTGGCTGACGGGGCGCTCCTCCCGCACGCGGATGATAAAACGCCCGGCGAGACGGAACTGGCCGCGCGCGCCGTAAAACTACGCCTAAACCTTGAAGACGCCACCATTCACGATGGGCTCGCTCAGGCAAATAAATCAAGCTTCGAGCACACCGCCATTTACCAAGGTGTTTTCGCCCTTGCGGACAAGCTACAAGCTTCTCCCGCACCGCGCGCTACAGTCCCCAATATCGTCCTGCGTGGGCCGAAACTCAGCAGAAATCTGTCGACCGACTGGTACGCGCGCCGCGTGAACGAGCGCTTTGGCCGATGCCTGCAGAACCAGCGCTAGGCCTGATTACTGACTGTGCACGCCTTGTATCCTAAGGGCCCGGTCGCGGTATACACTGAAGTTATGAGTCGTCGTTGCATAGCGCTTTTGCTTATATTGGTGACAGGCCTGCAAGGAAACTTTCTCGCCTTTGCGCCGGAACTTACGGCGAGTACAGGGGCTGCGCACTGCTGCCCGGGCCACGCATCAGGCATCGCCGGTGATGGGTGCTCACGGTGCCCTGCAGGCGTCCTATCGGGGTCCTGCGGCGCGGGCAGCCCGGTCTTCACAGCAATGCTCAACACACAGTTCTCCGAGTTGGTCTCGCCAGCCCGTTACACGCTGTCCGAGTCCGGCTCCGTGTCCTTTACCACGGAAATCCCTTCTCCTCATTTCCGCCCTCCAATCGTCTAACTCCGCATCCAACGCAGCAGCTCGCTGAGCGGCGTGTGGGCCGCCAGCATGGTGCTCTGTGCGCAGCGCCGGGCTAGCCCAGAAGATCTCGGAGCACATCATGTTTTCTGGCTCTACCCATCCGATCAATGCGTTGGCCAAAGCTTCATTCGTCTGCGGCACTTGGGTCTGTGTCTCTACGCTATCCTCGTTGCTAGTTCGTAATTAAAGCGACTTTCTATATCGGAGCTCCCCAATGAAAAGGACATTACTGACAGTGGCAGCGACGTTTCTGCTGCTTGTACTAGGTACGGGGCTATACGTCGCCTCTGGTATCTACGATGTGGGCGCGGATAGGCCCCATACGCGCTGGATGTTTGCGGTATTGGACACGCTGCGAGAGCGCTCCATTGAAGCTCGCGCGAGCAGGATTCAAGTGCCGTCACTCAACAGTGCCGAGCGTCTCGCGGAAGGAGCCGAGCATTACTCGGCCATGTGCACGGAATGCCATTTGGCGCCAGGAATGCCCGACACCCCCCTGCGCCAGGGGCTAATGCCGACACCTCCTGATTTGTCGCGCTCTAAGGTCGATCCTGCCGAAGCGTTTTGGATAATAAAGCATGGCATCAAGGCAACTGCGATGCCGGCGTGGGGCAAGACCCATGACGATGAGGCCATCTGGAATCTCGTCGCCTTTGTCGAGCAGCTGCCGACGATGAGTCCCGAACAATATCGCGCGTCGACCAGAACAGGGTTGAGCGAACGCGGCTCTATGCCCGAAGAAGAAGTTGGGCATTCGCTGGGACATGACCATGAGCACGCGCACGTGGATGCGCCTCACTAATACTGGGGAATCCGAGCAATCGAGCCATGCTGACTTCCACAATCTCGCACCGTGTGCTGGCCTGGGCGGCGGTCGGCATCGCCGTACCAATCTGGGCTGGGGCTGGCGCATCCGAGGCGGCGCCAACGCAGCAGGAGCACCCCGCCATGGAAATGGGACACATGTCGATGTCGGGCCTGTTGGGCGATTATCCAATGATGCGGGAAGCTTCGGGCACGAGCTGGCAGCCCGAAGCGACCCCCATGGCCGGTCGCCATCTCATGTGGAAGGGCTGGATGGCCATGCTGCATGGCTACATAAATGCCGTGTACGCGGATGCGGGCGGTCCACGGGGAGACACCGATGTTTATTCGCAAAGCATGTTTATGATCATGGGACAGCGCACCGCCGGCCCGGGCAGGCTCGGGGTACGCGCCATGCTTTCGCTCGACCCGCTGTTCATTGGAAAGCGAGGCTATCCGCTGCTCTTCCAAACCGGCGAAACCGCCGACGGGCAAACCCCTCTCATCGATCGCCAGCACCCACATGATCTTTTCATGGAACTCTCCACCAGCTACAGCTTGCCCATCGCGGCGCAGCGTTCCGTGTTTGTGTATGCCGGGTTGCCGGGCGAGCCGGCGCTGGGGCCGCCTGCCTTCATGCATCGCTTTTCGGCGAACGAGAATCCGGAAGCGCCGCTGCTGCATCACTGGCTTGACTCGACGCACGTCGCCTTTGGTGTGGTGACGCTGGGTTACATCAATCGTGATGTGAAACTTGAAGTCTCGAGCTTTCGCGGGCGCGAGCCGGATCAGAATCGCTACAACATTGAAACGGGTGCGCTGGACTCCTGGTCCGCCCGAGTGACCTACAACTGGGGCGACACCTGGGCGATGCAGGGCAGCTTTGGCCACATCCGCAGTCCCGAGCAGTTGGAGCCTGAAAGGGACGTCGACAGAACAACTTTGTCCATCACATATGACCGTCCCCTGACCCAAGGGAATTGGCAGACAACATTCGCTTGGGGCCGAAACGCGTCACCGCAGCACCAGGCTACGGGTGGTCTCCTCCTCGAGAGCACGGCAAAATTAAATGCGCGAGACACGGTGTTTGCGCGAGCGGAAACGGTGCAGAAGGACGAGCTCTTTATAGCAGGTGAACCCCTTGCGGGACAGGCGTTCCGTGTCAACAAACTCAGCGTCGGGTACGTCCGTGACTTCTACCTCGATCTGGGCTTCAACTTCGGCGTCGGCATCGAAGGCAGCAAGCACTTCACCCCGGCCGCGCTCGAGGGCGATTACGGCAATGATCCTGGTTCGTATCTGCTGTTCGTGCGCGCCAAGCTTTAGTACGGAGTGGCTCTTGATCGTATGGCAGCACGCAGGCGCAGGCTGGTTGTGCGTTGGTTGAGTAGGCTAGCTCCTCCACAGCGCTACATTTAATATGCCTGGCGTATTCAAAGATATGATGGCGACCCTATCAATCACTCGCGAGCATTGATACAACATGTATGGATCAGCGAAGGTTCTCGGAATGATGATCTGCATTCTTGGATTGGGGGCATGCAATCCGTTGCCGAGCAAGATTAGAAAACCGAACCCTGTTGTCGGCGCGTGGTTGGTCAAAGACACCGGTGCGCCGTTTCCGTATCACATGTACGTGTTCAATAGCGACGGAACTATGCAACAGGCCAACCCTGACGCAGGCGATCCGCACGCGAGCGACAGCGACGGAAAGGGTGTGTGGGCAGCGGACGGCGACCGGGTCAAAGGTAAGTGGGTGGAGATTACAGCGGACCGCGCAACACATAAATTTTCTGGCCGCGCAGAAATATCTTTTGACATCAGCGTAAGTGGTGACATGTTCGCCGGCACAGATACTGCTCGCTCGTACGATGCCAACGGCACTCTCACCGATGGTCCGACCAAGCCAGGGGCGTTTGAGGGCAAGCGCGTTACACTTCCATGAGACGGTTTGGCACCCACACGGCAATGCGTCCAGGTGTGAACCGTTGCCTGTGTGCCCGGAATAGAGTGTTTTGCAGATGGTGCCAGGGGTGCAATGCAACCATCGACACGCGGATTTTCAGTTGGCCCCAAGCACGGGAACGTAAAAGGTGAAGCAAGCATTCGCTGAGCATGTCGCGCTGGTAACCGGCGCGGGTAGTGCGCACGGTATTGGGTTTGCTGTGGCACGTCGTCTATACACGGCGGGCGCACGCGTGGTGATCACATCGACGACAGAGCGCATTTATGAACGCGCTCGAGAACTCGATCCAGGCGAGATGCGAATACTGGCTTTCGATGAGGACCTTACGAGCGAGACCGCAGCGCAGCGTTTGGTTGAATCGGTGCTTCGCCAGTTTGGTCAAATCGACATCTTGGTGAACAATGCGGGAATGACGCAGACCGGTCGACCATTGGCGAGCAGACCACTGATGCATACGACATACGCTGATTGGCAGCGCCAAATGGAAATCACCCTAAACACATCATTCTTGATGACCCGAGCGGTGCTACCCGCCATGGCGGCGCGCAACTACGGACGCATCGTGAACGTGTCATCGGTGACCGGCCCATTGGTAAGCAATCGGGGATCGGCAGCCTATGGAGCTGCAAAGGCGGCGATGGACGGAATGATGCGTGGGGTCGCAATAGAAACCGCCAGTTCGGGTATCACGATTAACGCTGTCGCGCCCGGATGGATTGCGACCGCATCCTCCTCCGAGACCGAACGCGTCGCCGGAGTGCACACGCCGGTCGGGCGGCCAGGGACCCCTGACGAGGTTGCCGCGGCGGTGTGCTTTTTGGCTTCGCGCGATGCTTCCTATGTTACCGGTCAAGTGCTGGTAGTTGACGGAGGCAATATTTTGCAAGAAAACAAAGCGCCTTAATCGGTGCGCGTTCATTTTCGCCGCCGCCCCGCGAGCCAGGAGCCGTGCTTCTAAGCGGCAATGCGGAAATTGAATTTCCACACTGACTGGATGGACGGCAGCCGATGGCTACTTTTTTACCTCGCGCTGAGCCAACAGCACCTTGCCGGTGCCGGCGTCAACGTTCAAAGCCTGAATGGCCGATTTGCCGGACTGCTTTACAACTAAGGACCAAACCAGGCAACCGTCTATGACCTGGAGCTCTGAGCCCAGCACTTTCGCAGGTACTTTGACGTGGGCGAGTGCTCTTTTCTCGGCGGCGGTCTGCGACACCTTGGCGAGCTTGGCGAGCTGCACCTCGGTCGCATTTTTGTCGGGTTGAATGGAACACATCGTCGCAGCCGAGGTTACGCATGTGATCGCCAACGCGGCAATCAACGTGGCCATAACTGAAACTCTGCTCATGGCAAACTCCCATCTGATCATTTTTA
>JBBQTF010000047.1:0-18258 GCA_038234675.1 Steroidobacterales bacterium
TCCAATGGTGGGCTGACCTGAAGGCAAAAGTGTCCACGCCGCCGTCACCTGCTGGTGACAAGAGCGGGAGCGGACCGAACTCTGTGAGCCCGGCGAAAGCCTCGCCGGACGAACGCAAGGAGCAAGAAAAATGAGGAACATCATCAGTCGCAGGACGAAGCTCGCGGCAGCGGCACTGGGCGTATTCGCGATTGCCGGCTGCGCTTCTCTTGGAATGGGCGGATTCAAGGAGCCGGTCGTGACCTTCAAGGATCTGAAGGTCAGAGGACTGGGCATCACCGGCGGATCGATCGACGCGTATCTCAACGTCTACAATCCGAACGGATTCAAGCTCGACGCGACGCGCCTCACTTACAAAGTGGCGGTGGGTGACAATCCACTCGGCACGGGTGTGCTCGACTCGCGCTTCACCGTCCAGAACCACGATTCCACCCTGGTCCGCATTCCGATCGACTTCACGTACCTCGGCATCGGCGCGGCCGGCCGACAGATGATGCAGAGCGGGTCGGTTCCGTATACGGTCACCGGTGATGTGACTGTGGCTACACCGCTCGGCAATTTCACTGTACCTTACAGTGGTAGCGGTCGCTTCTCCGCATTCGGCGGGGCGCAGAACAATCCGAGGTAGCGAATCCTAGGACAGAACTCATCGCGGGAGCCGTCGGCGGGGGCGAAGCCGACGGCCCTTATCGTCGGAGTTTCAGGACAGGACGGCGCCTATTTGTCGCAGTTCCTGCTCGACCGCGGTTACGAAGTGCACGGCACTTCGCGTGACGCCCAGGCCTCGAGTTTCTCAAACCTGAATCGACTCGGCATTCGAGATCGCGTAACGCTCTCATCGATGTCGGTCAACGATTTTCGCAGCGTCCTGCAGGTCTTGATTCGGGTACGTCCCACCGAAGTCTATAATTTCGCCGCGCAGAGCTCAGTCGGGCTTTCGTTCGATCAGCCAGTTGAGACACTTGAGAGCGTCGCCACTGGGAGTCTCAATCTCCTGGAGGCCATTCGCTTTAGCGGGCTTCCAATTCGGTTCTACAGCGCGGGCTCGGGGGAAGTATTCGGCGAGACCAGCGGTGCTCCAGCGACCGAAGAAGTGCGGTTTGCTCCCAGAAGTCCATACGCGGTGGCGAAGGCTGCAGCTTACTGGCAGGTAGCCAACTATCGTGATGCGTACGGCCTTTTCTCGTGCACCGGAATCCTGTTCAATCATGAATCGCCGCTCCGGCCGGAGCGATATGTAACCCGAAAGATCGTCGCCGCAGCATGCCGAATTGCCGATGGGAGCGGAGAGACGCTGGTGCTGGGAAACATGGACATCGCGCGCGATTGGGGCTGGGCGCCCGAATACGTTGAGGCGATGTGGCTGATGCTCCAGCAGGACAATGCTGATGATTACGTGGTCGCGACTGGAGAGACACACACTTTGGCAGAGTTTGTGGATCAAGCCTTTTCAGCTGTCGGTCTGGATTGGCACGATCACGTGAGATCGGATCCCTCGCTCTTTCGGCCGGCTGACATTCGTTACGCTGCTGGTAATCCCGGGAAGGCAAAGAAAATCCTGGGCTGGTACGCGAAGAAGAAGCTCAATGAGGTCGTTACATCAATGGTGAAAGCAGAAGCGCGCGCACCGGAGGCTACAGCAGATTTCACGCGAACTCATTGAACTAGCCGCTCCAATCGAGCGTGCAATCCTCGTCGGCGCCCCGCGGAAGGGGTCGAACGCAAAGCATCAGATGGGAGAGCATCTCGAGGAACTCGAGCGGCTCGTCGACACGGCAGGTGGGCTCGTAGTTGGAGAGGTGACGCAGCAGATAGACAAGCCCAACCCAGCGACGTATCTGGGCAAAGGGAAGGTCGAGGAGCTGCGCCAGGCGATCGAGGACAAGAATGCGTCGCTGATCGTGTTCGACGACGAGCTGTCGCCGTCCCAGGGCAAGAACATCGAGGACGCGACGGGCCAGCGCGTGATGGACCGCGCCGAGTTAATTCTGGCCATCTTCGCGACGCGCGCGCGATCTAGCGAAGCCAAAATGCAGGTGGAGCTGGCGCAGCTTCAGTACATGCTGCCGAGGCTGATGCGGATGTGGGCGCACCTGGAGAAATTCCGCGGAGGTATCGGAGTTCGCGGGCCCGGTGAAACGCAGCTCGAGACCGACCGGCGCTTGATCAACCAGCGCATCAAGCTGTTGAAGAACCGGCTCGACGACGTGCAGAAGTCGCGGGTGGTTCAGCGATCGGGGCGTCGCGAAGCATTCCGCGCTTCGCTGGTCGGATACACCAACGCGGGGAAATCCTCAATCCTGCGCGCGATCGGAAATGCGCCCGAAGTTTTTGTCGAGAACCGGCTGTTCGCGACGCTGGATCCTTTGACGCGCGAGATCGAGCTGGGGGAGAACGCGCGGGTTCTGCTCACCGACACCGTCGGATTCATTCGCAAGCTGCCGCACAATCTGGTGGCCAGCTTTCGCGCGACGCTCGAGGAAGTGAACGAGGCGGATCTGCTGCTGCACGTGATCGACGCCAGCCATCCGAACTGGGAAGAGCAACGGACGGTGGTCGATCAGGTCCTGGCGGAGCTTGGGGCGAAGGAGAAGCCAGTGCTCTACGTGTTCTCGAAGATCGACGCCATCCCGGATACAGAGCTGGTCGCGCTGCGCGAACGAATTGGGAATCTGCTTCCCAACTCGGCGGTGTTCGTGAGCTCGGTGGCGGAGGGCGGGCTGGAGCTGCTGCGACGCACACTGCTCGCGCGGGCGAGCGCGGGGAGCAGGATCGCCGAGATCACTATCTCGGCCAGCGAAGGGAAGCTCCTGGCCCAGATTCACAGCCTGGGGAACGTGATCTCACAGTCGTCAGTGGATAGCAAACTGGTTTTGCGGGCGCGGATAGACTCGGTTCTGGCCGCTCGACTTGAAATGGCAGGTGCCGCGATTCGATATTCGGTGGTATAAAACTTTCACGGTAAATGGAGATGCCTCGGTTGAGTTTCTTTGGTGTGATGTTGGGAGTCGCCGCTCTCGGCGCATGCAGCGACAACACAGTTACCCCACCTCCGCCCCCGCCCGTACTGCCGGCTAAGATTACGATCGTCGCGGGGAACACTCAGTCCGCGACAGTCGCCTACGTATGAGATAGGTACCGGGCGGCACGTTCTGAAATTGAAAGCGATCGAAGTCCTCCGCCTCCGCCTCCCGATCCGCCCTTGCCGCCACCTCTGGCGCGGGAATACTAAACCGCGGAAGGAAAGCCCGAGATCTCCCGCTCTGCTACTTCATTATTAACTGAGTCCGAGGTTTCGCTTGCCCCAAGATTCGTGAGCCGATAGGCGGCGCGCGGAGTCCCGTTCTGCTCGACGTGGCCCACGGAGGTGCAACGTTCCCTGCAAGGCCTTTCAGTCCCGGGTGGGGGGATAACAGTGTCGATGTGTTGGTGAGGTGAACTACTCCTGTGTTGGTCGCGACACCGCTGGAGAAATCCGAGTACCGCCAAAAGGCATACGAGCCGACTCCATACCCACTCCGAGCGCCGTAGCCTCTAACCTCGGTGTTGGAGAAGAGACGATAGTAGCCGATGTTCACGTTGATTCCGTTCGCCGGTGCCGTGCAGTTGCACCTATTTTCTGCGACTAATCCCCAGTTGACGGCCATCAAGAGGGGAGCCGCGCTAGAATTTGTTATTAATGGCGAGAAGTAATATTGTGTTCCAATCAAGTTGGTAACATCCACGTAAACTGTCGCTGGAGGATTGGGCATGTCTGCGTAAATCCCCGCCATGTCATCACCAATCGGCGTTCCAGACGCAGTGGTTGGCTTCTGCATATTAAAGCTCACCGACAGGGTGCTCACACGCACCACCATCGTCGTCTGGGTGCTCGGGGGCACGAAAAGGACACCTCCACCCGGTCCGGAAACAGCCACATCAACGGGGTCGATGAGGTAGTTGGAAATCACGAGGGTCGTCGCTGATCGAGTGGGTGTGAGTGCCGCGGCCATGTGCCAGACCGGATCGAGGTACGTAATGAGCGGCGCTGACGTTACTCCCCCAAAGCCATCTTCCAGCCAAGCCGCACGAGCTCCCGTGCTTGTGTTCTCTAGAAGGATGTCGGTGTGCCCGTCGCCGTTTATGTCGGTGGCAGTGGCCAGCTTCCATTCCATCGCTAGCGTGCCCAAAAGCGTCGCACCTTGTACTGCACCACCACTCATTGTCCAGAGCACCTTGTTGCCGTTGGTCGTGCTCTCCAGGAGAATGTCCGCCTTGCCATCGGAGTTTAGATCGGGAGCAGCAATCATATGCCAGTTGTATAGCGTTCCTATCACAACAACGCGCGTCACCTGACCACCGTTCATGAGCCAGATCGCTCTCAATCCAGTGGCGATATTCTCCAAGAGGATGTCGTCGTGGCCGTCGCCGTCGTAGTCTCCACCACCAGCGATTCTCCAGTCCGTTGACAGAACGCCAAGAGGGACGGCTTGCAGCACTCCGCCATTCCCGTCCATGAGCCAGATAGCTCTTGAGCCATCGGCCAGGTTCTCCCAGAGAATGTCATCGTGTCCGTCAGCGTTGTAGTCGCCCGAGCCCTTGATATGCCAGCTTGTCGTGATGTTGCCCAAGCTGGCTGAGTTGACGATCGAGCCGTTGGACAACACCCAAAGCGCGCGATCACCTGTACTTTGGTTCTCGAGCAAGAGGTGTCTCACACTTGAGGCCGAGGAAGCCATCAAGGCCCGAGGAGCACTAAACCCATTCGGTATTTGTACCGAGAGACTGACAGCTGGACCTTTAGGTGCTCCCTCGAATCCGTGCTGCAACTCGCTTGGTATCGGAGGCAGTGATCCACCACGAAAGGCGACCGGCGCTTGGCCGACACCAACCTGTAGCTGCGGCAAAGACGTTTCGCCTCGAGGCTGCCCCGGTTTGACCCCGGCGGGATTCTCTCCGCACGAAAGCAAAACGAAAACGGAGGCGAGCGCGCCAGTGGCGCTAAACAGCTTGGTGGGGCGGGTCATGCGGAAAGACTCTGGAAGGGCGAAGCTACACAGTACGCATGTTTTCTGTCATCGCAAGGAAAACTTCGCCAGCTGGCCCTCCGATTCTGGCTCCGTAGGGGGGATTGGGCCCGTTCTGCTTCGCATGAGGGAGATTGCTCCTCAGGAATGAGATGGCACACCACCGTCGGATCCGCGAAATTACGCTGTGAGGTTCCCCGATAGAGGAAATGTGTGCCCGGAGCGCGGCCTGGGTTAGAGCAATTTGGGTCGATGGGGACCCATCTCTCGCATTAGTCCAACGTCCAGTACTCCGAAGCCGGTTTGAAACCGAAAGCAGAATCTTCAACACGAAATGATCGGGGTTTTTGGACGAGTACCCGGATTCTACTAAGTGGTCGGATTTAGCACTTCCCACGGCGCGCTAACCGCATCAGAGAGTCGCCGCGCGAATTAGGCTCGTCGCTCGTGCAACAAGATCGGTTCCCTGCGGGCCGACAACAATGACAAGGCGCAAAGCCTTCCACGGATCACGAACGTCAACGACTGCACTCCACGTCTTACCGAAGCTCGCGTCTATCCCGGCAGGTTGGAGTGGAGCTGCGATGGGCTGACTGGCGCACGCGACGACCAGAAGGAGTGAGAGGGCTGCGGGTGTGGATCTCATGGTCGCTATCTTCGAGGAAAACGGTTGGCGGGTGTTTCAGTACTAAGCAGATTTCGGACTCCACCTCGAGGAAGTCAAGCTAGGTGCACTGCTGTTGCATTCCTCCGGGGGTCCACGTATCCAACGTCGCCATTCGACCGCAGGGAACCTCTGATGCTTAAGCGGGGCTTGCGGACGTAACCGATTGGCTCGAAGTATATTGGTCGTTCTCTCCGTAACTCTGACGAGATCGAGCACCTCTTGAGGATTGTCGACCCACTCGACGGCCTGGTTCGTTATGACCGGCAATGAGGGGATCTCTGTTATCGTTCTTTGGCAGTTACCTCACTCCGATCGCGACAGTAGCGTTACCACCGCTCACCATTACACTCGCGTCCGACGAAAAGCCCCACGCGTTGTAGAATTCATTGTTTGGCAACGTCCGCACAATGTTCCAAGCTTGGCCGTCAAATCGCAGGATTGCGCTTGAAGATGCTGAGTACCCGACAGCGTATATGTCGGATGGACCGCTGCCCCAGAGACCCGACAGGATAAAGGTAGTTCCGCTTGGCACAGGGGTCCAACTCACTCCATCGTACCGGAGTATGATCCCTCGGTATCCGATAGCAAATACTTCCGCTGGTCCCGATCCCCAAACCGCAAAGAGGTCCAGTGTTGTGCCGCTCGCCATCGTCGACCAAGTAGTTCCATCGAAGTGACGGATGTGACCTCCGGCCCCGACAGCGAATACGTCCGTTGCCGAACTGCCCCAAACCCCGTAAAGGTTCTGCGGGCCGAGCGTAGCTGCATTTGTCCAGGAACCGCCGTCGTAGTGGCGCACCGTCCCCAGATCGCCGACGGCGTAAACGTCGGATCGCCCTGACCCCCATACGGCGCGCAGAGCCTGAGTGGTCCCGCTGACCATGCTCTTCCACGAGATACCGTCGAACCTGAGTATCACGCCAGTTCCTGAGCTGTTTGCGCTCGTGGCGTAACGGTAACCAACGGCGAAGAGGTCAGTCGAAGAAGCACCCCAGATCCCCAATAGCGAGCCGTCTGAGTCAACTTCCATCGCCTTCCAGCCCGTAGGGTCGGTACGTATTACCAGGCCATCTGCCACGATGAAGGAGTGGGTCGCGTCCTCGGCCCAGCCCGCCCGAAATGCTTCCGCCGTGTATTTCAGCCGCCAAGAAACCCCGTCATAGTGGAGAATCGTTCCGCGGGCGCCCACGGCATACGTGTCGGTTGGAGAGATGCTCCAAACCCCTTGTAGATCCGCTTTTACAATGCGCGGGGCGAATGTGGGTGTAAGTCCATCGTACTGGCGAATTTCTCCTCTCCAGCCTACTGCCAGGACCCCACTTGGCTCCGGCAGGGGCAACTCCGGTCAAAACGTTCCCGGGGCCGTTAACATCACTTGCCGTCCACGTCGATCCGTCGAATCGGAGAAGTTCATTGTCGCCAACCACGAAAACGTCATTCTTGTTTCGGCCCGAGACGGCGCGATAGTCGATAGACGAATACGTGGCGGGCACATTCACAGTTGACCAAAGCGTTCCGTCGAAATGGAGAACTGCGCTTCCCCCGCCAACGACGTATATGTCCGAACCGCTCGAGCCCCAAATAGCATTTCCACCGTAGCCTCGGGGCAAAGCCATCGCGTTCCAAGTCGTACCGTCGTAGTGCAAAAGCGTACCGTTTCCGCCGACCGCATATACGTTCGAGGGGGACGAACCCCACACTCCATACAGGGGGTTCGATGTCCCGCTCGCCTGCTCATTCCACGTGGTGCCGTTAAAATGAAAAATCTTTCCCTGACCGCAGACTGCGAAAACGTCGCTTGGCCCACTCCCCCAAATGGCAAAGGCGGTTGTCGCGCCTATGTCGATTCCATGCCAGCTAGTGCCATCAAAGTGGGCAATTGAATAGCTGACGCCATTCTGCGCAGGCCCCTCGCCAGCTACGTATATGTCATTCGGACCGCTAGCCCATACGGCAAGAAGATTTGCCTGCACGGCGCTGTACGATTGAGTTGCCCAGTTGCTTACGGGACGAACCGTCGGCCCGCGATCAGGCACCAAGGACCCCGCAAGATGCCAGGCTGGATCAAGGACAGTGAGAAGTGGGGCAGCCTTAACGCTTGCTCCACCGTCTTCCAACCATATGGCGCGGGCGCCCGTTGAGACGTTCTCAAGGAGGATGTCGTTATACCCGTCCCCATTGATGTCGGTCGCCGTGGACAGTTTCCATTCCGCCGCGAGGCTTCCAAGCGATGTTGCACTCTGAACGGCGCCAGCGTTCATCGTCCACAGGACTTTACTACCGCTAGTTGTGCTCTCGAGCTGGTCGGCATCGTTCCCAAACTGGCGGAGTTGACGATCGCTCCAGTCGACACGACCCACAGCACTCGTGCACAAAGAACCGAGATCTCCGCCGTATACCACTAGTTCTAGCGCCTGCCTGACATGCCGCTTAGTTCAGCAACTCACCTCGCGGCCAAATCACGGTTCCAGCCTACCGCGAATCGCTCACGTGCAAACACAACCAAGAGCGCAAACATGAGAGCGGCGACGATTCCGAACACCGAGTTGCGGAGCAAGTGGCGGGACTCGGGTTTGAGCGGGATGTTGGGCTTCTCGACAATAGTGATGAGAGGCGTATTGCGTACTTCGTCCATCCGCGCCTGCTCGTACATCTGCGCGATGGTCGTATAGACCTGTTGCCGAGTGCTAATCTCGCGAACTAGCCGGTCCTGCTCCAGCGAGAGCCGCGGCGACGTCCGCCATTCGCGGTTATCCTGCAGGAAGTTCTGCAGCCTTTCTTCCGCGGAGCGCAGCTCTGACTGAGCATCCGACAATCTCGCTACGGAAAAACGCTTCTCCGCCGAAGCCTGATTCTGTCTCGACTCGAGGTTGAAGGTGTTGAGCTCCTCCAGAATCCTTTGCAACACCTGGCTGGAGAGCACGGGCCAGCGGGTTCCCACGCTCACCGACACGACGCCCGTCTTGGCGGAAGCGCCAGCAGACATGTTTCCCTCGAGCCTGTCCATAGCCTCCTGGATCCCGGCATCGGAGCGTGCCGCGCGTACGCCATAGATCTCGGCAAGCGTGCCGCTTACTCGCTTTCCGTTGTCCACGAAGGAATAGGTATTAAGGACGACCGGCTTCAGGATCTCGCGCGACTTGACCAGATCGACGTAGAACTGAGGTGACTGGTTGGCGTCGCCACTCGAGATGCTCAGTCCGAGCTGGGCTGCCACAGCGGGTAGGTTCGTCCCACTCCGCCGCGCTTGAGGAAGCAGCGAGCCGGTACTCTTGTACATTGGCCGCTGGACGATTCCAAAGAGCAATGCGATCACGACTCCAACGAGCACAGCGGCACCCAGGAAGCGACGGTGCGCGCGTATCGTCGCTACAGGGTCGATGATCACGCCCGGACGATGGCTGAGGCCTCGGCCGGAAGACTCGCGGTCGTCGTCGAATGGAGGCGTCAGTCGAACGCTGGAGTCCACAATCGCGCAATCAAGGGTGTGTCAGGAGCACGTCGGGAATATACAACCTAAGCTGGACGCTGGCGTTCGTGTCGCCCCTTGAACCACTGCCCGGTAGCTCGTATTCCGGCTTCTGCGGTGAAGGGTGGACGAAACCCTGCCAGCGTGTAGGGTGCGCCAGTGTCGAGCACACCGGAATGAGTGAGCCTCTTGATCACTTCCGACGTCACCGGCGACGTCACAACGCGGTTGGCCATGTCTCCAATCTTGCCGGCAACTTTGAGCAGCGAGAGCGGCAACGCGAACAGCCGAGGACTGACGCCGAGACTTTCAGCGCTCAGCCGGATGAAATCAGGTGTCGAGATGAGCTCGGCATCAGCCACGTGCACAATTCCACGCACGCCCTCGGTTTGCAGCGCGTATGCAACGGCGGCAGTCAGATTTCGTACGTAAATGCTGCTGCGCAGGTTTTCGATCCCTCTCAAAGGAAGCGGAACGCGGCGTTCGATCAGTCGAAAAAGTCTTAATGGATTTCCTTTCATGTTCGGCCCGTATACCATTGGCGCGCGAATCACGATCGGGCGCATCCGGTTGTCCGATGCCGCCTCTAGTAGTGCTATCTCCGCTTCCCATTTGCTGCGTGAGTAGGCCCGGCGTCGACCGTCCGTATCCGATCCTTCTGATTCATTCTCCAGCGCTGCCACGCTGCTGAGGAGAACAAAGACGGACACACCCGATGAGGCGGCCGCCTCAGCGAACGCTACGGTCGTCGCGAGATTGGCACGCCGGTAAGAGAAGAGTGGATCGCTCGAGGTGTCACGTGTGAGGTGAGCGAGCCCGGCAACGTGCACCATCCAATCAACTCCAAGAAGGGCGGGCTCGACTGCGCGTGGATCAGTCAGATCTCCAATGACGAATTGTTCGACCTCGTGTGGGATCTGTAATGACCGACGCCTGCCGATGACCCTGACATCGTGACCCGCCTGAAGCAATTCATCGACGACGTGCGCGCCGATAAATCCGGTCGCACCCGAGACCAATGCCCGACGTTTATTGCTGGGCAGATGCAAGGCCGGCGAATAACCGGTTGAACTGTTCGTGAACCCGGGGTGCAGAATAAAGATCGTCGGCTGCGGCGCGCGCGCGGATCGACATTCTGGCACGGCCTATAACTTCGGATTTGGCGTCGAGGATCGCTCGAACGATACCGGCTGAATCATCGGGCGGTATCACCCATCCAACTTCGTGCTCTCGGACAACATGGGCAACCTCAGAGGCGTCGTCCACCGCAGCGATGATCGGCTTCCCCGCGGCAAGCACGTTGTACATGCGACTGGGGACCGAGACGCCCGCCATTCCCGGAAGGAGCGTAATGATCGCGACGTCACAGGAGTTAAGGTAGTCCGACAGATCGTCGGGTCCGCAACTCGGCAGAATCGTGCAGTTCTTCAGGGACCGCTTCTCGATTATCTCCGCCAACGCCTCCTTGCGGGCGCCTTCGCCGATAAAGAGGAAGTGCACATCCGGCGCGACGCGAGCCAGCTCGGTCGCGGCGTCTGCAAGTGTCTCTAGACCGTGAGTTCTGCCCATGTTGCCGAAATACTGGACGACAAAACGGTCCTGAAGCTCCAACTTCTGAAGAAGCTTGGCATCGGAGCGCGGAATAGGACTAATCTCTTCCGTGTCGCCCCAGTTCGGTATGATCGCCAGCTTGTCGGAGACTTCGGCTGCCGTTCGAGATACGATTACTGCCATGTCTCTGCCGATAACGACGACTCTTGCCATTTTGCCGTATAGCCACCGGCTCGAGCGGCGAAAGAGCTGCTCGGATAGCGATCCCCGTTTGATCATCCCCGTGACGACTAGAACGTCCGGGTAAACGTCATGCACCAGAAGCACTGTCTGCGCGCTCTTGATCGTCGAGGCGACGGCCGTCACATACGGAATGAGCGGTGGATTGGTAACCACGAATACCAGATCGCCGTGCGTGAGTGAGAGAAGAAGTCGGGTGAAGATCGATCCTGTGAACGTCAGCATATTGAGAACCTTGCCAACGAGCGAGTTCTTGTCGAGTCGCATAGAGGATACGCGCTCAATGCTCACCCCGCGTCGAACTTCGCGCTTCGGCGCGAGCGTTCCGCGACCGGCATAGGTAGGCTGACTGCACAGCACTCGCACGTCGTAGCTGGATGCGAGCGACTCGGCTATGCCGGTGACGAAGCGCCCTGTCGATGTCTCCTCAGGATAGTACAGCTCAGAAACGACCCAGATTCTGACGCGCGCGTCGGATACCACGTGCGGGTCGTGGGCTCAGCTTATCGGGCGAGGCGTGCTTTCGCGAGCATATGCCATCCGAGCTCGGACTCGAGGTCAGCAAGTTCCTGATCGCTGACTTTGGCCCACGCCGGATCCTTCACGTATTCGTAGCGCTTGTAGGGCTCAATGTCCCACGTGAAGATATGAGCCTTCTTGGCCTCAATGATGTCGAAGCCCGAGAGGAGCTCCCTCAGCGTGTCGTACGTATAGGTATACGTCACCGGACATCCCGTCTGCGCCTCAGAGTTGCGCGCGATCAGCTCGTCAACCCGGCCCATATCCCACACTCCTTCCTCGCGCATGATCCAGAACAGCTTGTACGAAGCCTTGCTGTAGACCATCACGCGGAACTCTCCGCCCGGAGCCAGGAGCTTGCGAACGTGTGACACGACCACATCCGGACGGGGCGTGTGGTGGATCACACCAAACGAGTAAACTAGATCGTACTTCTCATCCTTTGGAAGGACTTTGTCGATTTCCTCGGCGTTCGCCTGGAAGAAATGAATCCTGTCGCTGAACCCAAAGATTTTGGCCCGTTCGCGGGCGACTTCGAGGGAGCGATCGGACAAATCGACGGCAGTGACGTTCGCACCGGCGCGCGCGAAATTGATGGTGTCGGTGCCAATGCCACATCCGATCTCCAGTACCCGCTTGCCCTTCCACTTCTCGAACTCCGCGAAGCCGGGGATGTGGGACTCGACGAAGTACTTGCGCTTCTCGACTTCATCGAAGTACTCGCGTGTGCCGACTGGCTTTGGTGAGTGGCGGATGTTGCACGGGCGCGCGTTCCAATATGTGCGCACGGCCTCGACTGGTACGCTCTCGAACGGGACTTGTGTCATTGCTCTCGAAATTGCGAAGGTGAGGTAGGAACTTACCCGGCAAAGGGGGTGGAATGCAATGAACGTGCGGGCGTGTGAAGATTGTGCCTCCTTTGATTTGAGCATCCGAGTGAAAGGGTTCTCACGTTCCCTGCTGGGAGAGCCGGTCACGGCGCCGGCGGTGCGGGGGGCCCGTCTTTCTGCATCGTGTATCCGGCGGGCAGCACTGCACTACTTCAGAATACTTTCCATCCTGGTCCTGCAGGGTCGGGGGCGGAGGACATGGAACTGCCGGGTTCCCGGGGTTGTCAGGAGCGTTGCACTGATGCGGGAGCGCGGCCGCGCGTGACGTAGGATTATCGTGCTGGCATTTTGCGACTGCGGGCCCGGTCATAGGCGTCGAGGGTGATACGTGCTGTTCGCGTCCAGGAAAACCGCCGCCGATTGGCTTCTCCGCGCCGAATCAAATCACTGCGCAAGTCTTCATCGCTGAGCACTAAAAGAATAACGCGGCTCATCTCATTGACCGACGTTGGCGAGAAGTATGCTGCGCCGGTACCGGCGACTTCGGGTATCGACCCGAAGGTGGAGCAAGCCACAGCGACTGACTGGCCCTGCGCGTCGAGAATTGGTAGGCCGAATCCCTCGTAAAGCGACGGCAGCACGAACAACTCAGCCTCGTGTATCAACGGAAGCACATCCTCATCCGGAACGAAGCCAGTCGCGACGATCCGATCGTGGACGCCCAGACTTTCGATCTCCCTCTGCAACGGGAGGCCGGGTGGCAAATGGCCCAGCAGCACCAGTGAATGAGGAATCCGATCCTTGATCTGCGCAAACGCGCGTATCAAGCGCGGGATGTTCTTGTGTGGGCTGAGACTACTGAAGGCGACGACGTACTTTTGTGGGAGGCGGTACTTCGCCGAGGTCTCTGCCGCTCTTGGTGGCGCAGTCTCCGGATTGTCTCTGCCGGCAAGGTGCGTGACAGTTACGCGGTCGCCGGGAAGCGCGTAGAAGTCCAGTATTTGCCGCCGCGACGATTCGGACAGCGTCAGAATTTCTGTGGCCCCTTTGACGCTCTGTCCTACAGCGAACCGAAGGAGCAGGCGCTTGTGTCTCGGCATTGCGTCGCCGAGTGCCACGAAGTTGAGATCGAGAACACTGAGCACGTGAGCGCAGGGCGGGTAAAAAGGGCCGACGTACCCTGGTGAGTGCAGCACGTCGAGCCTCATGCGTCGTGCGCGGAGCGGCAAAACGGTCTGCTCCCAGGCATAGCGAACACCTCGCCTGTGAGCGCGAATGGGAAGAACAATTCGCTGCAAGCTCCGCGCGGAGCCAAGGTCGAGGTCGCGAGACTCCTCGTTGAGGAAAACGAAGTAGTCGTGCCCGGGTTCGAGCGCTGTCATAGCCTTGATGAGTGAAACCGCGTAGGTCGCCGAGCCGCCGACGATCCCGGGCAGGAGATATAACAGGTTGATGCCGACTCTCATTCGGGGGTTGCCGCCCGCGGCCTCGTCGATGCGTACTTCACGCCGAGCCAGAACTCGAAGGCGAACACATAGTAGGGCGCGAAGGCGAAGCCGTTGGATTGAAAAAGAAATAGCGTCGTGAAAGCAATGAGCGTGAATATCAGGAGCCGGGACGGAGTCGGACCGTTGCGAAAGCGTAAGTAGTACCAACCGGTAAACCCGGCGTAGACCGCCGGAACGAGAAGCGCTCCGAGCAGCCGGAAGTCAGAGTAGAGCGGCCACAGATAGGTGAAAGTGTTGAACCACCCGAACTCTTCCTCCACGTTCGGTAGGGGGAAATAGCGCCGCGTCAGAGTCAGCGACAGGATAGGCTGAAGTGTGTGAGCGCCAAGCGTAGAAGGAAGATTGGCGTGGGTGAGGAACTGGAGCACGGTGAAATTCACCGCAAGATACAGATACGGCCAGACCAGTCCCGAGGCCCAGACCGGGAGGTACGTCCCCGAAAGTTGGGCGGCAAAGTCAGAAGTACCGTCACGCCCCCGGCCGATTAGGATAAAGAAAAGGAGCAACGCGAGTGTCCCGACGAGTAGCGGCATCGCGGTGATCGGCCTTCGTGAGGTGTATGCGACGACCATCAACGAAGCCACCACGATCAACAGCAACTCCTGTCGGGCGAGAATAGAGAGGATCAGCACGAACGCGACGATCCCGACGGCCGTTGGAACCTTCCATCCTGATCGTCCGAACAGTCGCAGATGCAGAACTGCCAGCACGCTTGCGGGAATGGCCGAAACGACAGCGTAGTGCACGAATGGAATCGGGAAGTTGCGATACGCGGTTGTCCTATCCTCGACGCTTGCAAGGATCGGGATGCCGCCCGCGATCCGCACCTCGAACGCGTAGGCTACGACGGAAAGCGCGAGCAAACCAACCATTGCCACACGCAGGCGATGCGGATCGAGCCACTCCTCGAAGCTAGTCCGCACGGTCTTGTGCAGCGGGCGCTTATAAATCGCCACGACCAGCGCCAAGCCCGCCAAGTAGCTCAGCGTGCTTCCCGTGACGAGCAGCCATGTAAGGGTATCGAGCGGCTCTTGCATAGCACTCAATGAGAGCTCGGAGACTCCCAGGGGAATGAGCCACCCAACACAGAACAGTCCAAGTGGAGCGAAATAGTCATCGAAGTAGTGCCGCGACGCGACGATACCTGCTGCCGCGACGACGAGGATGGCGATCGCCCGCACGTGATCAGGCCTCGCCTGGCGTCAGGTCAACGACA
Organism: Steroidobacterales bacterium; assembly: GCA_038234675.1. Classification (GTDB taxonomy): domain Bacteria; phylum Pseudomonadota; class Gammaproteobacteria; order Steroidobacterales; family Steroidobacteraceae; genus FEN-1191. The sequence continues at coordinate 15,007 of JBBQTF010000047.1, forward strand.
TTGAATTGCGACGGGACCAGAGTGCCTCCCTCAATTGGCGGGCAAGGTCCGAGGGAAGGTGCCCAAGCAGCGCGTGCTTGGCTTTGAGATATGGCAGTCTGAAGAGTGACATGTAAAGTCGATCCCACCGCGAGCCGTAGCGTCTGGCGAGCATCATGTGGGCGGAAATAAGGTCGCGATAGATCGGGGCCATTGATTCTTCGCCATCTTCGTAGCGATAGTGGTGCACGAACACCGAGTCGCTGATCCTCAGCTTCAGCTTCCGATGTGCAGCGCGAGCCCAGAATTCGTAGTCGCCTCCGCGCAAAGCCTCGAACCCGCCAATTCGATCAACCACGCTCTTTCTAAAGAACACGGTTTCGCTCACAGGAAACAGCGCGGTGCCGCGAATGAAGTTGCGGATCGTAATCGACTCTGCTGTTCTTTTTCGGGCGTCCGCTGTGACGATTCTGCCGTCCCTTGTAACGTAGAAATTGACCGACTGGCCGAAGAGAATGTCGGTATCTGGGAAGCGGTCGAAGTGCTCCGCTGCGATCGATAAGCTTCCAGTTACGGGAATGTCGTCGTCGCTGAGATTCCGAACGATTGTTCCACTCGCCATCTGGATGGCTTTGTTCCGCGCCTGAAATTCGCCGCCATCGTGTTCCGATACCCAGCGCACCTGATCACCGTAGGAGTGGAGCAGTTCGGCGGTACCATCAGTGGAGGCACCGTCGCAGACTATTATCTCTTTGTCCCCATACGAATCACTTAAGAGCGCATCGATCACCTGACGGAGCCGCGCGGCACGATTGCGCGTCGGGATGATCACCGAGATTCGGGGGGTTGGTGAGGCGGTGTTAGTCATCCTGCCCTCGTGTCGCGAATCCTGCGCAACGCGGAGCCATCTTCGCGTGAGATGAATAGCACGTTATGGGGTCCAGCTTTCGGCTGATTCCCATCCAGCACCGCCCAGCCATTAGCCTTCCATTCAAATCCAACATAGCCGAGATGATAAAACCAGCTCTCGACATCCGCGAATGAGTAACCAAACGCCGCGGAGGTTTCCGGGTTTGACTCGACGATCACTCGGGCATTGCTCTCTTCCAATGTAGCTCGCGCGCCTTTCAGGGCACCAAATTCTGAACCCTCCACGTCAAGCTTTATAAGCCCGACACTCGAGCGAGCTTCGGCACCGAGGAATGAATCCACGGTAGTGACCTTGCACACCTGGCCGACGCCCGCGGGCGCAAGGTTCGCCAGAGAGGCGTGCCCCGTCGGCAGCCCCGAGAAAGCGAAGATTTCAGCCGTGCCTGGCGACGCTCCGAGCGCAAATGGGGCGATTGATACATTCGTGAGCCCATTGAGTCGCGCATGGCGCTCCGCTATCTCGCGCGCCGAGTTCAGGGGTTCGAAACCAAAAACCTTGCCCCTCTGGCCAACCCTTCGCGCAGCGATGGCTGTGTACAATCCAATGCTCGTGCCCGCCTCGACAAACGTGTCAGCTTCAGCGAGTAGATTGTCCAGCACCCACAGCAAGTCCCACTCGTACTGGCCGAAAAGGTAGAGCGCACGATAAGCAGGGTCGCTCAGATCGAGCACGAACCTGAGGCCGCGGCTGTCGGTGTACGAGAACGACCTCGGCCAATCGCGATTCAGGAGTGAAGCGAGATTCCAGAGGAGGAAGTCTCTGCCTCTGAACTTGCGAATCTTACGCGCCGCACGCCTGATCGTCTCTCCGCCCCTCACGCGCGCCACGTTTGAATCCTCTCTCAAGAAACCGCGTGCTTGTATTCGTCGTGGATCCAGCGATACGTGATCTCGAGCCCGTCACGGAGACGTGTAGAGGGCTCCCAGCCGAGCTCACGGCAAATGCGGGTGTTGTCCGAATTTCGTCCGTTCACTCCTTTGGGAGCGCTGAGGTTGTACGAGCGCTGCAGCTTCACGCCGGCAATGTCCTCCGCCATGTCGACGAGCTCGTTGATCGTCACCAGCTCGCTGGACCCGAGGTTGATCGGATCGAGTATGTCGCTCGCGAGAATCGCCTGAGTGCCCTTGATACAGTCGTCGATGTACATGAAGGAACGCGTCTGATTGCCATCGCCCCAGATTTCGATCTTGTTACTGCCGTTCTCGACCGCCTCGATGACTTTCCGGCAGATTGCGGCCGGCGCCTTCTCCCGTCCTCCGTTCCAGGTGCCATGTGGGCCGTACACGTTGTGATAGCGCGCGACACGGGTCATCAGGCCGAAGTCCTCGCGGAAGTGCCGACACATCCGCTCTGAGAACAGCTTCTCCCAGCCATAACCATCTTCTGGCAGGGCCGGGTACGCGTCCTCCTCCTTGAGCGCGGTGACGTTAGCGTCACGCTGTTTGTCCGCGTTGTACACACACGCGGACGACGAGTAGAAGAAACGCTCCACCCCGGCTTCCTTCGCGGCTCGGAGCATATGAGTGTTGGTGAGCACCGACAACATGCAGAGCGCCTTGTTGTGTTCAATGAATCCCATGCCACCCATGTCGGCGGCGAGCTGGTAGACGACCGACGCGCCCTCGCAGGCGGCTCGCGACGTTTCCAGTAGCTTGAGATCGCCGACGATATTTTCGACGCCGTCAATTTGCTGGTACCACTCGTTGAGTGGTTTGATGTCGACTGCGCGCACGCGATGGCCCTGCGTTCTGAGTGCGGCGACCAGGTGCCCGCCGATGAAACCACCGCCGCCAGCAACGACAATCAGTTTTTCGTTCGGACTCCGGTTCGTGGTGGCGTTCGCAGGGCCGCTTGAGTTGTCGCCCGTAGTATTGCTCGTTCGGTCACTCATGTGCTCGCCAATGCTATCGTTCATGCGTTCCTCGTGATTTTCGTGTATCGGATTGGGGGTAGCGCAGTCCGTGACCATCGCTGGCGCGGAAATTCGGGCGGACGCTGGCCCGAATATTTATGCAATCGAACTGCATGTTCATGCACCGCTCCGTCAATCGATGGTCCAGCGGGGTTCGCCAGTCCAGACTCGGCGCAACCAGGCTGTCGTCGTCGCCACTGCCGGTTCGAGTGCGAATGGAGACCGACCACACACCGCGTTGGTGGCGTCCAGTGCCACCACCGACGGGGTGATGACGTTGTTCAGCCGGAAGGTGGTGAACGGGAATCGCACTCCCATTGCGGAGACCGCGTCGCCCGTACGCGCGAGCCCTCGGGCCATCCAGCGCGGCAACGTGCGAATGGGTCGGGCGGAGAGAGCGAGGCGAAAGGCTTCTGCCCACTGTTCGAGA
>JBBQTF010000048.1:0-17817 GCA_038234675.1 Steroidobacterales bacterium
GTGATCGAAGAAGCCCAGATCGTAGTGCATGAAGGTGATCATCCAGATCTTTTCCGCCACTTCCTTGACTCCGACACACTGACCGGCGAAGGCGGCACTCAAGTTGATCTTGCGTGTGCCAAAGCACAGGCGCCCGCACTGTGTGACTACGACAGAGCGATCATGGAAGGGGTATTCGAGCTCTGGTAAGCCGGTGTAGGGGCGAGGCGAGGAGCGATAGCACTCGGCCGGATACTTCATGTTCAGCGCCTGATGGGGTCGCTCCTGGTTGAACTCCTCGATGAAGCGATCGAAGCGCGCTTGCTGCTGCAGGAAGTTGTGGCCCGGCGGCCGAGTGGCTTCCAACCGGCATCCAGGTTGCGTGAGATTTGCGGTACTCCGTCTCGCAATCCTTCTTCGACGCTTCGATGAGGTTCGTTAGTTCTGCCCGGGAGTGGTGCGTCGTGATGCGACCACTTCGGTGACCGAGCAAGTCCCCGGGCACAACCCGCGATTGGTCTGTCGGCGCGTCCGCTGGATGCACCAGAACCACACAAAGACGCTCCCCTGATGAAGAGAGGAGCGTTTCTATTCAACCGAACGTCGGTGGTCTATCTAGTCGTCGCCTCGGCGCGGCCTGCGGCGCTTCTTGTCGGGCCTCAGCGTGTCACCATGCCCGCCTGGAGTGCCATCGTAACTTGTCGAGGCCAACCCGCAGAAGCTTAAAAATGAGCCGTTCTGCAATGCGATAGCGCCCTGTTGGTTTTCATCGGGATAGTTGTAGGGAAGCAATCCCACGGGTCCCGAACCTATAGAAGCCTCCCAATGCCTGAAGACCGTTGGCATGTCCGTCGAAGGAGTCAGCGTAGCTTTCGAGATGCAGAAGATGAACGTCTTGGGTGTTGGAAGCCCGATGTCCATATTCTCACCGCCCGCGATGAGGATGTGGTCATCGTCCAGGGCAAAACACAGCGAGTCTGTTACCGTGTATGGCATGGCCACGCCGCTGACGGCCCAACTTTTCGCGTGGATGTTGTAGACGATGATGCTCGAGCGGTAGAAGAGCTGTGAATCATCGGAGTCGACCGCAGCGCCATACTGGCCACCAACCAGGACGATGTACTTCTTAGTGGCAACGGCCCCTGCACGGGCTCGCCCACCCCTCAACTCCGCGCTCACCATGTCATCTTCCCCCATGTTATCCCGTCTTGTCACTGGTGGGAGAACAGTGGACCCAGAAAAGGAGCCACCGCTGTAGATTTCAGAGGTGTTGCTGAAGCTGCTAAAGTTGTCCACTCCAGGGGCAAACTTGAGGAACCCGCCGATCACGATCGCCTTGTTGCCAGGCAGCGGGAAGTAAAACCCCGCTTCATGACCAGTCGCCATGAGCCCAGTGGCAGACCAAGTGCCTGCGGACGTGTCGTAGAGGTACGACTTGCGTGTCGCACTCTGGTACCCGTCATGGTTTGGTCCACCATTTGTTCCCTCGTACGTGCTGTCGTACCCGCCAATGCAGAGGACATTGCCATTGTCGAGAAGCACCATGGGATTCCAGGGCGTGTTGCCCCAAATGGTCTCAGGAATTGCGCCCGTCGCTGCCCAAGTGTCCGTCTTCGGGTCGAACAGGTAGCACTTGCCGTTGTCTCCAGGGTGGTTGAAGCCGTTGACGACATCGCCGCCGCCGACAAGCAGTTTCCCGTTCTTGAGCAAGGCCCAGCCGAGGACGTAGCAAATGAGCTTGTCAGCAGGTAGCGACGGGGCCACAGACCATCTGTCCCTGTGTGGATGATAGAACCTGTTTCTGTTGCCGCCGTAGTTCCAATTTTCGTCGAATCCACCAACGACCATCACGCGACCGTCTTTGAGTTGCTGCACAACTTGGCCCAACCAAAAACCACGGTCGCAATCGGTGTTGTGGGTCCAATCGTCTCGATCGAATGCGCCTGAGTGCCCGGAAGCGCGCACCATGGCCGGCAGCGCCAGCGCTCCGGCGCCGAGCGCCATTCCGGCGAGGATGCGGCGGCGGGTCCAGCCTGCATCCGCCCCCTGTCCGTGCTCCGCGTCCTGGGCGGGGAGCTCCGTCTCGACGTCTGGTGCGGAACTGTTGCTCGATCTATTGTCCATGTTCGTCTCCTGAATTGCCTGTCGTAGGACGCACCCGCCTCACGATTGATCCCCGCGTACGTACGCACGGGCGGACCAAAGGTGACCTGTGTTGATTTGCAGTACCAGTCCGGAACCGGTCAGAGTCCTGTGACCGTCCCGCCGATCGAGTAGGTGGTTAGGGGCGGGGGCGACTGTTCGCTTGAGGCACCGCCGCTACTGCCGCCCCCACGCGCGACCATGAGCAGAGCCAGGAGTCCGATTGAGCGCAACATGATGATCTCCTTACAACGGTTGACCAACCGCGGGTAGCGTTGAGACCGCCAGTCTTGACAGCGAGCGAATTTCCCGCCATCAGAAGCACGGAATGGTTTCGCTTTTTTCATGACATTTCTTGCGGCTTCATCGGATGTCCCTATGACCATCTGACTCCAACTGGAGTCGGCAACTTCTGATGTCATTAGGCCAAGGCGTCACAATCGGCGCTCAGGTTTGCGACGAAAGGGCGCTTTTCGGGGACGAAACCCTTCAATCCGGGCACGAATTGACCGCGGCACATCGGCAAGCTGTGCCACAGCGGTGCGCGCGCACGTAGTCGGTGGTTTCCGCTGGATTGGCCGGGAATGGAGTGGGTCAGGCGCTGTACAAAATCATTCACGATAACCGGCAGTTGTACTGCCAGCCTACTCGGTGCTAGACCTCAATGCGCCGAACTCCCGGTTTATACGGACCAGGCCAATCATCCTCCCTTCGCAATCTCGAGCGCCTCTTCCTTCGTTTGAAACTCGAGCGCTACTAGTCTATTGACCGCTTCCGAATAAGCCGCCAGTTCTAATTTCGGAAACGTGTTCAGTGTAGTGGGCGCGAGTGCGTTCCTGCCGTTCCTGCCCATGTTGCCGATCCAGGTGCTGACCAACAATCTACTTTACGACTTCTCGCAGACCACCATCCCTACCGACACCGTCAATGCCGATTGGCTGACGCAGCCGCGCAAGTCGGAAATCGGCAGGATCCTGCGATTCATTCTGTTTATCGGTCCGATCAGCTCGCTCTTCGACTATGTGACGTTTTTCATGATGCTGTACGTATTTAATTGCTGGCATAACCCGGCGCTGTTTCACACCGGGTGGTTTGTAGAGTCGCTGTTCACGCAGACGCTGATCATTCACGTCATCCGTACCAACAAGATCTCGGGTTTCCAGAGTTGGGCCAGCTGGCCACTCATCCTGTCTTCGATAGTCATCGTCGCGGTAGGCTCGTAGTTGAAGATTTCGCCATTGGCCGGCGCACTCGGCTTTGTCCCGCTCCCCGGCCGGTACTGGGGGTTGCTGGCGATCATACTGGTGTGTTACGTGGTCCTGACCCAACACATAAAGAGCTGGTTTTGCCGAAGATTTGGCGAGTAGCGGTGGTTCGGCCGACCGTGTTGCTCTTGATACGGCCATGGGCCATCGCAACGCTTATTTGGTGCACGTGAAAACCTACTCCGGCTTCGATTTACTGCGCAAGGAACCGCGTTTCCAAGCCATCGAGCTGGCGCTTAAGTTTCCGGAGTGACCTGTCGCCGTCAGAGGACTTGTCGAGCGATAGGCGCGAGTTATTTCGTGCGCGGCCGCGCCGTCGCGAGCGCGGCATCGAGCATTTTAACAAGGGCGTCGCGATCGTAGGTGTATCGCAGTCCTTCATTAAGCTGAACCAGCTGCTCAATCTGTGCCTTGATTGTGTCTCTGGCCTGCTCCTCGTCGGGAACCACCATGTACCGACGTTGCGCTTTGGGTTCGACTAACGCCAGTTCGACGGCGGCCGCGACCTCATCAGGTTCCTTGAGCTTGGAAAAATAATCCGCAATCTCTTTGCCGGTCCCTGTTCGCTGAACCGCATTCTTGAATATATCGGATTTGTAACTGCCGGGCTCCACCACGGAAACTTGTACACCTGAAGGAGCAAGCTCTTGCGCCAGAGTGTCTGTGAACGTTTCAATGGCGTGCTTGCTCATCTGGTAGGCGCCGGCTGCAGTATTGTTAAGAATTCCGCTGATGGAGCCAATATTGATGATGCGACCATGCTGAGCCACGATGAGAGGCGCAAACGCGCGGGTCATGCGATACGGGCCGTAGAGATTTACCGCCATTACGAGATCGAACTCCTCTGGCGTGGTGGCAATCAGTGGTCCGGCCGTGGCGACACCGGCATTGTTTACGAGCGCATAGAGGCCGCGCCCGCCCTTTGTCACGGTCGCAACGGCGGCGTCAATGTCCGCAGGCTGGGTGACATCCAGTCGCATCGCCTGCACATTCTTGATTGTTCCAAGGGCCTGGAGGTCGGCGTCCTTGCGCGCACCGGCATAGACGAAGTAGCCGGCCGTGGCGAGTCGCTCGGTGATCTTTCGACCGATGCCCGTGCTCGCACCGGTCACCAGTACGGTTTGTTGACTTGTGGATGCGGTGCCTTGCGCTTGGCCATGACCTGGAATCAGAACACTCAAGGCGAGGAATATGGCGGTAAGGCGGTTCATAGGGTGCATTCCGATGGCTGATTACGGCGCGTCTCAATCTTAGTTTAATCGTAAAAAAGTGCCCGCTCTTCAGTTATCCGGTAAAAGGGAGCTGGAGACCACTCCGGGCTGTGTAGCGATTCGCGGCCGCGAACAGGGTCCCTCGTGGCCCGAATAGTAATTCGGGCGTGATTGTCTACAACCAGTTTTGTGCCAAGAGCTCGGCGCAGCGGGTGCGCTGGAGGCAGAGCGCTTCGCGGCTGTGTTCCGGGGAAGCTTGCTTGTGGTGTTGGCCTCCCGTTCGGACGATAGCGCCCAGCGTGCTGCGAGCGATACCGTACGTGACCTTCAAGCCGACCATCAAGGGGGTAAAGTCCGCGACCCTGAATGTAAACGGTGCGTGCGGTGAACTGCGATCGGTGAGCCGAACGGGTACGGGGTTTAGTCGAGAAAACCTGCTACCGTTTTTGCTACCACTCTGCGCCGAATCAACGAGAACCAACCAGAAGCAGCCGAGCGGCACTCGCGTAAAATCAACACATTGCGCTCGGCTGTGTCTGGTTGATTCGGCCTAGCCCTTACTACGAACCAGAAGGTCGGGAGTTCGAATCTCTCCAGGCGCGCCAATCAATTCGGGTCCTTTCCGGGGACATCGCTGACGGTTTATACCGGAGACATGATTGACACTTTAGCGACGAAGGGATTTTCGGCGCTTTCGATCCGGCATGTCTCGTGATCGTAGAATACTAAATCATAGCGCATGAAGCTCACCAGCCAGATGTTGTCCTCGATGTGTTTGCCTCGCTTGAGAAGGAACTGCTCAATCATCCGGCGCTTCAATTCGAAAGCCGAAGCCAGAATGGCCGTTACACGATGCTTCTTCTAATGATTGATATCCCAACGCAGTCCGGCAAAGAGCGAATTTTCGATCCGATCATCAGGCACACCGCCAGGAAATTTATAGTTGAACCAACGATAACCCGCCAGCGCGTACAATCTGGGGGCGAACCGTATCTCCGCGCCGGCGCTGAAATCTGTCACATTGTTAGCCGATCCGAACATAAGAACATGTGGCGCGTAGGCGGCGCTGCCGAACACGGAGATTCCCAATCGACGGATTAATTCGTAGCGAACGGTACCGCTGAGAGCTACGGCAAATGCGCCGCTGTTATCCGTCTGCAGCTTCGCCAGATAGGCTTTAGGTCCGATATTGAACCGGAGTCGCGGTACGAGCCGCAGATCCGTATCCAGCAACCACGCTAATGATCCAACCAGATCGCGATTTTGGCTGATTACCACCCCATAGTCGAAATCGCTGCGAACCTGCTGGAAAGGCGCGGTGGTCAGATAGTCGACCTGAACCGCGTCCTGAGCCGCGGACACTTCTAACTCCGAGGGGTCTGTGTTGCGCGGTTCCTGCGATCTGGCCATCGGAAGCCCCAGCATCATAATTAGAACGGAGATTAGCGGGCGCATATATATCCCTCCCACGGCGCGAGCGACGACGTATTGGCACCGCATTTTAGTGCCAAACTGTCTGCTCAACCATTGGGTAAAGGCTAATCGTAGCGTCAGCGTAATTGGTGGGGCTGTAGGACTGTGACGCCGGCCAGGTCTGCCCTACGATGTCCCTCGCGGCCACCGGCAGAACTCGACCTCGTAGATGAAATCGCCAAGATGGAGGACGAAGCCGAGCTGCTGGCCAGCAGGCGCGCGTTCATCCTCCCAGATCATCCGGCGATAGGCGTTCTGCGCACCTTCGTTGACGCTCTGGCATGAGACGAAAGCGAAGCGCACCGGGCGCGGATCATTCCGGCGCGGCGCAGTGATGGTGCGACCGATGCGGCTGCCCTCCCCGCCATTGTCGGTGAAGCGATACCAATAGGCTGTCGCGGGCGAGAGGCCACCGACCATCACCCGGCACGTCCAGTCGGCCGCCGCGAGCACCGGCGCGCGAACCGTCGCAATTACCTGGCGGAAATCGGGGTCGCGCGAGACTTCGACGGTCAGACCGTGCCGCTCGCCTTCTGCGAACGGGCGGCGGGTCCAGAGGATAACGCTATGCTCGTCAGGATCGCCGGACGCGACGCCCTGGGGATAGACTGCGCGGGCCTCGCGCCATTTCGTGGTGGAAGGCGATGCAGTCGAGCGCTCCGCCCAGATCGCCGCCATGCCGAGCGCCGCGGCGCTGGCCAGAAAATCCCGCCGATCCATGTGCCGTTCCTCGCCGTCGATGGCGAAGTGTCGACAGACATTGGCGCCCAGTCAAGGCCAGTCGACGAGCTGGGCGATCTCGCGCAAGCCGCCCAGATAGCAAGTGGTGCAGTTGCGTGCGCCGCTGGCGAACTCGAGGACGCCGTCCAGCCTCAGCCTGGCGAACTGCCGGCTTGTCGTATCGATCGTGAGCCCCAGATATCCCGCCCAGCTCTGTACGCGCAGTGATGACACGTACTGCGGACTAAGGTCCTTCATCGACGACGAATGGAGCTGATAACGGGTCCGGTGTAGATCGAATAGACCGAAACCTAGTCGAAAGCGACCAGTCCGAACGCCCAGTTCTCAACGATGTGCAGTCCAATTAGCGCGATATGGTGGCCAAGATCATTGCGCGATGATGCAGAAAGCAAGTCCTGGTGGTGCGGCCGATCAGGCTCCGGCCCTCGTAATGCAATCGCACAACCGCCACCACCGTGGCGATGGTGGCGGCCACTGCAAAGCTCGCGCCAGCCCAGGTTCATTGTGACCGCAGCTTAATACTGGCTGACGTTGAACAGCAAAACCGTCTCACCGTATGGTCTGATTTGCGATTGTTGGTCCGGATTGATGTTTCGTCAATTGGAACAGACGGGCCCTGAAGATGGCGAGCCCGAGATATACGATCGACGAGATGATCTGGAAGTTTCGAGAGTCCTAAGTCAAAACGTGGCAGCACGCCATTTGGAGAGTAGCTGCCACTTTTCTTCTACCACTCCACCCCGAATCAACCAAAACCAACCAGATGCCGTCTCGGCGTCGTGTCACCACCCTAGTTTGTTAGAGGCGATCCTGCCACGATTGCACCCTGGTCGCACGCGGGGGTTCAGGTATGTACAAGATAACGCTAGGGTGCTGGCTGGCCGCGATGGCGGCGGTCAGTCCCATGGTGTCGGTCGCCGCCGCGCCGGAGGTCGCGCCGGCCGCGGCATTGGTGGCGGACGCCGATCAAGAAAGCGACTTTCAGTTTCGTTTCGTCGGGCCCAAGGTGGGAAATCGCATCGCTGCGGTCGCCGGCGTCGCGGGCGATCCGAGCGTGTACTATGCCGGCGCAGCCTCGGGCGGCGTCTGGAAATCGGTGGACGGCGGCAATCGCTGGGCGCCAATGTTCGACAAGCAGCCGGCCGCCGCGATCGGCGCACTCGCCGTGGCACCCTCGGAACCCAACACGGTGTGGGCAGGCACCGGTGAGGCCTGGGTCATTCGCGACAGCGATGTGATGGGCAACGGCATCTACAAGTCGACCGATGCCGGCAAGACCTGGACCAACATGGGCTTGCCCGAATCCGGCCGGATCGGCCGAATCGTCATCCACCCAACAAATCCCGACATCGTATTCGCTTGCGTGTTGGGACGCGTGACGGGACCTCAACCGGAGCGCGGGGTGTTCCGCACGACCGACGGCGGTCAGCATTGGGCGCGAGTTCTGTTCGCGGGCGAGAATGTCGGCTGCTCCGGATTGTCGATGGACCACCACGATCCACGCACCCTGATTGCCGGCATGTGGCAGGTGGAAATGCACACCTGGGGCGAGTACAGCGGCGGTGCCGGCAGCGGAATTCACATTTCACACGATGGGGGGACGACATGGACGCGCCTCAAGGAGCATGGCCTGCCGCATGCGCCCCTGGGAAAGATCGACGTCGCCATTGCCCCGACCAATTCGAATCGCATCTACGCGCTGATCCAGACAAGTGACCAGGGTTCCGTGTGGCGGTCCGATGATGCGGGTGAGCACTGGAGAAACGTCAATTCTCAACGAGCGCTGATCGGCCGCGGGGGCTACTACATTCGCCTCGGCGTTTCGACGGGCGCCGACAACGAAATCTATGTCGCCAACAGCTCCTTCTGGCAGTCGCTGGATTCGGGAGAGAATTTTCACGAGGTGCGCTGGGGGGGCGATACCCACGACATTTGGGTCGATCCAGTCAATCCAGATCGCTTTGTGATTACCGACGATGGCGGGATGATAATTACGACGGTGCACGGTCGCGGCTTTCACCGCGTCACGCTGCCCATCGGTCAGATGTACCACGTCGCCGTCGACAATCAGATCCCCTACTACTTCTACAGCAACATGCAGGACGACGGGAACATGCGCGGTCCAAGTGTGCCACTGGAATCCGCGGAAGCCGGTTGGGACGGCCACATGGGCGGCTGCGAATCCGGCTTTACGGTTCCAGATACAGAGGATCCCAACGTTGTTTGGGCCACCTGCTACGGCAATAAGGTCACCCGGTGGGACGCAAGGTATAAGCAAGCGCACTCCGTCAATCCGTGGGAAATTACCCTCGACTCGCCGCCCAACGTTCTCAAGTATCGGTGCCATTGGACGGCGCCCCTGGCGATAGATCCGTTTGACCACAACACGGTGTACTACGGTTGCCAGGTGATCTTCCGGACCACGAATGCGGGCCTTACCTGGGAAGTCGTGAGTCCGGATTTGTCTACGCAGGATCCCGCGTATATTGCCCCGTCGGGGGGCATCGTCGGGGACAATCTCGGGCAGTTCTATGGGGAAGTCGTGTTCGCGATTGCTCCGTCGAAGATCAGAAAGGGCCTGATCTGGGCTGGTACCAATGACGGCCAAATTTGGAATACCCAGGACGCGGCGGCCCACTGGGACAACGTTACTAGTCACGTAACAGGACTTCCTCCCCGGGGCACGATCTCGAGCATCGCTCCGTCGACCTTCGACTCCGGGACCGCTTACGTTAGTGTCGATTTCCACCTCGCGGACAACCGTGACCCTTTCATCTACAAGACCACCGATTTCGGCAGGACCTGGAAGCGGATCAATGGCAACCTGCCGAAACACGCGCTGTCCTATGTCAAGAGCGTCACTGAGGATCCCAACTGCGCCGGGCTGCTGTTCGCTGGCACCGGCAACGGTGTGTACTACTCACTCGACGACGGCGAGCACTGGACGGCGCTCAAAACCGGCTTGCCTGCGTCACCGGTGACTTCGGTGGTCGTACAGTCCACGTTTCACGACCTTGTGATCTCAACCTACGGCCGCGGCCTCTACATACTCGACGACATCACGCCCCTGGAGCAAATGGCCTCGCATCGCACCGATGCCGCCGTTGTTCTGTTCGAACCGCGATCCGCATATCGCTTCGTACGCGGCCCGCAGGCCATGCTCAATTTTTTTCTCAAAGCCGTACCTAAGAATCTCGTGACCTTCGAAATCCTCGACTCGCAAGGGTCTGTTGTGCGGAAACTCGAATCGAAAGACAAGGCTCTCGTCGGCATCAACCGCATGAAGTGGGATCTGCGCTACGACTCGCCGCGGGTAGTCGCCCTGCGCACTGTGGCGCCCGACAATCCTCACATCTGGGATGAGCCGCGCTTTCGCGAGGCCGACTCTAGACCCATCACGCATTGGGGTTCGAAGCCCGCCGAGGTTGGTCCGATCGCGGCGCCGGGCGCCTATTCGGTGCGCATGAAAGTGGACGACCAGACCTACACGCAGCCGCTCACCATCCTCGGTGACCCAAAGGCGCCCGGGTCTGCCGCGGACATCGATCTGTCGGTCAAGACACTCCTGAGAGTACGCGACGATATCAGCCGCGTATCCGACTCCGTTAATCAAATGGAATGGTTGCGCAAGCAGATCGAGGTGGTCGAGACTATGCTGCGACCCGCCAAGAAACTGGACAAGCCTAAGCCCGTTCTTGTCGAAGAGGGCGATAAGGAGGACGAGGAGCCTGCCGAGGCTCCGCCGCCTGTCCTGAACGAGGTCCAGGAACAACAGAAGCAGCAGCTGCTGACGACGGCCGAAGATCTGGATAAGAAGCTAAAAACGGCTGAATCGCGCCTGGCCTCGCAGGCACTGCGCAACAGCGATGACAAATATTTCGTCGAGCCCTATGGAGTCTATCTTGATCTCATATGGCTCAATGCGGAAGTCGGAACTGGGGGCGGCGACGTCGCGGGCAGCGCCGATTTTGCGCCCAGCGAGACGCAACTGGGGCTGCTGAAGACGTTCGAGGATGACATGGTAAGCGTTGATTCGGATTATCAGAACATCTTGCAGAGCGATCTTCCGCCGTTTAACCGGGCGCTCGCGCAGGCGAACCTTCTGCCGTTGGTTGGGGGTGTAGCGAAGCCGTGATGCTTTAAGGACGTGCTCCGGGAATGTGTAGTTACGAGGTCCTTGTTGGCGGCACGGCCGAGTCGAAACGCAGCAAGTGGTTGATGTAGAAGACCCTATATATGCCTCTGGGCACTACGACCCATAATGTCGATTGCAGATCCATGAAATGTTGCTGATGCGCTGCTACCTGCATGAGCCTTGAGCAAGTCATGTACGCGGACTGGTCAGGCAATCCAACCTCGGCAGTCAGACGGATGCGGGCAACTATCACGAATGCCTCAGGAACATTGAATGAAACGTGAAGCGAACTCGTTGCGAGGAACGCATGCAACGGCGGGGAGCGACTTACGCCGAACGCTCTCTTGATTGCTGCGATGCCTCAGGGCGTCGCACTCAGCGGCGAGCGGACGGTGCAATTCGTTGCTGGCCAGTAGCGCGCAAGTGCGTGTTAGGTCTGGCGTTGACGCTAGTCTGCCAGTCGGCCATGGCACAAGCGATGTATCGCATCAAGCCCCTTGGCTATCTCGGAGGCTGCACCACGTTCGCTCCAACGGCCCACGGGTTCAATGGGGCCGACCAGGTGCAACGCGAACGGCGACACTCATGCATTCTTGTGGAACAACGACGGCAGACCAATGGTGGATCTCGGTCCGAATAAGGTGGGTTCCTATAGCGAGGGCGTTGCCATTAGCGCGTCCGGACTAATAACGGGCGACGCGCAAGACAGCACGGGCGAATTCGGCTTCCTCTCATCCGGGGATGGTACGCCCATGACAAAGATCCTGAACGTTATCGGTGGCACGACAACCTATCCTCTGGCTCTGAACAACTCAGGGCAGGTGACAGGCTATGCAGGAGCCAGCACTTCCTATGATCACGCCTTTCTGTGGAAAAACGATGGTTCGCCAATGGTTGATCTGGGTATCGTCGATCCGACTAACATTGGCTTTGATGAAAGCTACGGCCTGGCCATCAACGATTCCGGGCAGGTTGCCGGGGCGTCGCGGTTCCAGGAGTTTCCGGATTCGTACGCCTCTGTTTGGCAAAATGGTGGAAAGACCACTTTTGAACTGGGAACCCTCTTCGGGGGTTTCAGCGCCGCGGCCTGTTGCATCAACGCGTCCGGCGAGGTCGCGGGGACTAGCAGTAAATACGTTCTTAATAGGTCTCATGCTTTCCTCTGGAGGAATGACGGCACGCCAATACACGACCTGGGCACATTGGGTGGGGCAAACAGCATCGTTAATGCCTTCAATGATTCAGGGCAGGTGGCAGGCTGGTCTGACACGCTCCGCTTCCTGAAGCCGCACGCCTTCGTGCGATTGCGCGACGGGACCCCGATGAGGGACCTCGGGACTTTCGGTGGAACCAGCAGTCAATCAAATGACATCAACGCGTCGGGCCAAGTGACGGGTTTCGCAAATCTTACCGGCGACTCCATAGCGCACGCCTTCCTCTGGAGAAATGACGGCACGACGATTCAGGATCTGAACGCGCTCATTGATCCGACCGATCCCCTGAAGTCCTACGTGACGCTCACTAATGGTGCATTCATCAACGATTCTGGCGACATCCTGGCTGAGGGAACCGATAGGCGCAAAGGGGCGGCCTTTTATGTGTTGCAGGGCACCGTGCTCACACTAAAGCCGCGATCACTTGTGTTTGGCAACCAGCAAGTGAAAACATCAAGTGACCCAAAATCTATCACCATAAGCAACACAGGTGCCAAAGCCGTACCTATTGGAAGTGTCACACTGGACGGGGCCGGTGCTGGCCAGTTCGCGGTCACGGACAATTGTGGGAAATCTTTGGCGGGTAAGGCGAAATGCACGGTCAAAGTGGTGTTTAGGCCGATCACCAAAGGGGCGAAATCCGCGATCCTAAAAGTGAACGGTGGCGGAGGCGGTCTGCGTTCGGTGAGCCTTACTGGCACCGGGGTTTAGTCGAAGAAACCTGCTCCTTACTACGAACCACAATACCGCGAGGTTTATGTCTTTGGGCGCAAATCAACGGCGGGCCATGCGACTCGCACGGGAGAGGTCTACGCCGATCCGCCATGTCAGGGTAGTTGTCGATTCGTCCGTTATAGATGCCCGCAATTAGCGGCGCGCTGGCGCGACGGAAGGGCCGGTTGCACGGGCCTCTGTGCAGCGGTAACAATCGCAATCGGGATTACGAAGACGCCCGCGATGGCCGCGGGCGGCTTCATTTGCGGTACTTTCCTGTCGGGCAACGTGACTTGCACTTTCAATGTGACGATCACATCGACCACGGCGTAATGACCGCGACGCCGAATTTGAACGATGGAAACGGAGGATTGCGATCGGTAAACCTGACGCGGACTTGGATCTAGCGGGCGCTGCCAGCCTCCTGAGGCATTAGATTTTTTTGTCTCCCCGCGCCACTCGTCATCGGGCAGCGGGTGGAGGGGGAGATCCGCGAGCTAATAATTTCCTACGGACGAACCGGCTACATCTCGCCCTACGCTTCGTCATGCCACATTATAAATCCCAGTGCTCGGGCTCCGCCATAAACGAAAACCGGGATACCCACCCTAATTGGCTGCCAGATACGCCATCGACCTGGCCCGTGCACCTCAGTGCAGCCGGGGATTGGGTGCCCTAGAATGTGAGCCAACAGCCACAAGTGCGGGAGCGATGGCATGGTCGACGTTTGGAACGCGGGATGGTGGCAGCGCGCGATCGTCGGAGTGCTCCTTGCGCTTGCGGTCGCCGACGGTTCAGTAACCCGCGCGGCTGACGCCGCGCCGGAAACCACGACGCTCTTCTACAACGCTCACGTGTTCACGGCCGAGCCCGGCGCTCCCTATGCCGAGGCGGTTGCGATCCGCGGCGATCGTATCGTGGCCGTCGGCGCCCTGGAGTCAGTGGCTAACACCGCCGGTCCGCTAGCGCGGCGCGTGGATCTGGGGGGCAAATTCCTGATGCCCGGCATGGTTGATGCCCACGCCCACCCGATCGGTGATCAGCAGGTTGTGGGTGGCGGCTTAATCCTGGTGATGGCAAATTTCCCGGACACCGACGGCTCGCTGCCTGATCTGGTGGCATTCGTGGCCAGGACGATGGATGCCGGGACCAGTCGGCTCGGCGATAGCGTCGTCGTCAATGGCATCGACACCGGCTATTGGGCGCATGCGGCCGAGATCGATGCGGCCCTGAGCAGCGGCCGGTTTTCGAACGTGCCGGTGGTGCTGATCGGATCGGACGGGCATACGGGTTGGGCCAACAGCAAGGCGCGCGCGCGCGCGGGCATCATCGCGTCGTATCTCCGCACGCTTTCGGCGGCCCAACAGGCCTACTACGGGTTCGGGCCCCGGTTTGCGCCCAATGGCTTTGTCGTTGACGCAGGATTGACGCGGCTGCGGCTGAGTCTGCCGCCGCCCTCGCCGGAACTGCTGTTGTCCTTCGGTCGCGCCGGCATCCACTATCTCAACGCGCTCGGCATCACCGGCTGGCTTGATGCCGCCGTTGCCGGCGTGGTCGGCGGTGATACGCCCCTGACGGTGCAGGATCAGGGCGACTTGCCGGTGTACCGCGAGCTGGCCCGGCGCGGTGAACTCACCGGGCACATCGCGGCGTATCCGGTCGTCCGGCCCAACGATGGCGTGCGGCAGCTCGACGTCGTCGAAGCATTGCGCCGCGAATATGCCGATGTGCCCAATCTCGTCATACCAGGGCCCAAGGTGTTCGCGGACGGTGTGGTGGAGTTCCCGTCGCAGACCGCCTCCCTGAGTAAACCGTACGTCAACACCGGCAAGTCGACGCCGCTGTTGTTCGATTCCAAGCGCTTCAACGACCTGGTAGTCGAAGCCGATCGGCGCGGACTCACTGTCCACATTCACGCGATTGGCGACCTTGCCGTCAAGGCCTCGCTCGACGCCTTCGGGGCGGCACGGCGCGCCAACCCGCAAGGCACGCTGCCGCACACGATCACGCATGCGCAATTCGTCGACCAGGAAGACGTGCCGCGATTCGCGCAATACAACGTGATTGCGGCGCTGCAATTGTTGTGGGCGGTGGCCGACCCGAGTACCAACGAGGAGGTGAAACCGTACATTGATTCCGCCATCTATGCGCGCATGTATCCGGCCCGCTCCCTGCTGGAGGCCGGCGCCACCATCGCCGGCGCGAGCGACTGGCCCGTGAGCACGGCTAATCCCTTCGAGGCGATGTATCAGGCGGAGACGCGCGTCGGCGTACAGGGTGTGCTCGATGCCGGCCAGCGCATGCCGCGCGAGGCGATGCTCTACGCTTATACGCGCAACTCCGCGAAGGTGCTCAATCAGCTCGCGCAGTTCGGTTCACTGGCGCCCGGCAAGCGCGCCGACCTCGTACTCGTCGATCGCGACGTGCTCACCGTGCCGGTCGCCGAGCTGGGCGGATCGAAGGTGTTGTGGACCATGTTCGGCGGCAAGATCGTCTACGGCACCGGACCATGGCCGCCATGATCGATGGTTTCGATGATCCATTGAGGCCGCCGACACTTTCGCAGTAAAGGGATTTGGAGGCCGACTCTGCGATTGCCGCCGCTCTGATTGACAGTCTACAATTACGTTTACCGCACGAGTTTGCAAGGCCCGCGACTTCACTCGATAAAACCACCGCGAGTTCGTATTTCAGGCGTAAGGATAGCGTCAGTCGGATCTGGTGCTCAAAAAAAATGAGGTAAGTGGGGCGCGCGTGAGCCAGGCACCAGATAGATAATGCGACCAGTCTTCCGACAGATAGAAAACCCGAGCGCCGGCGGAGCGAGGAACAGCAATGGACTTCCCCAGCGCCTTCTGTACTGACTTCATCCGCACGCTTTGACGGACCGTTGAATTTTCGGCTTTTCGTGCAGCCGCTGATGGCGACGTTGTTTGCCGTTCGCGATGGGAGGCGCGACAGACGAGAAGGGCGGAGTGCATACCTCTGGGCCTATCTCACCGATCCCACGCAGCGTCGTTACCTTCTCGAAAGCGGTTGGAAGGGAATCTCCAAGGTCTTTTTCATCGCCCTTGCTCTCGATGTCGTTTATCAGTTCATCGCGTGGCGCGGGCTGAAACCACTGCAGGCACTCCCGACAGCTATTGTTTTGGCAGTGGTTCCGTACGCGCTTTTTCGGGGCCCGGTCAATCGACTATTTCGTATCAAACAGACTTGAAGGTCAAACGGGTGAGACGACTGTCCGCATTTGCGACTTGCGATGTTAGGTCCTATTAGATCGCTGGTTAGCCGCACTGCACCCACCGTCCGATGAGCGGGTGAGGACACGGGACGATGACGAGCGCACTGCGCGGAAATTGGGTCCTTTACCCCTTGCGGAGTTAGGAGGAAGCCCGATGCGCCACAAGCCCGTCAGAACAGCTGCGCCGTCGGGCGCGGCGATCTAGGGTCCCCTATTGCCTACTGGCGCCTCATGCACCACGGATTTTCCATCTTGTGGAACTGGGTAAGCATAAACCCCCATCTTCTTTTGTGAAAACACATTGCGTGATGCGCTTCACCTGACGCGCTGTTTAAACGCGCCAAGAACTGTGGCGCAACCTGTGATGTTGACCCATTGCCGACGTACGTGGTGCCTGCAATCGTGAATTCCAACTCCGCAAATGCCAAGACTAAAAGGACCGGCGCGCGGCTTCCAATCATTAACGCACGAGACGCTCCTGAGCGGTTGTGCGCAATTTGTCGAAGTCGGGTCAGCCGTGTCTATCCGGCACTTGACTTGGCTGCACGGACCAAGGCGCTGGCGCGTCGTCTTTGTCAGCTTCTGCTTCCTCCGCCGTGGCCTGCACCTTACCCGGCTTGTGGTGCGCCGGAGCGTAGATAGCATAGACCTGCATTGGCGTCGCCCCGATATTAGTGATGTTATGCCACGTGCCGGCTGGAACTAGGACGCACCAACCATCGGCAACTTCCTTTTCGAATGTCAGGTTGTCCTTCGCGGCCCCCATCTGAACTCGACCGCTGCCAGCGTCGAGGCGCAAGAACTGATCGGTCTCGGGATGCGCTTCAAGACCAATGTCACTTCCGACGGGGATCGACATCAGGGTAACTTGCAGATAGCGCCCGCTCCAAGCGACCGTACGGTAATTTGTATTACCCGTCGTCGCGCGTTCAATGTCGAATGATTGCGGCTGCGGACCAATGTCTTTGATCGTGCCAGCATTGTTACCCATTCTTGGACTCCTCGAGCTTGCGGAGAGGCACTGCTTGCACAGCCCGCTATTAAGTTCGTGCACCCACAATCACAATATTCCGCGGAACATATGTAGTCACTGACGGCGCCTATGCAGGCTACATGTTATGCACCGGCCTTCAGATTGAGTGTGCCATAAACCTGGCTCAGATAGGCTGTATTGGTAACTGGCAACCAGCAGGCAGCTGCCAAGTGGCAAGGGTTAGACGCGTCTGGCTAATAAATGGCACATATACGGACTGCCAGCCGTGCAGCCAATGTAGAGCTCAATAGTGAGCCTAATAAGCCTTGCGGCTGACCGGCGATCGACTCAATATCGGTGATGATCGTGATTAAGCTGCCCAAGCCATGAAGTTATTTACAGGACTCAGGAAATTAAGAGAATTTGAAAGGGGCCAACTGCCGTTCCTAGGCTCCGTACACGACTTTGATATCGTCGTAGAAATTGGGTATGAGGAAGAGCATGGTCGACCTCTGACCCTGAAAAAACTCTATCTGCTTAATATCTGTTCGCACGGCACAATTCGACGCAAACTGGCTGCGCTGATCAAACAAGGCATTGTTATCAGGCGGAAACACCCGACTGACAAACGTGCGAGCTTGCTGGTTGTTGCTCCCTCCACGATAAAGCTCCTGGGAAGATACGGCGGAATGTTATCGTCGATTTCCGCATCGCATTTTAATTAATAGT
>JBBQTF010000049.1:0-17785 GCA_038234675.1 Steroidobacterales bacterium
TGTCGGTGCAGAAGGCGGAAATTGAGGAAATGATGCGAACATCGCCTCACGGGCGACCCAATATCGTCGCCTCAGCGTCGTCTCGCGCTTTTCTGCCATCGCATTCATCTTTTTCCATCAGTTCTTCAGAGTTTCCCTAACGAACGATCCGTGCATCGCAGCTCCGAGAAGTGCAACTTCCAAGCGGTTTTGGCCGCTGGAGCTGTGCGCGTCCGTTCGCAAGTTCGACCTAACGATTTCCAAGGAGCTCAAATGCGCAAGATCATCACTGCAACGATGGCCGCCGCGGCGCTGGCCGCTGCCGGCGCTGCCGGTGCCGCCGTCGTCACCACCACCTTCGGGGTTTCGGCGACCGTACTGAAGACCTGTTCTGTGGCCGCAAATCCGCTCGGATTTGGCAACTACACGCCAAGCACGGGCGCGCTGGCGGCAAACACGACCGTCAATGTGAAGTGCACCAAGACCACGCCCTTCACCGTTACGCTCAATGGCGGCAGCACCACCGGTGGCACTATCGCGCAGCGATTGATGACCAACGGCACCGATACGTTGCAATACAACCTGTATACCACCGCTGCCTTTGCCACGCTGTTTGGTGATGGAACAACGGGCGTTGGTGTCGCTGGCGTCGGTACCGGGCTGGCGAGCGCGGTTGCAGTGACGGTATACGGAAGCCTGCCGGACAACGCCGCCAACCAGGCGGTGTCGACGGGAGCCTATGCCGATACGATTAACGTAACCGTGACGTACTAGACCTGCGTCAGCAGTGCGCCGTTGAGACCTGTAGACAACAAGGGGCCGAGCCCGGCCCAGCTGGCCACTGCGTGGTTGCTGATGCTTGCGGCGGCGGTCCCCGCCGCCGCAGGCAATTTCAGCGTTGCGCCCATCCGCATCGAGCTGCAGGGCAGCCAGCGCACCGCAGTGATTACTGTTCACAACGACGACGCGGCCCCACTGCTCATCCAGGTGTCGACGTTATCGTGGTCGCAGCCCGGGGGCGAGGAAAAATACGATCCGACGCGTGAACTGCTGGCGACCCCACCGGTATTTACCTTGCCTGCCCAGGGTGAGCAGATCGTGAGAGTCGCGTTACGACGCGACCCGGACCCGAGACGCGAACTGGCCTATCGACTACTGCTGACTGAAGTGCCGCAGTCCACTGTTAAGAATTTCACCGGTCTGCGCGTTGCCCTGCAATTGAGCCTGCCGATATTCGTCAAGCCGGTCGCCCCGGCGGCGGCTTCCCTGACTTGGCACGGGCAGTGGCAGGCGGACGGCACGTTCTCTGTTAGCGCCAGCAATAGCGGAGACGCTCATCTACAAATCAGCGACTTTTCTCTCCAGCTCTCCGGGATGAATGAGACCACCCACGCTGCAGTGACCCGCTACGTATTGCCCGGCAGCACGGTGAGCTGGAAGCTCACGCCCCCTGCAGGCGTGGCGCATAACGCTGCCGTCGCTGTACATGGTTTTAGCGATCAAGGTGAATTCCAGGCTGACGTTGCGATAGCGGGTCCGTGAGCTGGGTACGTTGCGATGTTCCGCGATCCCGGATTCTCGCCATGCCGATTTAACCTAGTCTGGTTTTTGGGACTGCTGCTGTGTGCGATGGTATGTAAGAGCGAAACAGCTCTGGCGCCGACGGACAGCGGCGATTTTCAAGAGGCGGTGATGAGCGTCAGCGTCAATGCGCAGGCGCAGAGCGACATGCTGGTGATGTTGCGCGACGCCGCCGGTACGCTCTGGATCGATAGCAGCGATTTTGAAAAGCTACGGATGATCCGGCCACCGGGCGCGCGGCGCACCTACCAAGGACGAGAATATCTGCCGTTGACGGCGGTGGCCGGAATCCATATCGCCGTGGACGAAGCGACGCAGAGCGTTGCGCTGACGGTGCCTGCCGAGGACCTGGCGCTCACGCACACGCAATCCGCGGTGCCGGCTTCGCCGGTGCTCACTGAGGCAAGCCCTGGCGCGTTCCTGAATTACCAGCTCTCCGCGCAGCGCGTGGCGGGCGAGGACCTCACGGGCGCATTCGCAGAGCTTGGCGTTTTCGCCAGTCAAGGCGTGTTCACGAATACCGGCGTGTTCCGCTCACTGGCAGGCCAAAGCGGCTCGGTTCGCCTCGACACCGCCTTCACTGCCGATTTTCCGAAGCGCATCGAGCGCCTGACTGTGGGCGATGCCGTCAGCGATGGCAGCACCTGGGGGAGCGCAGTGCGTTTTGCCGGCATTGGCTGGAGCCGAAACTTCCTCTTGCGTCCTGATCTTTTAACCACGCCGATGCTGAGCGCGACCGGCACCGCCGTGGTGCCCTCCACGGTGGATGTGTACGTGAACAATCAACAGGTCTCCAGCAGTGCGTTGCCGCCGGGGCCTTTTGTGGTCGATCGCCTGCCCGCCGTCACCGGCGCAGGGCAGGTCAGAGTGGTGGTCCGTGACGCGCTGGGGCGAGAACAGCAGGTGACGCAACCCTTCTACTCAAGCCTGCAGTTGTTGGCCACGGGGCTGAGCCAATACGAAGTGGATCTGGGCAAGGTACGACGCGACTACACCACGGCCAGCGATCATTATGGGCCGACCATGGGTAGCGCCAGCTATCGGCGAGGTATCAGCAATTGGTTTACCCTGGAAACGCACGCCGAGTTTCTCGACCATCAGGCGCGCTCCGCGGGGCTGGCGGGCGCCGCCGCGCTGGGCCAGTTCGCCGTTGTCAATTTCACCGCCGCGGCGGGCGGCGGCGCCGCAACTTCAGGCTCGCTTTATGGAATCGGCCTTGAAAGGCAGGGCGCAAGATTCAGCGTTGGCCTTAACCATATCGCTGCGACACCCGGATACCGGCAGATCGCAACTGCCGAGGAATCGTCCCGTCGCTTCCAAAGTCGCGATCTGGTACAGCTCGGAGCCAACTTCCACCAGTGGGGCTCGTTGGTGGCGGTCCTGGCGCGCCAGACCTATGTGGATCTGCCGATGGAGGAAACCTCCAGCTTGAGCTATAACCGGAATCTGGGCCAGCGCGGCGCGTTGAATTTAACCGCGACGCGAAGCAGCCAGGGTGGGGAGACCGGGCGCAGTGTGTTTATCACTTTTACCTATTCGCTGGCAGAGCGGACCGCTCTGGTGCTGGCGGCAAACAGTGGCGGTGGTCCGGGAGCGCCCGCGGACGAAGTGCTTGCCAGTTACATTCACAATCCTCCCCGCGGCTCGGGTGAGGGCTATCGGCTGGGCGTCTCTAGCATCGGCAACTACAACGCGCAATTTAGCGCTCAAGCGGAGTCGGGCGAGTTGCAGTTGCAGGCGGCGCGCAGCCAGGGCGTCTCCGGAGTGAACGGCTATTGGACCGGTGCAGCGACCTTCCTGGGCGGTGAATTGCATGCCGCGCGGCAGGTCGGAGGTAGTTTTGCCCTGATCGACGTGGGCGGGTTGCCGGGCGTGCCGGTGTTTATAGACAACCAACTGATCGCGCATACGGACTCGCACGGGCGTGCGCTAT
The DNA here is from genome assembly GCA_038234675.1 of Steroidobacterales bacterium. Taxonomy (GTDB): domain Bacteria; phylum Pseudomonadota; class Gammaproteobacteria; order Steroidobacterales; family Steroidobacteraceae; genus FEN-1191. Next base: position 3,494 of record JBBQTF010000049.1, read on the forward strand.
TGCACGATCTGCTGCCTTACGAGAGGAATCGCGTAAATATCGAGCCGACCGAAATTCCGCTGGACGCCAGCATCGGTGCGCGCACCCTGGTGGTGACACCGGCTTATCGCAGCGGGGTGATCGTGAAATTTCCGGTCGAGCGCGAACACGGCGCCACCCTTAGGCTCGTCAATGCGGAGGGCCAGGCCGTGCCGGCCGGGGCCACCGTGCAGTTCATGGGCCATCGTTTCCCGGTGACCTACGATGGTGTGACTTACGTGACCGGGTATGACCACGCGGGCGAGGGCTCGGCTCAATGGGATCAGTCCAGCTGCAGGTTCCGCGTTGGCGCGCCGCCGCAAGACGATCCCCAGCCGGATTTGGGCACGCTCACCTGCCAGCCTCTCGCACCACAGGAGCATGCACCGTGACGCGGTCGGGCGCCAGAGCACGGTCAGTGGCGTGCTGCCTTGGCCTACTGCCCGCACTGTCCAACGCAGCCGTGAGCTGCTCTGTTTCCGCGACTGGACCGGTCTTTGGCGTGTATAACCCGCTGAGTGGCACCCCGACCTATGCGAACGGCCAGGTACAGGCGACGTGTACTTTGCTTAGCGGAGGCGCGACCACGGTGACCTTAGTTTCGAGCTACAGCGCGGGCAGCAGTGGCAGCTACGCCTTGCGCTCGATGCTCTTGGGCCCTAATAAACTGAACTACAACCTGTACTTTGACGCAGCGTATACACAGATTCGTGGCGACGGAACCGGGGGTTCGCAGACAGGCGGCGCATCCCTGGCGCTCACTGCGGGCAATCCAACTCAGTCCGCCACCTCGACCATCTATGGACGCATACCCGCTAGCCAGGACGTTGCGGCCGGCGCCTATTCGGACACGATCGTCGTGACGATTACCTATTAGGCTTTACTTTCTTCAGAGCGGCCGCGCGAAGAGCCGCAACGGCCACGCGTACAAACCGGGCTGCACCGCTGGCGCCAAACTGAATCGGGCCCGCAGCGCCAGAGCGCGCGACTTGCCGGACTGCCATCGCTGAACCACGCTGCCGCCAGAGCGGTCCAGATCCACCTCAGTGTCCAAGCCTTGCAAGGCTACGGCCGTGCACCAGGGACTTAAGGGATACACCTCCAGCGCGAAGCCTGCACGGCTGTTGCTGTCAACGCGCAGCAGCAGAGCTCGAGGAGCGTCGATGTAGCCCCGGGCCACGTCGGCGGCGCTCACCTGAAGTGGTGGCGGCTCGCTTGGCATGTAAATGCGAGCCACCGGAATTACTGTGGCGCTGACCACCATCGCCTCGTGCGCCTGGGCGGGGAACGGTGCTGCCGACGTACTGGCCAAGACCAGTCCAATTAGAACGCCGCGGATCCGTGCGCGTTCATTCTTGAGAAGACTCACGGCTCCGCAATCAAATCTGGTGGGCGTATTCATGTCGGGCGCCATGGTTATTGTCCGTTGAGCACGCTCTTAAGAGTAAGTCAGGTGCAGAGCACCGGCAACCGCCGGCATTCGGCCGCCACGTGCCGCTCGAGGCTTGCACCTTGACGCTCCCGCGAAGTGAACCCTACACTGAACCTACTCATCGAGAACCGGCTGAGGGATTAGGCCCTTCGACGCCGGGGCAACCACCGGTTGGGCCGGCACCGTGCCAACTCCTGCGGCTCTTATATATGTGCCGGCAGATGAGCGTAGCTGCCGCCCGCCCCCGAAGGGCCGGCGCCGGCCATGGCGGTGTACACACAACGCCTTCGCTCCTGCCTGCCCGGATCCGCCGATGGGTGAGGCGGAAATGATCGACGGAGCGAAAACATGAAATCAAAGAACGAATCAGGTCCAAACGCAGCCACTCGGGCAGTCCGTGCCGGATTGGTGAGCGACACTGTCAGTGGCGCGGTGGTTCCCCCCATCTTCCTGAGCACCACCTACGCCTTTCATGGGTACGCTGAGAAGCGGCCCTACGATTATTCGCGCACCGCGAATCCAACGCGCGACTTACTCGGTAAGGCGCTTGCTGACCTGGAGGAGGGCGCCGGCGCTGTCATCACGGCTTCCGGTATGGCTGCAATCACGTTGGTCGGACATCTGTTCAACGTCGGTGCGCGCATCGTTGTGCCGCACGACTGTTATGGCGGGAGCCACCGCTTGTTCAGCGAGTGGCAGCGGCGGGGCGAGTTCCAGGTGCAATTCGTCGACTTTGGCAATGAGCAGGCCGTGCGTTTGGCGCTGGCGCGCGAGGCGGCGCTGGTGTGGATCGAGACGCCGAGCAACCCACTGATGCGCATTACCGACATTGCCGCGGTCGCAGAGTTGGCGCACCGGGCGCGCGCGCTGGTGGTCGTCGACAACACTTTTATGTCTCCCGCCTGGCAGCAACCGCTTCGCCTGGGTGCCGATGTTGTCGTGCATTCGACGACCAAGTACATCAATGGACACAGCGATGTGGTGGGCGGAGCGGTGGTGGCCAAGACCCGGGAAATCTACGAGCGACTGGCCGAGTGGGCCAATTGCATGGGCTTGACCGGTGCGCCCTTCGATAGTTACATGACTTTGCGGGGGCTGCGCACTTTGCACGCTCGCCTGGCCATTCACGCACGTAACGCTCAGGCCCTGGCAGAGTGGCTCGTACTGCAGCCGAATATCAGTCGCGTGTGGTATCCGGGCCTGCCTTCTCACGAGGGACACAAGATCGCGGCACGCCAGCAGCGCGGTTTTGGCGCCATTATTTCCTTTGAACTGAAGGGCGGTGCACTGGCGGTCAAACAATTCGTCTCCGCCTTGCGGTGCATCACACTGGCCGAGTCATTGGGCGGGGTCGAAAGTCTGATCGCGCATCCGGTGACCATGACGCACGCGGCGATGGACGCGATGGCGCGTCGCGAAGCGGGTCTTACCGAAGGTTTGCTGCGTATGTCCGTTGGCATTGAGGACCTTGCGGATCTGCAAGGGGACCTCCAAGCCGGGCTGGAAAGTATCGGCCGCTGAGCTCTGGTCACGGGCGGGCAATCACCACTAGAATTCGCTGCTGCGGCGCCGCGGGCGTGGCCCAAGCGAGGGGTCGATGCGGGACCCTTGATCACTTCAGAAATTAAGGAGGGCCTATGGCTTCGATCTCAATACATCCCTCGGTCGATAACGGCGTCAAGCCCACCGGCAAGGATTTTGGCGGCGGCACCCTGATGTGCCGATGTGCGCAAGACCCGGTCGAGGTCGCCGTGGGTGCGCAAACCGCGCACAACCATGCCTGCGGCTGCACCAGGTGTTGGAAGCCCAGGGGCGCACTCTTCGCCGTAGTGGCGGTGGTCGCCAAGGATAAGGTTCGGGTCACGAAGAACGCCGAGAAGCTCTCGGTGCTCGATGGCGGCGCGACGATTCAGCGTTACGCCTGTAGGGGTTGTGGCGTGCACATGTACGGGCGCATTGAAAACACCGAGCACCCATTCTATGGCCTGGATTTCGTGCATACGGAACTGTCCACGCAAGAGGGCTGGGCCGCTCCCGGATTTGCGGCATTCGTATCTTCGATCATCGAATCGGGTGCGGATCCGGCGCAGATGGGCGCGGTACGCGCGCGGCTCAAGGCGCTGGGCCTCGAACCATACGATTGCCTGTCGCCGCCGCTCATGGACGCCATCGCCACCCACGTGGCCAGGGCATCGGGCGCACTGAAGGCATAGCGGAGAACGCTCATGGAAGTACGCGCAGCGGTGGCCTTCGAGGCTGGCAAACCGCTCAGCATTGAGCGGGTGCAGCTGGAGGGGCCAAAGACGGGCGAAGTGCTCATCGAGGTCAAGGCGAGCGGGATCTGCCACACCGACAAGTACACACTCTCGGGAGCCGATCCGGAAGGGCTGTTTCCCTCGATACTCGGCCATGAAGGCGCCGGCGTGGTCGTCGATGTCGGTGCCGGGGTGCGAACCTTAAAAAAGGGCGATCACGTGATTCCGCTCTATACCCCGGAGTGCCGCGAGTGCAAAAGTTGCACATCTCGAAAAACCAATCTCTGCACCGCGATTCGCGCCACCCAGGGCAAGGGCGTGATGCCCGACGGTGCCAGTCGGTTTTCATATCGGGGCAAGCCGATCTATCACTATATGGGTTGCTCGACCTTCGCCAACTTCACCGTGCTGCCGGAAATTGCGCTGGCCAAGATTCGCGAGGACGCGCCCTTTGACAAGGCCTGCTACATCGGCTGCGGCGTCACCACGGGCATCGGCGCGGTCATTTTTACCGCCAAAGTGGAGCCCGGGGCCAACGTGGTGGTGTTCGGATTAGGCGGGATCGGCCTGAACGTTGTGCAGGGAGCCAAGCTCGCGGGTGCGGACATGATCATCGGCGTCGATACGAATCCCGCGCGTGAGAAGCTCGCACGGAAATTTGGCGCGACCCATTTCGTCAATCCCAAAGTGGTCCAGGGCGACCTGGTGGCACACCTGGTCGAGCTGACCAAGGGCGGGGCCGATTACAGCTTTGAGTGCATAGGCAATACGCAGGTCATGCGTCAAGCGCTCGAGTGCTGCCACCGTGGCTGGGGCCAGAGCATCATCATCGGAGTGGCCGCCTCCGGCCAGGAAATCAGCACCCGTCCGTTCCAGCTCGTCACCGGTCGCGTTTGGCGCGGCACGGCCTTTGGCGGCGCCCGCGGTCGCACCGACGTCCCGAAGATCGTCGACTGGTATATGGAACGCAAGATCAACATCGATGACCTGATCACCCACACCCTGCCGCTCGATCGGATCAACGAGGGTTTCGAGCTCATGGCCAGGGGTGAATCCATCCGGAGCGTGGTCGTTTATTGACCGCCTGGCGCCGCGCTCTGGCCGCTGCGCCCCCTGGATATATGTCAATCTCACCCGAGCCAATTGCGCTCTGGTGCCTCGGACCTCTGGGGATCGACCTACAGGGCGGTTTGGCTCTTCCGGGGCAATCCTCGGCTTGTGAGTTCGCCGGGCGGCTCGTGTATCCTTTGGGAGTCTGGCTGCTCGTGACCGCGCCCTTATGCTCGCGCAGTAGGCGGCCGACCGACTCAGGAACACTGGAGAGTCAAGGTGATAAGTCCGACCGTGACCGTGGCGGCGCGGCGCGTGGAGGGCGGCCTCGCCCAGGGCATCGCCGAGACCTTGGCCGCCGAGGTTCCGGTCGCCATTCAGTTCAATGGCCGGGCACATGCGGTGATGCTGGCAACCCCGGCGGACCTGGACGACTTTGCTCTGGGCTTCGCCCTGACCGAGGGAATCGTTCGGAGGGCTGATGAACTGGCATTGGTCGAGCAGGCCTGGACGCCCGAGGGCGTAGTGTTGGACATACGAATTCCGGAAATACGATATGCACTGCTGGACACGCGGGAGCGCAACCTGACCGGCCGCACCGGCTGCGGTCTGTGCGGCACTTCGACGCTCGAGGCGGCGATCCGTCCCGTCAGGCGCCCCGACCCGCAAGGACCTCGGGCGGATGCGAAGGCTCTGCGCGAGGCCCTGGAGCGGCTCGCCACGCTGCAGCCCTACAACGACGCCAGCGGGGCCGTGCATGCGGCGGGCCTAATGACCGAGGAGGGTGGATTTACGGTGCGTGAAGACGTCGGACGGCACAACGCCATCGACACGGCCGTCGGCGCGGTGGCCCGAGCCGGCGGACGGCCACACAGCTTATTGGTCACCTCCCGCGCCTCGTACGAAGTAGTGCACAAGGCGGCCGAAGTCGGGTGCCGGCTGGTGGCGGCCATCTCGGCGCCGACCGCGCTGGCGGTGCAACTGGCGACCGAGGCGGGTATCACTTTAATCGGGTGGGCGCGGCCGCCGCGCCTGACCGTCTACAGTGGAGAGCTAACTTGAGCACGCGCAGTCCGGTGGGTTTTCCGCTCCGCTCAGAGCCCAGCACCGATTTGCCCGCTGAGGAGCGCAGCGCTGTGCTCGAGGCGGTGCGCCAGAACCGAGCGGTGCCCGGCAGCCTCCTGCCGATCCTGCACGGCATCCAGGACCGCCTGGGGTGGGTTCCTCCCGCGGTGGTGCCGCTGATCGCATTTGAGCTCAACCTTTCGCGCGCAGAAGTGCACGGCGTTCTGAGTTTCTATCATTACTTTCTGCAGCGCAAACCAGGGCGCCAGGTCATTTATCTTTGCCGCGCGGAAGCCTGTCAGGCGGTGGGGGCAGCGAGCCTGGAAGCGCACGCCAAACGTAAATTGGGCGCGGATCTGCACGGTACCAGCGCTGATGGCCGCTACACGCTCGAACCGGTGTATTGCCTGGGCAACTGTGCCTGCGGGCCGTCGCTGATGATCGGTAAGGAACTGCACGCGCACGTCACGCCGGCACGCTTTGACGAGCTGGTGTCCGGGTAGTCCGATGAGCGCCACCGTATACATTCCTGGCGAGGCCACGGCGCGGGCTCTGGGCGCTGCGGCCGTGGCCGAGGCAGTTACATCAGAAGCCCGCAACCGTCAGCAGCCGGTGCAGGTCGTGCGCAATGGATCGCGCGGCGCGTTCTGGCTCGAACCGCTTCTTGAAGTGGACACCCCGCGGGGCCGCGTGGCCTACGGGCCGGTGCAGGCCAAGGATGTGGGCGGACTGTTCAGCGCCGGTTTTCTCGACGGCAGGCCACACGCGCTGTGCCTGGGTGCGGTTGCGGACATTCCGTATCTTAAAAGGCAGGAACGATTGTGTTGCGCACGGCTCGGTGTCGTGGACCCACTGAGTCTCGACGATTATCGCGCCCACGGTGGATACGCCGGACTGTCGTCGGCGCTGGCCATGGAGCCTGCGAAAATTGTGCAGGCGGTGGCCGATTCCGGTCTCCGCGGTCGCGGCGGGGCAGCTTTCCCGACGGGCATCAAGTGGCGCACCGTGCTCAACGCGCAGCCGACGGCGGCCGCTCAGAAGTACATCGTTTGCAACGCCGACGAAGGTGACTCGGGGACCTTTTCCGATCGACTGATTATGGAAGGCGATCCGTTTGGCCTCATTGAGGGCATGACGATTGCAGGGATCGGCGTTGGGGCCACGCGCGGATACATTTATTTGCGCTGCGAATATCCGCACGCGCACGCGGTTCTCCAGTCGGCCATTGCCACCGCGTACGCTAAGGGATTCCTCGGCGCTGACATCCAGGGGAGCGGCAAGGCTTTCGAGCTCGAGATCCGGCTGGGCGCGGGCGCCTATATCTGCGGTGAAGAGACCTCGCTTCTCGAATCGATCGAAGGGCGGCGCGGCCAGGTGCGTTTCAAGCCGCCGCTCCCGGCGATCTCCGGATTGTTCGGCTGCCCGACGGTGATCAACAACGTCATCACCTTCGCCAGTGTTCCCACGGTGCTGGAACGCGGCGCGGAGTTTTATCGTGACTTCGGTCTGGGCCGCTCGCGCGGCACTTTGCCGATCCAGCTGGCCGGCAACGTGCGACGCGGCGGCCTGGTGGAAAAAGCCTTCGGCGTCACCCTAAGGGAGCTGCTCTACGATTATGGGGGCGGAACGCGCTCGGGCCGACCGATTCGCGCCGTGCAGGTGGGCGGTCCGTTGGGCGCGTACTGGCCGGACTCAAAATTTGACACACCCCTGGAGTACGAGGCCTTTGCGCAGGCCGGCGGCATGCTGGGTCACGGCGGTATAGTCGTATTTGACGATACGGTGGACATGGCCGCCCAGGCCCGCTACGCGATGGAATTTTGTGCGATCGAATCCTGCGGCAAGTGCACTCCGTGTCGCATCGGCTCCACGCGCGGAGTCGAAGTCATCGACAGGCTGCGCTCGGGAGACCGGCCGGCCCTACAGGAAGCGCTTTTGCGCGATCTTTGTAATACGCTGACACACGGCTCCCTGTGTGCGCTGGGCGGATTGACGCCCTTTCCAGTGATGTCTGCGCTCGAACATTTCCCGGAAGATTTTTCTAAACCAATGACTGCCGCGGCAGTCGGAAGTTAATGCTATGCAATCGATCGCCGAACAGGATCTGGGCACTCCGGCACGACAGTCGGACACACAGATCAAATTACTGATCGACGGCTGCGAGATTTCGGTGCCGGCCGGCACCTCGGTCATGCGCGCCGCGGCGCTCGCAGACCTGAAGATTCCGAAGCTGTGCGCCACGGATCAACTGGAGGCCTTCGGCTCCTGCCGCATGTGCCTGGTCCAGATCGAGGGCATGAAGGGATATCCGGCCTCGTGCACCACTCCGGTGGCCGAGGGTATGAAGGTCACCACGCAGAACGCCGAGCTGGCGCGACTGCGCCGCGGCGTCATGGAGCTTTACATCTCCGATCATCCGCTCGATTGCCTGACCTGTCCGGCCAACGGCCATTGCGAGCTGCAGGAGGTGGCCGGCGCGGTCGGCCTGCGCGAAGTGCGCTACGGATACGAGGGCGCCAATCACCTGGACGCACCCAAGGATGAATCCAATCCGTATTTTACCTTTGATGCCAGCAAGTGCATCGTCTGTTCGCGTTGTGTGCGCGCCTGCGATGAACAGCAAGGCACGCTGGCTCTGACCATCGCCGGGCGCGGCTTTGACTCGGTGGTGTCGGCAAGCCAGGGCGAATCCTTCATGGATTCGGAGTGCGTTTCCTGCGGGGCCTGCGTGCAGGCCTGCCCGACGGCGACGCTGTCCGAAAAATCACTGATCGAGCAGGGTCAGGCTGAGCACAGCGTGGTAACGACCTGTGCCTATTGCGGTGTCGGCTGCTCGTTCCGAGCCGAGATGCGCGGGGAGGAACTGATTCGCATGGTGCCGAACAAGGACGGGCACGCCAATCACGGCCATAGCTGCGTGAAGGGGCGCTTCGCGATCGGCTACGCGACCCATCCGGACCGCATCACCAAGCCCATGATCCGCGCGACGATTTCCGAACCCTGGCGGGAAGTGAGTTGGGAGCAGGCGATTACTCATGCGGCCTCGGAGCTGCGCCGGATCCAGGCCCGCTACGGCCGCGACAGTATCGGAGGGATTACCTCGAGCCGCTGCAGCAACGAGGAGACCTACCTCGTGCAGAAGCTGGTGCGCGCTGGTTTCGGCAACAATAACGTCGATACCTGCGCGCGCGTGTGCCATTCACCTACCGGTTACGGCCTCAAACAGACACTCGGTGAATCCGCGGGCACACAGACCTTCGATTCCGTCATGGCCAGCGACGTCATCATGGTCATCGGCGCTAATCCGACCGATGCGCATCCGGTATTTGCCTCGCAGATGAAACGGCGATTGCGACAGGGCGCCAAGCTGATCGTCGCGGACCCGCGCCGCATCGACCTGGTGCGCACGCCGCACATCGAGGCTGCGCACCATCTGGCCCTCAAGCCGGGCACCAATGTTGCACTTATCAATAGCCTCGCCCACGTGGTAGTGACCGAAGGGCTGGTCAAAGAGGACTTCGTGCGCGCGCGTTGCGAGGTCGAGTCATTCCAGAAATGGCGGCACTTCGTCGCCGAACCGCGTAACTCCCCAGAGGCCATGGAGGTCGTGACCGGTGTTCCGGCGGCCGAAGTGCGCGGCGCGGCGCGCCTTTTCGCCAACGCCGGGAATGGCGCTATCTATTACGGGCTGGGTGTGACCGAGCACAGCCAGGGATCAACCATGGTGATGGGGATTGCCAATCTGGCGATGGCAACGGGCAACGTCGGTCGCGAGGGTGTCGGTGTAAACCCACTTCGCGGCCAGAATAACGTTCAGGGCTCCTGTGACATGGGCTCCTTCCCGCACGAATTCCCGGGTTATCGTCACGTGTCGGATGAGTCCGTGCGCACTCAGTTCGAGCGCCGTTGGAACGTGAAGCTGCTGGCCGAGCCCGGCCTGCGCATTCCGAACATGTTCGAGGCCGCGCTGGACGGTGAGTTCAAGGCCCTTTACATCCAAGGCGAAGATATCGCGCAGTCCGATCCCAACACACAACACGTGACCGCGGCGCTCACGGCGATGGAATGCATCATCGTGCAGGACCTGTTCCTGAATGAGAGTGCGAAGTTCGCGCACGTGTTCCTGCCAGGTTCCTCGTTCCTGGAAAAAGACGGGACCTTTACCAATGCGGAACGGCGCATCTCGCCGGTGCGCAAGGTCATGCGCTCAAAATCCGGCTACGCCGACTGGGAAATCACGCAGCTCCTGTCCAATGCACTGGGCTACCCGATGAATTACACCCATCCGAGTCAGATCATGGACGAGATTGCCGCTCTTACCCCGACTTTTAGCGGCGTGAGTTTCGCAAAATTGGATCAGCTGGGCAGTATCCAGTGGCCTTGCAATGAACAACATCCCGAGGGCACGCCGATCATGCACGTGGACACCTTCGTGCGCGGCAAGGGAAAATTCCTGATCACTGAATACGTCGCCACCCGCGAGAAAGTTAATGCGCGCTACCCCTTGATTCTCACCACCGGGCGCATTCTTTCGCAATACAACGTCGGTGCGCAGACGCGGCGCACCGAGAATGTCGCCTGGCATGATGAAGACCGGCTGGAAATACATCCGCACGATGCCGAGGAACGCGGTGTCAGGGAAGACGATTGGGTGGGTGTGCAAAGTCGCGCCGGTGAGACGGTGCTGCGGGCCACGGTGACCACACGCGTTCAGCCTGGCGTGGTCTACACGACGTTTCACTTTCCCGAGCTCGGTGTCAACGTGATCACCACCGAAAACTCCGACTGGGCCACCAATTGTCCGGAGTACAAGGTCACGGCAGTACAGGTGACGCGCGTCACCCAGCCTTCGGCCTGGCAGCAGCGCTACCAACAATTCGACAAGCGCCAGCAATCGTTTCTGGCGCAGGCGACTCACCCCGGGGAGGGCGCGGAAGCTGAGGCTACTGTTAAATGAGCGCCGACCGGCTGGTTCAGATGGCCAACGACATCAGCGAATTTTTCGGTGGCGAACCCAAACGCGCCGACGCCGTCACGGCTATTGCCAACCACATGCAGCGCTTCTGGGACCCCAGGATGCGCCGTAAGCTTCTCGCTCATTTGCAGTCGGGCGGCGCGGGCCTGAACGACCTGTCACGCGAGGCTGTCGCGAGTCTGCCGCCCGTTTAGTCCTGTACCTCGCACTACACCGTGGCTAAGCTGCTGGAATTGCCTGCTCCCTATGCGCTGTTTTTGGGCGACGGCGATCAATTAGCCGTCAAGACCGCGACCGGCGTCGCGCACTGGCGTCCCGAACGCTGTGTCGCGCAAGTGATGCTGCCAGGGTGCAGCGCTGATCTGGGTCTGCCCACGCTCGCGCCCGCGGCCGCAGCTGCGATCGGGGCCCGAGTGCTGATCGTGGGCGCCGCGGAATTTGGCGGCTGCATTTCCCCTAACTGGATACTGATGCTGCTCGAGGCGCTGGAAGCGGGCCTTGATCTGGCTGCCGGGCTCCATGAGCGCTTGGCGGATGTGCCGGCGCTTTGGCAGGCCGCCGAACGCCTGCATCGAACGTTGTACGACGTACGCCAGCCGCGGAGCGGCCAATCGGCGATAGCCACAGGTGACAAGCGTCCGGGCCTGCGCTTGTTGACGGTCGGTACCGACTGCGCGGTCGGCAAGATGTTTACCGGCCTGAGTATCGAAGCGGAATTGAAGCGTCGCGGCGTGCCGGCGACTTTTCGCGCGTCCGGCCAAACCGGTATCTTGATCAGCGGCTCGGGCGTAAGTGTCGACGCCATCGTCTCGGATTTTATTTCTGGGGCGGCTGAACTGTTATCGCCTGCGAACCGACCCGAGCACTGGGATGTCATCGAAGGGCAGGGCTCATTGCATCACCCGGCCTATGCCGGCGTGACGCTTGGGTTAATCCACGGATCACAGCCCGATGCGCTCATTTTGTGTCATCGCATTGATCTTGCGCACGTAGACGGGTACCCGCGTTATGCGATCCCAAGTTTCGAGGCGGCCATTGCCGCCAATGAAGCCGCTGCGCGTGTGACCAATCCGAACGCACGCGTCGTGGGGATCAGCATCAACACTGCCTCGTCCGCCGCGCCTCGGGCGATGCGCTACCTTGGAGATCTGGAGGCGAACTTACACCTGCCGTGTTGCGATCCCGTGCGTACCGGCGTCGGCCCACTCGTGGACCGGTTGCTTCAAGAATTTCCGCAAACAGGATGAGTTGATGCGCCGATCAACGCCTGCGCGGCGTGCCGTCACCGAAACAGTAGCCTCGATTGTGCCCTTCTATATCCACAAAAGGGATTGCGGGGAGGTGTCTTAGGGCGCGTCGGAAGGCTAATCTGTGTATCGTGCAGACAGTGTCGTGAAGAACTTGGAGGTCGTGCGTGATTAACCCGCGTATCTATTGTCGGCATTGGCGCACAGGAATCGCCGCGCTTTTCTCTGTGGGCGTGGCTTTTTCCGCATCGCCAGCCGACCCCATGGCGCGTGTCACGCAAGTGCTGGCCGGCACGCCGCTGATTGACGGGCACAACGACCTGCCGTGGCTCATCCGGACGCGCTACAAAAGCGCAGTGGACGAGCTTGATCTTGCAAGCGATACCTCGCGCCTCAAGGCGCCGGAGGATCAAGCGCCCATGATGACGGACCTGCCGCGTTTGCGCGCCGGACATGTGGGCGCTCAGTTTTGGTCGGTGTACGTGCCGGTCGAGATGCAAGGACCGGTGGCGGTGCAGGCGACACTGGAGCAGATCGATATCGTGCGGCGGATGGTGGATCGCTATCCTCACGATCTGGAAATGGCGTTCACGGCTGGGGATATCCGCCGCATACACAAGGGCGGGCGCATCGCCTCGTTGATCGGTGTGGAGGGTGGACACCAGATCGCCAATTCGCTTGCAGTACTGCGTCAGTATTACGAGCTGGGCGTGCGTTACATGACCCTGACGCACGTGACCAACACCGACTGGGCGGATTCGGCAACCGTCGACCCGAATCATCATGGCCTGACGCCGTTCGGGCGCGAGACGGTGCGCGAGATGAACCGGCTGGGCATGCTCGTTGACCTGAGCCATGTGTCGGAGGAGAGCATGCGCGCGGCCCTTGCGGTATCGGCGGCACCGGTCATATTTTCGCATTCTTCGGCGCGCGCCTTGGACGATCACCCGCGCGACGTCTCTGACCAGGTTTTACGCCTGGTGACACGTAACGGTGGCGTGGTGATGGTGAATTTCAATCCTGGCTACGTGTCGATGGCCCGCAACCAGTGGGAGGCAGCGCAGGCCGCAGAAATCGCGCGCTACAACAGCCCGCCGTATGTTGGTCTTTACATAGGCCAACCCGAGCGGGCAAAGGCGGCGCTCAAAGCCTGGGAGCAGGCACACCCGAAACCAGCGGTGACGCTCAGCGAGGTGGCCGATCACATTGATCACGTCCGGGAGGTCGCCGGCGTCGATCACGTGGGCCTCGGCTCCGATTATGATGGCATCGATGAAGTGCCCACCGGCCTCGAGGACGTGTCCAAGTTCCCGCAGCTGCTTGCAGAACTGGCGCGCCGGGGCTGGAGTGACGCCGATCTGGCAAAGGTGGCGGGCGGCAACTTGTTGCGGGCCTTATCCGGCGCCGAACAAACGGCCGCGCAGCTTCGCAAGCAACGCGCCGCTTCCAGCGCCACGATCGCCGCTCTGGACGTGCCACCGGCGACGCATTGAAAGCCGAACGGCGAGCGGAGCCGGTGAATCAGGCCTGTTCAAGTCGCGCGACGACCGCGGTTCCGACCTCGCGGGTGGTGGACGGGCGTGTGCCCGGAGCCGCGATGTCCAACGTGCGCGCGCCGGCGCTTATGGCGGCGGACACGGCGGCCTCCACGGCCGCCGCTTCGGCCAGGAGGCCGAGCGAGGATCGCAGCAGCAACGCCGCACTAAGGATGGCCCCGTAGGGGTTGGCGATTCCACGACCCGCGATGTCCGGCGCCGAACCGTGGATTGGCTCATAAAGACCTTTAGGACCTTCGCCCAGCGAGGCCGACGGTAGCATCCCCAGCGATCCCGCCAGCATCGAGGCTTCGTCGGTCAGGATGTCGCCAAACATGTTCTCGGTGACGGCGACGTCGAAATCGCGCGGGCGGCGGATCAGGTGCATCGCGGCGGAATCCACCAGCATGTGCTCGAGCTGAATGTCCGCGAACTCGTTGCGCACGGTGCGTTCGGCGACCTCGCGCCACAGGCGCGAGGTTTCAAGGACGTTGGCTTTATCGATTGAAGTGAGCCTGCCGCGGCGAGTGCGCGCAAGGCGCGCCGCCACCCGCACTACTCGTTCGATTTCGGCGACCGAGTAGCTGCACAGATCACTCGCAGACTCGGCCGTGCGAGTCTTGGCGCCAAAGTAAATGCCCCCGGTCAGTTCGCGCACGAATACCAGATCGACGCCCTCGAGCACCTCGCCCTTGAGCGTTCCGACCTCGCGCAG
>JBBQTF010000050.1:0-16323 GCA_038234675.1 Steroidobacterales bacterium
CGAAGCCGCCACCGACGAGCTGCGCGCCGCGGCACTGGCCCGGCACGCACAGCAGGTCGAGGCGCGCGTGCGCGAACTGGCCAGCAAGGCGTATTGGAGTCAGTTCAAGAAGAGTCCGGAATTTGCCGTGCTGTTCTTGCCAGGAGACCAATTTCTCAGCGCGGCACTGACCGAACGTCCGGAGCTGCTCGAAAATGCGATGCGCCAGGGCATCATTTTGGCCACTCCCTCAACCTTGATTGCGCTCTTCAAGGCGGTCGCCTACGGCTGGCGGCAGGCGGCGGTCGCCGAGCATGCCGCCAAGATTCTCGATCTGGGCCAGGACCTGCACCGCCGCCTGGGCAGTTTTGTGGGTCACCTGGAAAGGACGGGAGAAAAGCTGGGCGCTGCGGTCGACGCCTACAACAGCGCCATCGCTTCACTAGAACGTCAGGTATTGCCCCAGGCTCGCCGCTTCACCGAGCTTGGCACCGTCAGCGGTGAAACGCTGCCCACACTTGAACCGGTGGACCGGCTGGTACGCAGCGCTCGCCTACACGCCGATGATCGGCCGCCGGCCGCGCCGCCGGAGCGACAGTAGCCTATGGTCGACCCCGCCGAGATCTGCCGCTACGTGCCCCCTCCGGAGCTGTTAGTCGGGCGGGTGATTGCGATCACAGGGGCTGGGGATGGTATTGGTCGCGCCCTCGCCCTGGGTGCGGCACGGCTTGGGGCTCAGGTGGTGCTCATGGGGCGCACAGTTCGGCGACTCGAAGCCGTCGAGGCCGAAATTGCCGCCCTCGCGTCCACCGCTGCGCCGTCGTGCGAGGCGAGCATCGCACCCCTTGATCTCGAAAAGGCGTTGGCAGGTGACTATGACCGTATCGCGGCCGCCATCTCGCAACGTTACGGACGGCTCGATGGGCTAGTGCACAATGCCGCCGTGCTGGGGGTACTTGCCCCGATCGAACACGCTGACATGCGCAATTGGTGTCGCGTGCTGCACGTCAATCTGACGGCAGCCTTCGCGCTCACTCAGGTGCTGCTGCCGGTACTTCGGGCGTCGACCGACGCCTCCGTGATCTACACCTCCAGCAGCGTCGGCCGGCGTGGCCGCGCGAACTGGGGCGCCTATGCGGTATCCAAGTTCGGAATCGAAGGTTTAAGCCAGGTCCTGGCCGACGAATTGGCCGGCAATTCGCCCGTACGGGTCAACGCAGTGAACCCCGGACCCACGCGTACCCGCATGCGCCGGCAGGCATATCCTGCCGAACAAGCCGATTTGCTGTCACTCCCCGATGCCGTAGTGAACCCTTATTTCTGGCTGCTCGGGCCCGCCAGTCGCGGCGTCACGGGGGAGAGTCTGGATTGTCAGCCGCCGCGCCCGCCGCCGGCGGCGGCGGCGCCACAGGGTTGAGCAACGCGCTGATTTCGTCTGCCTGCAATTCGCGCCAGTGGCCGCGAGCCAGAGAACGTTCGAGTTGCAAGCTGCCGAGGCGAATTCTCAGCAGACGACTCACGGTCACTCCCTGGCGCTCGAGCAGCTGACGCAGATCATTCCCGCTGGCGCCGAGCGTATCAATCTGATACCAACGATTGCTGCCCGTGCCGCCCGCACCAACGAGCGCGAGCACTCGAATGGTTGTGCCACGATCCAATTGGCCGGCCAGAATGCCTTCCCGTTGTGGCGCGCTGAGTTCACCGCGCACGCGCAAGCTAAATACTACGGTCTGAGACCGCACTGCCCGTTGCAGACGGCCCGCGAGTTCTCCATCCGCGGTAAGCAGCTCCAGGCCCCCGTCCACTTGGGGCATGGGGCTGATACTCATGAATCTCTGCCCAGTGCGCCGCGGCAGGCTCGCGGCCATCGATTCGGCACTGCCGGGGACGGGCAGGAGCGGTTGCGCGGGCGAGCGATGGCACAGCAGCACCGGAAGCTCGTTTTGGGCGCGGGGCTGGCGGATGAGACGCCCGTCCAGGCGCAGCTGATCGCCCTCTTCCACCCGATCGCCCAAGGCAGCGGCGCGCCCGTTGACCGAAAGACGCCCCGCCCGGATCCACTGTTCGGCTTCACGGCGCGAAGCCAGACCCAAGCGTGACAGGACCTTTTGCAGGCGCTCCCTCTCCGGCGCGCGCGCCATGGCTAGTCGTCGCGCGTGGCGCCGGCGGCAACCAACCCGGGCACTGCGGCCGAATGCTCAGGCGCGTTGCCCGCTTCCTCGTCAGGATCACCCGCATCGTCGATGAGCATGGCGGCGGCGGACGAAGTGGGTTCATCGGCTTCCGCTAGTGATTCTTTCCGGCTCGCAGCCCGGCTGGCCGCGGGCTCGGCTTCGAGCGCCACCGGGAAAGCCAACTGGGGATCAATTTCATCGAGCCCACGCAGCTGTGCGAGTGGCGGAAGCTCATCGACGCTGCGTAGTCCAAAATAGTCGAGGAACTCGCGCGTGGTGCCCAGCAGTTCCGGGCGGCCGGGCAGCTCGCGATGGCCAACCACTCGCACCCAGTTGCGCTCCTGCAAGGTACGAATGATGTTGGGGTTCACTGCCACGCCGCGCACCGCCTCGATTTCGGCGCGCGTGAGCGGCTGACGGTAAGCGATGAGCGCCAGAGTCTCGAGCAGCGCACGCGAATAACGTTGCGGGCGTTCGTGCCACAAGCGCGATACCTCGGTTGCGAACTCGCGTCGGACCTGAATGCGCACGCCGCTGGCGGTCTCCTTGAGTTCCAATGCGCGCGCGGCGTATTCGCCCTCGAGGGCTGCCAGGCTGGCGCGGATTTGTGCGGTAGCCGGCCGATCCGTATCGCCAAACAAAGCCGCAAGTTCGTCCATTCCCAAGGCTCGCCCTGCTGCCAGTAGGCCGGCCTCGATGATGTTTTTGATGTACTGCTCGTTCATGGCCTGCTCCAGAACTGGCACTAGACCAGGGGCTGATCCCGGTCCGGGCCGGGCACGAGTTGAAGTGTACGCACTGGAGCGGCGCGACGCACGTGCAGCGGCGCCAGGGGCTCGGTTTGCACGATGTCGATTAAGCCTTCACGCAGTAATTCGAGAATCGCCACGAAGGTAACCGCGACACCCATTCGGCCCTCCTCGGGCGCAAACAAGTGTGCAAACTCTACGAATTCGCCGGTCTCCAGCGCCGCCAGCACGCTGCTCATTCGTTCCCTGACCGACAGGGGTTCTCGCTGCACATGGAGGTGAGCAAACATCTGCGAACGCGTGGCCACCTCGCGGAACGCCAACAACATCTCCCGCAAAGTGATTTGTGGCAAGGCCCGCGATACTGGCCGGTCACGCAGCTCTGCGCTCGCCTGGAACACGTCTCGCTCCAAGCGCACTAATTGATCTACGTCGGTGGCCGCACGCTTGTAGCGCTCGTATTCCTGCAGGCGGCGCACCAGCTCGGCGCGCGGATCGTCCTCACCTTCGGCAGCGCCCGTTGGGCGCGGAAGCAGCATGCGTGATTTGATCTCGGCGAGCGTAGCGGCCATCACCATATATTCGCCCGCGAGCTCGAGCTGCAGCTCCTGCATCAGGTCGATGTAGCGCATGTACTGCAGAGTGATCTCGGCGATCGGAATATCAAGTACGTCAAGGTTCTGCCGTCGAATCAAATACAGCAGCAAATCGAGCGGGCCTTCAAACGCCTCCAGAAATACCTCGAGAGCCTGGGGCGGGATGTACAGATCGCGCGGCATGTGTGTGATGGGCTCGCCATTCACCATCGCAAAGGGCATCTCCGCCTGTTCCGGTGGCACGGCTACACCAGTGGGTGGCTGTGCGGTGGCGATGACAATTTTAAGATCTGGTTTCATGTAGTCTCGTGGGAACGGGTATCTATTCGGTACGCAAATGCATTGAACGACGCACGTCCTCAAGGGTGTGGCGTGCCGACTCGCGGGCTTTCTCTGCGCCTTCAGCCAGCAGATTCTTGATCAGCTCAGGGTTACCCTCGAAGTCGCGCGCTCGTTCGCGCATCGCAGTAATTTCGGCCACTACTTTTTCGATCAGTGGCTGCTTGCAGTCCAGGCACCCTATTCCCGCAGTGCGGCAGCCCGCGGCCGCCCAGTCGCGGGTGGCCTCTTCCGAATAAATGCGGTGCAAGTCGAAGACCGGACATTTATCCGGATCGCCCGGGTCGGTACGGCGCACGCGCGCGGGATCGGTCTGCATGCTCTTGAGTTTGCGACTGACGCTGTCCGGATCCTCGCGCAGACCGATGGTGTTGCCATAGGACTTGGACATCTTGCGCCCGTCCAGCCCGGGTACCTTCGGGGTTGCCGTCAGCAGTGCGTGCGGCTCGGGCAGAATACTCACCGTGGTGCCTTCGAGGTAACCCAACAGCCGTTCGCGGTCGGCCACGGTAATGCGGGTGTTGCCGCTGACCAGATTGCGTGCGCGTTCGAGTGCCGCCGCGTCTCCTTTCTCCTGGAACTGCTTGCGCAACTGACGGTACAAAGTGATGTTGCGACCGCCGAGTTCCTTCACCGCGCGCTCGGCCTTGGTTTCGAAATCAGGCTCCTGGCCATAAAGGTGATTGAAACGTCGCGCGACTTCACGCGAAAACTCGACGTGCGCCACCTGGTCCTCGCCGACCGGTACGTACGCTGGGCGATAGATGAGCACATCCGCGCTCTGCAGAAGCGGATAGCCGAGGAAGCCATAAGTGGCCAGATCCTTTTCACGCAGCTGTTCCTGCTGGTCCTTGTAGCTCGGTACGCGTTCGAGCCAGCTGAGCGGCGTTATCATCGACAACAGCAGGTGCAGCTCGGCGTGTTCGGGCACGTGTGACTGCACGAACAGCGTGGCGACGCTCGGATTAAGCCCGGCGGCGAGCCAGTCGACCACCATCTCGTGGATCAATTCAGGCAAATCAGCCGTGCTGTCGTAGCCGGTTGTGAGGGCGTGCCAGTCGGCCACGAAAAAATAGCATTCGTACTGGTATTGCAGGTCCACCCAGTTTCGCAGTGCGCCGTGGTAATTACCCAGATGCACTTGCCCGGTAGGGCGCATCCCGGACAGAACACGCCTGGCTTGCGGAACAGAACTCATTCGCCGCCATTATACGGCGAGGCGCGCCGCCCGTCTCAGCCCGCCCCGAGCGCGGACCCCGGCAAACGGCCGCGACCCTGGCGAAGAATGACCGGTGGCGAGACCGCCAGATCGACCACCGTCGTGGGTTCCAGGCCGCAGTTTCCGGAATCGAGCACAGCATCAATCTGATGCTCAAGGCGGGCACGGATTTCTCGCCCGCTGGTGAGCGGTTCAGATTCGCCAGGCAGCAGCAACGTGGAGCTCATGATCGGCTCGCCCAGTTCCGCAAGCAGCAAATGCGGCACCGGGTGGTCGGGAATCCGGATTCCTATCGTGCGCCGCTGCGCGTGCTGCAGGCGGCGCGGGGTTTCGCGGGTCGCGGGCAGGAGGAACGTAAAGGGCCCCGGGGTGGCGGCCTTGAGCAGTCGAAACTGCCAAGTTTCAACGCGCGCGTAGCGTCCGATCTCGGCCAAATCGGCGCACACCAACGTGTAGTGGTGGTGACGGTCGGCGTCCCGGAGCCGGCGGATGCGCTCCAGGGCAGCGGCATCACCAATATGGCAGCCGAGCGCATAGCAACTGTCGGTCGGATAGGCTATCAGCCCGCCGTCGCGCAGGATCTGCGCGGCCTGGCGGATCAGTCGCGGCTGAGGGTTTTGCGGGTGCAATTCGAAATACTGGCTCAAGGCGCTAATATACGCGGCCGCGCCACGCCGCGGCCCGGTTCCAGCCTAAGGAAATGATCGTCGATGAACACATGCAAGCCGCACTGAATTTCCTGCCGTTGGCGGCGTTTTTGCTGGCCTACAAGCTCGGCGGCATCTATGTCGCTACGGCGGTATTGATGATCGCGATGCTAGCGCTGGCGGTGGTCGACTACCTGCGATTTCGCCGCGTTTCACCCATGCACGTGCTAAGTACCGTGCTGGTACTGGTATTCGGCACGGCCACGCTCGTGTTCCACGACCCGCGTTTTCTGAAGGTTAAACCCACTCTGTTGCTGTGGATCACCGCTTTTATTTTTCTGGGAAGTCAGTGGATCGGTGCCATGCCGCTGTCCCAGCGGTTGCTGGAGCCGGCGCTCGCGCCGGGTGCCACCGTCTCGCGCCTGCAGTGGGTACGCATCAATATGGTCTGGGTCGGTGCCTACCTGCTTTTGGGCGCGCTGAACCTTTACGTCGCGCATACGGTGAGCGAACAAACGTGGGTTTATTTCAAGGTCTTCGGTCTGACCATCGCTGTAGTGGCGCTATTCATGGGCCAGGCGCTGTGGCTTCAGCGTCGACGGGCATAGTGCGCACGAGCCCTTCGCCATGATCAAAGCCGGCAGCGCTGCGTCCCGGGTTGAACGAATCCGCACGGTAGTGCAGGATAGCCTACATCCCATTCGGCTCGAGATACGTGATGACAGTGCGGCTCACTCTGGTCACGTAGGCGGAGGCGGCAAGGGGCACTTTTACGTACGTATCGTGTCTGAGGTGTTTTCCGGTAAGACGCTGGTAGAGCGACACCGCCTAGTGCACGATGCGCTCGCTGCCCTGTTGGAGACCGACATCCATGCGCTGGCGTTGAGTACCAAAGCCCCTGAAGAAATACTTTAGTTTTACTGCGTAACCTCATGAGAATCAAAATGAATACTGTCAGATTATCCGTCGTAACCATGCTGTTGTTGATGGCCGGTTGCGCGCAGAAAGGCACGCCGCCAGCCGGTACGGCGCCCACGACCAAGCCCGTGGCCACTGTGAACGGTACGGCGCTCACGACCCAGCAGTTTGAACTCTTCAGCAAGGCAGTCTCTGGCAAAAACTCCTCCGAGCTCAATGCCGCCCAGCGCGGACAGGCGCTCGACACGCTGGTGCGCGCCGAAGCCGTTGCGCAGCAGGCTGAAAAGGAAGGCCTGGACAAGCAAGGCGATGCACCGCCCTCGCTTGCACTGGCGCGCCTACAGATCCTTGAACAGGCCGCGATGACGAATTTCCTCAAGGACCACAAGGCGACGGACGCAGAACTGAAGGCCGAGTACGATACGCAGGTGGCGGCCATGCCCAAGACGCAGTACAAAGCGCGTCATATCCTGGTAAAGACCAAGGAAGAAGCCGATCAAATCATGGCCGAACTCAAGAAAGGCGCCAAGTTCGAAAAGCTCGCTGCAGAGCATTCCCTCGACGGCTCCAAGACCAACGGCGGAGACCTGGGGTGGTTTAGCCCGGCTAACATGGTCAAGCCCTTCGCCGATGCGGTGGCGGCGCTAAAAAAAGGTGAGACCACGCCCTCGCCCGTCCAAACCGAATTTGGCTGGCACATCATCCGCCTCGACGACACGCGAGAGACCACGCCGCCCGCATTTGATACCGTCAAGGATCGGCTGGTGCAGATCGTCGAGGCCAAGAAATTCAAGGCTTACGGCGATGGCTTGGTGAGTGTCGCCAAGGTGGAGAAAAACCTTTAGGCGCTCAGAGCGGTATTGAGCATATTTCGGAATGCGGCAACCGAGCGCGCCATCCGGGCCTCGGGGTTGCTCAGGTAGCCGGCCGCGTTCAGGCCGCGCTGAGTAGAGGCGGCCAGCTCCCGGTCCAATCGCAGGGCCCGAGCGGCGATACGGCGGGCCAGATAACGAATCGCCGCGTCGGGTGGCGCCACTTCATGCCGCCAAAAATCGAAACACTGCAGCCGGCACGAACCAGCCGCCAACGGAATTACCTGCAGCGCGCTGAGCCCGTCGGTCCGTACTTCAAATACCAGATTGGGCCAAAGAAATCGCCGCTGCCAGCCTGCATTGGCACGCGCGCGCATCAGGCTCGCCAGCCGGGTGGAGGACCAACTTGCAGCGGCCGCTGGTGTGGCGAGCCACGTTATCCGCCCGCGCTCCGGCTCAACCTGCACGGCGGGCTGAGAAAACTGTTGCACTCCGCCGATGGACTGGTGATCTGGCAGCCGATGAGCCAGGAGCTGCTCAACCGTTATCTTCCAGTCGGCGGCCACCTCATACTCCGCAAAGCCAAGGCTGTGTGCGAGCGGGTCACCTGTCTGCTTGTCCCCCTCGCCCTCGAAGGGCGACTCGGGCGGCGTGAGCGCACCGCTGGCCACAAAAATTAAACCCGTCGTAGTGCTCACGTTCATGGTCAGCAGCCGCGAGTCCTCATTCGGAGCGCGGCTCCGGCCGCTGAGATCAAAATCCAGCTGGTGCAGCGGACAGCACACATGTCCATCGAGATGACCGCGTCGTTCCGTAACGAGGGCGTGTGGTTGATGCGGACAGTTGTTCTGAAAGCCGCGTAGCTGCACGCCGTCGCGCACCACCAGCGTGCGGGTGGTGGCCAGTTCGAGAGTGAGCCAGTCGCCGGTGGCCGAAACCTCGCGCACATGCCCGACCAGCTGCCAGGCCCGAGCAAAGCAGCGTTCACGCTCTAGGCCAAGACGGGCATCCGCGGGCAGCTTGGTCCAGGCGGAACTGGCCGTCGGGTTTGGAAAATAGCCCGGGAATACCGAGGCCAGATACGCCATGCAACGACGCCGCGCACCGACGCGATCGACGTCACCTTCGGTCTGGAAGGCAATTCCCTGCCACAGCACCTCAAGGGCGCCAATCAAGCCTAAGGCGACTGCGTCGGCATCGAGGTGGTGTTGCTTGCTCTCACCGATCATGCGCTGGATAAGATCGAGGACTAAAACGGCAAAGCGCTCGTCCTTTTGGCCACAGATCTCCTGATATTCCTGTCGCGCGGTCGCCTCGCCCCAAAATGCGTACCACACCGACACCTTGCGAGTACTGGCGATCGCCGGATCAAGGTACAGCTCGACCAGCTTCTGCAGCGCCCGCACGGGGGTGTCGCGCAGCCGACCGACCGGCTCCAGGACCTGCGACCCAAATTCAGTGGACAGGAAACGCAGCGAGGCGACCAGCATTGCGCCCTTAGACTTAAAGTAGAATCGCACGATGCCTGGAGATAACTTGGCAATGGCGACGACTTTTTCGACCGTCGTCTGTGAGGGACCGTAAAGGTGCAGCGCGGAGATGCAAGCGTCGATGAGGCGCTGCCGCTGGCGAGTGGCGGACAAGCGTTGACGCGAACCCGCGGCTGCGGGGGGCAGCGGCTTGCTACGCCGACTTTTCATTAATCGGCTCCGGCGGGCACCCGCGCGGCATGCCCGCCCGTCCCGGCGTCGTTTCGCTGAGTAAAAGCGCCGCTGCTTTGGCATAGTCGCGCATCAGATGAGCCCCAGTTTCCTAAAAAAAGTCCTCACCAGCAAGCACCGGCGTTGGCTGATCATTGCACCACCTCTGCTATTTTTGCTGGTTTTTTTTCTGGTCCCGTTCGGCTTTGCTCTGGCGATCAGCTTTGCAGAGACCGCGATTCGGGTGCCGCCGTTTACCGACGTGCTGTCAATCGACCAACATCACCACCTGCACCTGTTCCTGAAGCTAAACAATTACCGGTATCTGCTCACCGACGAAGTGTATGCGCTGTCGTATCTGTATTCGCTAAAGACCGCATTCTTCTCGACGCTGATTTGCCTGCTGATCGGGTACCCGATGGCCTATGCCATCGCGCGCACCTCCAAGAATATGCAAAGCATCCTGCTGCTGATTATCATTTTGCCGTTTTGGACTTCATTCCTGCTGCGAGTGTACGCGCTCGAAGGGATCATCCGCGAACATGGCCTCTTGAACCAAACGCTGCTGTGGTTGGGCATAGTTCACACGCCCCTCAAGCTCATGCACACAACCACCGCCGTATATCTGGGAATCGTGTATTCCTACCTTCCGTTTATGGTCCTGCCGCTATTCGCGACGCTTGAAAAGCTGGACCGCACGCTGCTTGAAGCCTCCGGGGATCTGGGCAGCCCACCGTGGCGAGCGTTTCTGGATGTGACCCTGCCGCTGTCGATGCCTGGAATCATCGCCGGGTCAATGCTGGTATTTATCCCTGCGATCGGTGAATTCGTAATCCCTTCCCTCCTCGGCGGCGCGGGCAACCTGATGATCGGACGCGTGCTCTGGGACGAGTTTTTTGCTAATCGCGACTGGCCGGTGGCCTCCGCGGTTGCCGTCGCCTTCTTAGTGCTACTGGTGGCGCCGATCGCCGTCTACCAGCACTATCATCGCAAGGATCTCGAGGGTCACGCGTGAGCGAACGTCTATCGCCATTGCTCATGACTGTGCTGGCCATCGGCATTGCGCTCTTGTACGTACCAATGCTGGTGATGATTGGCTATTCGTTCAATTCCTCGTCCCTGATAGGCGTTTGGGGCGGATTCTCAACGCGATGGTATTCGGCCCTGGCCGGGAACGATCAGCTCATGTCCGCCGCGTGGTTGTCGTTGCGTGTTGGCTTCCTCGCTGCGACGGCGGCCATGGTGCTTGGAACTATGGCGGCCGTTGCTCTGGTGCGTTTCAAGTCCTTTCGCGGCCGGCTCGCACTCACGGGCATGGTTAACGCTCCACTGGTCATGCCGGAGATTATTACCGGGATCACGCAGCTGTTGCTGCTGATCTCCATGCTGCACTTGCTGGGATGGCCCCACCGGGGCTTCGTCACAATTGTGCTGGCACACGTCGCCTTCTGCACTGCCTATGTAACGGTCACAGTGCAATCGCGACTGGGCACAGCCGACCGTTCTTTAGAAGAAGCGGCGATGGACCTGGGTGCCGGACCCGTGCGCGCGTTCTTTGATACGACTCTGCCCATTATTGCACCCGCCCTCGCCAGCAGCTGGTTGCTGAGTTTCACGCTATCGCTGGACGACTTGGTGATTTCGAGTTTCGTGTCAGGGCCTGGCGCCAGCACGCTGCCCATGGTCATCTATTCGAAAGTGAAGCTGGGCGTCAGTCCGGATGTCAATGCACTGGCGACCCTGATCATAGGGCTGGTCGGCACCGGGGTCCTGATTGCAGGGGTGCTGATGCGGCGCGCGGAGCGCCAGCGGGTGCGCGACTTACAGCTCGCCGCTCAGTAGCGTTCGCTACTTGCCGGTCTTGATGCGCGTCCACACGCGGGTGCGGATCCGCTCGGTCGAAATGCTGACCTCGGCGCTGGGGTACAGTCGCGCTTCGATCTCCGGGGTGGGATACAGCACTTTATCGTGCAGTATTTCCGGTCTCACGTACGCATTGGCCGCCAGATTTGGATTCCCGTAGTAGATCTCGTTGGTGATTTCCCCAATGACCTGCGGGTCCATTATGAAGTTCAGAAACCGATGCGCCGCGATCGGATGGGTGGCGCCCACCGGAATCAGGAGCGAGGAAAAGCTCCGGTTGCCCCCCTCTTTGGGTACCGTGAATGCCAGGTGCACTGGAGCGCCGGCGGCCCGCGCCCGCGCCATGACGGTGGCATAGTCGGCCGACCAAGACATGGCAATACACACTTCCTTATTGGTGAGCGCATTCATGTATTCAATCGAATCGAAAGTGCGAATATAGGGCCGCACCGACTTCAGCAGCCGCTCCGCGGCCGCGAAATCCTCGCGCCGTGTGCTGTTGGGATCCAGATGCAAGTAGCTCAAGGCCATCCCTATGGTGTCTTCGGGCGAATCCAGAAGCGATACCCCGCAGTCGGCAAAGCGCGCCACGATCTTGGGGTTGAAGATCATGTCCAGGCTATTGACCGGCGCGTCCGGCATGCGCGCACGGATCATGTCCACGTTGTAGGAAAAGCCGCTGACTGCCTCCAGATAGGGAACCGCATGACGATTTCCCGGATCAGACTTATCCTGGATAGCAAGCATCTTCGGATCGAGGTTTTTCCAGTTGGGCAGCAGCGATTTGTCCAGCGGCTGATACACGCCGGCCTTGATCTCACGACTGAAGAAATTGGACGATGCGCTCACCACGTCATAACCGGACTCGCCAGCAAAGAGCCGCGCTTCCATGGTCTCTTCGGCATCATAGGTGTCGTACACGACCTTGATGCCAGTCAACTGCTCGAAGCGCTGCAGGGTCCGCGCGCCGATAAAATCGGCCCAGTTGTACAGGAACAGGCGGTTCTCCTCGGCCAGCGCCCGGCCCACGCCTGCAACCAGCATCAGTCCCAGGAGGTACGCGCATAAGGGCTTGCTCGTGATCATCGCTATCAACCCAGTCGGCAGCGAATTGCGCCACCGCTAGTATAAAGTGTCGCCGGGGGGCGGAGTCGCTGGCAGGTAATGGGAGGCTTCACGGTGCGAGATCAGCTCATTCTCTTGGCGCTCACCGGCGCTCTAGCGTTTGGCGCTTCGGTGGCGCCAGCGGCCGGCGATACGCCGGTGCCGGCGGCCGACGTCGTGTTGACACATGCCAGGATCTATACGGCAGCGGACACGCGCCTCGCCGAGGCCCTGGCGTTCCGACAAGGCAAGCTCGTCTATGTCGGGGATGCAATCGGGGTGCAACGATTCGTTGGAGCCCTTACGCAGCGAGTCGATGCAGGCGGGCATCTGGTGGTGCCCGGCCTGGTCGATTCACACATCCACCCCGTGGATATCGTGGATGTGGATCAATGCGACCTCAACAGCGCAGGCAAGTCGCTGCGCCAGCTCGCCAGCTTCGCGCAAGCTTGCGTGAAGCGATTCCACTTAGCACCGGGTGCGTGGCTTGCCGTACATCAGTGGAGTTCGACCAACGACAACCGGCCCGACGCTGAATTTCCAACCCTGCGCGCGGCGCTCGACAGGGGCGCTCCGGCGAACCCGGTCTATCTTATGGGAGATGACGGTCATCGGGCCGCCTTTAACAGCGCCGGCCTGGCACTGGCGCAAAATGGCGCGGGCCAGGTTGTTGGCATCAGCAAGCAATCCGTGGCCGGTGAGTTCGCACGGTATCGGTTGCTGATCGGCCTCGATAGCCGCGGCGAACCCGACGGCCAGGTCAATGAGGAAGCGCAGGGGCTGATGGATACCGGCTACGCCGACTACACGGGACTTCAGGCGGCACTGGCCAATCCCGAGCGCGTCCCGTATCTACTCAATCGCGCTGGTATCACCGCGGTACTGGACGCAGCCGCAGCCCCGGCTGGGCTTCCGGTATACGAGAAACTTCTCAGTACCGGGCACCTCACAGCGCATGTGAGTCTGGCCCAGTATTTCAATCCAGATCGTAACCGGAACGCTCAGGGACAAATTGACTACGCGGGCATGGTGGCGCGCGCCGTCGCCGTGCGCGCCAAGTACGCCACCAATCCGTTGGTGCGCGCCGATTTCGTGAAGATATTTGCCGACGGAGTGGCTGAAGGCAACCCCTTCGCCACGCCGCCCACGCTAGGCAACGCGGCGATGCTGGCGCCCTATTTGCAGCCCAGGTTCGGCCGCGATGCCGACGGGCGCCCGACCGTGCTCGGCTATGTGGACACGGGCTCAGGCCTGTGCAAGGAGGTACGCGCGCGCGCCGGACAATTCCCGGATGTCGCCATGTTCATCAAGGCACATGGTTATCATCCAGCCCAATGCCTGATTTCCAATGGCCAGCTCAAGGATGATCGTGAAACCATCATGGAGTATGCCAAGCAGATGCACCTGGCCGGCTTCAATCTGCATATCCATGTGATCGGCGACCGTGCGGCGCGCACCGCAGTCGACTCGATCGAGGCCGCGCGGGCGGCCGATGGCATCAGCAGCACGCACGACAGCCTCGCCCACCTGCAGTTTGCGCAGCCCGAGGACCTCGCCCGAATCGGGCGCGACCATCTCTACGTCGCCTTCACAATGTGGTGGGCCAGTTCGAACTTCGATTACGACATGACCGTGATCCCGTTCGTGCAGCCTATCTCGGGCAACAGCTACGCCAGCCGGATGGTTCCGGGCGGTTACTACGTGGAGCACAGTTATCTGGTGCGCACCACCAAGGAGGCCGGCGGCATCGTGGTCGGCGGCTCGGATGCCCCGGTGGGCACGCGCGATCCGCAGCCCTTTGTCAACATCTCAACGGGCGTCCTGCGGCGCGCCCCGGGCGACAGGGTGCTCAATGCGCGCCAAGCGATAACCGTTCGTGAAGCGCTCAACGCCTACACCATCGATGGTGCGCGTTTCCTGGGGCGAGCTGGGGAGTTCGGCTCGCTGGAAGCCGGAAAATCGGCGGACTTCGTGATCCTGGATCGTGACATCCTGGCGCTCGGCGACAGCGGCAAGGCCGACAAAATCGCCGGCACACGCGTGCTCGAAACCTGGTTCCGCGGTGCCCGAGTGTATCGGGCGTCCGCCAAAAAGACCCCATGAGGTCCGCGCCGCCAATCAGGGGCGTAGCCTCCCTGCAACTGGCACTGCTCTTGTGCCCGGTTATTGCGATGGCGGGCGCGGCTGGCGCTAGCGATCGGGTCGGCGTGGACCTGCGACGGTTGGCGCATGCGGAAAGCGTCATTCGCGAGGAGATGAAAGCTCAGCAGATACCAGGGCTGGCCTTCGCTGCGGTCGATCATGGCAAGGTGATACTTGCGCACGGCTACGGATTCGCCAACGTTGAAGATAGTGTCCCGGTCATCACTGACACAGTCTTCCAGTCCGGTTCGGTGGGAAAGCAATTCGCATCTGCAGCGGTGATGTTATTTGTCGAGGATGGCCGTCTTTCACTTAATGATCCGGTGACCCGATACCTGCCCGAAGCCCCGCCCGAGTGGTCCAATATACGCATCCACCATTTGTTGACGCACACGTCTGGGATTCGGGACTACGGTTATGAGGCCAGCTACGACACGCGGCGTGCGATGACCGAAGCCGATCTGGTACGCATGGCGTGTGCGCAGCCCCTCGAGTTTCGTCCCGACGAGCGTTACAGCTACAGCAATACGGGTTATTTGCTGCTGGGGGCGATTCTTGATCGCATAGGCGCCCGTCACTACAGCGAGGTACTGCGCGAACGGATCTTTGAGCCTCTGGGCATGAAGGGCGCACGCCTGATTGACGAAGCGGCCATCGTGCCGCACCGCGCGGCAGGGTACCGGCTGCGGGCAGGCCAAGTGGCCAACCAGCAATGGGTGGCTCCGGAGCAAAACACCACTGCGGACGGATCCTTGTATCTGTCGGTCAATGACATGATCGCCTGGGACCGCGGCTTGCGCGCCGGCAGCATCCTCACGGCGGCCTCTTGGCACAAGGTCTATACGCCGGTCACGCTTTTAAGCGGCAACACTTACCCGTACGGCTTCGCCTGGGACGTGTACACGAGCAACGGTCAGGAGGTGCACGCGCACAGCGGCGGTGTCCCTGGGTTCGCCACCTACATCGTGCGCTACCTGGGCGATGACTTGAGCCTGATCGTGCTCACTAATCTCGAAATTGCGGACCCCGAACGCATTGCGCGGCGCGTCGCCGGAGCGTTGCGTGACGACCTGCGCACGCCCGACCCACATCCGATCGCCGATACCGATCCCCAGCGACGTGTCGTATTGGAGCAGTTTTTGCAAAGGGCGCGAACTGGCACTCTAAATGCTTCGGACCTCCCGCATGTTCGCGGGGGATTTCAGCCCAGCAACGCGACCGCCTATCGAAGCCAGTTTGATGAGTTGGGGGATTTGCAGTCCTTGGTTCTAATAGCGCGTGACAGGTTGGGCGATGACGAGCATTCTGAGTATCTGGCGACCTTTACACGCGCACGCCGCCTCGTCGATTACACGGTCGATAACCGTGGCGGCGCCGTGGATCTGGACATCGGCCTCGCTGACTAGGCAAGTTCTGCGAGGTACCACTCGACAAATCGGTTCGCGTACGTTTCCTGCAACGAGTACGGGCCGGCTTCGTAGTAGCGCGAGTTCACGCCCTGCTGGTTGCGCTCGATGATCTGTTTGTCCTCGATGCTTGTGACCTGCCAGAGCCAACTTAGGCGTGCGACGTCGTAATCGCGACCTGCGACAGCGTCGGCATGCACCAGCCAAAGCACCTCCATTTCGGTGCGCGCCACCGTGCGAGGAATGAAGCGATACATCACCCCGTGGTCCGGGTAGGCCAGAAAATCACTGATCGGGCCGACGTCAAAGTAAGTCGAGCTGCCATCGGTCGCTTGAAATTTCCCCATCAGTGGCGCAAGCAGCGCCCCATCAGGCGAAGCGGTGGCGTGGCCTTCCAAAAGTGCGCTGCGCATCACCGCCACAGACTCCTGACCCGGGCGCGCATGCAGCCCGTAGGCGTCCACATCAGCAATTTCGATGCCCAGGGCGCTGCTGCGTAGGCGCGCCGCACGTTCGATCGCCGCCGCTTGAGCAGCGGGCCGTGCGTAGACATGCCGCCGCGCGAATTCCGGATGTGAAGGCTGACAGTGATAGCACTCCATGTAATTTTCAATGGCGAGCTTCCAGTTGGCCTGGATCTCAAAACTCTCGCGGTGCGCCACTTTGGCTTGGCCC
>JBBQTF010000051.1:0-15805 GCA_038234675.1 Steroidobacterales bacterium
TCGGTATTAACACGGCGCCTTGAAAACTGGGGCCGTTAGAGCAATCGCGGGTCGGCGGTACGGTTGCTAACCCGCCCGGCTTGCCGGAATATACAAGCGTGCGACCGGCAAAGAATTATAAGACGGCTGGGAGGCGAGCACTTCGATGAGTGGGCCTGCGGCACTCGGCACTGAACTACCTAAAAACTCAGGTTATAGAGCGCTGGCGAGCAGACTGGTGCAAGGGGAGGGTGCGTACGCGCGGCGCTTCGACAATCTCATACTGGCACTGATTGTCGTGAGCTTGCTGTCAGTCGGCCTGGAGGCGATGTCGGCCCTGCCGTCGTGGGCGCGGACCGCGTTGAAGGTCGAAGAACTTATCGTCGTCGCGGTTTTTGCACTGGAATACGTGCTCAGACTCGTCGCGGCCGACAACAAACTTGCCTTTATATTCAGCTTTTACGGGTTGGTGGACCTGCTCGCGATCGCGCCTTTCTTCCTTTCCGGACTCGACACGCGCTTCCTTCGTGTGCTGCGCGTCCTGCGGGTGCTGCGGGTCCTAAAACTCCAACGCCGGGTGCTGGAAACCACGGTCGCGGTGCGCACCCGCGAGTTGGCCGAGCGCAACGCGGCTCTGGAGCAGGCGCAGGCGCAACTGAAAGCCGAACTCGACGTGGCTCGCGCCATGCAGAGCGCCATCCTGCCCTCGGCGTTTCCCGCGCGAGGCGGTTGCGACGGAAGCGCCCGCATGACGCCGGCATCCACGATGGGAGGGGACTTTTACGACTTTATTGAATTGCCCGACGGACGCATTGGCATCGTCATGGCCGATGTTTCCGGAAAAGGCGTGCCGGCAGCGTTTTTTATGGCCGTGTCACGCACCAATTTGCGCGAACAAGCCGTGCGCTTCCTCGATCCTGGAGCTTGTCTGGCCAGAACCAATGAAATCCTTTGCACCCAAAACCCACTGGATCTGTTTGTCACTGTGTTTTACGGCGTCCTGGACCCGACCACCGGCAGGCTGTCCTATGCCAACGGTGGTCACAATCCTCCCTTGGTCGCGCGGGCCGGCGGTGTCGTGGAGCCGCTCGACGGTGCGGGCGGACTCGTGCTCGGTGTCATGTCGGGCGTGACTTATCCGAACCATGCGATTGAGTTGCAGCCTGACGATCGTCTGGTGCTGTACACGGATGGGGTGACCGAGGCCTTTAATCCTTTGGACGAAGCCTACGGCGTCACACGCCTGGTGGCCCAGATTCGCGCCCATCGCACGGGCACGACCGAGGCGCTCATTGAGCAGATCTGCAGCAGCGTTACGGACTTCGCCGGCGCTGCGCCACAGTCCGATGACATTACACTGACCGCGCTTAAATGGAGTCCGCAGTGAGGCGGCCTGCGGGGGCAACCGCCGTGCATTGCCCCGCCTTGGCGCACGCATGAAAGTCCGCGTAGAAACGCTCGCTCGGACCACCATTGTAATCCCGGAAGGCCGCCTGGATTTTGGTGCCGCCGCCAACTTTCATGTGCAGGTCGATCAGGCACTGGCGGGCGCCGGGCAGGCGCCGGCAGTACTGATCATCGACTGCGCGAGTCTTGAATACATTTCCAGCGCCGGGTTGCGTGTGTTCCTGCTGGCCGCCCGCGGCGCACAGCGGTCTGGAATTTCCTTTGCCGTGTGTTCCCTGCATCAGCCCGTGCGCGAAGTATTCGATCTGAGCGGCTTCATCCGTGTCATGACGGTGCATCCCGACCGAAGCACCGCTCTGGCACAACTTCCTGGGACAGGCGCGTGAAGTGTCGCACCCGCGTGCGTAGTGAAGCGGCGCAACTGCCGGCGCTGGCGAAGTTTCTGCAGGAATTCTGGTCCGCCGCCGCCTTGCCGCCCGCGCAGTCGCTGGCCTTTGAGATCGCCCTTGAGGAGATATTCATGAACGTCGTCACCCATGGCACCCCGGCCGGGAGCCACGGACACGTCGATATCTGCCTGACTCTCGAAGAGGGGAGCCTGACGTTGGCCGTCGAGGATGAGGGTCCGCCGTTCGATCCGCTGCTGCTGCCTTCACCAGACACGCACACACGGCTCGAGGAGCGCCGCGTTGGCGGGCTCGGGGTGTACTTTGTACGCCAGCTGATGGATGCGGTCAGCTACGCCCGGGTGGGACCGCGCAATCAACTACGGATGATGAAACACTTGGAACGCTAGGCCTGCCGCAATCGGTGCAAGGCCTTGCGATTTCGGGTAGCGTGCCCGTAGTCGGCAGCCAGAACCGCCCCCTGGGCGAGAGGTGGCTTCGGCGATTTGGCGAATGACCCTGAGGTACGGCGCGAATGTTTGAGATAGGGGCGGGGCCAGCGGGCGAGATACACATGGCCGGCAGGCTCGACGGCACTCAGTGCGACGTTGCCCTTAAATTCCTGAGCGGAATGCCCCGGCCACATGTCATCGATCTGGCGCGCCTCGAATACATCGCAAGCGCCGGCTTGCGGGTGTTTCTACTGACCCAGAAGCGGATCAAGACCAGCGGCGGCGATGCGGCTCTGAAGTTGATCAACGTCAGCCCGCCGATATACGACATATTCCACTACGCGGGCTTTGACCAGATTCTCGACATCTCCCGAGCACCGGGCTGATCACTCTGAGCCCACGCGACCCAGTGAAGGATCGCCCAATCAACTTTTTTGCTCTCACGGAGTACTTGTGAAGGAGTACGACGACGGGGCACTCGTGCAGCGCACCCTGAATGGGGATCGTGGGGCATTCGAGGAACTCGTGGTCCGGTACCAGAGGCCGGTCTATAACGCCGCCTTACGCCTTCTGCGGGACCCGGAGGAGGCTAAGGACGTTGCCCAGACCACCTTTTTGAGCGTGTTTGAGCATTTGGCGGACTACGACCCGAGTTACAAGTTTTATAGCTGGATCTATCGAATTGCAGTCAATGAATCAATCAATACACTCGGGCGGCGCAAGGCTCACGAGGACATCAGTGGCGAGGAAATGGAGCGTTCGCCTGGCCCGGATCGGCTGGCCGAGAGCGAACAAAGCCGCGCCGCCATCGAGGCTGCCTTGATGCGAATTACCCCCGAACTGCGCAGCGTGGTCGTGCTCCGCCACGTCATGGACCTGAGCTACGAGGACATGGCGGCGACCTTGGCGCTTCCTGAAAAGACCGTAAAATCGCGGCTATATAGCGCCCGTCAGCAATTGCGCAGCATGCTGATACACGAAGGAACGAGCTGACATGGTCGACCCGACACTACTCGCACTCATACACGCTGAAATCGACGGGGAGCTCGACGATCGGCAGCGCGCGGAGCTTTCCCGTGGCCTGCTGTCCGATCCGGCACTGCGTGCCTTACGGGAGGAAATGCAGCGGCTGTGCCGAGCCCTTGATGCCGTACCCCAGGTGGAACCTCCCGCACAGTTGCGCGCTGACATTTTTGCTGCGCTGCCGCAAATCAGTCCGCGCCGCTCTCCCGCGACTTGGGCGAGCCCAAAGTGGCGCTATGCGGCCGTCTTGGCCGGCATTCTGCTGACCGGTGCAATCGTGTCCCGCATGATGGACTTTGGCCAGGAATCTTCGGTGAATGAGATGTCGGGCACTCTGGCTGCCCGGCGCACCGCGGTGACCGTGGATATGGTACAAATTAGTGATGGAGGGGTCTCCGGGCGAGCCAGCCTGATCCGCGAGGGCGCAGAACTGGCACTAAGTCTTCAACTGGCGGCCAACGCTCCGGTCGATGTGCTGATCGCGAGCGGGGAGCACTTTGTGCGGGTCAATGGCCTCGCGGCGCCGGGAAGCCCTGGTGCGGGGTCCACCAGAATCGCATTGCCCGGATTTGGGGGCGGCGTGGGGCCGATAAGACTGACTTTTATGAGGGGCGATCATCAGATCGGCCAGGCTGTGCTCGAGGAGCCGACCGGCCATTAATTTTTTTGATGCGGGCACCAACTTTTTTAGAGGCCTAAGGTAATTGTTTACAGACGGATATTTCGTTCATTCATTCTACAAACTCTGGGGAAACGAAAATGACTAGCAAGAAGATGTGGATCGTGGGCGGAATTGTCGTCGCGATCGGTGCGGTCACCTACTTGAGCATGAATTCACCACCTGCCAGCACCGACGCCGCAGGCACAATTGTCGAAGCGAACCGCACCGTCACGGACGGCTCTACCGCAACGACCACGGCTACCGAGCCCACAGCCGCCTCGACCGAGGTGAGCGCCGCGGATGCGGCAAGCGGTCAAGCGACCACGGACGCCTCGGCGGCCGCGGATGCCTCCGACGCCGCCAACGGTGGTGACGGTGGGAAGGCTGGCAAGGCCGGCAAAGCAGGTAAGGCCGGAAAAGCCGGAAAAGCCGCTATGTATGGCAAAGCCGGTAAGGCCGGCAAAGAATAGCCGGAAGAAGCAACCGGACGTGCCCGTGCCACCGTTGCTGAGGGCACCCGGAGCATGATCTGATAAAAACAGTGGCCCGCCTCGCGCGGGCCACTATTTTTCTTGCGTAGTGACGGGCCAGTATTTGCCTCAGGCCTGCAGCCAGCCATCCGACAGAGCGCGCGTCCCTTCACATGGGCGGGATGGTCGGTGCTTGGCGCAAATGAGCAGCGCCATCATGCTCTCCGCCATTCTTGGCTGTCTGCCCGCGCGGGCGGATCTGCTGTTTGTCGAGACCCAGGATTTGAGGCTGGTCTACTACGACCCGGGCGAAGCGCACCTAGTACAACACGCCACGCAGAGCTTTCTGAGTGGACTGGCCGCGCACAGAAAGATGTTCGATTACGTCCCGGACGGGCGTGTCAGCATACTGATGCAAGACTTCGGCGATCGCGCCAATGCGAGTGCGAATGCGACACCGCGCAATCGTATTTTCCTGGACATAGCGCCCTGGAACGAACCGTACGAAACCGTCTCGCCGGCGGACTGGTTCGGGTGGACCGCACTGCATGAGCTCACTCACCTGGCGCTAAACGATCGACCCAGCCCGATCGACGTGCATTACCGACATCTTTTTCACGGCAAGGTCGATATCGATTCGCAGCATCCCGAGACGCTCCTGTACAACTATCTGACGGTGCCCCGTGATACCGCCCCGCGCTGGTACCAGGAAGGAGGGGCAGTGTTCATGGAGACCTGGCTGGGTGGCGGAATAGGGCGTGCGCAGGGCGGCTATGACGAAATGGCGTTCCGGGCGATGGTTCGCGACCATGCCAAATTTTATGACCCGCTGGGTCTGGTTTCCGAGGGCACCGAAGTGGACTTCAAGACCGGAGCCAACGCATACCTCTATGGCACTCGTTTCATGGGTTACTTGGCCCTTACCTACGGCCCACAACGACTGCTGGAATGGCTGTGCCGCGATGCAGCCAGCCGGCGTTATTACGCTGACGATTTCCAGAGAGTCTATGGCCTACCGCTCGATACCGCGTGGCAACAGTGGATTGCCTGGGACCAAAATTTCCAGTGGCAAAACCTCCAGGCCGTGCACGAGCACCCCCTCAGCGCATATCAGGACCTCGTCCACCAGGACTTAGGTGCCGTGGCACGCATCTACCCCTCCAAGGACGGCACGCGACTCTATACCGCGGTGAAATATCCCGGGCAGCTCGCTCACCTGGTGGCGATTGAGCGGCGCGCGGGTTCGGTGATCGCACTGAATGAGGTCCAAGGGGCCAGCGGCTACACCGTCACCTCGCTCGCCTACGACCCCGACGCCGAGACGCTTTTTTACACTGCGAAGAGCAATACCCATCGCAATTTGCTGGCCCTGGACCTGCGTTCCGGAAAATCGAGAATATTGCTTCAGGGGGCCAGGATTGGGGATCTGGCGTTCAACCATGCCGATCGCTCGTTGTGGGGATTGCGCCTCAATAATGGCTTCGTGATGTTGGTGCGCATCCCGTACCCGTACGACGAATGGAAAACCCTATACGTGTTCCCATCGCGCGAGACCGCCTTCGATCTGGATCTTTCGCCCGATGGATCGCTCGCTTCCGTGTCCGTTTCGGGGCCTGGTGCCAAGCCAGGATCGCCGCAGGTAACCGAGGTACGCGTCTACCCAACCGACTCATTCAACGGGGGCAAGCCGGCCCCCTCTCGCACGTTCAAGATGGGGGCGGCAGTACCGGAAGGCTTCGTGTTTTCGAAGGACGGCCGCTATCTGTACGGGAGCAGTTACTTCACGGGGGTCTCGAATATTTTTCGTTATGAACTGACAACCGAGAAACTCGAAGCCGTCAGCAATGCCGAGGTGGGTTTCTTCCGCCCGACGCCGCTGGACGGATCCCAACTCATTGTCCTGCGTTATACGGCTAAGGGATTCATGCCCACCTTGATCGATGCGCGGCCGACCGAAGATCTGAGCGCCATCACCTTCCTGGGGTCGCAGGTGGTCGCGAAATTTCCCCAGATGCGCGACTGGGTGGCGGCCACGCCTGCCACGATGCCCTACGAATCGCAGGTTCGGCGACGCGGCTCGTACAAGCCATTGGAGCAATTGTCGCTGGAATCTTTGATCCCCATGGTCCAGGGCTATAAGAACTCCGTGGCACTCGGTGCCAGCGCGCGCTTCAGCGACCCGCTGGGCTTTGATTCGGCCGCGTTCGAGGCCAGCTACAGTCCGGACAGTTCGCTACCCTCCCAGCAGCGCACTCACCTGGCCGCCGGCCTGCACCATGGACGCTGGTCGACCGGCGCGGCTTGGAACGGCGCCGATTTCTATGACCTGTTTGGTCCCACCAAACGCAGCCGCGCGGGCTACAACGGTTTCGTGGGCTACGATTTGCCCTTGGCGTTCGACCCGCCCAACACCATTGACTACACCGCCAACGTCGCCTATTACGGCGACCTCGATGCCTTGCCCGGTGCGCAAAATGTCGCTTCGCCGTCCAGTCACCTGCTTACCCTGGACACAGGATTTGTCGGCTCCGACACCCGCTCATCGCCGGGTTCCGTCGACGACGAAGCGGGTCAATCCTGGTCGGTCAGCGCCCATGCCAATCGCGGCGACGGTAACCTAATCCCGAGCATCACCACCACGTACGAGCTCGGTCTCCCGCTGCCAATCGATCATTCCTCGGTCTGGTTGCGCGGCGGGGCAAGCGTGTCGGCGGGGGACCGCGCCGATCCGCTAGCCAATTTCTATCTGGGTGGATTTGGCAATAACTACCTGGACAGCGGCGATAACGGAGGCGCCCAGCGCTATCGGGACCTGCTAAGCATGCCAGGCTTCGATCTGGACGCGCTCAGCGGCCAGAACTTCCTCAAGGCTACGCTCGAATGGTGCTTGCCGCCGTGGCGCTACGCGGCGCTCGGTTCGCCCGGCATGTACGTGAGCTGGGCACGCCCGGAACTGTTTATAAGCGCACTGGAAACCGACCTGGGAAATCACAAGTATGAGCGCGGGTCGGGCAATGTGGGCGCACAGCTGGACTTTCAACTGCACGTCATGCATCGGTTGCCCATGATGCTATCGGTCGGTATAGCTCAGGGCTACGGCGGGGCAGGGCTGGGCAAAACGGAATTCATGCTGTCTTTCCAGGTGCTGTAATGGCCCACGCCGAACTGGGACGAGGATGCTGAGCACTACCTTGTTAATGCACGCACCGATCGCGCTGGTGCCCGTGCTGCTCTTCCTCGGGGTACTGGTGCACGCAGACAGCTACAAGTTACTGCGGGCGCGAACCGTGCTGTTGCTGGTGGCGGCCGGTGCCATCACAGCCGGCGCGAGCTACCTGATCAGCAACTTCATCTTTGCCCGCTTCGCGGGCGACTTCGAGGCGTATTCGCATTATGTGTCCCCCTGGATCGAAGAAACCCTCAAGGGAGCGGTGATTGTGCTCATGATCCGTAGCCGACGCGTCGGCCTCGCCGTTGACGCGGGTATCGCCGGCTTTGCCATCGGTACCGGCTTCGCGCTGGTTGAAAACCTGTACTACCTGGCCTCACGGCCCCACATCGTACTGCCCGTGGAGGTGGTGCGCGGATTTGGCACCGCGATCATGCACGGCGGCACCACCACAATCCTCGCCATGATCTGCGTGACCCTATACGAGCGCTGGCCAAACGGTGGGATGCAGCTCGTGCTGCCGGGGCTTCTGGCCGCCGTGGCTCTGCACACGGGCTTTAATTTCCTGCTCGTGCGGCCGGCAGTGGCGACGTTAGTGACGCTGCTGGTGCTGCAGCTGGTCACCTATTTAGTGTTCCAACACAGCGAGCGCACGCTGCGCAATTGGCTCGATGAGGACTCCGACTCGACAATGCAATTGCTCACCTCGATCAGCACCGGGACTTTTCTTGACAGCCCGTCCGGCCACTACCTGCGCTCACTTAGTGATCGGTTTCGCGGCGAAGACCTGGCCGATATGCTGTGCCTGTTGCAATTGCACGGTGAGCTCGCCCTGCGCGCGAAAGGTATCCTGCTTTTGCATGAGAGCGGCATAGAAGTCCCGAAACTAGACCCGGAGACCCGCGATAAGCTCGTGGAGCTCGAACAACTCAAGCGTTCGATCGGCCGCACCGGGATGCTTATGTTGCGCCCGTTTATGATGGCAACCGGCAAGGACATTTGGCAGCTGAAACTGTTGGAGTTATAGCGCGCCGATCCGGCTACGATCCCCCGCCGAGCGCCGGTTACGGGGCTTAGCGCGTTGCTGGTCCTCGCCCACGGTCGATTACTTGAATCCCCGAGAACGCGAGCGGTGCGTACGGGTGAGTACTCCGGCTGGGATTAGAGGTTCAATCTCTGACGATCATGGTATTGCGGTTTCCTG
Source organism: Steroidobacterales bacterium (assembly GCA_038234675.1). Lineage (GTDB taxonomy): Bacteria > Pseudomonadota > Gammaproteobacteria > Steroidobacterales > Steroidobacteraceae > FEN-1191. Next base: position 8,752 of record JBBQTF010000051.1, read on the forward strand.
GCCCACTTGCCGCCATGCGACAAGTGTGGCAACTTCGAGGGCGAAAGGTCCACGCGCCTGATTACTTTTTTAAATTGGCAGGTGCGAGTCGGCGAAGTAGCGCCGTCGGGCCGCACTGATACCGAATAGCGAACAGGATTCCAGAAGCATGCTCTCTATCCTGGTGGGTCATTCATACTTCCTGCGGTTTGACCGCAAACAGTCCGAGCGCGCGAAACCCTATCCGCCGCTGGCCACCTTGCAAACGGCCGCTTCTCTACGCAGTGCCGGCCACAAAGTCGCCGTGTTCGACGCCATGCTGGCCGACGGTCCCGAACAGTTCGATTGCCAATTGCAACACGTGGCGCCTCAGGTTGTAGTTCTGTACGAGGACAATTTCAATTTTTTATCCAAGATGTGTTTGGAGAAAATGCGTAGCGCAGCCTGTCGCATGATTAGCACGAGCCGGCTCAGCGGAGCGCGCGTGCTGGTGGCCGGTTCCGACGCCACTGACAGTCCACAAGCCTACCTAAATGCGGGCGCCGAAGTCGTTCTGGTCGGTGAAGGGCTGCCTGTGCTATCGAACCTTTGTGAGCGGCTAAATCTCCGGCCGAATGCTGCCGTTGACGATTTGGTTGCCGGACTGTGCGGGATCGCGTACATCAAGGACGGTTCTGTAAGTGGGGCGCGCGCCGCCAACCTTCCATCCGCTGCCGCGCACCAAAACATGCCGGCACTTGATTTGATCGACGTCGAAAAATATCGCACCGTTTGGCGTACCGCCCACGGATACTTCAGTTTGAACATGTCCGCCTCGCGCGGCTGCTCGTTTCGCTGCAATTGGTGCTCCAAGCCGATTTGGGGCAATCAGTACCTGCAGCGGCCTGCCCTCGAAGTGGCGGCTGAAATGGCCTATCTAAAAAGAAACTTCGGGCCGGACCATGTGTGGTTCGCCGACGACATCTTTGGCTTTCGCGTTGACTGGGTTGAGACCTTTGCCGCCGCTGTCGCTGCGGATGAGTGCGGCGTGCCGTTCACTGTACAAATAAGACCCGACCTAATCAGCCTGCGCATGGCGCAAGCCCTGCGCAAGGCTGGGTGCCGCGAGGCGTGGCTGGGCGCCGAGAGCGGCAGCCAAAGAATTCTTGATGATATGGACAAGGGCACGACCGTGGAGGAAATACTGACCGCCCGGGAGCGGTTGAAGACTGAAGGGATACGAGTCGGATTCTTTATCCAGCTCGGCTACATCGGCGAGCACCTCGACGATATCCTCGCCACGCGCCGCCTGGTGGAATTGGCGCGGCCCGATGATGTCGGTGTCAGTGTTTCCTACCCGTTGCCTGGCACGAAATTTTACGACCGCGTCAAGGGGCAATTGGGGGCAAAGACTCACTGGCAGGAAAGCGATGACCTGGCCATGATGTTTAAAGGCACGTACAGCACAGAGTTTTATCGGTTGGTGAGAGACCTTATACACGCCCAAGTCGACGCCCAACAGTCTGCCCACCAGGGTGTAATTCTAAATGTTCAGCGACAGTGGAATGAGCTGATCGCGGCCGAGCGCAGTTATCGGCTGGACGCTCCGGGCGTCATGGCAACCCCGGTGTCTGCCCGTGGCCACCTTGCCACGGGCATTGCCTGAATATGCTGAGCAGAGCGCGGGATCCAAGCTCCCCGCCGCTTTCGTCTCGGGAGCTAAGCCGCTTGCTGCCGCGAGTGTTGCCAGCGGTTACTGAGTATCTGGCCCTCGCGCTGGGCGCTGAGACCAAACCAGAGCCCAATTGGAATGATGTCGAATGGCGCATTGCGCGCGCCGTGGCGGTCATCCATGGGATTTCACCTTTACTGTCAACGCGATTGGCTTGGGCCGGTCCTCGCGGGTGGCAAGTCTTTCTTGAGAGCCAGCGAATTCACACGGCCAGCCGGTATTTGAGGATGGCGACTTTGCTCGCCAAGATTGATGATCTGGCGGTCCAGGAGGAAATCGCGTTCGTGCCGTTAAAAGGGGAGGCGCTTCATTCCATCGGCCTGTACGCGGCAGGCGATCGCCCGATGGCCGATATCGACCTATTGGTCAAGGCCAGCCAACTGGGGGCGATGAGCCATGCAGTTTCGCGACTGGGGTACCGCCTGGTGTCTTCGACCCCAAACGAGCAAGTTCTGGTGCCGATCGACCGGCCAGCTGCGAGTTATCTGGGCGAACACACTGAACAGGGCATCACGATTGAATTGCACGCCAGGATCGATCGACCCATGCCCGTGCGGGTGGTAGACATTACCACGCAGTTATGGCCAGCGAGACCGCGATCGGGGCGTAATGAGTACCCCTCCTTGGGTGCACTGATGGCTCATTTGCTGATGCACGCCGCCGTGAACATGCAGTTGCGAATTTTACGGATGCTGCAATTGCACGATATAGCGCTGTTGGCGCCGCGACTGTCGGAGTCGGACTGGAATCAAGCGCTGGCGCCCGGCAATCGACGTGGCCTCTCGTGGTGGGCGATGCCACCGCTACAATTGACAAAGCACTATTACCCGGGCGCGATCCCGGTAGCCGCCATCGAGTCCGCGAGGATCGGTTGTTCCGCGCTGCTGCGGGTTTTGGCCCCTGGGTTGAGGGTCTCCGAGGTCTCGGCATCGAATCTACAGAGGGCGCTTTTTCCGGCAGTGACATGGTCCAGATCTTTTCCAGAGGCCGCGAACTGCGTCGGTAATAGACTGATGCGCGCCATGCAGGCATTGCGCGGCAGCCCCGGGATCCGGCCCGCTACGGAACTCCAGCCCTGGATAACACCTTCGCACCGCCGGCGGCTTGTGGAGGTTCTCTTAGGGCGCTCCCGGCCCGAGACGCTGTCCGTGATCAGAGCGGCCCTGGAGAGCGAATTGCCGCCGACGCCGCGTCACGCGCGGCCCAAAGCAGCATAAATCCCTTCGAAGCGAAGCGCCGTGAAGTCCGCGTCTTCTTGGAGTGCGCGCCTTTGAGCTTCCGCAGCGACCCGTAGGCGGCGCGGCTCGTCGGCGAGAAGCGCGCCGATCAGGCCCGCCAGCTCTGCGAAATCACCGATATGCGCCGCCAGAGCGGCTCCCGGCGCCCATTCCGCGATGTGCCCTACTGCGGTGCCTACGGTGGGCACACCGGCTATTGCCGCTTCCAGCAACACAATAGGACCAGCCTCATGGCGTGATGACACCACCAATAGATGAGCCTTCTCCATGAGGGGACGGAGCCTCTTTTGCGTAAGGAACCCGTGAAACCTGACGTGCCCCTCAATCTCCAAGCTGGCAGCCTGGGCCTGGATTTCTCCATGCAGTGTGTCCTCGCCGACGATATCAATCTGCGCATCGGCTCCGCGCACTACGAGCAAAGCAAAGGCACGCAATAAAGTCTGCTGGTCCTTGACCTTATTCAGGCTACCGACGTGCAGCAGGCGCGCTGGCTCTCCAGCCTGTCGCGATACAGGCAATCGGCATGGCCACAAGTCGCGATCAACCCCGAGCGGCACGCGTTGAGCCTTAACTTTCAGCCGGGTCAGCGCCGCGAGCATGGGCTCGCTGGGCGCGGTGACCATCGAGGCGGCCCGCAACACCAGTGATTCGCGGATTCGGCCCCGCCACGACAAGCGCCCACCGTAAGCGAGATCGCTAAAAGCGACCAGCTCGCCACCCGCCACGTGAATCAAGCTGGGAACACCAAGGAAGCGTCCCGCGGCAGCGGCGATCAACCCGGGCGTACCTGAAAAGAACGATTGCACTACATCAAAGGGCGCACGTTCATGCTGCGCCAGGACTGCCCGCATCGCACGCAGTCGCGTGTACCCACTCCCAATGTTATGGATCTTCGCGCCACACAATTCCCATTCGCCTGGCGCGTTTTCCTGTTGCAGCGCGTATACATGCACTTCGTGCCGCGATGCCAGACGTCTGATTAAGGCCAGCAGCGCCGGAATCACCCGATGAGTTCCCGATCGGTCCACACCGCCGGGAACGATAAGTGCGATTTTCATGGTTAAACTACCCCACGGTCTTCTTATGGGACCTCGGATGGGGAGTGCCGATAGGCTCAGGGAGGATCGTATCTGGAAACGGGGGCGGGGAACGGTGAGGATCACGTTCTGTGAACAGCACTGAGTCAAACTGTGTAGTCATTGGCCCGTTACCAGCAAACGCCGCAGCGCCTCCACCGCGTCCAGGGGCCGTGTGCCACGGAGCAGTTCGTACGCGGGCACTCGGCGAACGTGTCGCGCCCAACTTTGCCAACCTCGCTGAGCGGCCCCATAGGCCTGGCCCTTCAACAGACGCTGCAGCGTCACTGACGCCTTCAGCGGTGTCAGTAACGGCGCGTCCGTGCGCCGCGCGGATACAAATACGATTGCGGCTATGTTGAGTGGCGCCCCGGCCAGGCTAAAGCCGGTTTTGCGCAAGTCCACCTCGTACTTTTCCATACCGCTTCGGCGCTTAATTGTCGGAGACTTGCGAATCAGAGTGGCGATCCTGCGATCCGCCACATGACAAAGTGCATCCTTTCTGATGTGAAGGTAATTAGCGACGCCCATGCCGCGCATCGAGCGGGGTGTAATAAAAGTGGCATCTTCTGTGACAAAGTCCATGCCACTCGATGCGCACAGCATTGCCAGCGTGGACTTACCGGCGCCGGTGCCCCCGATCAAAAGCAATCCGCGACCGTTTAGGCCAACACAGGCCGCGTGTAAAGGTACCAAGCCCTGGCCGCGGCAGGCCAACGTGAACACCGCGAATTCCAGGAGCTCATAGCGCGCCTGGTACGGAAATTTAAGTAGCTCTTGTGACATGACGACAAGGCCGGTCCTTGCTGCCGGATCGAGCACCGCATAGTTCGCGGCATCCATTGCGCCGCAAAGGAGCCCCATAGCCCCATGCATTCTCATCTGCGGAGGAAATGACATCGCGCCGGCTGTGCAAACGGATTGGGCCAAGTGAAGCCGCACCATAACGGCTTTGCGGGGCATTCCCAGACGATGCGCAGGCAACCCGCGATAGGCGACATCTACTAACCGCAGCAGGCGACGGCTATTACTCTCAAAGAGGAACCTTTGCCCCAGGATGACGACGCGACGCTTGAACGGATGGGCGATACGCTCCAGAAATGGATCGGAAGCGAGTACTGACGGGGTTTTGGAAACTATTGCGACCACTTGGCCGATCCGGAGGCGGGAGTAGCGGACCCTGCAGGTAGGTCCACTTGCGCCGTCGTCAATAGGTGTTGATAGGCAGCCACCAATTTGCAGCCTATTGCGGCAAATGAAATCTCAGCTTCAAAGTGCGCCCGCACGCGTGCACGGACTAGGTCACGTGGCTTCGCCGCGACAGCGAGCAACGCTTGGCAAAATCCTTGGTGGTCCGCTCTTGGCCACAACGCACCAATGCGCCCCTGATCCGTGAGCGCGGCGAATGACGGTATATCGGTTACAACGGGCGGCAAGCCGCACGCGAGCGCCTCGATCAGTGCATAACCGCTACCTTCTCGCAGGCTGCCAAGTACAAATAGGTCGGACGCGCGCATGAGGCACTCAACCTGCGAATGAGCAACCCTGCCCATTAACTCAACTCGGCCTGTTAGGCGCGGGTCACGGCGAATCCTCCTGCGCACTGCATCCAACAGCGGCGCTACTCCAAAGCAACACCAAAGACGCAGTCCGGGTAGATGCTCCGATGCCTCGGCCACGCCGTCCAAAACGGTGAGTGGATCCTTGTTTTTGTTAAGATGGCCAACCCACAACAAGCACGGATCGCCGTGGATGCCAACAACCCTCCGGGCTTCGTCGCGGCTGCCGGGGCTAAAGCGGCTACTTGACTCAGGAACATCGAAGACTTTTATTACTGGAGACATCAGACCGGCTCGCCTAAAAGGCTCGGCTTTTGCCGCCCCAGTGAACACTACGCCCGAGGCTGAGACCAACCCTCGACCCCACCTAGACCGGTGCCATATTCGCGGAACCCGATCGGCATGGTCTTGTATGATAATTGGCACTCTGGGCCGCATTGCCGCGAGCGCGGCGACGTCGCGCGCGAATCCGAGTCCGTGCACGTGAATAACGTCTGGCCTCAAGTGCCGCAGCAGCTCCGCAAAGCGGCCGTTGTGCACCATCGACGGCCGGGGGCCGGCCACCTGCACGAAATTGTAATTAACGTCTTTGAGAGTTATTTCCCCCTGCACCGAGCAGGCCTGAATAACCGAAACGCGGCTCCCAGTCTGCGCCACGGCCTCGGCAACATCCACAAGGCTAGGCCACTCCCGCAGTAGTTGCGCCGGTGTGCGCGCAAGTGGGTCCAAATAGAAACTTATCTGCACTACATGCAAGGAGGACCGCCCCATCGCCAATGACTGCGCTCAGAGACTTGAGGCACGAGGATTGTGCAGTCGAATGATTCTCTGCGACACGTCCAATTCCCATGGATGCCCGTATTTTTGAAACCGGTAGCGCCAAGAGGCCAATACTCGCAGCGCCGCCTTACCTAGGGGAGGGGAGCGTATATCGGTAATTGTTGGAAAGCGGCAACCAAGTACCGTTGTAAAGTCCAATATTCTTCGGCGTAAACGCTCACTCATCCAAGGGGCATCCATGTGACACCAATAATTTACCCATTGCGGACTTGACCACTCGTCCACGCTGCTTGGAAACACAACAGGATGTCCCTCCACATCAAGCAGTGGTTTCATTGCATGCGACCCCGACTGTGTGCTGTGAGGGGAGGTCGGCAACGGCGTGTAGATGTAGATCATAATCTCAGTGCGCGGGTAGTACCGTTTGATCTCACGGATAAACTCGAACGTTCGCTCCGTCCCGCCTTCCGGATCGTCGGGCGGCGCCAACATGAACGAAAGCTCCGGAATGACTCCGTTGGTGCGACACTTCTCCACGACCGCCAAAGTTTGGTCGGCGCGAGTACCTTTCCTGACCTCCCGCAAGAGTTTGTCGTCGGGCGACTCCGCGCCAATATAGGCCATGCGCAGCCCACTCCTGCGAACGAGCTTCCACGAGGCCTCGGACAGATTCAACAAAGCGTCAGACCGCGCAAAGCACCACCATGGCAA
>JBBQTF010000052.1:0-14911 GCA_038234675.1 Steroidobacterales bacterium
CGACACGGCGGTTTACGACACCATCGTGCGCATGGCGCAACACTTTTCGATGCGCTACGTCCTGATCGATGGCCAGGGCAATTTCGGCTCTGTCGACGGCGATGCGCCTGCTGCAATGCGCTACACCGAAGTGCGCATGGCCAGGCTGGCTCACGAGCTTCTGGCCGACATCGACAAGGAGACGGTTGATTTCGTCGCCAATTACGACGAATCGGAGACCGAACCGTCGGTCATGCCGACGCGCGTGCCCAATCTGCTGGTCAATGGATCCTCGGGCATCGCGGTGGGCATGGCGACCAACATCCCGCCGCATAACCTTACCGAAATTGTTACCGCTTGCCTGAGTCTGCTCGACGATCCGGCCATCACGCTGGCCGGACTTATGCAAATCGTTCCTGGGCCCGACTTTCCCACTGGCGGCATCATCAACGGGGCCCAGGAAATTGCGACGGCCTACAAGAGCGGGCGCGGGCGCCTGTCCATTCGCGCTCGCGCCACCATTGAGGAGATCGACGGCAAGGGCGGTCGCCAGGCCATTGTAATTACCGAGCTGCCCTACCAGGTCAACAAGGCTCGGCTGATCGAGCGAATTGCCGACCTAGTGCGGGAAAAACTCCTGGACGGGATCGCCAATGACGGCCTGCGCGATGAGTCCGACAAGGACGGCATGCGCGTGGTGATCGAACTGAAGCGCGGCGAAATCGCCGAGATCGTGCTCAACAAGCTGTATGCGCAGACGCCCATGGAAACGGTGTTTGGCATCAACATGGTGGCGCTCCAGGACGGTCAGCCCCGCCTTATGGGGCTGCGCGAGCTGCTCGATGCGTTCCTGCGCCATCGGCGCGAGGTGGTCACGCGGCGTACCGTGTTTGACCTGCGCAAGGCACGCGAACGCGCACACGTCCTTGAGGGCCTGGCGGTGGCACTGGCCAACATCGATGGAATCATTGCGTTGATCAAGGCGGCTCCCGCCCCGGCAGAGGCACGCGTGGCGTTGATGGGGCGAGTTTGGCCACCCGGTGCGGTGGCCGAAATGCTGGAGCGAGCCGGCCCCACGGCCACGCGCCCGGAGGATCTGGCGCCCGAGTACGGCCTCACCTCGGGCGGCTATCGGTTGAGCGAAGTGCAGGCCCAGGCGATCCTGGACATGCGCCTGCACCGCCTCACCGGACTCGAGCAGGACAAAATCGTCAGCGAATATCGCGAACTGCTGACGCGCATCATCGAGCTCTCGGAAATCCTGGCCTTGTCGGCGCGACTCACGGAAGTAGTGCGCGCCGAGCTGGTGGAGATTCGCGACAGCTACGGGGATGAACGCCGCACGGAAATCAGCCGCGACCATCTCAATCTTTCGACAGAGGATCTGATCGAACCCCAGGATGTCGTGGTTACCCTCTCTCACGCCGGTTATGCGAAGGCCCAGCCAGTTTCGGACTATCAGGCACAGCGTCGCGGCGGTCGCGGCAAATCGGCGACCGCGGTTAAGGACGAAGACTTCATCGAGAAATTCTTCATCGCGCATACACACGATACCCTGCTGTGCTTTTCCAATCGCGGCAAGATCTACTGGCTGCGTGTGTTCGAGCTGCCCCAGGCCGGCCGCGGGTCGCGCGGCAAACCAATCGTCAACCTGTTACCGCTCGAGGAAGGCGAAAAGATCAACGCCTTGCTCCCCGTCAAGCAGTTCGACGAGCAGCATTTCGTGTTCATGGCGACCAGCCTGGGCACTGTAAAGAAAACCCCATTGGCCGCTTTTTCACGCCCGCGTGCCTCCGGGATCATCGCCGTCGATTTGCGCGACGACGATCGCCTGGTAGGCGTGGCACTTACCGATGGTAGCCGAGAAATTCTGCTATGCACCAGCGGCGGGAAGGCCATCCGTTTCCACGAGGATGAAGTCCGGCCGATGGGCCGCGATGCGGCCGGGGTCCGCGGCGTGCGCCTGTCCGACGACCAGCGATTGATTGCACTGATCGCCCTGGGCGAGGGATATATCCTTACGGCCTCGGAAACCGGCTACGGAAAACTTACTCCGCTGGATGATTTTCCTTCCCACAATCGCGGCGGCCAGGGCGTCATCGCGCTGCAGACCACCGAACGCAACGGCCGCACCGTCGCGGCACTTCAGGTCACCGTGGCCCAGGAATTGATGCTGGTGAGCTCGACAGGCACGCTAGTACGCACGCCGGTGCGCGATATTTCAATTGTTGGGCGCAACACCCAGGGTGTCCGGCTGATCCGGCTCGCCGAAGGGGAGCGACTCACAGGAATCGAGCGTGTCGAGGGCCTTGAGAACGGAGATGGTGACTTGGTGGAGCCCGCGGAAGCCAATGCGGCAGATTCCACAGCGCCGAGTGCAGGCAGCAGTCCCCCGGGAACCACTGAATAAGCCCGGTGCCGGCGGGGTGGGCGCTCCGAGCCCGCCGGGTTATTGGCCGTCCTTTTGAGGAGTTTCGTGCGCCCGTTTAATTTTTCCCCGGGTCCTGCCGCGTTGCCGACCGAAGTGTTGGAGCAGGCCCGCGACGAACTGCTCGATTGGCGCGGCCACGGTACTTCGGTCATGGAAATGAGCCACCGTAGCAAAGCATTTTACGATTGTGCAGCCGAGGCCGAGGCGGACCTGCGCGAGCTTCTGACCATCCCGGAAAACTACCGTGTGCTGTTCATGCAAGGTGGCGCCACGGCGCAGTTTGCGATCGTGCCCATGAACCTTGCATCGCCGGATGGGGTCACTGACTATGTGAATACCGGTCACTGGTCCGGGAGGGCGATTGCCGAGGCGAAACGTTATGGCCGGGTCAATGTGGCCGCCGATGCCGCCGGCAGCCACTACTGCGATGTGCCCCCGCAATCGCAATGGCAACTCACCCCGGGGGCCGGATACGTCCACTACACCCCTAATGAGACCATCGGCGGAGTGGAATTCCCGTTTGTTCCCGATGTCGCGGCCCCGTTGGTTGCCGACATGTCTTCGACCCTGCTGTCGCGTCCGCTTGAGGTCAAGCGCTACGCACTGATATACGCGGGTGCGCAAAAGAATCTGGGAGCAGCAGGACTGTGTGTGGTCATCGTGCGCGAGGACCTGCTGGATCGGGCACGCGCGATAACTCCCGCGGTATTTAATTACGGACTGGTCGCCGACGACAACTCGATGCTCAACACACCGCCCACTTTCGCGTGGTATCTGACCGGGCTGGTGCTTAAATGGCTCAAACGGCAGGGCGGCGTGTCGGTGATGGGCGAACGCAATCGTGCCAAGGCCGAGCGGCTCTATCGCGCGATTGACGGCTCCAGTTTTTATCGCAACGCCGTTAGCCCCTCATGCCGGTCCTGGATGAACGTGCCCTTTTCGTTGCCCAGGTCCGATCTCGACCCAACCTTTGTCGATGAGGCGGCGCGCGCCGGGCTGCTCAATCTCAAAGGGCACCGCGCCGTCGGGGGCATGCGCGCGAGTCTCTATAACGCAATGCCGGCCGAAGGGGTGGAGGCCCTGGTGACATTTATGGGCGACTTTGCCCGGCGCCATGGTTAAGGGCTAAGGTGCCTACGCAGACTCGCACGCACTGACCCTACTTGGCTGAGGCGATTAATGGCAGACCGAAAAAAGAGAACCCGCGCTAATGTTGCCCGACCGCGGCCAGAGCGAGCGCCGCTGGCGACAATGCGCGACGAAATCGATGCACTCGATATCCAGCTGCAGGATCTGATCAACCGTCGGGCATTGCTGGCCCAGCAGGTCGGCATCTCCAAACACCAGGACGGCCACACGGTGGACTTCTACCGCCCTGAACGCGAAGCCGAGGTGCTGCGCGCCGCTCTGGTGCGAAACCGCGGTCCGCTGCGCAACGAGGAAATCGCACGCCTGTTTCGCGAAATCATGTCCGCCTGCCTCGCGCAGCAGGAACCCCTTAAAGTGGCCTTCCTAGGGCCGGAGGGCACGTACACGCAAGCCGCGGTGTACAAACAATTCGGGCATTCGGTCCGGGCCCTGGCGCTCAGCACCAGCGATGAGGTCTTCCAGGAGGTCGAGGCCGGCAACGCCGACTTTGGCGTCGCCGCGGTCGAAAACTCCGCGGAAGGCACGATCACCCACACTTTGGACCGCCTCATCAGCAGCCCCCTGCACATATGCGGCGAAGTGGAACTGCGCATACATCACTGCCTTATGGGTCGCATGGAAGCGCTAGAGAGCGTGCTGCGGGTCTGTGCGCATGCGCAGGCGCTGGCGCAGTGCCGCGGCTGGCTGGAGGAACATTTGCCCGGCATCGAGCGGGTTCCTGTCAGCAGTAATGCCGAAGGTGCGCGCCGGGCGCGCGATGAACTCGGCACAGCGGCGATCGCCGGTGAAACAGCCGCCGAAGTCTACAACCTGCGATTGCTGTGCAGCAAAATAGAAGATCGCGCCGACAACACCACCCGCTTCCTGGTGATGGGCCGAAAGATTCTCGAGCCCAGTGGAATGGACAAGACTACGTTGCTGGTATCGACGAGCAGCACGGCCGCCCCCGGGGCCCTGCATCGGCTGCTCAAGCCATTGGCCACAAATCGGATCAGCATGACGCGTATCGAGTCTCGTCCCTCACGCCGCGGCAAGTGGGACTATGTGTTCTTCATCGACATCGAAGGGCACGCCCGCGACGCCCCCGTGGCACGCGCACTAAAAATCCTCAAACAACAGGCTTCACTGTTTCGGGTGATCGGCTCCTACCCCCGCGCCCTCCTGTAGCAATGAGCACCACAGACACGGACCCCCCGCATCCGGGCCAACTTGCGACTGCCGCGGTGCTGTCGCTCTCGCCCTACGTGCCAGGCAAGCCGATCAGTGAGCTGGAGCGCGAATACGGCATCGGCAACATCGTCAAACTGGCATCGAATGAGAACCCGCACGGTCCAAGCACGCATGCGGTGGCCGCCATGCACTCGGCGCTGGCCGAGGCGTGGCTCTACCCGGATGGCAGTGCCCATGCGCTCAAGCAGGCATTGGCGACGCATCTTGGGGTAGCGAGCGCGTGCGTAACCGTAGGCAACGGATCGAATGAGTTGCTGCTGATGCTTGCGGAGTGCTTCCTGACGGCGCACAACAGTGCCGTGTATTCCCAGTACGGCTTTGCGATTTACCCGCTGGTGATTCGCGCCACCGGCGGACGCGCCATCGAAGCGCCCGCACTTGCTCCTGCCCATGCGATGGCCTACGGACATCACCTGGACGCCATGGCAGAGGCCATCGTTGCCGATACAAAGCTCGTCTTTATTGCCAACCCCAACAATCCCACGGGCACGTGGGTGGATCGGGAACGGTTGCGCCTATTCATTGCTGCGGTCCCCAAGCACGCGTTGGTGGTGCTCGATGAGGCCTACGTCGAGTATGCAAGGCTTAGCGGCTGCGACTCGGGCCTTCCCTGGCTTGATGATTTCCCAAACCTTGTGCTGGTGCGCACGTTCTCAAAAGCCTACGGGCTGGCGGGCGTACGCGTGGGCTACGCCGTTTCGCATCCCGAGGTCGCCGATGCATTGAATCGTATCCGCCCGGCCTTCAATGTGAGTAATGTGGCCCAGGCCGGCGCTGCGGCGGCGTTGGCCGATCAGGCCCACGTCCATAATGCGGCACGCCTGGTGGTCGATGAACGCAACCGCATGGCGGCAGCGTTTCGCCTCATGCGCATACCGGTGGCGCCCTCCGCGGGCAATTTTCTGCTGATCGAAGTAGGCGAGGCGGCGTGGGTGTACGAGCAATTGTTGCGCGGCGGAGTGATCGTGCGGCCCGTCGCAGGCTACGGACTACCCAGGCACCTGCGCGTTTCGGTTGGGCTTCCGGAGCAAAACGACCGGTTGCTGCAGTTGCTCGGATCGCTTCAAGGCGCGCCATGAGCACGTCGGTCACTCGCAGCTACCGTGCCGAACCGGTAAACGGCGTCAGTGGATCGCTGAGCGTACCTGGCGACAAATCCATCTCGCACCGCGCACTGCTGTTGGGCGCCGTTGCTGAGGGCCAGACGCGCGTTACGGGTTTTCTGGAAAGCGAGGATTGCCACGCCACCTTGGGTGCACTGCGCGCACTTGGCGTCGCAATAGAGCAACCTGGAGCAAATCAAGTCCTGGTTACCGGTGCAGGGATGCACGGATTGCGCCCGAGCGCCGCGCCGCTGCACATGGGGAATGCCGGCACCGCCATGCGCTTGTTCATGGGTTTGCTGTGCGGCCAAAAGTTCTCCAGCCGGCTCATTGGCGACGCCTCGCTTATGCAGCGTCCGATGGAGCGCGTCGCGAAGCCATTGCGGCTGATGGGCGCACATATCGACACCCAGGCCGACCGACCACCGGTGTTCATACACGGGCATGCGCGTCTTTATGCGATCGACTACACGCTCCCGATGGCCAGCGCCCAGGTCAAATCGGCGATCCTGCTTGCCGCGCTGCAGGCGCGCGGCCGCACGCGAGTCACCGAGCCGGCACCGACTCGCAATCACACCGAACTCATGCTGGCCGCCTTCGGCGCCCCTATATCCCGGAGCGGCGCCACGGTCGAATTGAGTGGCGGCCAGCCGCTGCAGGCGACCGCCATCGAGGTGCCGGGTGATTTTTCATCGGCGGCGTTCTTTATCGTCGCCGGGTGCCTTGCGGCCAAAAAAGGACTGATGCTGCGGCGAGTGGGCGTCAATCCGACCCGCATCGGGCTATTGGCGATGCTGCGTTTGATGGGTGCGCAAATTTCAGTCATGCCGCTCGCCGGATCGGGAGCCGAGCCGCTGGCGGACATCCGCGTGCGCGCCAGCACCTTGCGCGGCACAGTGATACCCCCGGAGTTGGTGCCGCTTGCCATCGATGAGTTGCCCATCCTGTTCATCGCGGCGGCGTGCGCCACGGGCGAAACCGTGGTCACCGGAGCGGCGGAATTGCGAGTCAAGGAAAGTGACCGTCTGGCCGTGATGGCCAAGGGACTTACCACTCTGGGGATTTCATGCGACATGCTTGCGGATGGGATCCGCATACGAGGAGGCCACTTGCGGGGCGGGCGCGTGGATAGTCACGGCGATCATCGGGTGGCCATGGCCTTTGTCATGGCGAGCGTCCGCGCAAACGGTCCTGTTCAGATCGACGACGTGGCCAACGTGGCCACTTCGTTTCCGGGCTTCCCGGACGCCGCTCGACGGATAGGCCTTTCCCTGGCAGAGATCAGCGAACCATGACTCGCGCCACCTCTGCGACAGCCCCGGGCACACCCCCGGCGGTCGTGACCATCGATGGCCCAAGTGGTGCCGGTAAGGGCACGGTCAGCCGGCGCCTGGCCGGCCGACTGGGCTGGAATTTGCTCGACAGCGGAGCGCTGTATCGTCTGGTGGCCCTCGCGGGCCAAAAAGCGGGCCTGGCCGCAGACGACCGCGCCGGGCATGCGCGGCTGGCGAAGGCATTGGACAGTCAATTCAGCGCACGACCGGACGGGTCGGAACTGATCTTGCTCGGTGGGGAAGATGTAACCGATGCGCTGCGTTCCGAAGAAGGGGGCAAAGGCGCATCGCGGGTGGCGGCGTGGGCGGACGTGCGAAAGGCGCTCGTGGCTCGCCAACTTGCCTTCGCCACGGCCCCGGGCCTGGTGGCCGACGGCCGGGACATGGGTACCGTCGTTTTTCCCCAAGCGGCCCTCAAGATCTTCCTCGTGGCCACCCCCGAAGAAAGGGCCCAGAGGCGATATAAGCAGTTGAAAGGAAAGGATTCCGGTGTTAGCCTTGCCGCCCTTTCGCGCGAGGTAGCGGAGCGGGATCGGCAGGATTCGTCCCGCGCGGTCTCACCGCTGGTGCCCGCTGAGGACGCGGTCGTGATCGATTCCACCCGACTCAGTGTAGCGGCGGTGGTCGATTGCATTTGGCGCTTGGGCAAACAGCGCGGTTTGTGGACATGAGGGCAGTTTAGGGCGGGTAGGGCAGGAAGCCCAAGACCCATTCGTTAACCAACCCGCGTGGCGTCGGATGCGCCTGCGGCCAACAGAGCGTGCCCCGTTAAAACGGCGCGCGAGAGAATACATGAGCGAAAGTTTCAGCGAGATGTTCGAACAGAGCCTGGCGAATCAACGCATTCGTCCCGGAATGATCTTAATGGGCCTGGTGGTGGAAGTGACCCCCGACGTTGTCATCATCAACGTCGGCCTGAAATCCGAAGCCGTGGTGCCGCTCGATCAGTTCAAGAACGAGCTGGGCGAGATTGAAGTCAAGGCCGGTGACCAGATCGAAGTGGCGCTCGATGCCGTAGAGGATGGCACCGGCGAGACCCGACTGTCGCGCGAGAAGGCCAAGCGTGCCCGCACCTGGACCCGCCTCGAGCAGGCCTTTAATGAAGGCGAAATCGTTACCGGGATTATCTCCGGGCGCGTCAAGGGTGGCTTCACGGTGGATATCGAGACTGTGCGCGCATTCCTTCCCGGCTCGTTGGTGGATGTACGCCCGGTGCGTGACACCGCCTATCTGGAAAATAAGCCGCTGGAATTCAAGGTCATCAAGCTGGACCAGAAGCGCAACAACGTCGTGGTTTCACGCCGCGCCGTGGTCGAGCAGGAATTCTCTGCCGAGCGCAATGCGTTCATGGACAACTTGCAGGAAGGCGCCGTGGTCAAGGGCACGGTCAAGAATCTCACTGACTATGGAGCCTTTGTCGATCTGGGCGGCATCGACGGACTGCTGCACATCACCGACATGGCCTGGAAGCGCGTCAAGCATCCATCCGAAGTCGTCAAAGTGGGCGACGAAGTGGACGTGCGGATCCTCAAGTTCGACCGCGAGCGCTCACGGGTATCACTCGGACTCAAGCAACTGGGCGCCGATCCGTGGGAGAACATTGCGCGTCGCTACCCGCCCAATACTCGGGTCTTCGGCAAGATTACTAACATCGCCGATTACGGCGCATTTGTCGAAATCGAGGACGGCGTCGAGGGCCTAGTGCACGTATCGGAGATGGACTGGACCAACAAGAACGTCAATCCCGCCAAGGTTGTGCACACCGGGCAGGAGGTTGAAGTAATGGTGCTGGACGTCGATCAAGAACGCCGCCGCATTTCGCTCGGCCTGAAGCAGTGCGCCGCCAACCCGTGGAAGGAGTTCGCTGAAAACAATAATCGCGGCGACAAGGTGGCCGGCCAGATCAAGTCGATTACGGATTTCGGAATCTTCATCGGCCTGGCCGGAAATATCGACGGCCTGGTGCATCTGTCCGACATTTCATGGGACGTGCCCGGCGAAGAGGCCGTGCGCAATTATCAAAAAGGCCAGCAAGTCGAGGCCATGGTGCTGGCCATAGACCCTGAGCGCGAGCGCATATCGCTGGGCATCAAGCAACTCGCCAAGGATCCGTTTTCAGGCTACATCACCGACAACCCTAAGGGCAGCGTGGTGCGCGGGACGGTGCGGGAAGTAGACGCACGCGGTGCCATCATCGATTTGGGCAATGGCATCGAAGGTCAATTGCGCGCCTCAGAGTTGGGACGCGATCGCATCGAAGACGCACGCCAGGTGCTCAAGGTGGGCGACGAGGTCGAAGCCAAGTTCGTCGGAGTCGATCGCAAAACACGTTCGATTTCGCTGTCGATCAAAGCCAAGGAAGTGCACGAAGAGGCGGAAGCGGTGCAGAACTATCGTTCCGAGCAACCCTCCTCAGGGACCAGCTTTGGAGACCTGCTGAAAGATCAGATGAACACCGCAGAGCGAGAATGATCTTGAGGCTTGCCAACTAAGGGCAGGGGCGCGGCATGACGAAGTCTGAATTGATTGAAATCATAACGACCAAGCAGAAGCATCTGCCGGCGAAGGACGTGGAACTCGCGCTCAAACAGATGCTCGAGATCATGAGCGATGCGTTGGCGCAGGGTGATCGCATCGAGATTCGAGGGTTTGGGAGTTTTTCCCTGCATTTCCGGCCCCCCCGTCAGGGGCGGAATCCTAAGACCGGCGAGGCCGTGGCACTCGATGGCAAGTACGTGCCGCATTTCAAGCCGGGCAAGGACTTGCGCGAGCGCGTCAACGAGGGCACCGACCGACCCATACGCGACTAGGCCTGAATGTCGGCGTTCGGTGCAAGGGCCTGTAGGCGGAGGCCGCACCACTACCGCAGGGTCACTGAAACGGCATTATGGAGTTGCGCGGACATAGTGTGCGGGCACGTGAGCAAGTTGGCAGAGCGTCAGGCGTGTGCTAGCGCACAAGCGGCCATAGCACACGCCTCTATAATAGAGTCACCACCCACTTCGACAGAGACTCCCCCATGAAGCCTGAAATCAGGACAGCCGTGTTTCCGGTAGCCGGCCGCGGCACGCGATTCCTGCCTGCGACCAAAGCCAGCCCCAAGGAGATGCTTCCGGTGGTCGACAAGCCGCTGATCCAATACGCGGTGGAAGAGGCTCTGGCCGCCGGCGCCCAAAGGCTGGTTTTCGTAACCGGCGCCTCTAAGCGCGCTATCGAGGACCACTTTGATTCGGATCCCGAGTTAGAGAAACTCCTCGAGTCTCAGGGAAAGACGGATCTGGCACGGCAGATACGCAGCGTTCTGCCCAGCTATGCCACCTGCATCTACATTCGCCAGCCGGCGCCCCTGGGACTGGGACACGCCGTGCTTTGTGCCGAAGCAGCGGTCGGCCAGGAGCCGTTTTTCGTGCACCTCGCCGATGACCTGATTGATGCCGAGGTGCCTTGCCTCAAGCAGATGGCGGCAACCTTTGCCTTTCACCGGGGAAGCGTGCTGGGTGTCGAGGAAGTGCCGCGCCGGGACACCGACAAGTACGGCATCGTTGAAGTCGACGCGACGCGCGTTACTGTCAGCCGGATCCGCAGCATCGTGGAGAAGCCCAAGCCCGCTGTCGCGCCTTCGACACTGGCGGTGGTGGGTCGATACGTACTGACGGCCGGAATATTTGAACAGCTCCGGCAGGTGGGCCACGGCGCTGGCGGGGAAATTCAACTCACCGACGGAATTGCTCGATTGCTGAGCCGCGAGGCCGTGTATGCGCACCGCTTTGTCGGCAAGCGCTTTGATTGCGGCAGCAAGCTCGGATACCTGCAGGCCACCGTGGAGTATGCCCTGCAGCACCCAGGCCTCAGTCGTCCGTTTCATGCTTACTTGCTGCGGCTCACCGAGGAATTAGCTCGTAGCGCCCCCGCCGTACGCAAGGCAACGGCCAGGGGCAAATCGAAGCGTCCGGCCAAGCGCCGGAAAGTCGCGCCGCGGCGGCAAAAGACCTGAACTTGCGCGGCTTGCCCGCGCGCTAGGAGGCTGTTTGAGATCTGCGCCGCCGGGTCGGCCGAGGCACTCATCAACCGCCCAGAATTTGTGCCAGAATATCTGGCATGGGATTCAAACTTACTTACGCAACCATGCACGATCCGCCCGAATCGCTCCATCAGGCATTCGAGGCGGCCTTGGATCGAATCCGCAGCAAACCGCCGCAAAGGCACTCTCTTTATATTGACGGCCGCGACCACGCGACGGCGGTAAGCCGCGAAGAGTACACGCCCATCGATCGCGGCCAGTTGCTGGGCCGTTTCGCCGAAGCCAGTGCGGCCGACGCGGGACTTGCCGTGGCCGCCGCCAAGCGCGCTTTTCCGGCCTGGCAGCGGCTGCCGATCACGGAACGCATTAGGCTGCTGCGACGGGTGGGCGAGATCATCGCGGAGCGCGTGTATGACATCGCCGCGGCGTTGAGTCTGGAGGTGGGCAAGAACCGACTCGAAGCCCTCGGAGAGGCGCAAGAGACGGCTGATTTCTTTGGCCTCTATTGCGACGATTTCCTTAAGGGCAATTTTGATCACACGCTCCCTGATGACCCGGTGCACGGTTTTCGCAGCCGCAATCGCTCGGTCATGAAGCCTTACGGCCCCTGGGCGGTCATATCACCTTTTAATTTCCCGTTTGCCCTTTCGGGCGGCCCGGTGGCCGCGGCGCTGGTCACCGGCAATACAGTCGTTCTTAAGTGCGCGACCGACACGCCGTGGTCCGGGCGTCTGCTGGCCGAATGCGTGCACGCCGCCGGTCTGCCCCCTGGGGTATTCAATTATCTCAACGGCAGCGGGTCGGAAGCAGGCGAGGCGCTGGTAAGCCACCCCGACGTGGCTGGTATTACATTTACCGGGTCCCATCAGGTGGGCATGAGCATTGCGCGCCGTATGGTCGCGGGCGCGGTGCCCAAGCCGTGCATCGCAGAGATGGGCGGCAAGAATGCGGCCATCGTCACGGCCGGCGCCGACCTTAATCGGGCCACCGCCGGGATCGTGCGATCCTCCTTTGGCATGGGCGGCCAGAAATGCTCAGCGCTCTCGCGCATATTTGTCGACGAACGCGTGGCCGATGAGCTTATCGCCTCGGTAGTCAAGGAGGCTCAGGCGATCAAGGTCGGTGATCCTACGGTGCGTCAAAACTGGCTCGGACCGGTCATCAACAGTTCGGCGTACGAGCACTACCAGGGCTATTGCGACCAGCTGCGAAGCGGCGGTGCCCGGATAGCCGTGGGCGGTCGCACGCTTAATGAAGGTGCTCTGGCGTCCGGATATTTTTGCCTGCCAACGCTCGCCGAGGCTCCGCTCCAGCATCCACTGTGGCAACAGGAAATGTTTCTCCCGATCGTGATGGTCGCGCGGGTGCCCAACCGCGAGGCGGCGATGGCCCAGGTCAATGACAGCGAACTTGGGTTGACCGCGGGCTTCTTCGGGGCGGCCGATGAAGTGGATTGGTTCTTTGACAATGTCGAAGCGGGCGTGACCTACGCCAACCGGCCGCAAGGCGCGACCACGGGTGCTTGGCCAGGCTTTCAGCCCTTTGGCGGCTGGAAGGGCTCTGGTACCACGGGCAAGGGGATCGCGTCGGCCTATTACCTGGCGCTGTACCAGCGAGAACAATCACAAACACGAGTGGAATAACTATGAATAGCCTTCCCCAGCCTAAGGTCTCGCGCCCGGCACTTCCCGGCGCCAAGGCGCGCGCGCTCATCGAGCGCGACCGCGCGGTGGTCTCGCCCAGCTACGTCCGCGATTACCCCTTCGTCATGGGACGCGGGCGCGGCGCCGAAGTGTGGGATGTGGACGGGAACCGCTTTATTGATTTCGCTTCGGGCATCGCGGTGTGTTCCACCGGCCACAGCCATCCGGACGTGGTTTCCGCCATTAAGTCGGCGGCGGATCGGTTTTTGCACATTTCCACTGATTACTGGCACGAAGGCCAGATCGAGCTGGCGGAAACAATTGCCGCTTTGGATCCGGTGAGCGGCCCGGCAATCAGCTTTTTTGCCAACTCCGGGACCGAAGCGGTAGAAGCGGCTCTGAAGCTCGCCCGGCAGGTGAGCGGGCGCTCGCGCTTTATCGGATTTCTGGGCGCTTTCCACGGGCGGACCATGGGTTCGCTGGCCTTTACCGCATCGAAACACACGCAGCAACGCGGCTACTTCCCGACCATGCCGGGCGTGGTGCACGTGCCGTACCCAAACCCTTATCGCCCCTTGTTCGCGGGCGATGATCAAGGCCAGGCGGTCATTGCTTACATCGAGCAGCTGATGGAGCGCAATCTTCCGGCCAGTGAAGTGGCGGCGATTCTCGTCGAGCCGATACAGGGGGAGGGCGGCTATGTGGTTCCACCCGCTGGATTTCTCGCCAAGCTCCGCGCACTGTGCGACAAGCACGGAATCTACCTGATCTTTGACGAGGTGCAGTCCGGCATCGGGCGTACCGGCAAGATGTTTGCCTGGCAGCATTCCGGCGTGCGCCCGGACATCCTGACTCTGGCCAAGGGCCTGGGCTCGGGCATGCCCATCGGGCTCATGGTCGGGGCGCGCAAGATCATGGAAAAATGGCCGCCCGGCTCTCACGCCAACACCTATGGTGGAAACCCGGTGTGCTGCGCCGCGGCTCTGGCAACGCTCAAGCTGGTGAGCGGGGGCTACGCCGAGAACGCAAAACTTATGGGCGAGCGGGCGGCGCAGCGTCTGAGCAAATTTGCGCAGGAGTTTCCCGTGATTGGCGAGGTGCGCGGCCCGGGTCTGATGATCGGGATGGAGTTCGTGAAGGATCGCGGCAGCAAGGCGCCAGCCAAGGAGTTTGCTACCCGGCTGGTCACTCGCGCCTTCGAGAATGGCTTGCTGCTGCTTGAATGCGGCGCCAGCGGGCTGCGGATTATCCCTCCGCTGATGATCGATGC
Organism: Steroidobacterales bacterium; assembly: GCA_038234675.1. GTDB lineage: Bacteria > Pseudomonadota > Gammaproteobacteria > Steroidobacterales > Steroidobacteraceae > FEN-1191. The sequence goes on from JBBQTF010000052.1 coordinate 14,161, forward strand.
CCCACTGCTCGACGAAGGGCTGGACAAATTGCACCAGTCGTTTCAGGAAGTGCTCGCGGAGCAGGACTAAGTTGCGCCGCATCTGCGGTTACCTGTGCGCCGGCCTGCTGCTGTGCGTGGCGACCGGCGCAGCGGCTGAGCGACGCGCGGTGCTCGATCAGATCAAAGTGCCGCATGATTACTATTTTCGCGAGATGTATCTGCCCCAACTCACCAGCGGGCCGAGCAGTGTGGCCTTTGCGCACGATGGCCGCTCGCTCATTTACTCTATGCAAGGGAGCCTGTGGCAGCAGCGGCTGGATTCCGGAACCGCCGTTCAGCTCACGGCAGGCCCCGGCTATGACTATCAACCGGACGTGGCGCCCGACGGCGCGCATGTGGTGTTCGCGCGCTACCTTGCCGATGCCCTGGAGCTACAGGTCCTAGATCTCGCCACGGGCGCAGTCCAGAAGATCACCAGCGGCGGTGCCGTCAACTGCGAGCCGCGCTGGTCACCCGACGGCAAACGAATCGCGTGGGTGTCCACTTCCGGCAACGGTCATTTTCATGTGTTCGTGGGCACTTTTAGTGGCGGCCGCCTCGAGGGCGGTGCGCCCTGGCCAGAGCGCAAGAGCACCACGGCACGTTACTACTACAGCGCCTATGATCATGAATTGTCGCCCAGCTGGTCGCCGGACGGGAACGAGATTGCCTACGTGGGGAATCCGGAGATTATCTACGGCACCGGGTCCATCTGGCGACGCGCACTGAC
>JBBQTF010000053.1:0-14205 GCA_038234675.1 Steroidobacterales bacterium
GGCGACGCTCGTGGGTTTCTGTCGCTTCCGGCGTGCGCATTTGCATATTGGGTGTCCGATTCCTTCCAGAGACTCTTTAGCTCGCTTCCACGCACCGAGGGGGGCCTGGGGGAGGCACGGGTCGGTCTGCAGACTTCGGACGACTTTCGCTTCATTCGCCTTCGGTGGGAGGTTGACGGCGACCCGACGCGGTGGGCCCCGCTGGCAAAAGGTGGTGAGTACTCGCCATTCTTTTCGGATATTTATCTTGTGGTTCACTGGGCAGCGGATGGCGAACAAGTATGTGTTTTCAACGAGGAGCGGTACGGCAGTGCATCGCGCAACGTTCGCAGCAAGGAGCGTTACTTTGAACCCGGTGTGACATGGTCGCCTCGAACGACGACCGAATTTGCGCCGAGGGCCCTGCCTGCCGGTTGCATCTTCGGCCAAAAAGGGCCGACCCTCTTGATGAACGACCCCATTCGGGGCGCATGGGCTCTGGCTGTAATGAACAGTCGTGTTTATCAGTACTTGCTGACGATAGGCGCCGGTGCGGCTGATATTGACCCCGGTTCAATCTCCAAGTCTTACGGTGTTGGATTGGTGCAGTCGACTCCTGTCCCGAGTGGACTCTCTCTTGAAGCCGCTCATCTTGCAGCCGCCTGCTGGGGATTGCGCCGTAACTTGTCGGCTGCGCTAGATACGACGTCCGTATTTTTCTCGGGTCTACCCACGCCAATGCCATCAATGGCTCCAGAAGACGTGACAAAATGGCTCCGCGCGATGTGCCTAAGCGTGGCGCAGGCTGAGTGCGAGCTGCTTGAAACGTGGGAAGAGTTGAATGATCGCGTCCTTGAGTCATATGGGCTTGGCCACGACCAAGTCGCGGAGCTCAATGCGGAAGTCGGAACGCTGTGTGGATCCTCGGTGTTCGAGACGATGGCGGGAGGTGAGTCCGATGACGACGATGATTCTGAGTTGTTGGGCCAGCTTGGGCCCCGGGGATGGGGCTTTATTCGTAAGAACGCTCGCCAGAGCGGTCGCTCCCCGCGAGAGGTTTTGGGAGACTTCGAACGTGCGCTGCCGGGGAACCCCGAAGCGCTGCGGCCCTTCGCCGCGGAGGCGTTGGAATACTACTTTGGCGTAGCGTTTGGGGTCTGGGAGCGCGGACACTCTCTCGCTTCCATCACGACTGAAGGTCTGTTCGCTGCGGCGCCGCGGTTCCCAAATGCGATGGGCGCGAGATCACAATCGATTCTCGTCGATGATGCGCGTCACGCGTCAGATGTCGGCGAACGCATGGCGTCGGCAGTTCGATCGGACTGGCCCAGCGACGAAGACACCGTTATTTCGAATCTGGTGTCGCTAACTGGCTACGGCCAAGGCGTGCGCGCCTTCATAGCTCGTGAATTTTTCGGGCAACATCTTCGAAGGTTTTCCCGCAGTCGGCGTAAGTCTCCGATCTTCTGGCAGCTCGCGACTCAATCGGCGAGGTACTCAGTGTGGCTGTACATCCACGGTTTCACGAAGGACACGCTCTTCCGTGTTCAGAACGACTTTGTCGCGCCTAAGGTTGCGCACGAGGAGCGCAGGCTCGAGGCTATGAAACGCGATCTCGGGGAGATGAAGACTGGTGATCGGCGCCGGGAGCTAGCTGCGCAGGATAGTTTTGTCCAGGAGTTGCGCGCATTCCTTGATGAGGTGAAGCGCGTTGCCCCACTGTGGAGCCCGAATCTCGACGACGGTGTTATGATTAACTTTGCGCCACTCTGGCGCCTGGTGCCCCACAATAAGCCCTGGCAGAAGGAGCTCAAGGTTACTTGGGACACGCTCTGCGAAGGTGGGTATGACTGGGCACATATTGCAATGCAATTATGGCCCGAACGAGTGGTGCCGAAGTGCGTCAAGGATCGGAGCCTAGCCATTGCTCACGGTTTAGAAGAGGTATTTTGGAATGAAGACGCCGTCGGGAAGTGGAAAGTTCGTACCGCGCCGCTTAGACCCATTGCAGACCTAGTCAGCGAACGTAGTTCGCCGGCCGTGAAGGCGGCACTGAAGAGTCTGATCGACGCTCCATTCTTGTCTCGCCGTGCGGCGGCTGCCCGGTTGAGCGGCGCGTTGTGACAATTTCCGACGACACCATAAACAGGGCTTTGCAACGGTACCATCGCGAATATGACCGGTACCTAAAGTTGTCGGCGCGTGTGGCGGAGATCTGCAGGACCGAAGTGGTCGAGGGCAACGCGATTCGCGCTCAAGTAACGTCACGTGCGAAGAGTCCAAAAAGTCTTGAGGGGAAGTTACGACGCTTCGCGGCCGCCGGTAAGAAGGAGTTTCCGGACATTGACGCTGTTTTTGTGCAGATCCGCGACCTATCTGGAGTCCGGATCGCCACCTACGAGCAACGTCATGAGGGCGAGATCGTAAAATCCGTCTGTGGGCGTTTCAGGGGCGGTGACGGTGGAGTTCCAGTCACGGAGCGGAAGGATAGGAATCTGCAGGAGTCTTCAAGCTATTATCGGGCGACCCATATAGAGGCCTATTTGTCATCATCTGATGTCGTTGGTACTTATGTAAATGTCGCGGATGTACCATGCGAAATCCAGGTTTGCAGCATGATGGCCCACGTCTGGAACGAGATTGAGCACGATCTGGGCTACAAGCCAACGGCAGGAAACCTGTCGGAGCAGGAGAAAGCACTCCTTGCGACGTTGGGTCAATCCGTCCGGCTCGGTGACGGAACAATCTCGAATCTCTTCTCAGAGACCGAGCGGAGGCAGAAAGAGCTGGGCGGGGCATTCACCGACGTCTACGACTTTGTTGCCAGAGTCCGAGGCTGGTTCCCGGGAGTTGACTTCGGTCGGCACGCCGGAGCGTTATTTGTAAGCTTACAACCCCTGCGATTAGTCACTCCAGATGGAATCCGGAAGCAACTGGAAGCCGTCGAGCCGATGACCGCGAGCGGACAACTCGAGTTGGAAGCATTTGCGGACTATCTTGCCAAGCGTGGCGACACACGTTTCGAGCTCGACAGGAATTCGTCTGATGTTTTACTTGTGTTGCTCTTACCGAAGATCGGCAAGCATCTTGCAGTGTCGTCGGCTGAAGCGGTGACCGACGGCGTGACGCGGGTACGCTGGTTCGCTGAGCGCTTCGAAGAACTGCGGGCCGCAGTGGGAGATCCCTGATGCACCCACTGCACACATACATTGCTACCCAACTGGTCGATCGGCTGAAGACCCGGAGGGTGGTCGTCTGGTACGACGGTGTGAGCGAGTTCGCGCCGTTCATAGCTGAGCTGCGTGGGGGTCCGCCATCGGCTGGCGAGTTCGCGCACGTGTCGTCGGGTGGTATCACATTCTTGCTCGCAGAGTACGCGGGCTCCATGTTCGAATTGCGGTCCATTGCCGAAGCGCACGTAAGGGGGGAGACCCCGGACGTGGTGGTTCTTTACATTCCGGGGTGTGAGCGAGACCGAGACGCTTCTGTGCTCATGGAGCTCGAGAAGGCAGGTGAGTGTTACGAGCCTCAACTCAAGCGCGTTGCGCGCAACGTGCTGCGTCAGCGATATACCGATGGAGTTATCGACGAGATGCTTGCGCCGGAGCGCGTTGCATATGACGACTTAGCACGTGCTTCCGCCGACGCCACCTCCGCGGAGCCCCCATCTATTCTCAGGGGCATTTTTCACGACATTGGAAGCAGCGAGGGCCTGCTCACGTCCTGGCTGGCGAACGACTCGCGCGACGCTGAGATAGCAACTAAGGAGGCTACCGGGGAGTTGAGGAAGCTGATCCGATCCCGCCTCGGCGTCGAGCTTCCAGATGACGCTTCTCTCGGGAAGATGCGGGCGGTCACGGTTCGCTATGTGCTTGCGGGCGAATTCCGTGCGGATCTGAGGTGCCCGGTCCCCGCCTGCCTGGAGGGGGTGGCGCGCCCAAAGACGAAAGAGCAGGCGGCCGCAATAGGGGACCAAACCCGGAGATTGCGCGCTGGGTACCCAGAAGCTTACACGGCCCTTGCGGACCGGGTAGAGGAAGAGTTCGGGTTACGCAATGCCACGCTGCCTGCTGAAGCCCTCGGAACAATCGATACGTTCCGGTTCGAGGAGCATAACCTACTAGAATATTGCGGTGAGCTGATCAGCAAGAACGACTTTGAAGGCGCATTGGAGCTTATCGCTGGACGCGAGCACAGCTTCTGGCTCGACCGGGAGGTGGGAAGGAAGGCGCAATGGGAGGCTTGCCGCAGGATGGCCGATCTTGGCAAGGTCGCGGTTTCGGTGAGCAGCGTCCTCGGAAAAGCCGGCTGTGATCCTAGCAGCTGGGTCCAAGCCTATACGAGCAAGGATGGCTGGTATCGGCTCGATCACACGCAGCGTCGGCTCGAGGAGTGGGTGGCAAATCTGGACGAGGAGCCCGCCGAGCAGCCCCTTGCTATCGTTCGGCGTACGTATGACGACGCCTGCAAGGCAATGGCGGAGGGGTTCACTAAGGCGCTTAGTCAGGCTGGGTGGACGGTACCGGGATCATTACACCAGACACGCATATTCAGTGAGGTTGCATCTTCGCGGCCGCGGCCCGTTGCCTACTTCCTTATCGACGCCATGCGCTATGAGATGGGAGTCGAGCTCGCGGAGCGCTTGCCGAAGACAACGGAAGTGTCGGTCACGCACGCGATGTCCGCACTCCCTAGCATTACGACGGTGGGAATGGCGGCGCTGCAGCCAGGCGCCGCAAGCAGTTTCAGCGTCGTCGATCAAGCCGGCAAGTTGGGCGCCTTAATCGAGGGCGCATTTCTGCCTGATGTGGCCGCGCGGAAGAAGTTCGCCGCCGCTCGCGTGCCGGATCTCGTTGACCTTTCGCTCGACGAGCTACTCAGCTTACAGCCTTCCAAACTAGCCAAGAAGCTCAGCGGGGCGCAGGTCATCTTCGTCCGGTCTCAGGAGATCGATCACGCCGGCGAGGCCGGATTTACATTCCACGCTCGGCAGGTCATGGACACTGTAATCGATAATATTGCGCGGGCCATCCGGAAGCTCGCCGTAGCCGGAGTTGAACACGCTGTCGTGAGCGCTGATCACGGGCACCTGTTCTTTGCGTCCGACCGAGAGGAAGCCATGCGGACGGATCCACCTGGCGGCGAGACCGTTGAACTTCATCGGCGATGCTGGATAGGTCGCGGCGGGGCCACACCCCCGGGCGCAGTGCGCGTAACAGCCGCCTCGCTCGGATATTCTTCGACGCTCGATTTCGTGTTTCCTACTGGCTCCGGCGTATTTCGGGCGGGGGGCGATCTTGCGTTCCACCACGGCGGGCCCTCCTTGCAGGAGATAGTAATCCCCGTCGTAACGGTACGAACAACGCTGCGCGGGTCTACGAGAGAGTCCGGTCACCCCGTAACCGCAAGCGGTCTTCCGCAAGCGATCACCAACAGAATTTTCACGGTCACTTTCGTATTGGGCGACCGTCAAATGTTATTGGGCGCAAACGCAATGGTTGTCCGCCCGCTCCTAATGTCTGCCGGGAAACAGGTTGGGGCCGTAGGGATGGCCGTCGACGCTGAGTTCGATGGCGCTACAGGGTGCGTAACGCTGGAGCCAAATAGGTTGACTACGGTCGCGTTCCTGCTGAAGGACGAGAGTGCCGCAACTGTACGGGTGGTGATTCAAGACCCAACCACAGACGCAGAGCTATATCGGTCTCCCTCAGACATCCCGGTTCGCCTTGGAGTTTAAATCATGAGCGACGCTTCAGCACCTGCACGGGATGGGCTGGACGACAAGGTCAACCGCCTATTCGCCGGAAAGGTCGTACGCAAGGACCTCGTTCGGAAAGTGAAGGTCGGCGCGAACGTGCCGGTGTTTGTGCTCGAGTTCTTGCTTGGTAAGTATTGTGCATCGTCGGACGAAGTGGCGATCCAAATGGGACTTCAAGTCGTCAATGACACGCTCGCAAATAACTACATTCGCTCTGACGAATCCATGAAGGCCCAGGCAACTGTAAAGGATCGAGGGCGACACAGCTTCATTGACAAGATAAAGGTTCGGATAGTCGATTCTGACTATTGGGCGGACGTCACAAACTTCGGTCACAAATTCGTCCATATACCCGAGCACTACGTCCGTGATTACGAACGACTCGTCATGGGCGGCGTCTGGGCTCAGGTTGACATGAGGTTTGAGTATGAAGAGGAGACTCGGGGCAAGAACCCGTTTTGGATAGATCGGCTAACTCCGATTCAAATCGCGACTTTCGACCTGGAGGAATACAGGCGGGTTCGACGGGAGTTCACGACCGATGAGTGGCTGGACTTGATAGTTCGTAGTATGGGGTATGAGCCAGGCGGAATGACCCGTCGCCTGAAGATGCTCTTCCTAGTGCGCCTGATCCCATTGGCGGAGCGCAACTACAATCTGGTCGAGCTTGGTCCTCGCGGCACCGGCAAAAGCTACGTGGTTCAGGAGGTTTCGCCATACTCCGCGCTACTCACCGGCGGCACGACCGTCGCCAATCTGTTCGGGCACATGTCTGGAAAGCAGAAAGGCATGGTTCAGATCTGGGACGTCGTTGGCTTCGACGAAGTGGCGGATCTGCAGAAGATGCCGAAAGAAGTCATTACGACGATGAAGACCTACTGTGAGTCGGGCAGCTTCCAGCGAGGGCAAGAAGCAGTTTCCGGAGATGCCAGCATTGCCATGTTTGGCAATACAAACCAACCGATCGACGTAATGGTGCAAACCGGCCATCTTTTCGCGCCCATGCCCGACATCATTCGGGACGACATGGCGTTTATTGACCGAATGCACTTCTATCTCCCGGGATGGGAGATTCCGAAGATGCGGAACGAGTTCTTCACTGACCACTACGGCTTCGTGGTCGATTATCTCGCCGAAGCGCTCCGTGAGATGCGAAAGCACAACTTCACCGAGGTCATCGATCGGCACTTCTCGATGGGGGCGCATCTCAATGCCCGTGACCGTAAGGCGGTTCGAAAGACCGTCTCCGGCCTTATGAAGATCCTTTTTCCCCACGGCGAGGTTACGCGAGACGAACTTGCGGACATTCTTGAGTTCGCTCTTGAAGGACGGCGTCGGGTCAAAGAGCAACTCAAGAAGATGGGGTCGTTCGAGTATTACCACACCTCTTTCAGCTATACGTCGCAGGAGACTGGTGAGGAGAAGTTTGTGGGAGTCCCTGAGCAGGGTGGCCGCGACCTGATGTCTACCGACCCGCTCGCGCCGGGTACTGTGTACACCGCAGGTGTTACAACTGACGGAACGGTGGGTCTTTATCGCCTAGAGATATCGGTCGCAAACGGTACTGGAAAGCTTCGCCTGGCGGGTGGTATCGCCGGTGCGATGAAGGAGTCCGTGCAGCGCGCTTTTGGCTATGTCCAGACGAAGAAAAGCGAACTCGGGATTGCACACGACCTGGACACCTCTGATATCCACGTCGAGGTTATCGACCTGCTCGCGAACCGTGTTGATGCAGAGGTTGGCGTAGCATTCTTCGTGGCTTGTTACTCGGCCCTTCGCAAGGCGCCAGTAACACCCGGCCTCCTCGTTCTTGGAGACATGAGTGTGCAAGGGAACATTAAGCCCCTCCGGTCGCTTACGGAGCCGCTACAGGTGGCTAAAGACAATGGTGCAAAGCGGGCGCTAATACCGATTGAGAATAAGCGAAACTTTCTGGATGTGAGCGCCGACATTATGGAACACGTGGACTCTATCTTCTATGGGGACCCGAAGACAGCAGCGATGAAGGTGCTTGGCGGATTGTAAAGAAAGCGGGGGAATAGGTGCGATTGTCGTGGGCGAGAAAGCTGAATCGGTTGCTCCGCGAACGGAGAAACAACAGGGAGGCGGCATGACCGCAGACGTCATTCAACTCTTTCGCGACGCTCTGCGTCAGTTCGCCGCAGAGCGCGACTGGGAGCAATTCCACTCCCCAAAAAACCTAGCTATGGCGCTGGCCGTGGAGGCGGCAGAGCTCCTCGAGCATTTCCAGTGGTTGACGGATGAACAAAGTGCCGATCTGACTCCTGAGGCAAAGGAAAGGGTGCGCCTGGAGATGGCGGACGTACTGCTGTATCTCATCCGTCTGGCGGACGAGCTCGATGTGGACCTGGTGGCCGCAGCGCTCGACAAACTTGCTATCAATGCCAAGAAGTACCCGGTCGAGAAGGCGAAGGGATCGGCGAAGAAGCATTCTGAGCTCTGAATGCGCAATATCTTCCTTTTGTACATGCCTCTTGGAAACCTAGAGGCCATGACGCACTACCGGGACACGATCCAGCAGAGGGTGTCGTTTGAGCGGATTGGCCGATATGTGTCCCGTGACATCGCGGCGCGCCTGGAACACATCTTCGGAGAGCGGCCGATTGCCGTATGGGGATCCCGGGACGGCCCAGCGAACCGGTCGAAGTACGAGAAGATGGCGGAAGGCGATGACCTTCTGATTGTGGAAGGTCAGACCATCCGGTTCATGGGCAAGGTGGCCTTGAAGACAGTGAACCCGGACCTATCTAGGGAGTTGTGGAAGAACATCAACCCTAAGGAATCGAGCGGCTGGGACCTGATCTACTTTATCGCGAATCCCGTCGAAATTGACGTGTCATTCAAAGAGTTCTGCCGGCTGTTCTCCTATGAGAAGGACTATCAATTGCGGGGCTTTACGACGGTCGGAAGCGACAAACTGGGGGCCTTTTACGACCGGTATGATGATCTGTACTCGATCCTGGTGAGGGTCCGGGCGGGGCAGTCGGTGATAGAGAGGACGCCAGGGTTAACCCTCGAGCCGCTTGCGCCACTCACTCTCGAAGTATCGGTCCGGGAGGCTGACACGGAGCTTCCGGCGCCGCTCATCTCCGATCATGTCCGGATGCAGTGGAAGCTGGCAAAACTGGGCCTCAAGGCGGACGAGAAGATCTGGATACCGACGGCCGACCAGGGGCGTCTCCGGGCGGCGTACGATTTCAATGAGTTTGAGGCTGAATTCGCAGCTGGGATTGACCTGCCAAAGAACTACTATGAAAACATCGACGTCGTATGGAAGGAGGAATTCCGGATCGACGCGGCGTTTGAAGTGGAAAATTCGACGTCGATCTATTCGGGGCTTCTGCGGTTTGCGGACCTGAATATCGTCGCACCCAACACGCTCTATCCGATGTTTATTGTGGCGCCGGCAGAGCGTCGAAATCGGGTGCGAGAGCAGTTGATGAGACCCTCATTCAAACGGCTGGATTTGAGAGAAAAGGTGCAGTTCCTGCCATATGAAATGGTCGATGATATTGAGAAGTTCTTTGAGGGGAAGTCCAAAGGCGTCAGCGTGGACATCATTCGAGAGAGAGCGGAGACGATTGTCTGATGGAAGGGAATGGAGTTCTGGCCGCTTCTTCGTAATAGTTTCGACAGTTATTTAAAAAACCGAGAATCGATAATGGCGATCTCTGTATTGGTCGGCAACGGCATTAATCGCCTTGCTAATGCCGACGCGTCGTGGGAAAACTTATTGGTAAGGTTGGCCAATAAGGGAGTGACTCCGCATGTGTTGGAGCACGTCGCCGATAAACCCTTCGCGCTGATCTACGAGGAACTTCTACTCGGAATGAGTGTGGGTAATCGTGAAACATCCGAAACGGATCTCACTAAAACGGAAAGAGAACTCAAAAGTGAGATTGCCGCACAGATCGCGGGCCTTGAAGGACATCTCACCCATGCTCGGCTGATGTGTGCGGGATTGAAGCACGTGCTAACCACGAACTACGATTACGCGCTGGAACGTGCGAGCGGATTGGAGTTCAGAAGGGACAACCTGCACCCTGAGAACAAGTACAGCGTCTTCCGTCGTAGAAGGGCAGGAAACTGCAACGTTTGGCATATTCATGGAGAGTGCGAAAGTCCAGCCACGATCACGTTGGGCTATGATCAATATAGCGGCTACTTACAGAAGTTGCGTGGTCATGCCACTGCAGAGCGCAGTAGCGGCCGTAATTCTCCGTTTAAGGCAAGGAACCTGCAGTTCGACGGGATTCCGGAAACTAGCCATTCCTGGCTAGATGTGTTTTTCAGAGATGATATTCACATTATTGGATTGGGCCTTGACTACACGGAAATCGACCTCTGGTGGGCCATCGCCTATAAAGCTAGGCTCGGAGCTAGAGGATATCCGGTGGGGCGGACCCACTTCTATGATTGGCACAACGGGATTGAGGACAACCGAAGGGACGCCAAACACTCGCTGCTGTCTGGGATGCGTGTCAAAGTTGTATCCGCTGCCGTTCGCGATGCCTATGAGGAACGGTACGATGGGTTTCTAAGAACCGTGCTTGGCGTCTAGAAACGTGGATGTAAGGACTTGCCATGCCCCTCTTGCTCTCAAAACTTGCCCTCGCTGATCCGTCCTGTGGACTTCCGTACAGAGAAAGAACTTCAAGCGCTGGTTGAAGCCAACCTCGGCGGTATCTCTAATTGCCGATTTGTGGCGACGAAGTTCTCGACCGGGGCGTGGCATGCCGGGCGGAGCGACAACGTGGCGCTGTCAGAAGGCGACAATCCGGTCACTAGCAACTCGTCCAGAAATATGCCGAACTCAAACTGAGTGTGCCTAACTTGTGCCTTAGATAGACTGGAATGCGATTGGCAGTAAGCGTCATTCTGAGGCCGCATTGACGCGGAAGGACAGAGGCTATAGCTCGTAGCGGATGTCTGATTTGGGTTTATTGATCTCATCGACGCGCGTGCCCGTGGTGTTGGCCGCGGCCACAGCGGCATCGAGGCGGTGCAGGAGCTGATCGACGGTTTCTCCGGGCTTGCGCTTCAGCATCGCCAGGGTTTTCCTGCCGTCGTGGGCCACTGCGCTACCGACGATGGGCTTCATGGTGCCGATCATGATCTGGCCACCGCCGTCGATGAGGGACTCGATGTGCGCCAGAGGAGCCGAGAGTCCGTTGCCGGTCACGCTGCGCGTTGCAGCGGGACGGGCAGGCTTGGGGCGATGTGCCATGGCAACAGAGCCTCGATACGGTTGATGGGATGATCGCCGATGCGCGCGAGCACATACTCGAGGTAGGGATACGGATCGATGTGGTTCAAGCGGCAGGTGCCGATCAGACTGTAGAGGTTGGCCGCGCTCTGGCCACCGGCGTTGGAGCCGGCGAACAGGTAGTTACGGCGGCCCAGCACGATGGGGCGGATCGAGCGTTCGGCGGTATTATTGTCCAGCTCGATGCGCCCGTCGTCCCGGAATCGGGTGAGCGCAGTCCAACGCACGAGCGTGTAGTGGATGGCGCCGGCCAGCGGCGACTTGGTCGACACGGTCTGCAACGTGGCGCTTAACCAGGTGTGTAGTGCCTCGAGGATCGGCCCCGAGCGTTGCTGGCGGATCCGCTGGCGTTGCTTGGGCGGGCAGCCGCGGATCTCCCGCTCGATGGCATACAGCAGGCCGATCCGGCGCATCGCTTCGGTGGCGATCGGCGAGCGCTCGTTGACGTACAAGTCGTAGTATTTTCTGCGTGCATGGGCCCAGCAGGCGGCTTCGAGCATCCGCCCGTCATACAGCGAACCGTACCCTGCATAGCCATCGGCCTGGAGAATGCCGCGATAACGGTGCAGGTGTGCGCGAGGATGCTCGCCCTTGCGGTCCGGCGAATACTGATACCACACGGCCGGTGGATCGGGGCCGGCGGCGGGCCGATCATCGCGCACATAGGTCCAGATCCGACCGGTCTGCGTGCGGCCCCGGCCCGGATCGAGGACGGGGATCGGCGTGTCATCGGTATGGATCTTCTCGGCCGAGAGCACGTAGCGGCCCAGCGTACTGACGAGCGGATCCAGGAGTCTTGAGGCCTCGCCCACCCAGGAGGCCAGCGTCGCCCGATCGAGCTGGAGGCCGGCACGCTGATAAATCCCTTCCTGGCGGTACAGCGGACAATGATCGGCGTATTTACTCACGATGACCTGGGCCAGGAGCCCGGCCGTGGGCAGAGCCCGCTCGATCGGACGGGGCGGCGCCGGGGCCTGCACGATCCGCGAACACTGGGCACAGGAGAGCTTGGGTCGGACATGGCGGATCACCTGGAAGTACCCGGGCACGAAGTCCAGCTGCTCGGAGACATCCTCGCCCAAGGGGCGCAACCTGGAGCCGCACTCGGGGCACTGGCAGCTCGCGGGCGAATGCACGATCGTGTGACGCGCTAGCTCAGGGGGCAACGAGCGCGGTGCGCGCCGCTCGGCCTTCGGAGGTGGGGCCTCGTGCGTCGAGTCCTCTGCCGAGACACTCGAAGCACCGGTGGAAATCGATGCCGTCGATGGGGACGAAGTGGGCAGCCCCTCCAAGGTAAGCTGCGCACGGGCGGCCTCATCGAGCGACTCGGCCGAACGGCCAAAGCGCCAGCGCTTCAATCGTTGGATCTCGCCGATCAGTTGCTCGATCAGGGCTTCGCGGCCGATCAGCAGATGCTTGAGTGCCGCAGGATCATCGGGAAATCGATCAAGCTCGAGCGCCATGTGCCTATTTTACTAGACTCGCGCGCACTTGGGTATGCATCAAAGCACTTTATTTATAGCCCTTACACGATGTGTTGCGGTTGCCACGTGCGCTGCGGTCGCCGCCAATCAATCCCTTCGAGCAACATCGATAGCTGTGCCGAAGACAAGTACACCGTGCCCGATGGTGCTTGCGGCCACACGAACTTGCCTCGCTCCAATCTCTTGGCGAACAAGCACAGTCCATCGCCCGACCACCACAACAGTTTTATCAGATCGCCGCGCCGGCCTCTGAAAACGAACACCTGACCGGAGAATGGGTCCTCCGCCAACGCCATCTGCACCAGCGCGGCCAGCCCATGCATGCCGCGACGCATATCGGTCACGCCCGCCGCCAGCCACACGCGCGTTCCACCCGGCAGTGAGATCACGTGCGCAGTGCCAGGCAATCGAGCACCACGCCCAGCACGCGCGCATCCACTGCGCCGCGCACACGCAGCGTTGCGCCCGCGAAGGTGATCTCAATGCAAGAATCCAACCTCGCTGAGGGGCGCATCGCCCTGGGCATCGGTGTGGTGACCGGCACCAGCACCGCCGCAGCGGACTTGGCGGATGTTGTCCCTACGGACGACTTCGGGTTATCGGTGTACTGCACCACCCAACGGCGCAGTAGGTTCGCGTTAATACCATATGTCAGTGCCATCCGCGCCACGGACACGCCCGGGCCCTTGCACAGCTCGGCCAGCGCCCGCTTGCCCGCAACGCTATAGGTGTGTCGCCCGCTCGTTCCCCGCTTGGTAATCAACCCCGAAACGACGTCGGTGCTCTTCTCTGACATGGTGTCCACCTTCGAAACAAGTGGACACTATCCTTAAGCCCTCTCAACCAGCGCGCCAGACGGCCTTGGGATGACGCTTACGATTGGCAAGCGTTGCAAGTGGTTGATTAGAAAGAACCCAATATTGCCTAAAACCGCCTACGAACCAGAGTGGGGTTGGAATTTCTCCAGGCGCGCCAATAGATATAGGTGGGGCGTAATGACGAGCAACTACTAAGTCACCACTTGCAGTGATCTGCGCTTATGCTATGGACGACATTACCGTGGGTCCGGTGTAGTGCCCCTTTTACCGGTGCGAATTTGGGCCCCGATTTCGCCGCCCATATCCTAATCGGACCGTCATGGCTTTGAGTCCGGCCCGGCCAGAAAAAAAGGATAGTCGTAGTGGCCATTCCAGATTTCCAGACTTTAATGCTCCCCGTGCTTCGGCAATTTACAGATTGCGTGGAGAAGGCTCCCAGCGAGATTCGCGGTCGCATTGCGAATGAATTTAAGCTGTCAGTGGAAGAGTTGGCCATGTTGTTGCCCAGTGGTCGCCAAAGTGCGTTTAACAACCGCGTGGCGTGGTCGCTGGGGTATCTGAAGCAAGCGAAACTACTCGAATCCCCCCGCCGCGGCCTGTATCGCATTACGCCACGGGGCCAGGAACTCCTGGGTTCGCCTCCGGCTCGCATCGATATTGCGTTTCTCGAACGGTACCCCGAATTCGTGGCGTTTCGTACGCGCGGGGGTGAAAGCGAACCGAAGCGCGGCCATGGGCCTCCTGTCACCGTGTTGCAGGCCAATGTCCTCACACCCGACGAAGAGATTCGAGCGGGCTACGCGCGTTTGCGGGCGAGCCTGGCCGCCCAAATCCTCGAGCGTGTCAAGCAAGCGTCCGCGGCTTCCTTTGAAAGACTCG
>JBBQTF010000054.1:0-12668 GCA_038234675.1 Steroidobacterales bacterium
TGCTGAGGTCTCTGCACGTGCCGGTATCGTCGCAGACGCTGGTCTTTTCCAAGACCAGTTCGCAGGTTGATCTAATCAGCTCAAAGACGCCACGGGCCGTGTATTTCACGGACGACGTCTACGTGGCGTGGGTTCCGTCCAGCGACGTGGTCGAGCTTAGCGAAGTCGATCCGATTAAGGGAGCGGTGTTCTACACGGTCGATGAGCATAACCGCGAGACTGCCGTGTTTCGGGAGCACAGCGAATGCCTGCAGTGTCACCAGGGCCTGCACACGCGAGGCGTCCCCGGCCACATGGTGATGTCCACGCTCACTGCGCCTGATGGCCACCTGGTGGCCCGGGTGGAGGAATACCAGGGCGGTCATCGCAGCCCGCTGCGGTTGCGCTGGGCGGGTTGGTACGTTACCGGAACCTGTGAGGGCGATTCACACCTCGGTAACGCATTCACGACCGACCTGGCCTATCCCCGGGGAACAAATCCGCCCGCGGGAACAATCCTGACGGATTTGAGTTCGCGGTTCGACACGTCGCGCTATCTGGCACCCTCGAGCGACATCGTCGCACTTCTCGTGCTCGAGCATCAGGTGCAGATGCACAATCTTCTCGCGCACCTCAATAAAGAGGCCCGCCTCGCGTTGGTGCCGCTTGCCGCTCGCGGCGCGACACCGCCCGCCGCGGACGCGCAGGCGTCCCTGGCCGCGAGCGAGGGTTTCACCAGAGCGATGGAGGCGCTGCTGGTGTACATGCTATTTCGCGACGAAGCTCCCCTCAAAGGCGCGGTTCAGGGCACGTCCACGTTTACTGCCGATTTCACACAGCGTGGTCCATTCGATCGTCGCGGACGCTCGTTGCGCGACTTCGATTTGCAGAAGCGCCTGTTTCGCTTTCCGTGCAGCTACCTGATCTATTCGGCAGCGTTCGACTCGCTGCCCGTGGAAGCAAAGAGCAGGCTGTGGGCGCGGCTCGCGGAGATCTTGCGGGGCAAGGACCGCGGCGCGGCGTACGCGGCCATGTCCTCTGCAGATCGGCTGGCAATCTTTCAGATCCTTGAGGACACCAAGCCGGAGTTCGCCGCCTGGGTCGCGAACCACCCCGCCTGACGGCTTGCGCATGGGGAGGCCGCCGGCCCAGGAAAACGCTTCGAGTGGTGTCCTTGGGAATGGCGCACCGGCTGAGTTGCCTAGAGGTTCATTGAGCGCGTTAGACAATTCGTCCTCTCCGGCCCGGTGATATGCCGGATGTGAAGGCGGTCATTGACGCATGCGGTCTAATAAGGGCCAGTCTGCTATGGGTCTGTGGGCTGCGGCAATCGAAATATTTATCACGATAAGCGAGGCTTATCCTACATCGTGCTGTCGGGCAGATCTTGAGAGATTAGTGTTTCCGCAAAGGCCGCCTGAGGCGGTCCGGCCTCTAAGCTGGGTACAGCGGAGGTCGCGGAATTTCGTCGGGAGAATATCCGCCCAGTTCGACCGCTACATCGCCCGGCCCGCCACGCGCCGGGCTACAAACTGGGTCAACTGAAGATTCTCGAGCTGCGGCAGCTCGCCCAATCCGAGCTGGGTGCGAGATTCAACATCAGGGTGTTCGACGACGATGTGTTGAACGCCAGACCGCTACCCCTCGATGTGCTGCTACGTCGCATCAGGGCTTGGATCACCCAGTGAAGAGCAGCATCCAGCCGAACTGACAGGAAATGACCGGTCGCGCGCGCAGGGTGCAATCGGTAGGCGTCAAAGCCGTTAGCCTTGATCGGCCAGGATGGGAAAGAGAGCTATTGGCCGTCAACTTGCCACCGCCCCGTACATCCGCGACTATGGAGTGAACTCCCAGTGCCCGTGCCATGGAAGAACGCGCCGAACCAGCCAATCTAAAAAATCCAGCCGAGTCGACCGAGGGCTCGGCGCAAGTATTCATCAGCTACGCCTCGCAAGACAAAGACGTGGCCGACGCTGTCTGTCAGGCGCTGGAGCGGGCGGGCGTCACGTGCTGGATCGCACCGCGTGATGTGGTGCCGGGGGAGTCGTATGCCAGCGCCATCGTGCATGCGATTGATGCGACCCGACTCATGGTGCTTGTCCTGTCGGAGAACGCCACCACCTCACCCCATGTACTCAGAGAAGTGGAACGGGCGGCTTCGAAGCTGCACGCCGTAGTTGCGTTTCGGATTGACCTCGCGCCAATGTCGGCGGAGCTCGAATACTTTCTTAACAGCTGTCACTGGCTCGATACAAGCGCCTCGGGGGTGCCTGGCGCAATGCCACATCTGGTAGACGCAGTCCAACGCGTCGTTGTGCCCAGCACACATCCGTTGCCGCACCCGGTGGCCTTGCCGACAGCGAATCTCGTGTCGGGATCGGGAAAGAGGGTGCGCGCTGCACCACCAGCGCGCGCGACAAGACGCGGGTCGGATCGCAAGCGGCTTGGCGTGGTGACGCTCGTCGGTTGCGGATTATTGATCGTAGTCGGGTATCGTTTTCATTGGAGGCTCCCAGGGGCCGAGACCGCCTAGAGGAAGCCACCCGCCTCGCCGCGCCACCTCGGTCGGTGGCTGTCCTGGCGTTCACCAATCTAAGCGGCGATATGAAAGACGACTATCTGGCCGACGGCATTTCCGAGGAGGTTGTAGACGCCCTGGTTCGCATCCCGCAGTTGAATGTCGCGGCGCGAAGTTCTTCTTCATCGTTCAAGGGCGCGTCTGACGATGTCCGAACGATCGGTAGAAAATTGAACGTCGGCAATGTGCTCGAAGGCACCGTGCGGAAGGCAGGATCGAGCGTGCGCGTCACGGCACAGCTGATCAATGCGGTGACCGGTTTCCATCTGTGGTCGCACACCTACGACCGCGAATTTAAAGACATTCTTGTCCTGGAGACGGACATCGCGGCAACTGTTGCAGAGACATTGCAGGTGACCTTGCTCGCCGATACAAAACACAAGCTCATCGCGGGAGGCACCGCGAATCCGCAGGCCTATGACGCGTACTTGCGGGGCCGTTACGGCGAGTCCATTCAGGACAAGAATTCCCTTCAGGCCGCGCTAGCCGGCCTGGAGGAGGCGGTCCGACTCGATCCGTCGTTCGCGAATGCGCTGGCATTCCGTGCATTTGTCATCGATCAGTTGGCCAATGTCTGGGAGAAGGACCCCCACGAGCGTCAGCGCCTCAATGTTGAAGCCAGGTCTTCGGCCGAGGCGGCAGTGGCGCTGGCCCCCAATTCGGCCCTCGCGCACTCCGTGCTTGGGCAAGTATTAGCGAGTTCGACCAACGACTACGGCCGCATCGATGCCGAATACCGGCGGAGCGTCGTACTAGAACCTGGAAACGCGCACATGTTGAGTGGCTACGCTAGTTACGCTGCACAGTTCGGCCGCGCCGATGCGCTGAGCGCTGCGGAGCGCTCAGTAAGCCTCAATCCGCTCAGTTTAGGGGCGCACGCCAACCTGGGGGTCGTGTTGTTCTATGCGCATCGGTACGATGCGGCACGCGCGTCTTTCCTAAAGGCGGCCAGCCTACACACGAATCGACTGACGGAGAATTGGACGGGCATAAATGAACTTGCCGCGGGCAAGCCGGCGGCAGCGCTGCAGTACTGTCACGACCCGGATTTTTCATATGATCAGGCGTGCCTGGCGATGGCGTATTACAAATTGAATCGTAAACCGGAAGCCGTCGCTATGTTGGAGAAGTTAAAAAAAGAGCAGGGCGACGAGGCCGCATACATGTGCGCGGAGATTTATGCCTATTGGGGGCAGTATCGAGAGGCGCTCGCTTGGTTAAGGAAGGCCGTCGAGTTCAAAGACAGTGGACTTCTCGCTGTGAAGACAGACCCGTTCTTGGATTCAATCCGCAATGTTGCCGAATTCAAAGAAATCGTCACTCAGTTGAATTTGCCCACTTAGGGCGTGCTGCCACCGATGTTCCACCGGCGTTTCTTGATAATCATAGATTGTTGGCCCTAGGGTGGTCGCCTTTCTCGCCGTGCGTGACGGGGCATGTAACGCGGCCCGTCGTTTATTACGATAAGGGCTGGTTACCACTGAGCCTGCTCCGCCAGCGTCTATATCCCGCTATTTTCGGATCCGATCGCAAAAGCCGTGACGTGGGAAGTCAAGCACCCGCTGGCACCCTTCCTGGCTGGGCGCTACCTATCTGGGCAATCAAAATCCGAAGCTGTGTGTTAAAAAAGATTGGCGCGCCCTGCGCGCCGAACGGTTGCATTACACTGCGG
This sequence comes from Steroidobacterales bacterium, assembly GCA_038234675.1. Lineage (GTDB taxonomy): Bacteria > Pseudomonadota > Gammaproteobacteria > Steroidobacterales > Steroidobacteraceae > FEN-1191. The sequence continues at coordinate 4,230 of JBBQTF010000054.1, forward strand.
CATGCCGACTGCAATAAACCGTCATTTCGGCCACGCGGGAGAGCCCTATCCAGACGCGTTTTACGTGCGTCGCGGCGCGGATCACCTCGTGTCCACGCTGCATTCCCAGGGTGCTTGGCAACCCGGTGAGCAGCATTTGGCGCCGGCTTCGGGTCTGTTGCTGGCGGAAGTAGAGCGCCGCCTGCCGAGCAACAAGCTAGTGTCGCGGGCGTCGTTCGACGTTCTCGGTCTGATTCACTCCGGTGAGTTCACCGTCGACGTTCGGATGGTGCGCCCGGGCCGATCGATCGAGTTAATTGAAGCCAGCATGAGGCATGGCAGCCTGACGAGCATTTGCGCGCGCATCTGGCGCCTTGCGGTCCACGACACTAATCGGGTGCAAGGCATAGAGTGGGCCCAATTGCCGCCCCCGGAAGCCATGACCCCGCTGGCGTTTTCGTCCATTTGGGACGGCGGTTACGTCGCGTCGCTGGAGGCGCGCCAGGACGGCAGCGCTCGCGCGGGTCGCGGGCTCAGCTGGCTGCGCACGAGCTGCACGCTGGTGGCAGGGGAGGACGATCCGCCGGTCGCTGGATTCCTCAAACTGGTGGATACCGCGAATGGGCTGGTAGCTCGCGAGCAACCTGGCAGCGTCTTTTTTGCCAACGTCGATCTCACCGTGCATTTCTTTCGCCAGCCCGAGGCGGGGTGGGTCGGCTTCGATACGCGTGTGAGCTTCGGGCCGACAGGTCTCGGGGAAACGCTTTCCGTCCTGAGCGATCTGCGCGGGCCAGTTGGCACGGCCGCACAGAGCTTAACCGTGCGGACCGGTGGGCATTTGCTCGAGCGCGCGCGATGATTCCCTCCAATCCAATGCAGCACAAACATTGCCATCCCGGCGATGTCTCTTGATGCGCCGCGGAGAGCACCGATTAAACGACGCGGTGCTAAAAGGCCGAGCGGCGGTCGCGTAGGACGTAGGGCTGTACTGAGAATCCGGGCCGCACTTTCGCCGCAGATGTCCACTTTGAACTGCTGCGGTCCGCGACTAATTGACCACCAGCAGCCCAAGTATGACGATCCCAAGCACGGCGTAGGTCCGGCCCCTCCGCAAACGTCGCGCCGCGAACAATGCTCGGTGCATCGCAATTTCGATACTCACATGAGCCAATCCTTAGGGAGACTAGGCAGGCCGCTCGTTCCTGACAACACCGCCTGCGGGCTTTGCACGCGCACCCCGCTACACTGGCGCCAGATACCACCAAACACTAATATTCTCGACCAGTCATCTACGACTGGCAGGCCACTCGCCCGCGCGAACAAGGAATCTCCATGAGCGACACTACTAAACCCCCCACTCATACTCCGACCGCTCAGGATAGCGACACGCCCTATGACGTCCATGCCGCCGGGGGTTGGGGGTCCTTAAAGGGCGTTACGCGAATATTTGGCGAAAGCGCTAGCTCAGCGGTATCCCTCAAGATCTTGTCCAGCTTAAACAAGCCCGAGGGAGTCATGTGCTCCTCCTGCGCCTGGGCGAAACCGGCTAAACCGCATAAATTCGAATTCTGCGAGAACGGCGCCAAAGCCACCTTGTGGGAGCTCGACACACGTCGCGCGGGCCCCGAATTCTTCCACGAGCATTCGGTGGCCGAACTGCAGACATGGCATGACCACGAGCTGGAGACCGCGGGGCGCCTGACCCAGCCCCTCCGCTACGATTCCGCCACCGACCGCTACTTGGCCGTCGGCTGGGCTGAGGCCTTCACCGACATCGGTCGCGAGCTCAAGCGGATGGATCCTAAGCAGGCGGTGTTCTATGCATCCGGCCATGCGGGGCTCGAGGCATCCTACCTCTATGCCCTTTTTGCGCGCGCCATGGGACATCAGAATCTGCCGCAGTCCTCCAACATGTGCCACGAAACCACGTCGGTAAATTTGAAAAACGTCATCGGCACGCCGGTTGGCACCTGCACGCTCGAGGATTTCGATCACTGCGACGCGATTTTCTTTTTCGGACAGAATACCGGAACCAACAGCCCGCGTTTTTTACACACGCTGAAGGCTGCCGTGCAGCGCGGATGCCGGATCGTAACCTTCAATCCTCTACGTGAGCGTGGGCTGATCGAATTCGTCGATCCGCAAAACATCGTCCAGATGACAGTGGGCAAGGCCACCCCGATCTCGGAAAAATACTACCAGGTGCGTCCCGGCGGCGACGTCGCGGTCCTAGCTGGCTTGATCAAATGCGTATTGGCCGCCGAGGATGCGGCGCCTGGCAGCGTCATCGATCACAAATTTATTGCAAGCAACACGACCGGCTATGACGCAATGATCGGTGCAGTGGGCGCGGTTGCCTGGTCCGACATTGAGACCCATTCGGGTTTGTCCCGCGCGATGCTTCAGGAGGCCGCCGAGGTCTATCTTTCGGCGACAAACGCGATCGGCATTTATGGCATGGGCTTGACACAGCACGTCAACGGGTGGCTGAACATCGGCATGCTGTGCAACCTGCTGTTGATGCGGGGCAATATCGGCCGGCTGGGTGCGGGCATATCACCAGTGCGCGGGCATTCGAACGTGCAGGGTCAACGCACCGTTGGCGTGGGCGAAAAGTCGACACACATGCCGGCAGACAAGCTGCGCGAAATGTTTGCGATCGAGCCGCCCGAGGAGGACGGACTGAACGCAGTCCATGCCTGCGAAGGGATTCTCGCAGGCCAAGTCAAAGCGATGATCTCGCTCGGCGGCAATCTCGTGCGTGCCCTTCCTGACCGGGCGCGGATGGAACGCGTCTGGCGCAAGTTGCGCCTGACGGTACAGATCTCGACGAAGCTCAATCGTTCGCATCTGACACCGGGTGAGATAAGTTACATTCTTCCCTGCCTCGGCCGGACCGACAAGGACATGCAGGCCGGCGGGCAGCAGGCGGTCACTATGGAGGACTCGCTCTCCCACATCTATGGGTCGATCGGACAGGCTGATCCGCCCAGCCAGCATCTGCGCTCGGAAGCGGCGATCGTCGCCGGGATAGCGAAGGCGACCCTACCGCCTAACCCGCGTCTAAAATGGGACGACTGGATCGGCAACTATGATTTGATTCGAGACCTTATCACGCAGACTTTCCCCGACGACTTTGCGGACTTCAACGCCCGCCTCTTCCAGCCAGGCGGCTTTTATCGCGGCAACTCAGCGCGTGATCGAAAGTGGAAGACCGAAAGTGGCAAAGCTGAGTTTACGACACCGACCACGCTTTCCGCGCTGGGCGTGGAGCCTGTGGGTCCCAATATCATGACCCTCGTGACTCTCAGGTCGAACGATCAATTCAATACTACGATTTACGGCTTTTCCGACCGACTGCGCGGGCTGAAGGGCAGCCGCGAAATAGTGCTTATCAATCGCGACGAGATGGCGCGGCTCGGCATTGAAGAAGGTCAGAATATTAGTCTCATCTGTGCGGTGAAGGACGGATACGAACGACGGATCGACGGTCTCACGGTCACTCCGTACGACCTGCCGTCTCGCTGTGTCGCGGGCTACTACCCGGAACTCAACCCGCTCGTGCCCCTCGGCTATCACGAGAAGAACTCGCAGACGCCCGCATACAAGGGCACTCCGGTGGAGATTGTCGCATGAGCGAGATCGAAGCGCTGGGGAGATGCACCGCTCCGCCGCACTGGCACCGCGGGAGCCGGATCAGAAAGTCTGGAATCGCCTGCTATCCGGGCAATCGGTGCATTCGCATCTCAACTCAATTGCGAGCGTGGCCCGCTTCGAGGCCGACATCGATTTGAGTGCTGGGACGAACAAGTGAAATTATTCTATATGCACGAAAACTAGGAACTGGAAAACGCCATGATCAAGTCGGACACCTCTTGGTTGCTCGACGGGGACAATGCGACGAGCGATTATAAGTTCGGCAGGAAAAGCGTGCATCACGTGTTCTATCGACATTGCGGTGTGCATTCATTCAACGGGGACACGTTGAGGAAATGGCTCGCGACAGTAGCGTCCGACACGTTTTATAGCAATATCAATCGGTCATCCTCCCGAGTCATATTCAGATTTGCCTCAGTATCGGACAACAGATGGATTAAAGGGATGTTCTCGAAAGGCGTGACGCTCAACACCTGCAACATCGTATGCAAAGACAAATCCAGCCTCAGGCGCTTTCGAACAATGGCCACCAGCACATAAGTGGCGAGGGCAATCCAAACTTGGCTGTTCAGGGCGTTTTCGGACTTGCCGAAGAATCGTTTGATCCGCGGATGCTGCTTGATCAACGTCAAGAACAGCTCCACCTGCGATGACCATCTCAAGGTAAATTGCAAGGGGGCCGTAGATCGAATGTTTACGCTACATCATCCTCGCGCGTAGGTTGAAAATAATGACCAACGTGCCTGAGACCATCAGGATCACGATTAGCGCCGCGAACAGGATCAGCCGAAGGTCGTCGCTCGCCGATTTTCGAAAACTGATCTGCAGGAAGAAACGAAAGTGGACCACCATCTGCACGAGTGCCAGCCCGAGCACGATGGCGAGCGTCGTTATCGAGGCGAAGCTGGGCCAGTGCACAATCGCGAAGGCTGCACCGGTCAGCGCCAGCGCGAAGCCGTAGCCGGTCGCGTAGGAGCGGATCTCGTCGCGCTTGCTGAGGTTCGGGCCGCTCATCGGATCAACCCCTGAAGGTAGACGACCGAAAAGATCGCGATCCACACGATATCGAGGAAATGCCAAAACAGGCCGAGCCGCAGGATGTTGATTTTGACGGGTGCATCCAGTCCGAAAACCATCACCTGCATCATCATCACTGCGATCCAGATAATGCCGAAGAACACGTGCAGCCCGTGTAGCGGCACGAGCGCGAAGAAGGATGACAGATAGCCGCTGCGGGTCGGATAGGCGGCATCGCCGAACATGTCCGCAAAGTCGTGTAGCTCCATGCCGAGAAAGGCAGCGCCGAGAACCAGCGTCAAGCCCATCCATGCGAGCAGCTGCCTGCGCGACGCGCCGCGCTTCATCGTGACCGAAGTCATGCCAAAGGTGAAGCTGCTGGTCAGGAGGGTCAGTGTTTCGAGGAAGGCAGGAAGAATCTTGTACTCGAGGGCCGGAGTCGGCCCGCCCGCGGTGGCAGACACCATGACGCCGTAAGTGGCGAAGAGCAGCGCGAAGAGTACCGCGTCGCTCATCAGGAACACCCAGAAGCCAAACAGAGCGCGGCCGGCCTGCTCGTGCGTCAGCTCGTCGGTATCGCCGAGATTGAGGCCGGCGTGCCTGATATCGCTGGCGGTCATTCCCGAGGGTCAGCCAGGCCCTGGTTGGCGGATGTCATCTCGATCTCCCGCGGGATCGGCGTCGCCTCGGCCACCGCGCGTAGCCAGCGCTGTTCGGTCCGTTCGACCTCGTCGGCCGGTATGATCCGGTGGACCTCGCGGGCAAAGCTACGTGCGATAACGGTCGCAACGACCGTCAGCACGCCGATGATCGCGAGCCACCACATATGCCAGACGAGGCCGAACGCCGCTATCCCGCCCGCCACCCCGAGTACGGGGCCGGTCCTGCTATTCTTGGGAAGCTCGATGTCTTCGTAAGAAGCGGGCGCGGCGTACGGATCATCCGTGCGTTTGCCATCGAAGAAGGGGTCGCGGTTGTGCACCCGCGGAATGACGGCGTAGTTGTAGTCAGGCGGCGGCGCGGATGTCGACCATTCGAGACCGCGCCCATCCCAGGGATCTCCCGCAAATACGCCATTGACATTGCGCTCGCGGATACTGACCCATAGCTGCACGAAGAGTGATGCCAGGGCACAGAACAGCACCAGCGCGCCCAGGCCGGCCACATAGAGCCAGGGTCGGAATGCGGGCTCGAAAATCTCCTGGGTTCGCCGCGCCATGCCCGCCGCTCCAAGTACGTAAAGCGGCATGAAGGCCAGATAAAATCCGAATACCCAGCAGCTGAACGCGATGCGGCCCCACTTCTCGTTGAGCCGGAACCCGAACGCCTTTGGAAACCAGTAGTGGTAACCGGCGAGCATCCCATAGAGCAATCCCGGGATAAGCATGTTGTGAAAATGCGCCACCAGAAACAATGTATTGTGGACGAGATAGTCGAGCGGCGGAAAGGCGAGGAGGATGCCGGTGAAACCGCCCAGCACGAACGTCATCATGAAGGCGAGCGAGTAGAGCATCGGCACCGTGAAGCGTACCTGCCCGCGAAACATCGTCCAGATCCAGTCATAGATCTTGACGCCGGTGGGCACGCCGATCGTCATCGTCGCTATGCCGAATGCGGCGTTTAGGTTGGCACTTTGGCCCATCGTGAAGAAATGATGGACCCAAACCGTGAACGACAGAATTGCGATCGCGGCCGTAGCAAGCACGAGCGAAGTATAGCCGTAAAGCTCTTTTGAGGAGAATGTCGAGATGACCTCCGAATAGACGCCGAAGGCCGGCAGGATCAGGATGTATACCTCCGGATGCCCGAATAGCCAGAATAGGTTGGCATAGTTCATCATGTTGCCGCCGAGGTCATTCGTGAAGAAATGGAATCCCAGATAGCGGTCCAGTGCCAGCATGGCGGTTGCGACAGTCAGTGGCGGCATCGCGAAGATCATCAGGATGCTGGTGCACAGCGTCGTCCACACGAACAGTGGCATCCGCATCAGTTGCATGCCGGGACAGCGCATCTTGTAGATGGTGACGGCGAAATTTATCCCCGTCAGAGTCGATCCGATTGAGCCTAGCGTCACCGCCCAGATCCAGTAGTCTGGACCAACGTCTGGGCTGAAGGCGAGCTCCGTATAGGGCGGGTAGCCACTCCAGCCGCCGGTCGAGAACTTGCCGACAACGAGCGACGCCATCACCAGGCCGGCAGCCCCGCCCGTCAGCCAAAGGCTGACCGAGTTGAGCAAAGGGAAAGCGACGTCGCGGCTGCCGATCTGCAAAGGCATGACATAGTTCAGAACGCCGGCGAGGAACGGCATCGCCATGAAGAAAATCATGATGGTGCCATGCGTGCTGAACAATTGCCCGAAATGGTCAGGCGAAAGGAAGCCGGGATGATTGATCGCCGCCGCCTGCTGCATACGCATCAGCACGCCCTCGATCAGCGCGCGGGTGAGCATCACAAAGGCCAGCACGATGTACATGATGCCGATCTTCTTGTGATCGAGGCTGGTAAGCCATTCGGACCACACATAGCGCCATTTGCGGAGCCCAGTGATCAACACCACCAAGAAGACAGTACCGATCACGACCATCGAGGCGGCGCCTGCACCGATGATCTCGCTGGCATTGGGATCCTCCCAGGCGCGGACGAACGGCAGCGCGTGCCAGGTGAAGCGGCCCAGCACCGCGGGCCAGATGCCCTCGTTCATGATCTGGGCTCCTTGGCCTGAGCGAGAATATGCTGGAAAAGATGCTGCGGGACAGAGGAGTAGAAAAGTGGTTGGGGTTGTGATGACTTCCTGTAAAGTTCAGCCAACGTTGCAGCGTCGAGTGGATGAGCCGACGCTCTTGTGCGCGCGACCCACCGATCATAGTCGGCGGCCGACAGTGCAATCACGTCGAGTTTCTCATTCTGAAATCCTGTTCCGTTGTACTGTGTGTTCTCGCCGCGATAGACGCCCGGTCGGGCCGCGGCAAGATTTAGTTGGGTGGTCATTCCGCCCATTGCATAGATTTGGCCCGCGAGCTGGGGGATCAGCAGCGACTGCATCGCCGTGCCGCTGGTCAGTCGGATATGGACAGGCCGGCCGACCGGTATCACCATCTGGCCGACGGCCGCTATGCGCTGGTCCGGGTAGATGATCAACCATTTCCAGTCGAGTGCGACTGCCTGAACCTCAAGCGTCGGCTCATTCGACGCGATCGGCCGATAGGGATCGAGCGTGTGCGTGTAGTGCCACAATATAAAGCTGAGGCCGATGACGATCCCGATCGGAGGGATCCATATAAAGCCTTCAAGCGTCCAGGAAAAATTCCATGTAGGCCTGAACGCACTATGCTTATTGGTCAGCCGATAATGCCAGGCGATGAGCGGGGTGAGCAGCAACACCGGCCCCGCGACGAAGACCAGAACGATCCCGACGATCACGTAAAGGTGCCATTGGCTCGCGGCAATCGGTCCGGCATGGTTCATCACACTGAGCTTCAGCACGGCGCATCCACTCAGCACGAACAATGACAGTGTTGTGAAGAGGAGAGGTCGACCGCGCGATATTTTCATCCGCCGGTCCGTGGGATCACGGGGCCGGAAAGGAATAAAGCAGTGTTGATCAGCCCCTGACGCGTCAATGCTTGGAGAATAATTGCTGCTCAAGCTGCGCCTGCGCACACCATACTCCTCGCTGAGCAGACCAAACTTCGCTTCGCGCGCTCGTCACCCGGCACAGAAGCGAGGGCGCCTCGTCGTGGGGCCCGCGCATTTTATGGGGAACGGCGAGTGGGTCTCGGCAGTTAG
>JBBQTF010000055.1:0-12460 GCA_038234675.1 Steroidobacterales bacterium
TCGCTGCACCGGAGGCGAGGCGAAGGTGATTACCGCCGGCTGCTCCGGCCCTCGGCGGCAAACTGTGAAATCTTGCGGCAATGCTTGACGCGATAGATCCGATCACCCCAGGTGTCGATTTTTCCAGTATTCCTTCGCCAACATTTCAGCAATTTATGGCCACGCGTGGCCGGCGGTATGCGTGCTAGAGCAGCGTATTTGACCAGTATTTGCTGCGGTACCGGACGGGCGACGCGCTCATGCGCGAGACTAGCCAATCTTGAGCCGCGGGTCACGATGCGACGTATTTGATGTGCTGTCGCGTGGTTCGCCGATATGGGGATTGACGGTCTGAGACATCCTGATCGAAGGATGCCATCACCGAATGCGCGAGCCAGAGCGCGCTTCCACGCACGGCGGGATCTTCGATAGTAACGGCGGACTGCGACGTCCGGTCGGCAGGATAATCGGCGGCCATCATCCGACGATGCCGGCCGAGGAGCTTGAACCCATCAGCCGCCTCGATTGCGGTTAGGTCCTCGGCCAATGACAATCCAACGCAGCCGCAAGCGTTTCGTCCTGCTGAAGCTGATGTTTTGGTCGAAGCGTACGCGCGCTACCCCCGGGCTCGTTCAGCGTCGGGTTCTCTGCGAGAATTCCCTGTCTTGCCGAGGTCGGCAAACTGGTGCCAAGTTCACGACTAGGTGACCATCTATGTCGCCTAGACGTACAAACGTTCGTTCAGTCGCTTCGAACTTTAGTCCGAGCGTAATAAACAGAAAGATCGATGAGTGTAAATCGGGCAACCGAACCGAGCGGACTAAGTCTGAGGAGGCGATCGTCCGCGGAAAAGTTACAAATCGGTTTGCGTACTCGGGGTTGCTCGCGTTCGGGAGAACACCTGGTTTCTACCTGCGCTCTATTGGCAAGAAATCCCGCAAACCCGTGTACACACTTTTGCCAATTGACAATCTATATGCGGCTTTGCATCATAAAGTTTGAGTTCCCGGGATCGGCTATGGCAGGGAAGGGTTGCCTTGGCGCCACAACGCGTTATGCTTTATTCGCAGGGGCATGAAATGGCACATTGGCAAGGGCACAAAGCCGCTACTAGCGCGGCGCTACGCGATGCCATCACTGCAGCCACAACCGGGACAGCCCGTCCGTCCTACTCGGATCGAATACTTTTTACCGCCTGCGAATTTTGGGCTTCCGCCCAAAATTGCACCCTCTTCGAGCAATTAAGAGATGATCCTCTCTCTCAATTGCAAGCGGCCGAGGCAGCCTTTGCCAAGATCGGGCTTGCCGAGGTGGCTGAAATCGTGTTAACTCCGTTCTGCGGGTTGTAGTAATCAGGAGCTTTACCTGTAGACTCTCCTCGAAATCCTTGATGGATCTGGACAGCGGGGATTGTTCGATACCAATACGCACGGCCGCTCGACCGAAGTGGAGTTCCTCAGCGACCGCCACAAAGTAGCGAAGTTGACGCAGTTCCATCACCGCAGTTCTCGCAGATGACAGCCGTTCAGGCAACCTACTCAGGCGTACCAGGTCGTGTTTGCGCGGGGTGACAGGAGATTGTTTGGACCCCGAATGCGTAGTCGCTAGGCAAATCACTGCATTTAAGTCTCTCAGAACATATGCCGATAAATTTAATTGTCGGCACTAATGGTGTTTCCGCGGACATCTCGGCCGGTAATCGAAACGACTCCATCACGGGCGAGGCCTGTCAGGGCTCCCGACACCTGCTGCACGAAGCGAGATGAAGTTAATTCGCGCTCATGGACACTACGAATCTCCTAAGCCGCCAGCGCGAATGAGCAGGACCGGGACAGGTGTGTTGCGCAGGACGAATTCCGCATCGCTGCCCATTATTATGCGGCGAATGCCGCGCCGTCCATGAGTGCCCATCACGATAAGGTCAGCATTCCATTCCTTGGCTTGTTGCACGATAAAATGGCCGGCCTGATCGCCCATCGCCTCGATGAGAATGCTGTCAACTTCTATTCCCGCACCGCTGACCAGCGCTTCGGCATCCCTGAGGATCATTTTGCCGTTCTGACGCAAGGACTCAACGAGATCCGGCAAACCAAATGCAGCGTCGTTGGACCCCATCATAATGAGTTCATTGACGATATGAATTAGGTGCACATTGGCATCTTGATTCTTCGCGAATTTCACCGCCTCAGCCACTCCAAGCGCTGCCGTTGCACTGCCGTCGACGGGGACGAGAATTCTGCTGTACATAGTGGCGATTCCTAATTGGGCTAGCGGTGCGAAAGCAATCCATTGTACTGCGCATAGGAGGATCTTGAGCGCAAAAAGCCGGGGCACAATGCACTTCATCGACGGGTGCTTGCCTACGGAGCAACCCCCGGCGTGGATTTCGGGGACCTTATGCTCGGTAACGCACAGAGCTGTGCTCCTGACTGTGCGCTCAATCGTGGGGGACTATTTGGCCGCTTGACTATCTCGCGGGATACCGTGCTGTTGGGGGGACCGATGTCCCTTTCTCTCTCGCAGGGAACCATCCGAAAGGGGTGGGTGCGGATCTTTGTGCAGGGCGGATAACCGCAGGAAGGCGAACTTTGGAGTCAGAAACGACGACGCTCACACCGGATCTGCTGCACCGGATCGACGCATATTGGCGAGCCGCAAACTACCTATCGGTCGGGCAGATCTATCTCTACGACAATCCGCTGCTAAAACGGCCGCTGACTCTCGCAGATATCAAACATATGCTGTTGGGTCACTGGGGCACCACGCCCGGGCAAAACTTCATTTATGCACACCTGAATCGCGTCATTCAGAAATACGACCTGAATATGATCTACGTCTCGGGCCCCGGCCACGGTGGCCCAGCCGTGGTGGGCAACACGTATCTCGAAGGAACCTACAGCGAGATCTATCCCAATATCAGCCAGGATGAGGCCGGGCTGCGAAAGTTATTTCTACAATTTTCATTTCCCGGCGGTATTCCGAGTCATGCCTCGCCAGAGTGTCCAGGTTCGATCCACGAGGGCGGCGAATTGGGCTATTCGCTCAGCCATTCGTTTGGAGCGGTGTTTGACAACCCCGATCTTGTTGTTGCTTGCGTGGTCGGTGATGGCGAGGCAGAGACGGGACCGCTTGCCACCGCTTGGCATTCGAACAAGTTTCTCGATCCCGCGACCGACGGGGCGGTGCTGCCAATCCTGCATCTGAACGGCTACAAGATCTCCAATCCGACGATTCTCGCCCGCATCACTCGCGAGGAATTGGAACAGCTGTTGCGCGGCTACGGCTGGGCGCCCTATTTCGTCGAGGGCCATGAGCCGGCGCTGATGCACGAGGCCATGGCCGCGTCACTCGACCTTGCGGTGGAACAGATCAAGAAGATCCAGCAGGACGCGCGCGCCCATGGCAATCTGACTCGTCCTCGCTGGCCGATGATCGTCCTGAAGTCACCCAAGGGTTGGACAGGGCCGAGTGTTATCGACGGGCTACAAGTTGAAGGCACGTTTCGGGCTCATCAGGTGCCGATCTCGGATCCGAGAACGCATCCCGAACATCTCAAGCTGTTGGAGGACTGGCTCAAGAGCTACCGGCCGGAGGAACTCTTCGATGAGCAAGGACGCCTGAAACCGGAACTCGCCGAACTCGCGCCCAAGGGCAATCGGAGAATGGGCGCGAATCCCCATGCCAATGGCGGGATTCTGCTGCGCGACCTTCGAATGCCAGATTTCCGCGAATACGCGCAGGCCGTGCCGTTGCCAGGAATGCGCGGGGTCGGCGATACACATGTACTGGGACCGTTCCTGCGAGATGTGGCGAAGCTGAATAGTGAGCAGCGGAATTTCCGCGTCTTTGGTCCCGACGAGACACTCTCCAACGGCCTGGAGGCACTCTTCGAAGTGACCCAACGACAATGGGACGCGGCCACCGTTCCGAACGATGAATTCCTGGCGCCCGCAGGACAGGTGATGGAAATGCTGAGTGAGCACCAATGCGAAGGATGGTTGGAGGGGTATCTGCTCACCGGCCGCCATGGACTCTTCAACTGCTACGAGGCATTCATCCACATTGTCGATTCGATGTTCAATCAGCACGCTAAATGGTTGAAAGTCACATCGCACTTAGCGTGGCGGCGCAAGATAGCCTCGCTTAACTACTTGCTGGCGTCGCACGTGTGGCGGCAGGATCACAATGGGTTCACACATCAGGATCCCGGGTTCCTCGACCTCGTTTTGAATAAGAAGGCAGAAATCGTGCGTGTGTATCTGCCGCCGGATGCAAACTGCCTGCTCTCCGTGATGGATCATTGTCTACGCAGCCGGCACTACGTCAACGTCGTGATCGCGGGCAAGCACCCGGCGCCGCAGTGGCTCACAATGGATGCCGCGGTCAAACACTGTATTGCAGGTATCGGCATCTGGCAGTGGGCCAGCAACGATCAGGGCGTAGCACCCGATGTCGTCATGGCCTGCTGTGGCGATGTCCCCACCTTGGAGACGCTAGCGGCTGTCTCGATCATGCGCATACATTTGCCGGAGCTCAAAATACGAGTGGTCAACGTTATCGATTTGTTCAAACTGCAGCCCTCCAGCGAACACCCGCATGGATTGAACGATATAGATTTTGATGATCTTTTTACCAAGGACAAACCGGTCATCTTTGCTTTCCATGGCTACCCCTGGCTGATTCACCGGCTAACTTATCGGCGCACCAACCATGACAACATCCACGTCCGCGGTTACAAGGAAGAAGGCACCATCACGACACCCTTCGATATGACGGTATTGAACGACCTAGATCGCTTTCACCTCGTAATGGACACGGTCGATCGCGTGCAACAAACCGGGTACGAGGGTGTGCGTCTGAAGCAGCAACTCGAGGTCAAGTTGATCGAACACAAGCAATACATCGACAAGAACGGCCAAGACATGCCCGAAATTAGGAATTGGGAATGGGGTAAATGAACATGAATGGCCAGTCTTTGCGGCGCTGGCCGGTTCATCACGGGTCGTGGGTGGGGCCGCTGGCGAATATGTAACCATGGAGGTCGGACTGCACGTAATCGCCGCGGTACGGTCGGTGCCACTATTCGGTGGCCCTCGCGACTGCACGTGGAATGGAATTGCAGCGACTTAGAGCCAACCGCTCCTAAATCCAGCGCGTCTCAGGCCGGCGATTACGTATGGGCACACGCGCATCAGCCGCCAGGGTAATTCCGACCAGTAATTCTCGCACATCAGCACGACAGGACCCAAATTGATGCCGAAATGGTAGGGCGACACCCAACCGGTGCCGGCGATGGCTTCGTTTGGAAAGCTCAGATTGAAGCTGCATCTCAAACAGTTGTTCCCTATCAACTGTGGGTACAGATCCTGAAAATGCTGTACGGTAGAGGAAACCATGTCGGGGGCGAACGGAAGCGAGGCAACCACGGCCCAGGGTGCGATGGTTCCGTCATCCGGTCCGTCGGGGACGCCACGCGCAACGTAGTCGAAGAAAGAACGCTCAACGCCGCGGACTAGGCGCGTTGTCCACCCAGGACCATCGCTCGCGGTGAGCCCCCAAAAGTTCGCACCGTAGCCATCAAAATTCAGAGGGTTTCGAATCGCGTATTCGCGCTGAACATACGTCGCCCGGCAGCTGTTCTCGTAGTAGTCGATGCCTCGATCTCGCGTGAATGCATCCTGAATGCCGCGAAAATCCACCCAACAGTGCGAATACTGGTGAATGAATAAAGAAGCACCGTAGAGAAACGCATGACCATAGATCTCCTTCCATTGGTAGCTAGAAACCCAGGCGGCGTAGCTCTCCGTCGGGAGCGGGTGGGTTGGGGAACCGAGTCCCAACACATACAGGAGAAGAGCCTCGTCATAGCCTTCCCAGCGGTATGGCAAAAATCCACGCTCGGGAGTCCACCCGTGAGTCACCGTAGCCCCGCGATCGCACGCCCAAGGCCAGTCCGCTCGAGCGTAAAGCGCATCGGTCAACGTCCGAATTTCCTGCTCATCTTCGGTCTCTTCAATGAAAAATGCTGCGGCGGTGAGCATGCCGGCGAAGAGGAAGCTGCTATCGACCGTGGATAATTCGCATAGGTTGGCGCGCCGACCGCTCGTCATGTCGAGAAAATGGTAGTAGAAGCCCTTGTATCCCGTTGCGTCAGGTTCCGGCCCCTGCAGGCTCCTCCAGAAGAAACGCATCAACGTCAACGTGCGTTGAATCGCGTCCGCGCGCGTCATCCAGCCACGCTCCACGCCCACCGGATAAGCCGCCAACGCGAAGCCGATTGAGGCGATGCTCGCAGGTGAGCCTGGCCGTGACGAGTCGGCGACAAGACCATTTGCAGGATTGGTCTGGTTGAGGAAATAGTCGAAGGCGTGGCGCTGCAGCTCGTGAAGCCTTGCCTCCCCTGGCAAATTCGTACGTGGATCTACCGGCATCAAAGCGACAACCAAGAAGCGCGAGCTAGCAAAAGGATAAGCACAATCAGAAGCGGAATCGCAAGCCACCCGAATGCACCCTGTGCCAACCAAGCGAAAAGCCAACCACCGGTCACCGATCCGATCGTTTGCCCTAAACCAGAGGCTGCCGCTAGAGTGCCCATGGTCGCACCCAGCGCGTGACGTGATGTACCCGCCGCGAGGAAGGAGATCACCGGTAGTACCAGTCCTGTTCCCCCCGACGTCAGGCTGACCCCAATGTACATCCATAGGGTTGTGTGGTGCAGGGCCAGTATTGATAACCCTGCCATGCCGATCAGCGATCCGACTGCGATAATCAAGCGTGCAGCAACCTTATTGAGAACCGACGTGAAGAACAGCAGCGCATTCACCCCGAGCATCACCAACGCGCATTCCGCGAACATCATCGCAACTTGTTGGGTTGAGAGATTCGCGTGTTGTTTACCCTGTAGAACGATGCCGAGCTCGAACCCAGACAACACGAACATGAGGGCGACGCTCAGCCCACACAGCGAGACGATGCCCACGCGGCTCGTTAAGACCGTTTCGATGTCACTGTCGCTAGCGACTTCCCGGTGTTCTGGCAGCGTCAAGGCCAGGCCCAACATCATCGAGGCGCCGAGGATGGCCGAGAGGACAATGACGAGATGCTCTGAAAGAGGCGCGAGCGATGCACCGTTGGCAACAGTACGCGCGATGACATTGGCCAAATCGTTCAATACAGGGCCGAAGAGGAAACCGATCAACGACGCAGCGCCAAGCCACGCGAAGCGCCGAGCGCGCAACGCCTTCGGTGTGTGTGAGGCCACCAGCGCCGGCACCACAGGGATCACGGCGGCGACGAACACTCCTGCCGCCGCACGCAGCGCGTAGATCGCCCAAAAGGCCCCGCTCGACGGCAGCTGCAGGAGCAACAACAGGCTGACGACGTAGCCGACCAGACCGAAGATAAGGATGCGGGGCCGGCCGATTCGATCGGAGATCAAGCCCGATAGCGGCGCACCTACCAGCACGCCGGCCGTATACGCGGCGCTCAAAAAACCCACTTGCCGAACGACTTCGGTCGCCGTCAAGTCGGGCATGAGTCGAGTCAGCCACGTGGGGAGCAACGGCATCAGCGCCCCATAGCCCGCTGATACCGCGGACACGGCCCCCGCCAGGAACACCAATTGTAGCGGGCGAAGATCGTGTGACTCGACCTCAGTCGAGCGGGTAGAGGCGCTAATATCGACTACTCAAACTCGTACGGGTATTTTCGCGGCCGCGGGTGGGTCGGCCGGCGCAGTACTTTTAGGCTTTGCACTCTTTATGCCGGCTAGTTTAGTGCGCTTGAGCATCAGCGCGTTAATCGCGACCACCGCCGAGCTGCCCGACATGGATAACGCCGCGATTTCCGGGCTGAGTACGAAGGGATACAGCACACCCGCTGCGAGGGGGAAGGCAATCACGTTGTAGCCTACCGCCCACCATAGGTTCTGGTGCATTTTGCGCAACGTGGCATGCGACAGTTCGATAGCGGCGACGATGTCATAGGGATCGCTTTTCATTAGTACGACGTCGGCGCTTTCCATGGCGACATCCGTACCGGCACCGATCGCAAAGCCGACATCCGCTTGGGTTAGCGCGGGGGCGTCATTGACACCATCGCCTACCATGCCGACTTTCTTGCCGCTCGCCTGAAGTTCTTTGACTTTCGCCGCCTTTTGGCCTGGCAGCACGTCCGCCAGTACACTCTCGATGCCAAGATCTGCCGCAATACGCTTGGCGGTGCCGGCGTTATCCCCGGTTAGCATCACGACCTCGATTTTGCGCTCGCGCAGCTTGGCGATCGCCGCTTTCGCGGTTGGCCGCACCGCATCGGCAATGGCGATGAGACCGAGCACGCGACCATTCTGCGCCACGTGCACCACTGTTCGCCCTTCGCCTTGCAAACGGGCGGCGTCCGATTCGAGAGAGCCGAGCGCCAGTTTTTGCGTGTCCATGAGCAGACGGTTGCCCAGGAATACGGTGCCTCCGGCGGTCTGCGCCTGCGCTCCCATGCCATCGATATTTTTAAAGCCTGTCGGTGCGACGATGGTCAGCTTTGAGGCCCGACGCAGGATGGCCTGCGCGAGCGGATGGGCAGACCCTTGCTCGACGGCGGCGGCCGCGAGCAGTAGCGCATCCTCAGTGATTCCTTCCGCCATCTTTATTTCCACGACTTCCGGTTTGCCCACAGTCAGGGTGCCCGTCTTATCGAAGACGATGACGTTGAGTTTCGTGGCATCCTCCAATGCGGAGGCGTTTTTGAACAGGATACCGTTCATCGCGCCCAGGCTGGTACCCACCATCACCGCCATGGGAGTGGCGAGCCCTAGCGCGTCCGGACAGGCGATGACAAAAACGGTGATGGTCAACGTCAACGCAAATAGTAGCGGTTGACCGATCCACCAAAACCACACGCCAAACGTAACCAATCCAACGACAATTGCGGCCACAACTAGCCACTGAGCGGCCTTGTCGGCGAGAAGTTGTGCGGGAGCTTTGGAATTCTGCGCCTCTTGAACTAACTTCACGATTTGCGCCAGTGCGGTATCGCCGCCCACCTTGGTCGCCCTATAATGAAAGCTGCCATTCGTATTGATCGTCGCACCAGCCACGGTGGCGCCCACCCCTTTTTGGACGGGCATCGACTCGCCGGTTAACATCGACTCATCGACCAGCGAATCACCTGTCTCAATCACCCCATCGACCGGAATTTTATTGCCAGGTTTGATTACGATGACATCGCCGACTACGACGTCCGCGGTCGCGAGCTCCACTTCGGCGCCGTTGCGCACGACCAAGGCCTTCGCAGGGGTCAGCTTCATCAAGGCCTGGATTGCCGAGGATGCGCCGGCGCGAGCACGCATTTCTAGCCAGTGACCCAGTAGGATGAACACCAGCAGCACGGCTGACGCCTCGTAGAATTGCTTGCTCTCGAAGAGGAACGTCGCACCGACGCTGAACAGGTAGCCGGTCCCGACACTCAAGACGATTAGAACTGCCATGTTCAGGGTACCCGTTCTGAGCGCACGCCACGCTGCGACGAAGAATGGCCAACTCGGATAGAGGATGGCGGCACTGGCGAGGCCGAACAGCCACTGGTTCAGGCCTAAGCCGAAGGGCGGCGACGGCGCTGGGAAGAGATTCCCCATCGGCGAATAGACGAATATCGGCACGGCGAACAGCAAGCAGATCCAGAATCGATTGCGCATGTCGCGCACCATCGCCGGCAAATCTTTGTTTCCGCCGTGACCCATCTCCTGTGCCATCTGGGCCGACATCACAGGCGGGGGTCCGGACGCCGCGTGGACCTGATGGCCGGCGCCGGATGCGGCTGGTGATGCAGGGGCCGGTTGCGATTTCGGCGTAACGGCGGTCGGTGGGGGCGCGGCAGGGATCGCGGGCGAGGGGGGCGTCACTCGGGGTTCTGACGGCGTGTGCGGTACTGCGGCGGTATGGGGAGCAGTCCGCAAACCCGGTTCCGTAGGGCTTTCGTAACCGTCGTTCGCCGTAGTCGCGGCGGACTCATAGCCGTGTTGACGCACGCCTGACTTGATATCGGCAAGCTCGAGTCGGGTCTCGTCATATCTCACGGTGGCGCTTCGAGCAGCGAAATTCACGGTGACGCTATCGACGCCCGGGACTTCACCAATCCGCTTTTCCACTTCGTCGACACTCCACACCGACAGCATCGCGTGCACGTCAATAACGCTGGTCTTCATGGCACCTTCTCCGCCGCCTTCACACTATATGGTCTTGTTACAACTCCGGTTCCCTTTGACAGATGACGTTGATGGTATTTCATGCCTGGGTCTTCTAATGCCTCCGCGGTTAAGCAGGCCGGGAAGTGCAGGCGCGGCATGAGTGTCATTTTGGCATCTTATGCTTATCGTATCGCTCGGTACCGTGTGGTCCGTCTTCCCGAACCATTTCACACGCCGCCACAGGCGCCGAGGTACCAGCACGCCAAAGCCATCCCACGGGGAGAAAGCGTTCCGTATGATCCGCGATGTATGCCAGGGGTTCGAAGGAGACTTGCAAACCCGACTCCACCTGGATGAGGTCCTCGGGAAGCGGCTCGAATTGGCCCGTGTGCTCACTATGCGTATGCGGCATGAAAATGCCGAGTCCATAATCAGAGAGCCTGCACAGCATCGCTTGGACTTCTGGAAGCAGAACCGCAGTCTGAGCAGTTCTCAACGCGGGTGCCAAAAAACCGCTTGGGTTTTCTGGGGAAGTGTTCGCTGTCGTCATGATGGTCTCCTGTTTAGATGCAATCGACGGGTTAAAAGCGGCCGCCGCCTGGCGGCGGACACGGCACGGGCGTGCGTGGTGCTAACTCATTTTCATCGAGGCTTTATCCTTCTGGGCATCGTCGGCAGGCGCTAGGGGTGGAGCGGCGGGTGCCGCATGATCGTCTTGCGCGGTGTCTGGGGCTGCAGAGGCGACTGCGGCCTTCGGCGCGGCGGGTGCCGCCGGCGCAGGCGTCTCGCCTGCGCCGGGGTGGCCTGGATGGCCTGGATGGCCGTGGTCCGATGACGTCGGGGCCCGGGCGCCGGACTCATAGCCGCGTTGGCGCACTGCCGACTTGATATCGGCGATTTCGAGTCGGGTTTCGTCGAACCGCACCGTGGCGTTTCTGGCAGCGTAATTCACCGTGACGCTGTCGACGCCCGGCACCTCCCCAATCCGCTTTTCCACATCCTCCACGCTCAGCACCGATAGCATGTCGTGCACTTCAATAACACTCGTCTTCATCGCGCCTCCTCGGTCAAGCCGGTATTCAAATGATCATTTTCCGCAAGAGGTTGCGGTGATATTCCTAAACAATGGCCGGCCGGTCGATCAATTCGCTCGGACCGATGCACTGAGCAGGAAAATGTCGGATCAAGTGCTGCGTCACGGCGTGAATTCCACTCACGACGCCCTCTTCAAATTTCCTTTGCTTAAACGCAGACTCCATCGCGCGGCATATATGCTCCCATTCGTCGGCTGGCACCTTGGTATAAATGCCGCGATCAGCGAGAATCTCCACGGCACCGTCGGCCAGCAAAAGATAAATCAGCACGCCGGTGTTGTGTTCGGTATCCCACACGCGCAGCTGCGAGAACACGTCGATGGCGCGCTCTCTTGCCGATTGGTCCTTGAAGAGCGGCGTGCTATGCAGCGCCCCTTCTACCGCGAAGCGAATTTCACCAACATGGGCAGCCTTGCTTACCCTGATGGCCTGCTCGATGGCACGCAAGCTGGATGGCGGAAACGCCCGGTGGACCTGCCAGTGGGTGGTGAGGTAATGGGTTGCTACTCGGTGAAGGTTCATTGTTAAAATCGACCCGACGCGCCGCCGCCGCCAAAGCCGCCACCACCCCCACCGAAACCACCGCCGCGCATTCCCCCGCCGCCGAAGCCACTGAGCATGCCGCCGACGGCAGGTCCCAACATGGAGCCGCCGACTAGCGTAAAGAAGAGAGCGATGGCGCCGGCGAGGACGGCAGTGACGATGGTCCCCGCAAAGAACCAGGCGATGACGGCCACGACGCCACCGGTCACGAGCGAGCCGGGGAGTCGACCCAAGACCGAGCGCAGCAGACCACCAACTACTATTGCAAGCAGGAAAAGAATGGGTATATAGCGGCTGACGTCCGACCTCATGCCAGCAGGGCTTGGCGCCGGTTCGGGCAACGACTCGCCGTCGATGACCTTGGTGATCTGGTCGACCCCCGCCGCAATGCCGCCATAGTAATCGCCTTTTGTAAGGCGAGGGGCAATCGTCTCACTGATGATGCGCTTGCTCGTAGCGTCATTGAGCGCCCCTTCGAGGCCGTATCCCACCTCAATGCGTACCGACCGGTCATTCTTTGCCACGTGCAGGATTTCCCCGTTGGGGACCGGCTGATTTCCTAAGTTGGGTACCACCGTGAAGGGGTTACCGGCGGAGCCGAAGGCGACGATTTTTACGCGTCTTTTTTCTTGTTGGCAAGTTTTCGAGCTTTGACACCGCGATA
>JBBQTF010000056.1:0-11869 GCA_038234675.1 Steroidobacterales bacterium
GTGCGTTCCAAGCACGGCTGAACAGTTTAAGTCGCCGATTGTGAATTCGACGGGAGAGTGACCCCATCGCAATGCAGGCAATACAATCGGTCATCGACAAGCTTACCTGTCGGGTGCATTAATGCCGCATGGTGCCGGTATATACCTAAAATTGTTGTGCCTATATCCGGTACCAGATTCCGATACGCAGGTCCTGCAGCAGCGGCCAGCAGTTGTAAAAAGATGCACGCTGACTTATATCAACCTGTAGCGATCGAGTGCGCCGCACAAAGAGAAAGATCCATGTTGAGCACTTCATTATTGGTCGCGGGTGAATTTGACCGGCGCACGGGCAATCGTGCGCGCACTGAGTGCCAGATTGGCGGCGAGCGTAGCGCTCTGTGCCGCGCCCGCCGGGACGGCCTGGAACGGGGAACAAGTGATGAGCGGCGCCAGCCCCGCTCAAACTGATAGCTTACCGTAGCTTGCGCAAAAGCAGAAGGCCGTGATTTTCAATCGCGGCCTTCTGCTCACTGAGTTGGAGCTACTACCGGTCATCTCCGTCACGGCCAGCAGACGCGGGCACCGAAGGCGCCACCGACACACGAAATCCTGAGAGGACCCAAGCGCGCTGACTCGGCGCAAAACGGGGCGCTAGTAATCCGTCGTTTATCTCGCGGGTTACCGCAAACCGATCAAATTCGGTCGCGGAAACATACAGGCGGAAATTATCCTGGAATCCGTCCGATGCGGTATCGGGATCACCCTCGGCTGCCGATATGATTCCGTCGCCATTGCTGTCAACACGGGCGACTTCAGCCGCATAGGCATCAAAGAGCCGCCGCTGGAGGTTCTTCACATTGGGCTCAAAGGACGCCGGTCTTTCGTAGACGTCAAGATAAATCTCTTCGGCTAGCCCGCTCGGTACTCCGCGCTCACGAAATTCGCGCTGTGAGTCCACCGTGCCGTCAAACTTGTCCGGATCGCGAGGCAAATTGGGATTGTCGCCAACCACCCTGGGATCGTTGTTGACTCCCCTCGGGCCCGATCCGGGCACAATCGACTGCAGCTTGCCGATTTCACCGTCCTTGAAGCTGTCGGCGGCCTTGCCGAAGTCATCGGGGAATCCTCCAGTGAAGGGCAGCTCATACAGGGGATGAATCCAATTAGTGCCTAGATAGTTAAACTCCCAATACGAATGAATGTCGCTCTGTTGCAGTGCGTTATAGGCGCCCATGCTTTCGTATATCGGCACCACGTTGGTTTGCTTATCCGGAAAGTGATCGGCTGGACCGGGAAAATGGACGGCCTTTCCATCCATGGTGAAGATCGCGCCCGCGACGTTGTGATGGTCGCCCATTTGCGTAAGCATCTGGGCGTCCTTAACGGTAACCGTGCCGAACTGCGCGTGACCATTGGACCGGGGTGCCGCCACTTGAGGCACCGTGATATCGTAAATCATCCAACCTTCGTACCACCCGCTTTCGTTGTTTATAACGAATAGCGGATCAATATCGGTGAAGACGTCGATAAATGCCTTGGGGTTCGCGGGGTCGGTCGGCAACCCGGGTTTAGGCTCCAATACCATGCGTACCGCACCTACCGTGGGTAATCCGCAATCTGCACCAGTCGCGGTCAGTTGAACTTGGTCATTGATACCGGGGATTAGCGCAGTAAAAACATTGCGCTCAAAGCCATTGCTATCGAGCAGATAATATTGAAACAGTTGACTTGGCTTGTCCGCCTCGGCGAATGCCTGTAACGGCAAATATGTATGCGGTCGGTCTGCAAGGCGCACCAACCGATCTTGCAATGGCTGCGGCAACTTTAAAATATCACCGCGATTGGCCACGGCCGCGCGATCGGCTGCGGCCTGGGGGTTGGGGTGACAGGGCGCTGGCGGTTGCTCGGCGTAGGCGACGCTGAGGCAGCTCATCGCAACTCCTAGCGTGATGCACAGTGAGACATGTGGCGGTTTCATGGATAACTCCGGAGATAGTTCCGAGATTAAGACCTGCGGACCGATGTCGATCCTCCGTGCACAGATACGCCGACTGCGTGCCCCGTGGCTCATAGTCCGCAACTTCACTTGCGCCAGCCTAACGCCGGAGCAGCGAACGTTTTTCCTGCACTCGGTATGTACCGCTATCCGCAGGCGCAGTTCTACAGATAGGAGAAAAAGAATCGGCGTGACTTTGAGGGGAGCAACTCGCGCTGCCGAAGGAGTGGCTGGTGGCGTCGGTTATCCCGGGGGGCAGTGAAGACTCTAGCGCAACATCGAATCGCGCGATGTAGGTCAACTATTACTTGGTGGTGTCCATCGCCGGCGGCGGTGCGGGATCGCGCCTCAACCTGACAAGCCTATTCTTCCGGATTGTCACCGGGAGTTGGCGCCCGGGGCTTCATCCGACTCAGCCAAATCTCTGCATTTTGTGGTTTGACGAAAAGTATGACGACCTCTGGAAAGGCGCGGCAGATCGAGGTTTCGATCCGGTTGACGCACCGTTCGATCTGCTTAGTGGTCAACTCTTGGTGAAACTCGAGGCTGAGTGCTGCGACCACCTGAGTTGGACCCAACTGCACGGCCAGCACTCCATTTGCGTGCCGAACGTCGGGATCTTCGTCAGCTATGCGCAGGAGAGCATCACGTAGGTGTGCATGTGCGGTTTCGCCTATAAGCAACGCCTTGGTCTCGCGTGCCAGCAGGAGCGATGACACTAATAGCACGAGTGCAATTCCGATTGACGCCACTCCATCAAGCCGTGGTGCGTTGAAGACCTGGGCAGCTGTAATTCCCGCCGCCGCGATCAGGAGTCCGACTAGTGCCGCGGTATCCTCGAACAGCACTATGAACGTGGTCGGATCCTTGCTCTTCCGAAAGGCCTCCGCATAGCTTTGCGAACCCTTGGTTGCCCGAAATGCCTTGAGCCCGAACCACCACGAAACGCTCTCGAACAAGAATGAGGCGCCCAGAATGATGTAGTTCATTTGCGGGTATTGGATCGGTTGGGGGTGTAACACGTGATTGACGCCTTCATAGCCGGTCGCCACGGCACCGACCACTAGCACCTGAACTGCGACAATGAAGCTCCAGAAGTAGAGCTCGCGACCGTGGCCAAAGGGATGGTTGGTATCGGCGGGCCGAGCGGCCCGCCTGATTCCATACAACAGCAGCAGCTCGTTGGTCGTGTCCACGAGCGAGTGCACACCCTCACTCAGCATGGCTGAGCTGCCGGTAACCGCCCCCGCCGCGAATTTCAGAGCCGCAATCGCGAGATTGCTGGCGAGCGCCGCGTAGATTGAGAACTTGACCGTACGTCCGGGTGGCATAAACCTACGATACAAGAAGCTCTGGTCCATGGGACGGATAAAGATCGCCCGTAGCGGCACTACCAGTGGTGGCTGCCCGGGAGATCAGACCCGAAGCGTTGTAACATTCATAGGTACGGTGGTATAGGTCGATAAACTCATACCAAGACGCCATCGAACTCAAGGACGATAGTGACGCCCATGCGCCCACGGCTCCCATTGCGGGTAAGGAATTAGCCCGATGTCGGGCGCGGTCACCGGACCCTGCGACACTGCCATTGCGGTCACTACTGATTCGGGCAGCTCGGCGCATCCCCGTGCGACGCTTGTCGCCACGATTCTCGGGTCGAGTCTGGCATTCATCGACGGCTCGGTCGTGAATGTCGCGCTGCCCGCAATCGCGGGCGATCTCCATGCCAGTTCCGCCGAACTCTCCTGGACCATCAACGCCTATCTCCTTCCGCTCGGAGCGCTGATGTTGCTCGGCGGCGGCGCAGGGGATCATTTCGGGCGGCGACGCTTATTTTTGTGTGGGGTCACGCTATTCACGGTGGCATCGGTCTTTTGTGCGGCTGCGACCACCCTAGGGTGGCTGCTCGCCGGCCGATGCCTGCAGGGCCTCGGCGCCGCGCTGCTCATGCCAAACAGCCTCGCCATCCTCGGCTCGGCATTCACCCGCGAGGCACGCGGCCGGGCGATAGGTATCTGGGCCGCCGCTGGAGCAGTGGCCGGGGCACTCGGGCCACTTGTCGGCGGCTGGTTCGTCGATACGATCGGATGGCGAACGATCTTCCTCATTAATCTTCCTGTCGCCGCCACTGCGGCCTATCTGACTTGGGCGTACGTCTCAGAGAGCAAGGATCGGCGCCAGTCACCGTCGCTTGACTGGGCGGGTGCAGGACTCGCGACTGTTGCCCTAGGCCTTCTTACCTGGTCGCTGACCGCAGCTAGCACGGCCAGTGCCTCGGCGACCTGGCGCTGGCTGGCTACGGCAGCCGGGTTTGCGCTTTTTGGCGTATTCCTCTGGGTGGAGCGAAAGCGTGGTCAGCAAGCGATCATGCCGCTGGCGATGTTCGGGACGCGGACCTTCATCGGCATTACGCTCCTAACGTTCTTTCTTTACGGCAGCCTCGGCGGGCTTCTGGTACTACTGCCGTTTTTCCTGATCCGCGTCGCGCACTATTCGGCGATCGCTGCTGGCGCGGCGCTTCTGCCGCTACCGCTCGTGATCGGCCTTGGCTCGCCGGTGATGGGTAGGCTGACCGCACGCATCGGTGGGAGGCTGCCCCTGGCGATCGGCGCGGCGATAGTCGCGCTAGGCCTTGCGCTGTACGCGCGCGTGAGCATTGACGAGGTCAATTATTGGACCGATATCCTACCCGCCACCCTTCTGGTGGCTATCGGGATGGGTATTAGCGTAGCGCCGCTCACGACAACCGTAATCGTCTCGGTCGACGTTGATCATGTTGGCGCTGCCTCCGGATTCAACAGTGCGGTGGCTCGCATCGCTGGCCTAATTGCAACCGCGTTGCTGGGGTTCTTGTTCGCGCTACAGGAATCCGCCGAGTTGTTTGCATCGGGGTTCCGAATGTCAGCGCTCATCGGCGCAGGATCGGCTGCGTTAGCTAGCGGCTGCGCGGTTCTATTTTTAAGCCGCACGGCCCCTGGCGCACACCAACGCCGTTAGCCCGCCGAATCCGGCCGGGAGTAAGCGGTCAATGTCAGTGCGCGCAAGTCTTCAAAGCACTATTGAGGGGCGTGCGGCGGCAACCGAGCCTCCGGTGTGCGCTGCCTCAGCGCCGTGGTGTCCATGACCTCCAGCGTGTTCCGCCCCAGGGAGGACGCCCGTTTGGCCCCTGACCTCCTACCTGTACGCAGCGCTCACCTAGGTTGTATACGGCACCCACTTCCAGTTTCGAACCTCGGGCATGTCCTGGCCGTGCAGCTCGATGTACTGGCGATGTTCAGTAAGCTTGTTGCGCATCATTTCCACCAAGGCACGACCGGCTTCGGCGGTCTGCGGGAGTCTAGAGATCGCGTCCATTACCAGGTGGAAACGATCCATGTCGTTGAGCACGGTCATGTCGAAGGGCGTCGTGATCGTCCCCTCCTCCTTGTAGCCGCGCACGTGTATATTGGCGTGGTTCGTTCTGCGATAGGCCAAACGGTGTATGAGCCATGGATAGGAATGGAATGCGAAGATAACGGGTTTGTCAGGCGTGAAAAGCTCATCGAACTGCTGATCGCTCAGGCCATGCGGATGCTCTGAAGGGGGTTGGAGACGCATCAGGTCGACTACATTAATAACGCGCACCCCTAGATTCGGGCAATGTTCGTGCAATATTGAAACCGCCGCCAACGTCTCGAGCGTCGGAACATCGCCACAACAAGCCATAACCACATCGGGCCCCTCTCCTCGCTCGTTGCTGGCCCAGCGCCACACCCCGACGCCGGCCGCACAGTGGCGCACCGCTTCGGCCATGGTGAGCCATTGCGGTGAAGGGTGCTTGCCTGCGGTCACGACGTTCACGTAGTGCCGACTGCGCAGACAGTGGTCCATGACTGACAGCAGGCAATTGGCATCCGGAGGGAAGTAGGTTCTGACAATGCTGGCTTTCTTATTGATCACATGATCCACGAATCCCGGATCCTGGTGCGTAAACCCATTGTGATCCTGCCGCCAGACATGCGAGGTCAGCAGAAAATTGAGCGAGGCAATCCTCGCACGCCACGGAAGTTGCCCCGAGACCTTTAGCCATTTGGCGTGCTGGTTGAACATGGAATCCACAACGTGGATGAAGGCCTCGTAGCAATTGAATATTCCATGCCGGCCGGTCAACAGGTAGCCTTCCAGCCAACCTTCGCACTGATGTTCGCTTAAAACTTCCATAACGCGACCCGTTCGGGCGAGCCACTGGTCGCCGTCGACTGTTGCCGCATTCCATTGGCGCTCGGTCACCTCGAACACGGACTCGAGTCCGTTGGAAAGCGTTTCGTCCGGCCCGAATATCCGAAAATTGCGCGCATCCATGTTGAGCTTAATCACATCGCGCAGGTATCGTCCGAGCACATGGCTGTCGCCGACGCCCGGCGCTCCGGCCTGCGGCACATCCACCCCGTACGCTCGGAAGTCCGGCAGCTGCAGATCCCGGAGCAGCTGACCCCCGTTGGCATGGGGGTTGGCCCCCATGCGGCGCGTTCCGGCGGGCGCGAGCTGCGCGAGGTCTGCATTAAGCCGTCCGCGGGAGTCAAACAGTTCGGCGGGCCGGTAACTTTGCAACCACTCCTCGAGCAGCTTCAGGTGCTCCGGAGGCGATTTGGGGGTGACCGGTATGGGGACCTGGTGCGATCGGAACGTCCCTTCGTTCGGCGAGCCGTCGACACTCTTAGGTCCTGTCCACCCCTTGGGGGATTTCAGAACGATCATCGGCCAGCGCGGTCGCGGGCTGTCAGGGTTCGAGCGTGCCTCCGCCTGGAATTGTCGTATCTGCTCTATCGCCGCGTCGAGCGCAGAGGCCATAGCCTGGTGCATCGGTTCAGGCTCGTGGCCTTCCACAAAAATGGGGGCCCAGCCGTATCCGCGCAAAAGCTGTGCCAGCTCTTCCTGAGTAATGCGCGCGAGCAGCGTCGGATTGGAGATCTTGTAGCCATTCAGGTGAAGGATGGGCAGCACTGCACCGTCCGTGGCGGGATCAACGAATTTGTTGGAGTGCCAGGCGGTAGCGAGCGGACCGGTCTCAGCCTCCCCGTCACCCACGACGCAAGCGACGATCAGGTCGGGATTGTCGAATGCCGCTCCGAAAGAATGGCTCAGTGAATAGCCCAGCTCCCCTCCTTCGTGAATCGAGCCGGGGCACTCTGGTGAAACATGGCTGGGGATGCCCCCCGGGAAGGAGAACTGACGAAACAGCTTTTGTAGGCCGCCGCGGTCCTGGCTAATGTGCGGATAAATCTCGCTGTAAGTGCCTTCAAGGTAGGTATTGGCTACCACCGCGGGGCCCCCATGCCCGGGACCCGAAACATACATAATGTTTAGGTCGTACTTCGTAATGACGCGATTTAAGTGCACGTAGATGAAGTTCTGGCCGGGTGTGGTGCCCCAGTGCCCGAGCTGCATATGCTTGACGTGGGCAAGCGTCAATGGCTGTTCCAGCAACGGGTTGTCCTGAAGATAGATTTGTCCCACCGACAGGTAGTTGGCAGCGCGCCAGTACGCATGCATGTTTCGCAACATGTCCGGAGTCAGGACAGAAGCAGTCATTTTTATCTCCGATATAGATCGCCCATTCTCGCCGATCCCGTGTCAAAGAAATCGAAGTTCGTGTGGGCCAGCAACCTAGCTTATATGGCGCAGGCCCTACATTTTCATCCTCGGCGCCACCTTAGCTTTAGCGTGAGGCCGTTCGCCTGCTACGACAAACACCCAGAGTCGCCGAGGAGTCTGAAAAGGTTAATTTCACCCTCGTCAGGAATCAGCGTTTATCGACGGGCCTTTCAGGCCCAGTTTTCTCGCCAACGTCTGGGCGTCGAACGGAGCGCGCAGCTTCACATCGGTGTTGTCGAAGAAGCAATAGACATCCTTGGGTTTGTTTGAGGGCGGTTTTTTTCGTGAGATTTTCTGGGAGTCTTTTGGCTCCGAACCGCGATGCCAACAGGCGACACAACGTGTCCATTTATCCAGCGCCCGGTCCGAATAGCCGCTTTTGTACAGCTGCTTGTCTCCATGCAGCCGCATGTAGATGAAATCCGCAGTAATGTCGTGTGTCATGGGCCAGCGCCGCGCGGTCTCGGCAATGACCAGCGCGACGTTGTGCTCGCGCAGGAGGTCGACAAAAGAGGAATTCAGGAAACTGTCGTGACGAATTTCGATGGCATGGCGCACTTTTCGGTTGGCGTCGATAGCGAGCCGACTTCGGCCCTTCATGAAGCCATCGCGTCTTCGCGCCACAGCCAGCGCAGCCTGCGTGTCGTGGGGCAGAAGGTCGAGAAAACGCGCCATGCGCTCGTAGTCGTACTTGAAGTTGGGCGGAAACTGCCACAGGATGGGGCCGAGCTTATGGCGGAGATTGAACACACCGGAAGCAAAGAAGTTTGCAATGGGCGACTCTACTTCCTTGAGCCGTCGCATATGCGTGATATAGCGCGGCGCCTTCACGGCGAAGACGAAGTCTTCTGGCGTGTCCCCGTACCAGCTCGCGTAGCTCGCGGGCCGCTGCAATGAGTAGAACGACCCATTGAGCTCAATGACCGGCAGTATGCTGGCGGCATATTTTAGCTCATCATCCTGCGGCAGGTGTTTTGGATAAAACGTGCCCCGCCAAGGTGCATAGCGCCAACCGGAAATGCCTATGCGTATGGTGGCCAAGCTATCGCCCCGGGATGTCTTTAAAATGACCGAGTCGCAGTTTGCTCTACTCCTGCCTTGAACCCCAGGTGCAGATGTCGCCCCATGTTGAGAAAATAACCCATTCTCAAGGCTACATGGCAAATCGGTGAAGAGTCCCAGAACCTGCGTGTCGTAGGTGCCCTGCCCGGTCTAATCGTAGGATAAAGCGTCAAGGGCCGCCGGAAGGCCTAGACGGCCCGTCGGGACATTGCCTATGAAACCGGCTGCTCGGGAGGCGTTCCCACAGTTAAAAGACACCAAAGGCCGCGATATTGCAGGCTTGTGTGAACTGGGCTTAGCCTAAGTAAAGAGCGGCCTGCCCATGGTTTCATGCCGAAGGAGCCGCCCTTCCGGCGGCGCTCCGGAATTTAACTTCCCCGACCGAGATTGAGCTAACCGCAGCTTAGGAGGTTCTCGGTCAAAACAAGTGTTTCCACGACTTATTGACGCGAAGTGAGTCTTATTCCCGAAAAGATAGCGGGCACTCCGCAGTCTCAGCGGTTGGCAGCGAGAGTCGCCCGATAGGCTTGCAAATCCCGCTCGTATCTCGTCCGATCTCGTTCAAGTTCGATTATCTCTGCCTCTGTGCGTCCTTTTTTCTCAGCCAGCTGAGTGCTGTCGACCAGAGCGTGAGCACGGTTCTCTGCGGTGGACTCCTCTGCGACGAGGACCGCAGCATCGCTGACGATCCCCTGCTCTATTCCGTTGAGCTCATTGCGCTTATTTTCAAGCTGGCGTGTCGCATTTGTGGCACGCCATTCAAGCGTAAAAAGCTGGTGCCCAGAGTCGTAGGCACTGAGGAAGTCACGCTCCAACGAGACAGGGCAGACTCCTTGATAGTTGCCGCCGCGCGCGCCGAAATCGAATCCGTTAGCCGGTTGGCAGTATTCGCGCAGTCCAAGCTCGCGACCGGCCTGATAGGCACTTAGGTCTGTCGCAACGCCGTGCTTGCCACAGGCTTCGCGGTAGTGGCCTATGTGACTACCCGGCAAGCCGGCCACGCCATCCTCGTAGCCCACGCTACGCCAATCCAGGACACTGCATTCCTGGGCACTCATGCTGGTGCACGCGTTTAGCAGGACGGTGATCAGGAGCAAACTCCCGGTTACCCGTACCGAAGGCATCATGGCTTTTTCAGGTGCATAACGCTGCCGTTCCAATCCGCTGAATGGCGTTGATTGAAGCCTCAGCGTCACCCTACCGCTGTTGCGGGCTCGCCAGTGTGCTCGCCATCACAAACCCCGGAGTACCCCCCCGGACAAAAGGACCTCCGCTGTTTGCGTGGCACAACGCAACCGATGGAAGGCTGGTCAGGGCCTTACCACACCGGGGCTCGTAGCATTCGGCCTGCCCGAACGCGTAGTCCAGACACACGGAGCGCAGGCTGATTGCGCCGTGGTTGGTCCCCAAATTCGTTCGCGGTACCCCTTGAATTTGTCTTTAGCGCCCCTAATTCGGGTTTGGACGTCCTCGGAAGACCGAGGTGCGCATCGTGACAATCAAAACTCTGAGGTATGCGCCGTGAACAATATTTTGAGGCAGGATCAAGGGACCCTGATGCCGCGGCTTCAGGAAGAGATCAATCGACTCTTCGTCAATGTGAATCAGAGCGACAGCAGCTCCGCTACCGCTACCTGGGTGCCGGCCGTGGACATTCACGAGTACGCGGATCGCTTCGAGCTTTATGTCGATCTGCCCGGTGTCGATCCCGGCCATGTAGACCTAACGCTGGAAGGCGGAGTACTAACTTTGGCGGGGCAGAGGTCCCAGCAAGGCAAGAATAAGGGCGATGAGGAGCCTCAGTACCAGCGTGCTGAGCGCGGGCAGGGCTATTTCTTTCGCCGTTTCGTGTTGGCGGACACCGTGGATAGCGAAAAAGTCAATGCGACCGGGAAAAACGGCGTGCTCACGGTCAGGATACCGAAGCAGGCCAAGGCAATGCCGCGTCGTATTCAGATCGCACCCTAACATCGGAACATGTGATTGGCGGCCGTGATGCGGATAGGAGCTCGGCATCACGGTCGCCGCGTTTCTGCCACCTTAAGGTCGGCTCGAACCCCATTTCATGCCAACACCAGTTGTAGCACGGCAAAAAACAACGGTGTGGAAGGTCACAACGCATTATTTGCATCAATAGGTGCGCGCAGCGGAAGCAATAAGGACCGCATTGGTCCCGACGAACGCAAACGAATTCGATATGACCGCGCGAATCGCGCATCCCGTGCGCGCACCGCCGTTGACATAGTCCAAGTCGCACGCCGGGTCCATCACATCCAGGTTCATGGTGGGCGGCAAGACGCCCCTGGTCATGCAAGCGACAGAAATAACGAATTCGAGAGCGCCGGCTGCGCCCAGCAGGTGTCCGTGCGTCGATTTCGTGGAACTCATGGGAATTGAGAAAGAACGTTCGCCGAATACCGCTTTGATGCGGCTGTTTCCACCGCATCATTCTGGCTGGTGGCCGTACCATGTGCGTTGATGTAATCGATGCTCTCGGCGCCCAGACCTGCCGAGCGGAGCGCAACTCGGTAGCCTTTTATTAGAATATCCTGCAAAGCTTCCAGCGTACTCATACAGGTTTTCGTCAAGATCTCGAGAAATAATCGGCTTCCTCGCTTTTCCTGCAAGGCGTGCCGCGGCGGTCAGCACCCCTGGCCGCCGCTTAAGCAACCCCTCGACAACCGTTGCTAGCGGCGCACGCATGGCGAGGTGAGCGTAAAGCGAGGCGAACCGCAAGCGGGGCAGGAAAGCTTTTTGCCACGCTTTTTTGTAGGAGTCATGCGTAGCGCGCAACACTCGCGCGTCAGTCAGGTGGTCAGCGTGACTCTGAAGGATCTCAACCAAAACGTTCGATGACTGCAACGCCATGCTGATACCCTCGCCAATCAGGGGGTGGGTTTCCCCGGACGCGTTGCCCACTCGAAATAGACCCGCCGCCTCGTTCAAACGCATGCCGGGCTGCAGGGGACCCACCGTGAGCCAGGGCCCCTTGCGCCGCGAGCCCCGCAGGGCGTCGCGGATCCCGCGACACGACTCGCGCAGGTGAGCTTCAACAACCACCGCAGCGGCTAGGCCACGACTTCTTATACGAAGCTCCCGCAGTTTATCGCGGCGCATGCACAACGCCACCGTCGTAAAACCTTCATTGCCTACGACGATGCCTCCATAGCCCCCGTCCAATGCCAGCACGGGCAG
>JBBQTF010000057.1:0-11703 GCA_038234675.1 Steroidobacterales bacterium
GAGCACCACGGCACGTTACTACTACAGCGCCTATGATCATGAATTGTCGCCCAGCTGGTCGCCGGACGGGAACGAGATTGCCTACGTGGGGAATCCGGAGATTATCTACGGCACCGGGTCCATCTGGCGACGCGCACTGACTCGGGACGCGCAACCGCGCCTAGTGAGACAGGAAGAGACCACGTGGCGGGCCCGGCCCGACTGGTCACCCGATGGGAGGCGGATCATCTACGCCTCCTACGCCGGCCGAAACTGGCATCAAATCTGGAGCACCACGGCGGCCGGCAACGGCGATCCGCTGGCCCTCACTTACGGTACGGGTGATGCCACAAACGCGCGCTGGTCGGCGGACGGGCACTCTATTGCGTACCTCAGCAACAGCACCGGTGACACGCAGATCCACGTGATCCAGGTTCCGGGCGCACGCTCGCAGGTGCTGGCGATTCGCGAGCGTCGCTACCTCAAGCCGATGGGTCAACTCCAGGTGCATATCACCGGAGTCGCCGCGCACGGGCCCGAGCTGTCAGCGCGCGTTGCTGTGGTGGCCGCCGACGGGCGCGCCTATGCGCCCGACGACACTTGGATGCACGCCGAGGACGGCTACGATCGCAGCTTGGCACCCTTCGAGACGCACTACTTTCATAGCCAGGGCCGCTCAATGCTCGCGCTGCCCCCGGGGCTGGCAAAAATCACCGTGTACCGTGGCCTGGCTACGCAGGTTGCACGTAGCGAGATACTGGTTCGCGCCGGAGAGAGCGTGTCGGTCGACATCGCGCTTAAACCCTTGCCAGTCCCTCCCCTGTGGCGTGCAACCTGGCACAGTGCCGACGTCCACGTGCACATGGACTACGCGGGTGCATACCGCAACACGCCCGAGCATCTGGTGCGACAGGCGAGCGCCGAGGACCTGGATGTGGTCTTTGATCTGGTCGTCAACAAAGAGCAGCGCATTCCGGATTACGATTATTTTTCCCCCGAACCCGACCCGGCCTCGACTGCGCAGGTGCTGCTGTCACACGGCCAGGAGTACCACACCAGTTACTGGGGGCACCTGGGGCTGTTGGGGCTCGACGATCATTTTCTGCTGCCGGGATACGCCGCGTACACAAACACGGCGGCGGCCAGCCTGTATCCAACCAACGCCGCAGTGGCGGACCTGGCCCACGCGCAATCGGCACTGGTCGGGTATGTCCATCCCTACGACCACGTGCCGGACCCGGCGCATGACGAGACACTGACCAGCGAATTGCCGGTCGATGTGGCGCTCGGCAAGGTTGATTACTACGAAGTCGTCGGCTTTTCGGACAATCACCGCGCAACGGCCGAAGTCTGGCATCGATTACTGAACTGCGGATTCAGGGTAGCGGCGGCCGGGGGCACGGATGCCATGGCCAATTTCGCCTCACTGCACGGTCCGGTAGGCCTGTATCGGACCTTCGTTCAGGACGGGGCGCACGATCCAAGCAATAGCGGACCCGCTGAACTGCATACGCGGCTAAAAGACTGGCTTCAAGCACTGAAGGCGGGCCGCAGCATAGCCACCAACAGCGCATTGGTCGGCCTCGAAGTCGAAGGTAAGGCGCCGGGGAGCCAAATCGGAATATCCGCCGGTGGTTCGAAGCTCCAGGTAAAGGGATTTATGCGCTCCATCGTGCCCATGGACCATCTGCAACTGGTCCAGGACGGAAAGGTCGTCCGCGACATACTGCTTCGGGGCGATCGGCGCAGTGCGGATGTCGATGTGTCGCTCCAGGTCACGGCGCCTG
Source organism: Steroidobacterales bacterium (assembly GCA_038234675.1). Lineage (GTDB taxonomy): Bacteria > Pseudomonadota > Gammaproteobacteria > Steroidobacterales > Steroidobacteraceae > FEN-1191. The sequence goes on from JBBQTF010000057.1 coordinate 1,767, forward strand.
GCTGGGTGCTGTTGCGCGCCTGGAACGAGCACGACGATCCAGACATCTTCGACATCTATCCTTACGCCACGACCAGTCCGGTGTTTTTCACTCGGCCCGGCTCCGACGTCCACTGCGGGAAGGACGCCGATTACTTTATCGCCTGGGTGGACCGCCTGGCGGCGGGGGCCAAAGACCATCCGGATTACAACGATCCCGCCGAACGCGAATTGACGCTCGCTCAAATTGCCGCGGCACGCAAGGTGTACGAAGCGCGGCGCTAGGGCCGGCTCGCCAGTTCGTGCTGGTATTCGGACAGGCAGCGCCCCAATCCGGCGACGATCTCGTCGACGTCTGCGTGCGTCGCGATCAGGGGCGGTGAGACCATGATCCAATCGCCAAAGCGACCGGCATGCGTGCGCCGACCGTAGATCAGCAATCCTTGTTCACGCGCCAGCGCCTGTATGCGGCCCACCACGTCCAACTCCCGCGGCAACATGCGTTTGGTGGCTCGGTCGCCGACGATTTCGACGGCATTGAGCATACCGAGCCCACGCACGTCGCCGATGATCGTGCTGCCCTGCTGCAAGCGGGCCAGCTGTGCACGTAGGTACCCCCCCGAATCGCGCGCTCTCTGAATGAGATCTTGTTCCACGGTTTCTGCAAGCACCGCCAAGCCCACGGCACAGGCGAGGGGATGGGCTTTGTGCGTGTGCCCGACGTGGAAGCCACCGGCTCCTGCCACCGCATCGACCAGCCGCGTGGGTGCCAGGAAGGCTGAGAGCGGAAGGTATCCGCCCCCCAATCCCTTGGCGAGGATCGCCAGATCCGGGCGAGCTCCCGGCCAGTGCTCCGCCGCCAGGAAAGTGCCCGTGCGGCCGGCGCCGCTCACGATTTCATCGTAGATCAGCAGTACCCCGAACTCATCGCAGATCTCTCGCACCCGGCGGTAATACTCGGGCGGCGCGCTGCTCGCGCCACCGCAAAATCCCATCACCGGCTCCATGATAAAGGCCAGCACGAGCCCGGGATCCTCCGCGACGATGCGGGCACGCAATTCCTCGGCACACTGATGCGCGTGTTCGATGTGACTGAGGCCTTCGGGGGGCCGGTAGCTCAAGGGCGCGGTGACCTGCAATCCCGTCGGCCAGCCCGTCAGGTAGGGCGTGTAGGCGGGGTCTGCCGAGAGCGCCATCGTCGCTCGGGTGCTGCCGTGGTAGGACGGATTGCGGCTGATGACCTTATAGCGCCCGCCCTTGCCCTCCGCGATTGCCGCGCGACGCGCGAATTGCAGACATTTCTCCACGGCTTCCGAACCACTCGACACGAAGAACGCGCAGTCCAGACCCGGCCCGGCAAGCTTCGCGAGCCGCGCGCTCAGCTCAGTGCTGTCGGCACTCTCAAAATTGCTGGGATAGGCAAAGCACACGCGCGCGGCCTGCTCACGCATGGCCTGAAGTACGCGCGCGTTACCATGCCCAATGTTAACGGCGATCGGACCGGAGGTCACATCGATGTAGCGCTTGCCGGATTTATCCCAGATGTGCATGCCCTGGGCGTGATCGATCAGTGGCGGCCCTTTGCCCGTCCCGCCCGTCCAGTAGCGTTGTATGCCCGCAGCCATGCGCGGCGCGCCTTCCCTAAAGATCCGGCGCCGGGGTTAATCGTCGTCGCGCGGGATCGTAGAACGCGGTGTCGATGACCCGGCAACGCGCCATAAACCGATTCCACTTGAGTTCCTTCTGGTAGAAAATCTCGGCAAACAGTTCTTCGCCGGACTTGCCCCAGGGCATTTGCACTGAAGCCAGGGCGATGCTTGCCTTGGCGGCCGGGGACCACATGGACGAAGTGACCACCCCGATATTCTTGCGCTGCGGATCGTAGATGTACGCATCCTTCGCGGGCTTGTTACCTTCCACGTCCAGTCGTACCAGGCGGTAGCGAGAACCCCGCTGCTTTTCGGCCCAGAGCGCGCGGCGCCCGGTAAAGTTGGGCTTGCCGAAGTCCACCAGCCGGCCCAGATCCAGTTCAAACGGCGAGCGGGTGCGATCGACACGCACGGCTCGGTCGGCAGGCAGGAAATCAACGCCGGCCTGAATGAAGCCGGCCTCAACGCGACTCATTTCCAGAGCCAGGGTCCCGATGGCACGAATACCGTGATCGTGACCTGAGGTAAATAACCGGTCCCACAGCCTCAGCGCTTGATCCGGATTAATCCACAGTTCGTAGCCCAAGTCCCCGGTGTACCCGGTGCGGGACACCATAAGTTCCGTGTTCTCGAAAGGGTAGGTGCGTAGCCCAAACGGCGTCATCGTCTCGATGCCCGCGAGGCCGAACCGTTTTAGCACCGCGCAACTGGTCGGACCTTGCACCGCGAGCCCGGCCACCTCATTAGTCTCTTCGACAACCTTGACATCGAATCCAAGCGCCGAGCACAGCAGCCAATCAAGTTGCCGCTCCTGGGAGCAGAGCCGGTACACGCCTTCGCGGAGGTGGAATATGGTGCCGTCGTCGACCACCTGCCCGGCATCGTCGCACCAAAGACAATAGCCCACGCGGCCCGGCTTGATCTTGGCCACGTCCCGGGTGACCAGCCGGTTCATGTACGCGAGCGCGTCCGGGCCGGTAATCAAATGCTTAGTCATCGGCGAGAGGTCAAACACCGCGCAGGAATTGCGGATCGCGTTGTATTCCATACCGACGTCGAAGTAGGCGTCAGCGACGCTGTGATCCCGCCAGCGATGCCAAAGGTTCAGTTGATTAAGGGCCGAAGTGCGTGCGTGGAATGGGGTCTCGCACACCGCCCGACGAAAATGCTCACGCGCCTGCATAGGTCACCGTTTCCCGAGAATCACGCGCGCCGCATTGCGCCCCGCGCTGCCCATGACGCCACCGCCCGGATGGCAACCGGCGCCACACAGGTACAACCCGTCCACGGGCATGGCGTACTGCGCCGCGCCCGGCACTGGACGCAGCATCATGAATTGATCGAGCGCCAGTTCACCGTGGTGCCAATGCCCACCGGCCATGTGAAACTGCTGTTCCAGATCTTCCGGTGTCAGCAGTTCGGTGTGCAACACCAGCCCGCCAATGCCGGGCGCGTACTGCTCGAGCACCGCCATGATGGCCGACAGGAAGGCCGACTTGCACCTTGCCCATCCGCCTTTTAGATCATAGGGCGCGTACTGCACGATCGCCGAGAGCACGTGCTGCCCGGCGGGCGCGAGGCTGGGATCATGGAGCGAGGGCAGGGTGATTTCAAAGACCGGCTGCGCCGAGAACTCACCGTACTTCGCGGGGTTGAAGGCGCTCTCAACGTAGGCCATGTCCGGAGCAATCAGCAACCGCTCGCCGAGCTGATCTGGCCGGACGCCGCGAAATTCCGGCTCGGCACGGAGCGCCAGGTGGAGTTTGGCGGCGTTACCCGCGATGCGCAGGTGCTGGACACGCCGGGCAAACTCCGCTTCCAGGTGCCGGGCGCCCAGCAGTTGCAGCAGTGTCGTGCGTGGATCGGCGTTCGACACCACGCATTCGGCGCCAATGTCCGTGCCCTGTTTCAGTCGCACCCCCGTGGCGCGGCCGTCCTTGACGATGACTTGGCTCACGGTCGACCCGCAGCGGATCTCGACCCCGGCGGCGCGAGCCGCGGAGGCTAAGGCGTCGCTAACGGCCCCCATCCCCCCGCGCGGCAAGGCGAGAACGCCGCCTTGCCCATCGAGGCTGCCGCTGTTCCTGTAGAGCGCGCCATAGACGGTATTGCCCGAACGCGGGCCGAGCTTAGCACCCAGGACTCCGTCCAGCGCCAGTGCGCCTTTAAGCAACGGATTCTCGAAGGTGTCCTCCAGCACGTCGTAGATATTCATGGTCGCAACGCGCAGGAACTCACGCATGCCGCGCTTGCCCAGCCGGCGTAAGTCGACCCCCAGCGCCGCGGCAGGCAGCGCGTCGCGCCACGAGCTGAACGCCAAGCGAGGCGGCACGCGTCCGTGCTGACGCGCAATAAACCGCGAAAATTTTTGCATGCGCGCGTGATAAAGCCCAAACGCACTGCGATCGGCGGCCGAAATGCCGTTGCCAAGGATCTCACTGCCACTGATGATCAGCGGCTCGCCCTGCATTGACAGGGCCACGGTGCGAAGCGCGGTCTTCGCATAGCTCAGGCCGTGGCCGGCGAGCGCCAACTCCCTGGCGATCGTCGGATCCAGCAAGTGCAACAAGTGCGCAACCGCGGACACCTTATATCCGAGGGCAAATTCCCGCGTTATGGCGGCTCCGCCGATCCTCGTTCCCGCTTCCAGGACCAGTACTCTGCGTCCGGCGCGCGCCAGGTAGGCCGCGCACACCAGGCCGTTATGCCCCGCGCCAATGATGACTACGGGCAGACGCTCAGTCATCGCTCCACCCCTCGGGCACGGTGGACTCTCGGCGCAGGTCGTGAAGTATTTCGCGGGCCGCGTTGGCCCCAGGTGCGGCCATGACACCGCCCCCCGGATGTGTCCCGGAACCACACATATATAGGCCGCGAACCGGGCCTCGGTATTGGGCATAGCCGGGGAATGGCCGGTTAAAGAACAACTGATCAAAGGTGAGCTCGCCCTGGAAGATATTGCCTTCGGTAAGGCCGACTTCCGCCTCGAGCTCGCGCGGGGTACGCACCTCGGCGTGCAATACCAGGCTGCGGAAATTCGGGCTGTAGCGCGCGATTTGGTCGAACACCGTCTGCTTGAAGGCCTCACGATCCGCATCGGTCCATTCCCGGCCGTGGACCAGCGGAGGCACGTATTGCACGAACACCGACATCATGTGCTTGCCGGGGGGCGCCATACTGGGATCGGTCACCGAGGGGATCAGCAGGTCCAGGTAAGGATCCTTGGACCAGGTCCCATTCTTCCAATCGTCGTAGGCGCGCTCGTAGCGTTCGAGTGAATCAAGAAAATGCATGTCGCCGCTGATCAGCGGATTGCCCGCGCCCAGGGCGGGAAAATCCGGCAGGCCGTCGAGTGCAATATTGAGTTTTCCCGAGGACCCGCGAATCTTGAAATTGCGGGCCAGACGCAGCACTTCCGGCTGAAGGTCACTGGCGTCAAAAAGCTTGAGAAACGTGCGCTTCGGATCAACGTTCGAAACAATGACGTGCGCGCGATGTTCATCGCCATTTGCCAGCGCCACGCCACAGGCCCGTCCGCGTCGTACCAAAACACGCTCGACGCCCGCACCCACCTTGATCTCGCCGCCGTGTGCCTGGAGTGCTGCGGCCAGCGCCTTGCTTACCGCTCCCATGCCGCCGCGCGCAAATCCCCAGGCGCCCATCTGTCCGTCGACGTCGCCCATATAATGGTGCAGAAGCACGTAAGCGGTTCCGGGTGATTGCACGCCAAGCGCGGTGCCTATGATGCCGCTTCCGGCAAAGGTCGCCTTGACGAGGTCGGATTCGAAATATTCGTTAAGGTAGTCGGCGATCGAGAGCATGTAGAAACGCATGGTGTCGTGGATCCCGGCCTCGCCTAGTTTGGCGAATTCACCGCCAAGGTGAATCATTTCGCGGATATCTCGCCACTTGAGCGAACTTGGGTCGGGGGGCGTGCGCATCAGCAAGGTCCGGATTAGCCGGCACTGGCGCATCACATCGCGCGAATAACGCATATAGGCATCGGCATCGCGCGGACTATGGCGGGCAATTTCGCGGCGCTTGACCTCCTTGTCCAGATAACCGCCCAGGATGTCGCCGTCGCGGGTAAATGTGACCCCACCCCCATACGGCACAATCTGCAATCCGTGCCGGGCCAACTCCAGCGAGCGGTAGATCTCGGGGCGCAGCAAGCCGCAAACGTAAGAACAGTTGGAGTAGGTCCAATGCGGATACAACTCGCGGCTGACCGTCGCGCCCCCGATGTAGGGGTTGGCCTCGAGCACCAGCACCTTGAGGCCGGACTTGGCCAGAAAGGCAGCGTTGGCCAGCCCGTTGTGCCCGGCGCCGATAACGATGACGTCGTGGCGTTTCATAAACGGATCAGCGCCCTTGGCATCAATGCGGGGCGAGACGATTGTATTTTGCCAAGAGCGCCACCAGACGGTCGTGGGGCAAGGCAATGGCGCGCCGGTCATTGACGCCGGTCATGGTTTCGGCCGCCACCAGCGCATTGATGATCGCCTCTTCGGTCGCCTCGGCGGCAGCCTGGAAGAACGGTGTGAGCCGATCGTTCGGGATCATCTTCAACGCCGGCACACCGGTGGCGGCACCTGCCCCGGAATTGGCCGTGGAAAAAGCCATGAAGATTTCGCCCGAGCTATTGCTCGCGGTGCCCCCGGTGCGTGCTATGCCCATCGAGGCGCGCCGGGCAATGCGCTTGAGTTGATGGGGAAGGAGCGGGGCGTTGGTCGCCAGCACCACAATAATCGAACCGACGTCGTTCCCATGGTGCGGGCGCACCTGAACCCCGTAGGCCTTGTCATCCGGAATTTCCTGGCCTACCGGCACGCCGGCGACCGTCAGCTGTCCACGGAGCCCAAAATTCGATTGCACCAATGCCCCCACGACGTACTGTCCGGAGCTGTCGGTGACCCGGCGCGAGGCCGTTCCCGTCCCGCCCTTAAATTCGTAGCAGATCATTCCGGTGCCGCCGCCCACGTTGCCCTCCGCGACTGGACCGGATTTGGCCTCATCGAGCGCCGCAAAGGCATGTTCTTGCTTGACGTGAAATCCATCCATGTCGTTTAACCAGTCATCGGAGGTCTCGGCCACGACCGGCAACTGCCAGGTATCCCCGAGCTCGGTGTGATAGCGAGCCAAAGACCAGGCGATTACGGCGTCGCGCACCACTCCGACACTTTCAGTGTTGGTGATCATGACCGGCCCGAACATCACCCCCGATTCTTCGACCCAGGTGGTTCCGGTCATTTCACCGTTTCCATTGAGCGCAAACCAACCGGCGAACACGCCATCGGCCGGAGCTGTCTTACCGCGCGGCAGGATGGCGGTCACTCCGGTGCGCACCGGTCCCACGCCGCGCTGGAGCGCGCCAGAGCCTGTGTTCAAAGTGACCTCGCCCACCTCGACACCAGGCACGTCGGTGATGGCATTCCAGGGTCCGGGCGTCCCCATAAACGGTACGCCCAAATCCCGGGCCCGGGGCTTGGCCGGGGCGGCCTGCGATGAGGCCGCCAGAGCCAATAGGGATAGACCCAGAAAAAACCTGGCCGGTCTCGAATCGCGTATGTTCATTTTTTGTCGCCGCCAAACCCGCAGCTTAGGTTTGCTTATCGGGTCGGTCAATACCAATGGGGACGCGCAATCCCCCGCGCGGGCGCGCAGCGCTAGCGCTCGACGCGGCTGGCCAGGTCGATTCCTGCCAGGTCAAATCCGCGCCGATAATCTCGAATGTGCTTTTCGCTCCAGGAGCGCGCCTCCGCGACATCGCCCCTGCGGATCGCCTCGAGGATCTTACTTTGTGCCGTGGCGATGCGCGCGCGCGCCGCGGCGACCTCATCAATAATGGTCCGGAGCGAAGGCGCGAGGAGCTGCAATAAGGGCTCATGGGCCAGCATCAGCACGCGATTGTGCGTCGCTTCCCCGACATGGCGGAAAAAATCAGCCGCCTGGCGCGCGGCTTCTTCCGGGTCACGTTGCATCGACTGGCCGACCGTAAATTCAATACGGCCCACGTCTTCCGTGTGTCGCGCGCGCGCCGCGGCCTCGGCGATCGGTGGCTCCACAATAGTCAGTCCCTCCCAGACGTCGCGGATTGTGACATCGTGGAGCGCGAGGGCCCGGCTTACCCCATCGGCGATTGTTGCGTGCTCGGGCCGGCTGACCATCATCAGCTTGGAACCGCGATGACGGCGCAACATGCCGCTGGACTCGAGCTCGCGCATGGCCTCGCGCACGGTCGAGCGATTGACTCCGAACTGGCGGGCCAGCTCCAGTTCGGAGGGCAGGCGATCTCCGGCGTTCAGACTGCGGTCACTGATACGCTCGAGCAACGCGCTTGCGACCTTGCGGTAGGCAGGCTCAAAAGCCAGTGGCGCGAAATCAACCATCACGCGCTCCTTTGGTACAGCTCGCGCCCGATCAGGAGCCGACGCACCTCCTGGGTGCCGGCCCCGATTTCGTAGAGTTTGGCGTCACGCAGCAATCGGCCAGCGGGGTAGTCGTTGATATAGCCATTACCGCCAAGGATCTGCACCGCATCGAGCGCTCCCATAGTGGCTTTCTCGGCCGCAAACAAGATGGCACTCGCAGCGTCCTGGCGGGTACATTTTCCGGCATCGCAGGCGCGGCCTACGGCATAGACAAACGCGCGCCCGGCATTCAGATTGGTGTAAAGATCGGCGATCTTCGCCTGCATCAGCTGAAAGGTGCCGATGGGCTCGCCAAATTGCCGCCGCTCGTGCACATAGGGGAGCACGAGGTCGAGTACCGAGGCCAAAATCCCCAAGGGCCCCGCCGCGAGCACGGCCCGCTCATAGTCCAGGCCGCTCATGAGTACTTTCACACCGCCATCCAACTGCCCCAAAACATTCTCGGCCGGGACCTCGCACTCTTCGAAGACCAGTTCACAGGTGTTGGAGCCGCGCATGCCAAGTTTGTCGAGTTTCTGAGCGCTGCTGAAGCCCCGGAAGCCCCGCTCGACAATGAAGGCGGTGATTCCCTTGGAACCCGCCGTGGGCGTGGTCTTGGCGTAAACCACGATCACGTCGGCGTCGGGCCCGTTGGTGATCCACATCTTGCGGCCATTAAGCACATACACGCCGCCATTTTTTTCGGCACGCAGCTGCATGGACACGACGTCTGACCCGGCTCCGGGCTCCGACATCGCAAGCGCCCCCACATGCTCGCCGCTGACCAGCCGCGGCAAGTAGCGATCACGCTGCGCGTCGCTGCCATTCAGTCGCAGCTGATTGACGCACAGGTTCGAATGCGCGCCATAGGACAGGCCGATCGAAGCTGAAGCCCGTGATATCTCCTCCATCGCTACGATGTGCGCCAGGTAGCCCAGATCCGCGCCTCCCCAACGCTCAGGCACGGTGAGCCCGTGCAGGCCCTGAGCCCCAAGCTTGGGCCAGAGCTGACGCGGAAACTGATTGGAGTGATCGATTTCCTGGGCGAGCGGGGCGATTTCGGCCCGTGCAAAGCGGCGCACCTGGGCGCGTACCTCATCCAGCGTCTCGCCCAGTCCAAAGTCGAAATCGCAGGCGTCTACCGTGGACATCGGCTTGCTCCGAAGGTTAACATAGTGCTATTATCGGACAATAGGACTATTAAGGCAAGACCCTCATGGCGATTCTTGAGTCGGCCCTGGATCCGCGCAGTGCCGAATTTAAGGCCAACCGCCAGGCAATGGAGACGCTGGTGGGGGATCTGCGTGCCAAGCTCTCGATTGCCGCAATGGGCGGCGGGGAAACCGCGCGCGCCCGCCATGTCGCGCGGGGCAAGCTCCTGCCTCGGGACCGGATAGAAATGCTGCTCGATCCAGGCACGCCCTTTCTTGAGCTCTCGCCGCTGGCGGCGCACGGGCTCTATCACAGTGAGGCCCCCGGGGCCGGGATCATCACAGGTGTTGGCCGCGTGGCCGGCCGCGAATGTTTGATTGTCTGCAATGACGCGACCGTCAAGGGCGGGACCTATTATCCGATGACGGTCAAGAAGCACCTGCGCGCCCAGGAGATCGCACGCGAAAATCGACTTCCGTGCGTCTACCTGATTGATTCAGGCGGAGCGCATCTGCCCAGTCAGGATGAAGTATTCCCCGATCGCGACCATTTCGGCCGTATCTTCTTCAACCAGGCGACCATGTCGGCCGCCGACATCCCGCAGATCGCGGTGGTCATGGGCAGTTGTACCGCGGGCGGTGCTTACGTTCCAGCCATGAGCGACGAGTCAATCATTGTGCGCAATCAGGGAACGATATTCCTGGGCGGACCACCGCTGGTCAAAGCCGCCACCGGGGAAGAGGTGAGC
>JBBQTF010000058.1:0-11194 GCA_038234675.1 Steroidobacterales bacterium
ACCGGGCGCCCTCAGCGCCGGGGAATACAAATCCAGCGGCGGATTGGCGCTTCCGCCATGAGGCCAGAACGGCCGCGGCCTCGGTGTTGAGCGGGATGTGGCGCGTCTGGCCGGTCTTGGCCGTCGCGGCGCGCACGGTCAACATACCCTCCGCAAGTTTCACATCCGACCACTGCAGCGAGAACAGCTCGCCGCGCCGCAGTCCGGTATTCAATGCCACCAGCGTCAGGGGCTTCAGGTGGTCGAGCAGATCGCCGTCCCGATCTGGTAGCGGGTCCATATGGCGGGCGATCCGCCACGTGTTGTAGCGCATTCGCTCAGCACGCAGCCGGGCCTCACGTCTATCGAGCGCCTCTCGCAATGCGGCTTCCTCCGTGGCGCTCAGGTAGCGCACACGGCCCGCCTTGTCGAACTTCATGGGCTTCAGGCCGCGGAGGGGGTGGCGGTCTAGCACACCGGCTTCCACCGCCCGGCTCAACACCGACTGCAACCGCTGCATGTCCCTATTGATCGTTCGGGGCTGCTTGCCGCCCTTTTGCCACTTTTGGCGGATGCGCTCGGCAGCTATGCGGTGCAGGTCGGTCATGGGCTGCTCGAGCTGGTCCTTGAAGTCCGACCGTATGCGTTTGAGCTGGATAGACCATGACTTCATGTTCGCCTTGGCCCATGACTCAAAGCGGTCGTCGAGGAACGTTCTCAGTTTGGTTAAGCGATCCCGGCCAGCTTTTACCCGGTCAGACGTTTTGCGCGCCTGCGGGTTAATGCCCTTGGCGACCTCGCCTGCGGCAGTAGTAGCTAACGCCCTAGCGCCTTCCACGCTGACATTGCCGAAAACACCTAGCTTGAATCGGCAAGACCGGTTGCCGCCAAAGCTGTACCGCAGCCAGAAGACCTTGGTGCCGCTGGGCAGCACGCGGACCACGAAGCCCTTCACAGCACTGTCGCGCCGCTCGTAGGGCTTCCCCTTGGGCTTGAGGACGGTCACGGAGGTTTTGGTGAGTTTCAACGGCATTTTCGACCCCTCTCGACGGAAGCGCGCTGGAAGCGCGGGCGGAATAAAACCGGGTAGTAAGGCGTAGTAAGCTAGGTCACATGCCCAATGTACTTCATTTGCAGGGATTTCCAGCGTTTTAGGTGCTTTGGCGTGGTATAGCTTACCACAGCCTGAGAGGGGTAAAAAGACGTTCGGGACGTATAGGTCGCAGGTTCAAATCCTGTCACCCCGACCAATAAAAACAAATGGTTATAGCTATATTTCCGCCTCGTTCGGTCCGCTAACTTAGGCGTGCAAGTGCTCACCAAGTGCACGCGGATCGATTTCGCTATGCGTAGCGATCCTTGCGGGGCCTTTCCGCTGGGAACGGGCAAAAATGGAAGGCGGTAGGAGTAGCAAAGCGCGACGCGGCCATTGACAGCAAATGGCGCGGACGTTGTTTCATTCATGATGGTGGTCACTTCTGAAAAGTAGTCACTCACTCGCCATTCGCGGCGGCGGCTGCTTCAGATGTATTCAGCGCCGCAATGATTGGGCAAGGGGCTGGCGAGTCCGTGTGCTCGCACTCGCTCAACAGTCTAGAGAGGACACGCTCCATATGCGTGAGCGCCGCAATCTTCTCCCGGATGTTAGTCAGCCGCGACCCTGCAATCTTCCGGATCACATTGCGGCTGCCCCCTGTCTCTAGCCGCAGCAGCTCGCGAATCTCATCCAAGCTAAAACCCAGGTTTTGCGACCGCTTGATGAATCGAATCCGCTCCACCATAGCGGCGGGGTACCGTCGCATCCCCCCGCCGCTGTGTGGCACAGCGAGCAGACGGCGGCGTTGGTAGTAGCGTACCGTCTCCACGCCCACCTCGGCCGCCCGAGCAAGTCCCCCAATCGTCATGGGGAGATCCGCCAGACCGTGTGATCGGCTGGCGGACGTGCGATCCGCGGATACTTTGGTCATCACTTGACTCCGTACCTAGGTACGGCCGCTAGAATAGCAGCCGTTTCGACATACGGCCACCCGAGGTCACTTCCATGTCATCCGTTAACGAAAAGAGTTGTTGTTGCGCAGCACCAGCGAAGGCGCATGAACATGCGGAAGGCGCACTTGGCGGTGAGGCCCAAGCGCGCGATCCGGTGTGCGGCATGGCGCTGGACCCATCAAGCGCGGTACACCAAACGCAGTATCAAGGTAAGACCTACAGCTTCTGCTGCAGCGGGTGCAAAACGAAGTTTGTTGCTCGGCCGGATCAATACCTAAAGGGTGGCCCGGCGGCCGACAAAACCGCACCGGGCGCGGCCGTTGCTCAAGGCACCGTATACACATGCCCGATGCATGCGCAAATTCGGCGTAATGAGCCCGGGAACTGCCCGATCTGTGGGATGGCACTCGAGCCTGAGGGTATTCCCGAGGCGGAGGGGTCGAGTCCCGAACTCAAAGACATGAGCCGCCGGTTTGTCATTGGCGCCATCCTGGGGGCACCCATTTTCGTGCTGGAAATGGGCAGTCATTGGACGACACTCAATCTCGATCGCTGGGTCTCGATGAGCACTTCGATGTGGGTTCAGTTCGCACTCGCAACCCCTATCGTGTTTTGGTGCGCGTGGCCTTTTTTTCAGAGAGGCTGGGCTTCAGTTTCAAACCGCTCGCTCAATATGTTCACGTTGATTGCCTTAGGGGTCGGTGCAGCCTATGTGTACAGTCTCGCCGCGACGTTTGCCCCAAGTCTTTTTCCGGCGGCTCTTCAGCACGGCGGGTTGATTCCGGTCTACTACGAAGCCGCCGCGATCGTCACGGTACTGGTGTTATTAGGTCAGGTTCTGGAGCTGCGCGCGCGCGAGAAAACCGGCGGGGCCATTCGAGCGCTGTTGAAGTTGGCGCCCAAAACCGCGCGGCGCATTCGCGCCGATGGTGCGGATGAAGAAGTGCCGCTCGATCAGATTCACGTCGGTGATCGGCTGCGCGTGCGCCCGGGTGAAGCGGTGCCGGTCGATGGGTCAGTCGCGGAAGGCCAAAGTTCAGTCGATGAATCCATGGTGACGGGCGAGTCGATGCCCGTCGAGAAGGCCCTAAGCGCCAAAGTTATCGGCGGCACGATTAACGGCACCGGCGCCCTCACCATCACGGCAGAAAAGATCGGCGCTGACACTGTCTTGTCCCGCATCGTGACAATGGTCGCTGAGGCCCAGCGCAGCCGCGCGCCCATTCAACGCTTGGTCGATAAGGTGTCTGCTTGGTTTGTACCCGCCGTCATCGCCGCAGCGATCATTGCCTTTGTGGCCTGGTTGATCTGGGCACCGGCACCCGCATTGGGATTGGCGGTCGTGGCGGCGGTCTCCGTGCTCATCATTGCGTGCCCCTGCGCACTTGGGCTCGCAACGCCCATGTCGATCATGGTCGGTGTGGGTAAGGGGGCAAGTGTGGGTGTTCTTATAAAAAATGCCGAAGCGCTGGAGCGCTTTGAGAAGGTCGATACCTTGGTAATCGACAAGACCGGTACCCTCACGGAGGGCAAACCGAAGGTGACGGCCGTGATTCCCGCTGCCGGATTCGACGAATCCGCTGTACTGTCCTTGGGCGCAAGCTTGGAGAGTGCAAGCGAACATCCGCTCGCCGCTGCGATTCTAGCCGCGGCCAATGAACGGAAAGTGGAACTGCAAGAAGTCACCAAATTTGCGTCCGTCACGGGTAAAGGGGTCACGGGCACGATTGGCGGCCGGCGCGTTGCCGTGGGCAACGCCGCATTGCTAAAGGATCTTGCGGTCAATATGGCCGACCTGGAATCTCGTGCTGACGCCTTACGCCAAGAAAGCGCCACCGCCATGTTCTTGGCCGTGGATGACGAACTCGCGGGCATCATCGCGGTGGCCGATCCCATTAAAGCGACGACCATGGCGGCGCTCAATGCCCTACGTAGCGAGGGTCTGCGCATCGTGATGCTGACCGGGGACAATCGCACCACGGCGCAAGCGGTCGCCGCGAAACTCCAAATCACGGAAGTTGAAGCCGATGTGCTGCCCGATCAAAAGAACGCCATCGTGCGTCGCTTGAAGAGCGAAGGCCGCGTGGTCGCCATGGCCGGCGATGGGGTCAATGATGCGCCGGCACTCGCCGAAGCCGATGTGGGCATCGCCATGGGCACGGGCACCGATGTCGCCATGCAAAGCGCCGCTCTCACGCTCGTGAAGGGGGACCTGGCTGGAATTGCACGCGGTCGCGCTTTGAGTCGCGCCACAATGCGCAATATTCGCGAAAATCTTATTCTCGCATTCGTCTACAACGTGCTGGGCGTCCCCATCGCCGCCGGCGCGCTGTATCCCGCCTTCGGATTGCTCCTCAGTCCGGTGATTGCCGCGGCGGCCATGAGCTTGAGCTCCGTGTCGGTCATCGGTAATGCGCTAAGGCTCCGCGTGGCGCGGATCTGACGCAAAAGGGATATGCCGACGCACAGTGCACATTGAGGTAAAATAGCACTCCAAGCCATGAGGACTCCTCATACAAATCGCATTTCGCGACCTCGACGTCTATCGGCATTAATCTGCCTCCTCGCTTGGATGCTGTTGACAATTCAGGGTTCGGCGATTGCAGTACCACAGTGCGGACCGATGCAGGGCGAATCAGGCATGGACTCTTCCATCCCAGTTATGGCCGATCACTCCGCCATGGAGATGGGTACCCAACCCAATGTGCCCGCATCAGATTGCGAGCATTGCCGCTCGCACCGCCAAATTCACGGCTGCTCAGGATTACATAGCTGCAATGCCCACCTCGCCGTCGTTATAGCCCCATCCGTCATACCCAGCTCTAGGCCAACGCCCATCGTTCTCCTCCCGGCGGGGCTCCCGCGCATTGACACCCTCGCTTTCGACCCCCCCCTAAGACCTCCACCCGTTTAAACACACCTCGCCACGCTGAGCGTGGCTAACGGCTGTGTTGCTCGTGCCTTGTGCGCGAGCCTTATTCGCTAGTGGAGTTTGTATGAAAGTTTCATCTTCGGGAGGGCGTGCGCCTGACAGCGCACGCCGTCGCTTGGTCCAAGGATTGACGGTAAGCGGCATCGCCGCAGCGTCTGGCCTAACCCTATTCTCGCGTCCAAGCCATGCGCACAATTTGCCCGCGCCCATGGGTCCTCAAACCTTAAGCGGCACTGAGTTTGATTTGACGCTAAGCGATACGCCCATGAATTTAAGTGGGCGTACTTCGTCGACGACCTCGGTCAACGGCAGCATCCCGGGCCCCACCTTGCGCTGGCGCGAGGGCACGACGGTCACTTTACGGGTGCACAACCACCTGCCGACCTCGAGTTCCATCCATTGGCACGGAATTCTCTTACCCTTCAACATGGATGGGGTGCCGGGAATCAGCTTCCACGGCATTCCCGCCGGCGAGACCTTCACCTATCAATTCCACGTCCGACAGAGCGGCACGTATTGGTATCACAGCCATTCCCGCTTTCAGGAGCAGACCGGCCTCTACGGGGCAATCGTCATCGAGCCGGACGACGGGGAGCCGATCACGACCGAGCGCGACCATGTGATTCTCTTCAGCGATTGGACCGACGAGAACCCGGAGCACATCTTCACAACGCTCAAGCAGATGAGCGACTTTTACAATTTTCAGTTACCGACGGCGCAGGACTTCGCGCGCGACGCGAATTCGATGGGTGTCAAAGGCGCGCTCGCCAAGCGACGCATGTGGAATCAGATGCGTATGAATCCCACCGATTTGGGGGATGTCTCAGGCTCCACCTATACCTATCTCGTTAACGGCGCATCACCTTCCGCCAATTGGATTGGAATAGCGAAGGCCGGCGAACGCGTGCGACTGCGACTGATCAATGGATCCTCCTCGACGTTCTTCGATGTGCGCATTCCCGGTCTCAAGATGACCGTGGTGAGCGCCGACGGTCAGGCGGTCGATCCCGTTACGGTCGAGGAAATTCGCATGGGGGTTGCCGAAACCTACGATGTCATCGTCGAACCGCAAGACGACCGTGCTTACACGATCTTCGCCCAATCCATGGACCGATCGGGTTACGCCCGCGCAACACTGGCACCTCGGCCCGGTATGGAAGCCGAGGTGCCCGCGCTTGATCCGAAGACGTGGCTCTCGATGATCGACATGGGCATGGGTGGCATGGGGATGGCGGGGCACGTCGCGATGCAGAGCATGCAAGAAATGCCAGGCATGGAGATGAAGGCAATGCACGGCGTGGGGGGTATGGAGGGCATGCAAGGCATGTCGATGAAGAATATGAAAAGCCGTGACCCGTCCGTTGACATGCGCGTGATGCAACTTTCGCGTGCGCTTAATGACCCCGGCCCGCGACTGCGGGGTAACGGTCGGCACAACTTGACTTATGCCGATCTGCACACGATCGGGGGCTCTAAGGATTCCCGCGGCGCGATGCGCGAGATTCAGCTTCACCTAACCGGCAATATGCAGCGCTTCATTTGGGGCTTCGATGGGAAGAAGTTCTCGCAGGCCGATCCGCTGCATTTTGATCACGGCGAGCGTCTGCGCATCGTCCTGTCCAATGACACGATGATGGCGCACCCCATCCACCTGCACGGCATGTTCGGCGAACTCGAAGCCGCCAATGGCGAGGTGATGGTGCGAAAGCACACCTTCATCGTGCAGCCTGGCAAACAGTTGAGCTACTTGGTGACGGCGGATAACCCGGGACAGTGGGCCTATCACTGTCATCTGCTCTACCACATGGAAGCGGGGATGTTTCGCGAAGTGGTGGTGGCATGAAACGGTACAATTCAGGTGTTTTTGTGACCTTGTTCGCCGCCCTCGGCAGCTCGGCGGTCATCGCACAGCAGAGCCCGACGCCGCCGATGGATATGCCGATGCCCGCTGAGTCGCCGGCGAAAGCACCGAGCACGTCCGCAGAGGATGCGCACTCGATGCACATGACACCCGAAGAGATGGACCATATGCCCTCGCAGCAGGGGATGGACGCTCCCGCGCACGAGACGCATGCACCGGACGCGGCGCTCGAGCGCCCGGCGTTAAGTCAGCACGTCACCCCCGCGATGATGGCTGGCATGGACACCGACATGAACGACGCCGGCCTTGTGCACCGCATTTGGATTGAGAATCTTGAAGGGGTATTCGCCAATAAAAACGGTGGCGCCTGGGATGCGCAGGGGTGGCTGGGCGGCGACTTTCACAAACTGTGGCTGAAGACGGAAGGCGCTACCTTAGGCGGCAAGACGCAGGACACCAAAGTCGAAGCGCTCTGGGCGCACGCGCTTCTCCCCTTTTGGGATACCCAAGTGGGAGTTCGGCATGATTTCAGCGGCGGTCCGAGTCGGACCTGGGCCGCAATCGGTATTCAGGGCATCATGCCGTATTGGTTTGACCTTGAACTTACAGGCTATTTCGGCGAGGAAGGCCGTGGCGCGGTTCGCTTAAAGTCTGAATATGACCTGTATCTGACGCAACGCTGGGTCCTGAAACCAGAAGTCGAACTCAACGCTTACAGCAAGTCCGACGCGGAGCGGAATATCGGCGCCGGTCTATCAGACGGCCAGCTTGAGGTACGGCTGCGTTACGAGGTCTCGCGCCGGTTTGCGTGCTATGTGGGTTTCGTGTATGCGCGTAAGTTTGCAGGATCCGCAGACTTTGCACGCATAGACGGGGACTCTCCTGTCGATCACCGCGCGGTTGCCGGCATTGCATTGTTCCTCTGAGGTAACGTTACATGAAAATATTTCTCAGCTGTCTCGCCATCGCGCTCGTCACGGTAGCCGTCGTTGGTTTGTTTATCGGTGGCGGCTTCTACGATATGGGAGCCGATACCCATCACTGGCCTGCGACGTCCCTGGTGTTAGAAACGCTCCGTGATCGGTCTGTAAAAAGGCATAGCGAATCATTGCAGACACCAGACCTGACCGATGAGGCCCTCGTGCTCAAAGGGGCTGGGCAATACGCGGCCATGTGTACGGCTTGCCATCTCGCGCCCGGCCACAAAACCTCTGAGCTCCGTCCGGGGCTGTATCCTCTTCCACCCGATTTGACCCGCGTGCGCGTTGATCCGAGAGCCGCCTTCTGGGCCATCAAGCATGGCATCAAAATGAGCGCTATGCCGGCCTGGGGTGGCTCGCATGATGATGCGACCATATGGAGTATGGTTGCGTTCCTACAGACATTGCCCGCTCTGAACGCAGAGCAATATAAAGCGATCGTCGCACGCGCGCCGCCGGACGAAGATATGGACATGGACATGGACATGGACATGGGAGACAAAGCCACCGATTAGACTCAAGCGCATGCGCCCGAAAGCCGCTCCGGCGAGCCTCGACTACGAAAGGTCCGGTTCCACACGTTGATGGGGCAGCGGTGCGAATCACTTAGCCCCAATTCTTCCCGGCCACCCAAAAAATTCCGCCTTATTTTACTCGAGTATTTCAACTCAATTATGAAGTCGGGTCACAGCGGACAGCTGAAGCCAGGCGCGCTCGATTGTATGCGCATACTCAGCAGCTCCTTAAAAAAGCGAGCTGACATTTGCGGGCTCAATCGTCAGGTTCTCTTCGATCACCCCGGCCGGTACGGCCTGTACACGCAGCGGCGCTTCACGAATCAATGTCGGTGAGCGTGTCGAAGTGATAATGATCTCGTCGATCCTAAGGTCTTCTCCCTGCGAGTCATCGGTATCCGCGCTCTCGCTTATACGGGCGCACGCTCAGCCCCCACGACAATGCAAATACAAGGACCACCACGCGCGTGGCCGACCGGCCGAGTGCCGTGAACATCGGTGGGTCACAAAGCCGAGAACATACGGTCGATCTTGGTGAGTTGTAGTCCGCAGACCGTTGCCGCTCGCAGTCTGCATTATTTCCCACGGGCCAGCTCGGCTGGATTCATGAAGCGGGACCACAGTTTTCCCACCGAGGTTCGACAGCGGAAAGTAGCTCTGGTGCGTTTCCGGGTCGACGGCCACCACGTGTGCATTTGGACCGAGCAAGCCATCACCTAGTTTTGATGTCCGGCCGGACTGTACCCTGAAGAGCGAAATTATCCCCGATTCAGTGGCAAATATAGCTCATGTCGACTGGTATGCTAGGCCAAGACGTCCGGACCGTCGCCCACCTCAAACGACTCAACCACTTGCTGGTGCCAAGATTGACCTGGGTATAGGACGGCAAGTGATCGCCATTCGGGATGCTGCCGCCATCGGGCAGCGCCAGGCTGGCCCGTAACCCAGTAACCCATAAGGAGATCGGCGCTCAGCCGGGTCGCGCCATGTAGGGATCATGTAGGGATGCGGCGTCGATACCGCTTACAGACTGCAGTCAACACCGCCGTGGCGAAGCGCGAGATTTCCTTCAAGCACCAGCATCCCTGCCCATCAACCAACAGTGGGACAGGGTCGTGCCAAGGCTACGTTATTGATCACACGCAAGCGCTAAAGCGTGGCGGCACTGACGTGCCGTCGAACATGCAACCAAGGTCAAGAGCCGCTTCCACCCGTTGCTGAAATCCCCAATATGCGGATGGCTGACACGCGCGCATCAGAATCGAGTATCCGCTATCGCGCTAGACAGCGTCCAAGTCTGTAGACCGCTGTTGGCCAATGGCGACGGGACTGAGAGCAATGTTTTCGTGGGACTAAACGTCCGTTTTGCCCAGCAATTTGTTGATCCAATTTGACACTGTCTGCCAGATCCAGCGGGCTAATTGCTTGCACGACCGGTAGTCATTTCTCCAGCGCAAAACAGCACACGCGAGAACTCTGCTGAGCGCCTGGCGCAAGGTCGAAGACGCGCCACGGCTCGAAAGCCACGGCGCGTGCTATCGCCATCTATAGCCCTAGTAGTCGGTGGCGACCACGACGTCTTGATTGGCCGGAGTCAGGCCAGGATTGCCGCGAAAGTCCGTCCACACGGTCACGGCCTTAGCGTTGGCTCCAACCGCCGTGCCGGTATAGTCGCCGATGAACGAGCCGGCAAACTCGATGTAGGGATTGGACGATTGCCTGGTAACCCGGGTCTCAGCCGAGAAATCGTCAGTCGAGGAGCGTATTGCCCAATCGAGGCAAACTGCTGCATTGGCCCGCGCCGGGTCCCTGGGCAACACGACCCTACCGGTGGTGTCGTTAAGTTCCATGATTCCGCAGACGCGATTTTTGACAGTCGGCTGGGGTGAAAAGGCTCGGGTGTAATAGCCAATAACAATTCGTCCGGCATTGGCGCCTACCGACGGATATACCTTGTCGGGGGCACCTCTAGAGATTTTGCGTGGCGCCGTCCACGTGATGCCGTTGGCGGAGGTCACCAGCTTGACTTGGTTGGAAGTGGTGCCGGTGAATGAGGTGCCACCCCTCCCGCAATTGCCCGCACCTTGATCGTCCGCCCATACCATCGCCAGACGCCCGTTGGTCCGGTCGATAGCCAGCGATGGAAAGCTGTTGATGCGAAACTGCTCATAGGAGAGCGTTTGGCGGTCCTGGGCGCCCGGAAGCTGTATCGGGTAGCAATCCGCGTCATCCCACACGCGCGCGATCTGGCGATTGACAAACGTCATGCCACCGTCGACCGAGCGTGCGACGACTTGCTGACTGGTCGTATAGCCGGTAGCCGGATCGTTTCCCTCGTACGCGACATAGACTACGCCGTTGGGCGCCACGACTACTTGGGAGCCCTGGGTGTACCGGTGCGCTCTATCGGACACCGCCCTGACCGACGACCAGGTCTTGCCGCCATTCGACGACCTCGCCATAACGATGTGCGAACCTGTATACCTCTGGCCGGGTGGCCCCTGGTAAAACTTCGTCCAGGTCACGTAGACCGTGTTCCCGGGTCCGGCGGTGATCCATTCCTTGTCATAGAAGAACTTGATAGACGCTCGATAGTCGACCATCGTTGGAGCCGACCAGGTTCTACCGCCATTGGTGGACACGGCCACTGCAACCCCCGACATGGTGCGCGGAAATTTATCGAAATTGCACACCAGCCCCGTGTAGTACAGCCGCGTGCCATCCCGCGAAAAAGCGAGGACCGGATCTCCGCATGAATCCAAGTGCGAGAAAGTTCCCGCGCCTGCGGAGGCCCGGGTCCAACCGGGAAGGAAGACATTGGTCCAGCTCTGGCCGCCATTATTCGAGTAATAGATCGCGTGTACATTGTCGCGATACTCGTTGGCAGAAGTCACGAGGTTCTGCGCGTCAGCCGGATTGATGACGATGTTCTGTTCGT
>JBBQTF010000059.1:0-11079 GCA_038234675.1 Steroidobacterales bacterium
GATGATCACCTTCATGCACTACGATCTGGGCTTCTTCGATCACCAGTCCGGGCGTGTCGAATGTGCTCCAAATCCCTTTACTGCTAAAGTGTCAATCATGTCTCCGGTATAAACCGTCAGCGATGTCCCCGGAAAGGACCTTAATTGATTGGCGCGCCTGGAGAGATTCGAACTCCCGACCTTCTGGTTCGTAGCCAGACACTCTATCCAACTGAGCTACAGGCGCTTTGCAATCGATCCCACAACCTGGCAGGCACTGAAGATGCCCAATTAGCCAGCCTGCCCGCCGGGGGTGCGAATGCTATCACACAGTGGCTCATGGACCGTATCCCACAGGGCCGCACGTACGGCATTGGGTGCCATCTCCTAGGAATTCACGAAGCGTAGGTGCAAGATCCTGCATGGCGGCCGCGCCGCGCCACCTTCTTTCGTTTAAAGCAATGCAAGGAATGATCGTTTACCAGTCCAAACTTTTGCATACAGTCCTAAACGATCCTGGGGCCAAGGAGCTTGAATCCGGGCCGCTTGTTTGGAGGTGCATTTGGATAGCATAGAACTGAGAAATAGACGTGCACCCGCCCCCGGAAAAGGCTTACCTCGAAGAAGGACCAGTAGAATCGCTAAATCCCTCCCCAGCATCCTCCATCTCAATAGATCTGCGCTCCACGAATAGCCGCCTCGAATAAATTACTCTCATAGACCGGCCTCCTGAACGCCGGCGGCTTGTTTCATCGGCTTCGGGCGCTCAATCCAAACATTTCCTGATTCGCTTGCATTCCGACGCTGGGCCGTTCGATCGGTCCCGCTCCTTTCGCTTTATCCATCTGCGTGAACGGCGTCGTCCCTGTAGGACCCGACCGATAGATTTTCTTCATTCACCGGCCAACACTCGGCTTACGACCGCGCACTCCGCAATAACTGCCACTTCGGATCTGCGTTTCTTTAACCGACGCGGGGGCGCGTACTGAAATGAACGCCAACGCAGCCACTCTTCGGATCAATGGCAGGTGATAGTCGTAGGAACGGCGGGTTGGTCGATTCCACGGTCCTGCGCCGCCGGATTTGCGGACGATGGAACGCAATTGCACCGTTATGCTCAGATTTTTCGCGGCGTCGAGATCAACTCGTCCTTCTACCGGTCCCATAGCGCCGACAGTTACGCGCGCTGGGCCCAGCAGACGCCGCGCAACTTCAAGTTCGCAGTGAAACTGCCGCAGCGCATCACCCACGACGAACGGCTGCGCGCGGCGCGTCGGCCGCTGCAGGAATTCCTCGCCAGTGTCGCCGGATTGGGTGCGCGTCTGGGCCCACTTCTGGTGCAGATGCCCCCCACGCTGCATTTCGAGCCGCGCGTCGCACGCGGGTTCTTTTCTCTGCTGCGGGACCGTCACGACGGTCATGTGGTGTGCGAGCCGCGGCACGCAAGCTGGTTTGAGCCCAATGCCGAAGTGCTGTTGCTGCGGCATCGCATCGGGCGCGTGGCCACGGATCCCGCGCTGGTACCGGCCGCAGCGATACCCGGCGGGTGGCCTGGAATCGTCTACTATCGCCTCCACGGCTCCCCTCGCAGGTATTGGTCAGTCTACGACGCGGCACGCCTGGCGCATTGGGCACAGTCCCTCACAAGTGTTTCGCGCGGCACGCTGGCCTGGTGTGTGTTCGACAACACTGCCTCCGGCGGGGCAACGGCCAACGCGTTGCAGACACTTAACGTGCTCGGCCGCGGAGGGTTCGGCCGGCTGTCGCCAGGCCGTAGCAGGGCGTAAAATCGCCGTATGCCGCTCGATAATTTTCATACCGCCGTTGCGGCCTGGTTTAGTCGCAACTTCCCCGAACCCACCGCGCCCCAGCGCGCCGCCTGGCCGGCAATTCAGGCGGGTCGCCACACACTGATCGCAGCGCCGACCGGTTCCGGCAAGACACTCGCGGCATTCCTTGCGGCCATCGATGGGCTGGTGCGCGAGGCCATCAGCGGCTCGCTCGTTGATGCTGTGCAGGTTGTCTACATTTCCCCACTCAAGGCACTCTCCAACGATATCCAGCGCAATCTTGAGGCGCCACTGCGTGGCATTGTCGAGCAATTGCATCAGCAGGGTATCGAGATTCCGAAGGTTCGCGCACTGGTACGCACCGGGGACACGCCACAGAGCGAGCGCGTGGCGATGCGCAAAACGCCGCCGCATATTCTCGTCACCACTCCGGAGTCGCTGTACCTGCTGCTGACCAGCGAGTCAGGGCGCGCAATGCTCGCGAGCACCCGCAGCGTCATAGTGGATGAAATCCACGCTGTGGCGAGCACCAAGCGCGGTTCACACCTGGCCCTCTCTCTGGAACGGCTGGCCGCGCTGGCCGGACGCAGAGTCCAGCGTATCGGCCTTTCGGCGACCCAGAAGCCCATCGAGGAGATCGCGCATTTTCTTACGGGCGTCATCGATCCGGCCGACGCGTGTGTCGTCGTGGACAGCGGTCACAATCGCGTACGCGATTTGGCGCTGGTCCTTCCGGACGCGCCGCTCGAAGCGGTGATGTCCAATGAGGTCTGGCAAACCCTTTACGATAAGATCGCGACGCTGATCAGCGAGCATCGCACGACGCTCATTTTTGCCAACACCCGGCGCATGGTCGAACGCGCCACCCGCAACCTTAGCGAACGCATCGGCGCGGAAAACGTCGCCGCACATCATGGGAGCCTGTCGC
Source organism: Steroidobacterales bacterium (assembly GCA_038234675.1). Lineage (GTDB taxonomy): Bacteria > Pseudomonadota > Gammaproteobacteria > Steroidobacterales > Steroidobacteraceae > FEN-1191. The sequence continues at coordinate 2,698 of JBBQTF010000059.1, forward strand.
GCGAACAGCGACTGGCCGCGGAGCAGCGCCTCAAGGCGGGTTCGCTGCGCGCTCTGGTCGCCACGGCTTCGCTCGAGTTGGGCATCGACATCGGCGATGTGGAACTCGTGTGTCAGCTCGCGACTCCCCGCTCGATCTCCACTTTCCTGCAGCGAGTCGGCCGCGCGAATCACGCTGTCGGAGGCATCCCGAAAGGTCGACTCTTTCCCTTGAGTCGGGATGAGCTCATTGAATGCACAGCCCTGCTCGATGCGGTGGGTGCCGGCGAGCTCGACAGGCTCTACATTCCATCTAAACCCCTGGACGTGCTGGCGCAGCAGATCGTCGCGGAAGTCAGCGCCCGGGAATACGGCGAGGATGAACTCATCTCACTGCTCCGGCGCGCCTGGCCTTACCGCGAATTGCAGCAGAGTGAGTACGAGCAGGTATTGCGCACCCTCGCCGAAGGCTATGCGTCGCGCCGCGGTCTGCAAAGCGCCTATCTGCACCGCGATACGGTCAATCACAGGCTGCGCGCACGGCGCGGCGCGCGCTTGACCGCGATTACCTGCGGCGGGGCAATTCCCACCAATGCCGATTACCAGGTGGTGCTTGAGCCCACCGGACTGTTTGTGGGCACGTTGAACGAGGACTTTGCGGTCGAGAGCCTGGCCGGGGACATCTTCCAGCTCGGCAACACCTCCTACAGGATCCTGCGCGTCGAGGCCGGCCGTGTGCGCGTGGCGGACGCAGCCGGACAACCGCCGACAATCCCATTCTGGTTGGGAGAGGCGCCCGCGCGCAGCAGCGAGCTGTCTCAGGCGGTATCGGCACTTCGCGCCGAGATTGACGCGGCGTTGCCCTCGGTCGATCCCCATACAGTGCACGAGGCCACGCGACTCACGATGCTAAGGCATGGCTTGGCCGAATCCGCGGCCCGGCAGATCGTCGAGTATCTCGCAGCGGCGAAGGCCACACTGGGAAGCCTCCCCACGCAGCAGCAACTCGTAATCGAGCGCTTCTTCGACGAGGCGGGCGGCATGCAGCTGGTGCTGCACGTGCCCTTCGGAGCGCGTATCAATCGGGCGTTCGGTCTCGCGTTACGAAAGCGCTTCTGCCAGACTTTCAATTTCGAGCTCCAGGCGGCCGCGACCGAGGATGCAATCGTGCTCTCGCTCGGTGAAACGCACAGCTTCGTGCTCGAAGAGGTGCCGAGCTACCTTAACAGTCGCACAGTTGAGCAGGTGCTGACGCAGGCCGTACTCGACGCGCCGCTGTTCACCACACGCTGGCGCCGGAACGCGACCGTATCGCTGGCTGTCAAAGCCTCTCGGGCTGGCAAGAGAGTTCCGGCGCCGCTGCAGCGCATGGCCGCAGAAGATCTTCTGGCTGTGTTGTTCCCAGACCAGCTTGCCTGCGCAGAGAACCTGCGTGGCGCGCGAGAGATCCCCGACCACCCGCTCGTGCGCCAGACCTTGCACGACTGCCTGCACGAGGCCATGGATATCGACGGTCTGATCGGGCTCCTCCAGTCGATCGAATCCGGGCAGCGGCGCGTGATTACCCGTGACCTGCCCCATCCTTCCCCACTTGCCATGGAAATCCTGGGTGCGCGCCCATATGCCTATCTGGACGACGCGCCACTTGAGGAGCGCCGTACACAGGCCGTGGCCGCGCGCCGATGGCTTGACCCGCAAAGCGCGGCGGAGTTCGGACGACTCGACCCGGCCGCGGTCGCGCAGGTTCGCTCTGAGGCCTGGCCTTTCGTAGAAAATGCGGACGAGCTGCACGACGCGCTCATGCTACTGGGTGTTCTGGGAGAATCCGAAGCGCCCGAATGGCAGCCATTTTTTGACACACTGCTGCAGGATCGCCGTGCCGCCCGGCTATTGGTCGCAACGGCCCGCTACTTCGTGGCCGTCGAGCAGCTGCCAATGCTGGGCGTGCTCTACGCGCAAGCGGGCGTATCGCCGCCGTCGGTAGTGCCGGTTGAATACGCCTCGCGGGAGTGGGCTCCCGAGCAGGCGTGCACCGAACTGATACGCGGACGCTTGCAGGCGATGGGCCCAATCACCGCCACAGGCCTTGCGGAAACGCTGTCGCTCCCCACGGCAAGCATTGATGCCGCCCTGCTGCACCTCGAGAGCGAGGGGTTTGTGTTGCGCGGCCAGTTCAGTGGGCAGGCGGGGGGCGCAGTTGAGTGGTGCGAGCGCCGACTGCTTGCACGCATCCACCGCTATACAATTCGCACGCTACGGGCCGAGATCGAACCGGTAGCGTCTGCCGATTTTATGCGCTTCCTCCTCGACTGGCAGGGCGTTACCACCGAGCCCCGCCCCGAAGGCGTCGCCAGCCTCGCGGCGGTCGTCGAACAGCTCGAAGGTTACGAACTGCCGGCCGTCGCGTGGGAATCCGAAGTGCTGCCAGCGCGCATGGGCGGTTACGAGTCTGTCTGGCTTGACAGCTTGTGCCTGTCGGGGCGGGTGCAATGGGCGCGCCTCGACCAGCCGCGAAATGCGACCGCCGGACCGGTGCGGGGCACCCCCATTGCGCTGCTGCGCCGCCAGAATTCGGCAGTGTGGCGTCGGCTATTACCGTCGCAAGTCGAAAGCGCGAAGCGTTCCTCGAGTGCGCAGGCCGTGGCCGAGTATTTGCAGGCGCGCGGTGCATCCTTCTACGATGAAGTGCTGGGTGGAACGCGGCTTCTGCCGTCGCAGGCGGAATCCGCGCTGGGCGAACTGGTCGCTGCTGGGCTGGTAAGCGCCGACAGCTTCGGTGGACTGCGCGCGCTGCTATTGCCGCTGGAGCGCAAGCGCAAACTCGCAGCGCGAGGCCGGCGCATGGTGCTACACGGACTTGAAGAGGCGGGACGCTGGAGCCTGGTTCGGCCACTGCAGCCGGCAAGATTCGCCGGAGCCGTCGCTGGTGAACCGCCCGCGCCCGAGCAGCTCGAGGCCGTTGCCTGGCTGCTGCTGCGTCGCTACGGCGTCGTGTTCCGCAAGTTGCTGACGCGCGAGCCGACGTGGCTCCCGCCCTGGCATCTGTTGTTGGGCGTATATCGCCGCCTCGAGGCGCAGGGTCATATCCGCGGCGGGCGCTTCGTAGCAACCAGCAGTGGCGAGCAGTACGCTCTGCCCGATGCGGTGGGCATGCTGCGTTCGGTGCGGCGCCGCGCGAAAGAAGGCTCATTGGTTTCATTGAGCGCCGCGGATCCGCTCAACCTGCTCGGGATCGTGACCCCGGGCGCCCGACTCCCCGCACTGGCCGGAAATCGCTTCCTGTTGCGCGATGGTCAGCCTCTCGCGGTCAATGTCGCCGGAGAAACCCAGTTCTTCGAGACCGTCCTACCGGGCGAGGAATGGCAGCTGCGCAGCACGCTGCTGCGGCAGCAGCACAAGAGTGCGACACGCAACAAGACCCAATTCGCCTGAACGGCGTAACCCGTCGCCCGGACAGAGAACTTGGGGTAGCCCCGGTGGGCGCGGCGATAGCGTTTGTAGGCCAACAACCCGGAGATGAGGAATATCGCAGGGTGCGCCATTTGTGGCACCGCCGGCGCGATCTATTCGCGCTCGCCAAACGGCGTCTGGGCGTGACCGAGAATCGCGGTCGGTTCTCGCTACACAACCGACTTGGTTTTGTCACCGTCCATCCGGCGGCTGTATTGCCGCATACCCGAGCGAGCGCGCAGCACGCAGCGCGAAAGGCTCTCGAGGCCGATCTCAACAAAATCCGGCGCCTGAGCATACAAGCCCGGTCCCCTAGCGCTGGTAAGGCTGGGCAGTTTCTAGGAGCTCTGCGCGTGTATCTATATTATTTAATAGGTATGTTTATGTCTTTTGTAGTCATTATCCATCACTAAATACATATTATTGATCTTTATGAAGAATAACTGGATTTAAAAGATATATTGGAATAATATTCTTTAAAATAGCCTTTAGGTCCGATATAGCCACCAATGGCCATATTTTTATTCTTTCTAATCGATTTAATTTATGAGTATCCATCAAACTAACAACGAGCTGGAGGCCGCCTTGGGCGCCGGCGCGCGGGCGGTGCGGCTGGATCTAAACATCGACCAGCAGACCGTGGCGGCTAGGGCCGGAATTAGCATTGGCGCGCTCAAGAATCTTGAAAACGGGAGAGGTTCGACCGTAAGAACTCTTGTCTCGGTCCTCAAAGCCCTCAACCGCGAGGATTGGCTCGCGACGATCGCCCCTGCGGCCTCGGTCAATCCCCTGACCCACACTGCATCGGCGACTCCCCGGCAACGCGCCTCTCCCGCACGGTCCGAGCGCACTTGAACGGTCATGGCAAAACAGGGGAAAAACTCAAAGCCTGTCGCGCGGAGACTACGACTCGTGGAACGATCAAGGTATGCGCATGTGTCGAGCGTGGAAGTGTTTCTGTGGGGTGAGCGCATTGGAGTAACTGTCCTGGATCCGCGCTACGGGTACTACGCCTTTCGCTACACACCAGAGTTCCGTGCTCTGGGTATCCAACCCGCACCCTTACAGATGCCAACCGGACCAGACCGGACTTGGCTTTTCACTGATCTTCCCGTCGACACCTACAGGCGCCTGCCCGCTGCCCTAAGTGATGCACTACCTGACGACTTTGGCAATGCCTTGATCAACCGATGGATGGCAGAGCGCGGCATCTCCACTGCAGATGTCACTCCCATCGACCGCCTCGCGTACATGAGCAATCGCGCGATGGGCGCACTGCAATTTAAACCCTCGCGCGGTCCCGCGACCCGAACATCCGCCGCCATAGAAATGAGCGAGCTCGTAAACGAAGCCCGCAAAGCGGTCACGGGAACCATTGTGGACGATGAACGCACGAACGCCGCGCTTCGAAGCGTCATCGAGGTCGGGACCTCCGCCGGGGGCGCGCGCGCAAAGGCTGTTGTCGCCTGGAATCCCGAAACAGACGAGATTCGCAGCGGCCAGGTCGATGCTCCACCTGGATTCGAGCACTGGCTGCTTAAGTTCGATGGTATGGGCACGGACAACGACCTAGGGGTTTCACAGGATTACGGGCGCATCGAGTACGCCTATCACCTCATGGCCAGGGCTGCGGGCGTCCAGATGTCCGACTGCCGGCTCCTGGAGGAAGGCGGCCGCGCGCATTTCATGACGCGCCGATTTGACCGCGCAGCCGGCAACATTCGCCACCACGTCCTGACCCTCTGTGCCATGAGCCACGTCGACTACAAAAAAATCGGGACGAACAGTTATGCCCAACTTTTCGACACCGCAAGCCAGCTGAAGCTGCCTTACCCTGACCGAGAGGAAATATTTCGCCGCATGGCCTTTAACGTTATGGCCCGAAACTGCGATGATCATTCCAAGAACTTTTCATTCCGGCTCAAACGTGGATCCGCGTGGGAGCTGGCGCCCGCTTACGATGTGACCTTTGCTCATAACCCGTCAAGCAAATGGACGCACCAGCATTTGATGTCAATAAACGGTAATTTTTTTGACGTCACAATGGAAGACATTCTGCAGGTCGCCGATCGGTTCGGTATCGGCACTTCGCGCGATGTCATCGATCAGGTGCACGCAGCCATCCTGAGCTGGCCCGAATACGCAAGGCAAACGGGAGTGCCCGATAAGCAGATACAGCACATTAAGGAACACTTGGGCCCGCTGCCGACGTGAGCCGAGATTTCCGTAGTCGGCCAAACTGAAACGCACCCTTCGCGCCCTCGGAGGGGTCGGTGCAGAATTTCCTCGGTTCGGACCCACCCAATTTCGTCAGTTGGGGACCAGCTGATTTCGTGAGTTCGGTACCACCCGATTTCGGGGTTTGGGTACCACCGGCGGGGCGTGTTTTGACGCGCCCGAAGCGCTCGCCGGAGTGGTCTGCCGATGTCGATATTCGAGTACAGATGCCCATTTCCAGGGTTGGCCCAAGCCAGGGGTAGCGAGCCCGGGCGGCCCTGGCCGTCGCGCCGCCCTGGGCTACCTTCGTGGTTCCACACGAAGGAGAGCGCGCGATGGGAAGCAGGAGCATGACGGTGCGGCGGTACGAGGAGATTCGGCGCCGTCTGGGCGAGGGTCGGAGCCTGCGCGAGATCGCCAGCGCACTGGGTTGTTCACGCCGCACCGTGCGCGAGGTGCGCGATGGCGAGCGCGGCTCGCCCGATCGGGCCAAACCGCTGAGCGAACCGTTGTGGATGGCGCAGCTCGAGTGGCCCTCGATTATCCATGAGCTGGGTCTGGGGCACCCGCTCAAGTTCCTGTGGGAGGAGAAGGCGCAGCACCTGATCACGTACCCGAACTTCTGGAAGCAGTTCTACCGCAAGTTCCCGCAGTACCGAGAGGCCTCGGTGACCGCGCGCGAGTTCGCGCCGGGCGAGCGGATCGAAGTCGACTATGCCGGCGATCCGATCGAGTGGGTCGAGATGAAGACGGGACAAATCCGCAAGGCCTGGGTGTTCGTCTCAGCCCTGGGCTTCAGCCAGTTGCTCTTTGCCTGGGCGGCCGAGGACATGAAAAGCCGCAACTGGCTCGGAGCCCATCGGCGCATGTTCAGCTTCTACGGCGGGGTCGCGCATGTGCTGGTGCCTGACTGTCTGAAGCAAGGCGTGCTCAAATGTCATCTGTACGATCCGGATCTGAACCCGGGCTACGCCACGCTCGCGGTGCACTATGGCGCCCATGTGGTGCCCGCGCGAGCGAGTCACCCCAAAGACAAGGCGATCTGCGAGGGGTTGGTGAAAATCCTGATGCGCTACCTGCGCTTCCGCTACCGGCGCACGCGCTTCACCTCGCTGGCCCAGATCAATCAGGCGATCACCGAATGCGTGGAGCGTATCAACGCGCGGCGCCACACGCGCTTTGGTGTCTCGCGCCGCGAGCGGTTCGAGACGGTGGAGAAAGCGGCGTTGAAGGCGCTGCCGGCCGATGAATGGGATGGCGGGGAGTGGAAAACGGCGACGTTGCACTCTGACTGTTACCTGTTTGTCGAAGGCGACTATTACAGCGTGCCGCACGTCCACCGCCACAAACGCCTGAGAATCAAGCTGACCGAGAACCAGGTCGAGATCTTCCTGGAGCTCGAGCGCCTGGCGATCCACCCGCGCAGTCGCCATCACAACGGCAAGCGCGTCTTCATCGATGAGCACTCCCCGCCCGCGTCCCAAGCCTACTACGAGGCCACACCGCAAAAGCTCCTGTCGCAGTCCCGGTTCATCCACGCGGAACTCAATCGGTTGTTCGTGGAGATGTTCAATGCGGATGTGTTCGCTCATCTGCGCCGTGCTCAGGGACTGATCCGAGCCTGCACGAAAGAGATCAACGAGGCCGGCCATGAACGGGCCAGTGCCCGCATCGCCAGCGCCATTGGCACCATGCGCCGCTACAACAAGATCCGGGTGCCGTACTTCCAGGCCCTGCTCGCTCAGGCGCGCAAAGCCGCGCTCCTGCCCGAGGCCGGCCGCGAGATCCTGCGCCGGCCCGGTAATCCTATGCTTCGATATGCCCACGGTGCTGCGCTGAGCACCGAGGCGGATCTCATCCCCATCCCTTCAGCGCAGGAGAATCTGAAACCATGAGTACCGCCATTGCCCGAAACCTGATGGCCGAGATGAAACTGCTCGGCATGCTGAGTGCGTTCGACACGGCCGTTGCCGAGGCCACAGAATCCAAAGCCAGCTACACGGAGCTGTGCGACACGCTCCTGCAGGCCGAATCCGATTATCGCCAGGAGCGCAAGGCCAAGTATCGGATCAAAGCCGCGCAGTTCACGCTCCGGCCTTCGTTCGAGGACTTTGACTTTACCGCCCGCCGTTCGATCAGCAAAGTGCAGATCAGGGAAATCTACGCGCTCACCTGGCTCAAGGAAGGTCGCCCGCTCCTGCTGATCGGCCAAACCGGGATCGGCAAGACGTTCATCGCGCAGGCCGCGGGGCTGCACGCCTGTGCGTGCGGAAAATCCGTGCTGTACATGACCGTCACGACGTGGATGGAAAACCTGGCCTTGGCCCGCTCCAGTGGCACGTACTTGAAGTACCGCAACCGCCTCGCCAAGCCGGACCTCATCATCTTCGATGAAATGGGCGCCCGGAAACTCTCGGCCACCGAAGCCCAGGATCTATGCGAAATGCTCGAGGAGAGATCGTTCGGCAAGTCCATCGTCTTCGCCACCCAGTTGCCGCTCGATCACTGGACCGAAGTCATTGCCGACCCCGTCATCGCCGATGCCATCCGTGATCGACTCGATCACTCGGCGCTCAAAATCAACATCACCGGCGAGAGCTATCGCGGCGTCAAAGCCAAGAAACTTGCCAGCAAGAGGAAAGACAGCTAAGAATCGTCGCCTACGGCTCCGCCAGGACCCGACTCAGGTGGGTCCCAACTCGCGAAATCGCGTGGTCCCCAATCGCGAAATCCTGCA
>JBBQTF010000060.1:0-10871 GCA_038234675.1 Steroidobacterales bacterium
GTATAAGAGAAAAGAGACGTAGGTGAACAAACGCTCGACGGAGATATTTCCGTAGGCGACCACCAGGGTAATGGATGCCATCAGCGCAAGCGTGCCGGCGATCGCGGGCAGACCCAGGCTGGCCGCGATGGCCCCGGCGGCGGCTCCGAACACGGCCAGGATCAGGATTACGAACAGCACGTAGGCGGCCTCGAACACCATCCATCCCGGGCCCAGGAGCGAGCGTACGAAGCTTTGGTAGTCGCGCGCGCCGGTGGCGCGGGCGAAAAGGAAAGTCGCGATACACACGCCGCTCCAGATGAGAGTCGCCAGCAGCATCGCCGTGATGCCGCCCCACGGGCCACTGGGCAGGAAGAATTCGGCCAGTTCGCGTCCCGTCGCATAGCCACCGCCGATCACGACCGCCTTGAAGGCGAAGCCGGGCAGCAAGAAGCGCTGGAACCGCGATGACATCGCCGACCCGGTCAGCCTGCACGCAGCTGGGGCGCGGCGAGGATGAGACCCGAACTCACGCCGCCTGCCTGCTCTGGCTCCCCCACACGTTCTCGTCGCACCAGATCATGCCATCCGAATAGGTGATGGTCGGTGGGGGATCGTGCTTGAGGAAGGTAGGCCCATCCAAGTCCACGACATCACAGAGCTGCCCGAGGATAAAGGAGGGAGCCATCGCGAGGCTCGTGCCCACCATGTTCCCGACCATCACACCCAACCCCAGCCGGCGGGCCTCGCGCGCCATCGCAAGGCCCTCGGTAAGGCCACCGCATTTGTCGAGCTTGACGTTTACCAGGTCGAAGCGCCCCACCAGTCCGGGCACATCCGCCAGGGTTAGCGCGCTCTCGTCTGCAATCAAGGGTATCGGGGATACGAAGCCTTGAAGCTGGGCCTCGCAACCTCGTTTGAGTGGCTGCTCGAGCTGACTGATGTTGGCGTCCAGAAGTCCAGCTATCAGGGGCTTGAGTGCCTCGATGGTATAACCCTGGTTGGCATCGACACCGATCCAGGCGTCCGGTCGTGCCGCCCGCACCGCGCGCACCCGCTCCATGTCCAAGGCCATCTCTCCGGTCAGCTTGAGTTTCAGAGCACGTGCGCTCGCGTAGCGTCGTGCGCCGTTGGCCATGTGCTCCGGGCTCTCGGCGCCCAGCGTGAAGGTGGTAAGCAACGGCTTGGGTGGCGGGAGTCCCGCAAGCTCCCAGACCGCCCTGCCGGTACGGTGGGCATCGAGCTCCCACAGTGCACAATCAAGGGCATTACGCGCGCCTCCTGCTGGAAGAAGCTGCTGCAGGCTCGCGCGCTCAATGCCGGCCTCGATGTCTGCGCGCTTCGATTCGAGGGTTGCGATGACGTGCTCGGCATCGTCATTGAGGTAGTAGACCCCGGCGGCCTCCCCGCGACCACGGTGCTTGCCGTCCTTCACGGTCACAACGACCGCATCCTGGCTTTCGAACACGAATCCTGAAATCCGAAATGGCGCCAAGAACGGCAGGTTGACCTTCTCGACGCTGAGCTTGAGGGAAGGCATCAATAATTAGTCCCGAAGCTGAGTAGCTTGCACGCAAGAGCCGCCCAAAGGATGGCACCGGCTGAAATCACGAGTACGACACTCCAGACCTTCGCGGGCCAGCGGCGCTGGCCAGCCCACACCCGCTTGAAGTTCCACAGCATCACCAGCGCGCCGCCGAAGAAAACGACCGCGCCGAATAACTGCGCGAACCACAGCAGTGGGTCCAGGCGCGCGCTCAGGTAATTGGTGTCCTTGAGTATCAGGGTAAAGATCAGCAGCCAAATTCCGATACCGGCCAGTACCAGGACCGAGGCGATGCGGCTCCATCGATAGGCCCGCAATGAGGGGGGCGGGAGAGCGAGCGGCGTCTTGTAGTGCCGCCGCACCCGTGCCGCCACCGGCCACACCAATGCGGTGAGCAGCATAGCGATGATCCCGAATCCAAACAGAGGAAGCAGCCAGCTGCTGTCGGCGTACCAGGGCACGCGCTCGAACACCATAAACGGCGAGAGCATATCGAAGCTAAAGCGTACCGGCTTTCCATTGACGACCCGCGCGGCCGCGCGGTCGTGACCATCCTCGTCGGACCACACGAAGGGTGCAATCTCGATCCAGTGCCGGGGCTTGCCGTTGAGTCCCGGGAAGGGCAGCACCAGTTCGCCCTTCTTGCCGACGCCCACCTTGGTCTGGCTGATAAAGCCTATGCCGGCCAGGAAGTTTGACTGGGAGCCACGTGAATTCGCCCAGGCTCCACCCATGAGTGCCGCGTGGGCTGCGGCGGTCTTTGCGTCGACGCCCGCCTTTGGCGGCTCGGCGGGGAAATAACGGTCGGCAAAATCCTGAAACAGCGCGCCGCGCAGGCCCCCGACCGCACCGTCCTTGCCGGGGCTGTTAAAAGAGATGTAGAAGCCGACGCCCTCCTCCATGAACAGGTGCAGTGAGGTGTGGAAATAATCGGTGTCGCCCAGATGCCCGATGACCTCGCGCCCGTTGATGTTGGTCTCAAAGAAGCCAAGCTCCATCCGGTTGAGCGGCGGAAGCAAGGTCAGGGGACTGTTATGCATCATCTGGGCCGTCTCGGCGGTCAGTATGCGGTTGCCGTGATATTCGCCCCCCTGCAGGTGCGCGATCATGAAATGCGCCATGTCTTCGCCGCTGGATGAGAGCGCGCCCGCCGGTGACGGGCCTACCATTTCAAACGGACGCGGGTCCTCGGAGGCCAGCGGGTAGCCTTTGGACATCAAGGGCGCGAGCTGTGCGGGCAGGGGCTGGCGGAAGCTGGAATGCTGCATGTCGAGCGGCGCAAAGATGTGCTTTTCGATATAGCCGTCGAAGGACTCGCCCGACAAGCGTTGGACGATGTAGGCGGCGAGCGACGCGCCGTAGTTCGAATACGCGGGTGTCGTCCCCGGTGCAAACACACGCGTGGGCACCCACGCTTTCAACAACGTGTCGTACGTGGGGGCTTGCGGGTCCTCGGAGATGATGCCCTTGGCCTGTTCCTCGAATCCGGCGGTGTGCTGCATCAGGTTGCGCATGGTGATGGGCTTGCCGTCGCGCGCGGGGATCTTGAAGTCGAGGTACTGATTGACGTCGGCGTCCATATTGATTTTGCCCTGCTCCACTACCTGCATAACCGCGGTCCAGGTAAGGAGCTTTGAGACCGAGCCGGAACGGAAGAGCGTCAGTGCGGGATCCACCGCTACGCGCTTGGCCACGTCCGAGTAACCGAAACCGCGCTCGGTTAGCACCTGGCCGTCCTTGACCACGACGACGACAGCTCCGGCGATGTCGCCGGTTTTGAGGGCGTAGGGCATGTAGCCATCCAGCCAGGCGTTGACATCCGCGGCGGTCAGCGGAGCGGCAGTGCCAGCGACTGGCGCCGGAGGACGGTCCTGCGCCAGTGCAAGCGCGCCTGCGAGGGTAATAACGCCGGTGGTCAGGGCGGAGGCGATCAGTTTTTGGGTACTCATAATTCCTGCTTCCTCGGGGCCTGAATCAGCTCAGGCATGAATCGATCAGGCGGTCGAATTCCGCACCCGCGCGCATCGGATCCGCGGCGGGCAGACCGAGCCGGGCACTTTCCTGCGCCATCAGTTCGCGGGCCGCACTTGATTCCAGGTGCGACGTGTTAAGGCTGACGCCCCCGCAGCGGATCGCGCGATTGGTCAGCCGTCCGAGGCGCAGATTCAGGTCAATGGCTTCCTCAACGCTCGGCAGTGCGAATTCCGGATGGCCGAGCACGGATTCGCGTCCCGGCTGGTGGCACATGACGATGACATCCGGTTGGCTGCCGTGCAGTAGCCCCAAGGACACGGCCGCGTAGGCGGGATGGAACAAGGACCCCTGCCCTTCGATGACGTCCCAGTGCCCAGGATCCGCCGCCGGGCTTAGCAATTCGGCCGCGCCGGCCTCAAAGTCAGCGACGACCGCATCCATCGGCATGCCGCCTCCTGAAATGAGAATCCCTGTTTGCCCCGTGGCGCGAAAGTCGACCGTTTGTCCGCGTGCCTGGAATGCGCGCGCGATCGCAAGCGCGCTGTACTTCTTACCCAACGCGCAGTCCGTACCCACCGTGAGTAAGCGCTTTCCCGGGCGCTTGGAGCCCGTGGCACAAGGAATATTCGGGGGTGGCACGCGCACATCGATCAATCGCCGCCCGTAACGCGCAGCGGCTGCCTGCAAGGCCGGCACTGAGCCGAGCTTCACGTGCAGGCCGCTGACGATGTCCAGGCCCGATTTGAGCGCCTCGACCATCAACGGCACCCAGCTCTCACCGATGATCCCGCCGGTGTTTGCAATGCCGATCACCAGCCCACGCGCTCCGCGAGCCCGCGCCTCTCTTGGGGAAAGACGCGGTAGGCCCGTCGTGACCGTGGCGGTGTCGCATCCCCACTCGGCCAGACATCGCTCAGGAGCCCAATCGCGTAACCCAAAGGCGGTTTTTGCATATGCGGCCTCGGTCGCGTCACCAAGAAACAGCAGGTACGGGAACGGCAACTCCATCACCGAAGCTGGCGCTGGCAGCGCGGCCGGGCGGTTCGAATCGTTCATGGTGTCAGACTGTCCACTCAGACTTTGGCGTTGCGCTCACTTGGGTCGCAGTCGGCGATATTGAGCACTCACTTCAGAATTTCGCGGACATCGTCAAGCCGATCGTGAGCGGTTGCGTGACGGTCACTGATGAATACGGTGCACCGCTGCTCGCGTAACTGGTAAAGCCTCGCGAATCGCTGAGGTTCTTGCCATACAGAGCAAATCGATAGCTGCCATTTTCCAGGCCGACTCGAGCCGCGTAGGTGCTGTAACTCGGGAGGATCGCCTGGCCGGGAGGGGTCGTTGGTGAGCTGGCAAAATCGCTGCTCCGGGATCCCACATAGCTCCAGGTGGCGCCGACAAAGCCGCTGTAATTCCCAAACGCTGGCCGCTTGTATTCTGCGTCCACAGTGTTGCCCCACTCTGGCGCATACGGCAGACGGTCGCCTGAGTTCGCATTTATGGCCGGAGCAGCGGAGGTCAGCTGCGCATCGGTATAAGCGCCCGTCCATTGAAAGGTCAGGCCCTGGACAGGAAGGTAGGCAAAGCTCCACTCAAAACCCTGGCTGCGCGCTGTTCCGCCATTGGCATTAATGTTGAAACCGCTGACAGTTTCAAGAAGCTGAATGTTCTTCCAGTCGACATGATAGGCCGCAAGGTCGAGAGAAAAGCGCCCATCAAGCACGGTCGATCGCACACCAAGCTCAATGTTTGTCGTTCTATCCGAGCCGTATTGGCGCTGCACGTCCGGCGGAGCGTTGGGCGGCAAGATGTTGGGGCCACCCGGACGGTAGCCGGTTGCTAGGCGCGCATACACCATGCTCTTCTTATCGAAATGCCAGCTTGGCGCCACTGAGTATGTCCATACGTTTTCATTGGAGCTGCCTTTGACAATCTGCGGATTCGGAACGACGCCGAGCAATCCGGCGAGCGTCGCATCGTATGTGGTGGTTTGCGTCGCGTCCTGTGAATTGCTGGACCAGCGGCCTCCGGCCTGGATGTCGAACTGAGAGTTAAAGTGATAGGTCAGATCCAAAAAGCCAGCGCCTTCCTTGTAGGTGGAATCGATTTTCGGCTGAATGAGTAGACCCAGCACTGCTGCGCTTGGAATGTCCGAGGAATAAAGGTTCTGAATCAGATTTCCGGACTCGTGGGTGTAGTAACCGCCGATCTGCCACTCGAGACGATCGGTGGTGGGTGAGGTAAGACGAATCTCCTGCGTGAACTTCTTCAGCTCGGTGTCACCGAACAAAGGCGCGCCGGGGCCGCCGAAGAGCGCGCCACCGAGCCCGCCGTAGAGCGGTGTAGCATCGGTTACCAGATGGGTATCCAATATGCCATAACTCGTGGCCGATACGAGCTTGAGGGTTCCCACCTTCCAATCGATGGTCGCGTTGTAGTTCTCGTACTTGAAATCACTGGGTTCCGGAACAGCGCGCTGTTGCGCTAGAGAGCCATACAGCTGCTTTAAAGTGACCGGATCGATGTCGACCAAGTTGGAACCGTCGTAATGGGCCTTCTGTAAGTCGGCGGTCAAACGCATCGACAGTTCATTTGTGGGTGCGATCAGAAAAGACGCGCGCCCGCCGGACTTGCGACCTTCATTCACTTGGCTCCTGCCGCTTGCAGCTTCCTCGATGTAGCCTGGGGCGTCCTGTAAAAAGCCGCTGATCCGGAGCGCCGTTTTATCGCCCAGCGGCATGTTGACGAGACCACGGGCCTGCAAGCCATTTCCGCCGCGGCTAACCCTCTCACCCGCGGCCTCTCCGGCGAGTGAAAACTTGCCCAGCTCCGGTGCATTGGTGACGAATTTAAGCAGCCCGCCCTCGCTATTGGCCCCGTAGAGGGTGCCCTGTGGCCCGCGCAGGACTTCAATTCGCTGCATGTCCCAGGTATCAAAATCGCCGGTGTTGATCGAGCCGTTGAGTAGCGCGGTACTTGAGCCGAAAGGCGATTCGTCAATGTAAACGGCCACAGTCGAGCCTACCCCGCCGGCGTTCTGCCCTCGCAGTGTCAAGCGCGTGAAGCCCGACTGGGCGGTTGAAAGCGACAGGCCCGGCACCAACGCCGCATAGTCGGCGAAGTCTCGCGCCTGGAGCTCATCGAGCTTGCTGCCCCCGAGGGCCGTAACGCCCATGGGTACGTCTTGGAGCGATTCTTCGCGCTTTTGCGCGGTAACGATGACGGTTTCGAGCTCTAGGGCATTGCTACCAGTGGCTTCGGTGGCTACTTGCGCGTTGCTTACTTGGAATAAGCAGGTTCCGGCAATGCCCAGCACAGCAGACATTGCCACTCTGACCGTAGTATTCATAGGCCTCTACTCCCCAAAACCACTGTTCGTGCGGAACACCGGCGCTTCAATCTGAGGCACCAATGTCATGAGATATTTGTCTACCGCAAGATAATAGTCCTGTACAGAGAATTTTGCGTCATAATTTTCTATTCCGGCTCGTCTTTGACGACGCACCCTGCGATATTGTTGGGCGATTATCGAGCTGAGCAACCCACCCGCTGCGGCTGTCTAAATCGCGGCCTAAGCCAGTGGCTGCCCCAGTCAGGCGACTTTTTCGGCCTTAGTGGTGAGTCCGATCAATTCGCCCGCCAAATTGAGGTCCTCGCCCGAACACACGCCCAGCACCAAAGCGCTCTCGCAGTCCTTGGCGACGTAGGCGTGACCCATCGTGCTATCGATGTACACACCCTGCCCGGCCCTAAGCACGACAGGAGTGTAGAACTGCAGATGTACCTCGATGCTGCCCTCGAGTACGAAGACGAATTCCTCGCCTTGGTGTTGCACCGGTTCCCCAAATTCCGCGATGTCATGCGCCCTGATGCGTGTAAGGATGGGGACCATGCGTTTTTCGCGCAAATCTGCGCACAGATACTCGTAGTCATAGTTTGGGGTCGACACCTGAATGGAGTTGCCATCGCGGGTAAGGCTGCGTCTCGCCGTCACGACCCTGGGGGCATTCATCGCCGGTGGGTCGGCCTGTGCAAGGAACTCGGCCATGGTGAGTCCCAAACGCGCCGTGAATTGCTGGAGCTTGTCGTAGGTTAGCGAGAGCTTGTCCTGCTCAACCTTGGCCAACGTCGAAAGTGGCACACCTACCTTTTCGCTCATTTGGCGAAGGGTCCATTTCTTCTGGCGTCGCAAGGCTCCGATCAGACTTCCCAGCGTCGTGTTCTTGCGAGTCATCCGTGCAACTCCCCTCGTGGTGGCCTGCGCTTCTGGGGGCCTTGTTAAGCGGCATGCGGCTATGCGATGCGCATCACTATAGTCACCCACCCTCGTGTCTATCGCAAGAGAATGGATTTTCGGGAACCGCACGTACGATGCGTTCAAAGGATCAGCACTGCGCACAGGCGGCATGGGGCCGGGTTATGACAGACCCCTGCCCTCGCAATCTTGTAACGGTGGACAAGAACTCTTTGGTCGAGGGCGGTGACCTCGGGCGGTCACCGCCGATCACGCGTGGACGAAGATTGTGGAGGCTAGGGTCGGAATCGAACCGGCGTACACGGCTTTGCAGGCCGCTGCATGACCACTCTGCCACCTAGCCTTTCAAAGAGTAGTTGGAGCGGGAAACGAGACTCGAACTCGCGACCTCAACCTTGGCAAGGTTGCGCTCTACCAACTGAGCTATTCCCGCAACTTCAGGAAGGCCGGAATTGTAGGGGGTAACAGGCTCAAGTCAAGGAATGGCTTGTAAGTGTGGGTGCCTGCGCGTCGCCTCAGAAAGCGTAGCCGACTGAGATCACCAGCGTGCTCGGATTGAACTTGATGCTGGTGCGTCTGATTACGCGGGCCGTGTTGCCGGTGTAATCACTATTCACCATGGCATAGTCGTACGACGCGTAGGCGCTCCAATGATCCTTGATATGCCAGCGGACACCGGCGGTCACCACGGGGCCGACGGAACTGGTTAGTGAGATCGCTGTAGGTCCGCCATTGGCCGCGTTCCCCGCCGCCGTCGATTGCAAGTCATAGAACTTGGTGTAGTTGATGCCCACGCCTAGGTACGGGCGCCACGCCTCCGATTCATCACGGAACACGTAATTAATCAGGAGCGAGGGCGAGAACCACTTGGCGGTTGATACCACTTGACCGTCAAAGGGCACCGAGCCAACCGTTGCGGGCCCCTTACCCACGGTCTCAGTCTTGGGAGGGATCCCCGCCGCGAGCTGCGCCACCCAATTTGGAGCGAGGCGCCGTACATAAGCAAAGTACGGCGTCGATATATTGTTGACGTCGACATTCACTCCGGGCGGTACGTAAGGTCCCGTGAGGTCATCGGCGCTGACGTGGTACTGGAGAAAATACATTCCGACTCGGATCTCGTTGCTGAAAACCGGACGCGTAGCGCTGAGCAACGCGTCAGCCGCCATCGCGGTGCCGCCAGCCAGCGTTCCAAACAGCACCACACCGGCCGTGATCGAGCTTCGGGTATTCATAGTGGTTGCCACTCAAAAACTGCTGAAGTAACCGCGCACCGCGGCTTGGCAGAACGGTTCGACGGTCTGGTGGTAATTCTGGGCCACATTGGATTGTCCGCCCGCCTGCCCGGCCGCATCGGCCCCCGCCGCGTCGCCCGGATTTGCCGCAAGCCAGGCTGCGGACGCCGCTTGATAGCCGGTCGCGTACAGGTTGACCTTCGCCTGTTGGAAAGCTGACTCAATCGGGGCGTAGGGATCGGCGACACCAAGTCCAGATTCAAGATCCAACACGGCCACAAGGCTCGTGGGCAAGGCGGCCGCTGTGCGTGCCACCGGAACGCCCTGCGCTTGCCACCACAGCGACATGAGGCCGGTATTGACGGGATAGGTGACTACCGGATCTTGCGCCCCGCCGCACAACAGCACGGGCGCCGCGGGAATCCAATTGCGCAAATCATTCAGATATAGATCGTCGCGCAAACCATAAGTAGGCGCTGTCAGGGCCGGGCCGTACGAGAATGGCCCAGGGTTAGTGCAATTGGGATTGTTGGGGTCAGGCGCCTGCAATATGCAGTCACTGAGCGTTTGCAGCCCGATGTCCGGGTTGAGCGCGGCGTCGCTCACATACGCTATCCGCACCGCGTTTTGCACCAGATTCCCGGGGCCAAATCCAAGTCGGAAAATCGCATTTTCGGGATGATTGGGGTCAAGAGGAGGTATGGCCAGGTAAGCATCCAGCGGAGTGCCGGTGACCGGAGTGGTGCTGCTGAACAATGCCAGCGGCGGAATCTTGCCCTGGGCAATCAAGCCATTGGGTCCGTCAACCGGAGTGGCGCTGGGAAGCAGAGCTTCGATGGTCGGTGCGTACGCGGGCTCATAGAAGTCAGCGGCGGTCGCTCCAGGACCACCGTAGGCGTTGCCGTAAGCACGCTGGTAACTTGTGACAAGCATCGGATAAAAGAGCGTCGAGTATAGGCTGACGTGCCCTGTAAATGCGGAGTCGCCAAAGGCCTCCAGTGCGTAAGGGCCTGACATCATTCCCGCCGCCGTGACCGTCATGTGTGCCGCCTGCATGGCTTTGTCCGTGGCCATTGCCACGTAGCCGCCTTGTGAATAACCGGTTATGAACAGCTTGCCGTTGTCCGTGGTGGTGTTGGCCAACACGTTGCCCAGCGCGCTGCGCGCCGCAGTCAGGGCATCGATCATATCCTTGGATTGCGCGTCTTCATTTAAATACGGGTGGTACGAGGCACTCGAGGAATCGTAGCCAACATAGTTAGGCGCAACGACGATGTAGCCTTGCGCCGCAAACACGGCTGCAATCAGAACACCTTCTTGGTTGCTAGGGTTGGTTGGATCGGCGATGTTCACCGTCTTGTCCACTTGTGTGCCGTGCGCGTACAGCAGGATCGGCCGTGCTCCTGAACATTGCGGCGCCGATCCGGTAGGCACCATCAGGGCGCCGGAGACCTTCTCGGCCTCGCCCGTCCCGCCCACTGTCCAGTAATGCATATAATTAAAATCAACCCCGCAGACCGGAGCGCCGGTGAGCGGTAGGAAGGGTGCGAAGGCGCTGGCTGAAAGTTGTGCCTCGAGCGCGGCGGCGTCCAAAGAGGCAATGCGAAACGGCGGATTCTCGACCAGCGTGCCGCGCGCGGTGCTGGTTTGCATCGTCGAGGTCGGACTATCGTTCCCGCAGGCACTGAGCAGCGCGAGGGAGAAGAGCAATACGATCTGCAGAGGAAATATTTTCATGCGTACCCACTGACCAAGTGGTCTACTCGTGAATGTGCTGCCTGACATATAGGTTACACATTCTTCCGACGGTGAGTGTCAAGATAGTTGTCGCCTGTTGGCGGGAGCGTCGTTTACGGCCAAGCCCTGTGGATTTAGCACTACG
>JBBQTF010000061.1:0-10304 GCA_038234675.1 Steroidobacterales bacterium
CAACGACGGGTGCCAGCCTCCCCACACAATCGGCATATTGGGGTGCGCGCGTTTCGCGGCTCGCGAAATCAGCAGTGCGTCTGATATGGGCGCGCCCGTGAGCACTGTGATACCCAAGCAAACGGCCCCCGAGAGCTGGGACAGCACTACCGACTCCGGGTCGGTTTCCAGCCGCCCGTCAATCACCACTACCTCATACTTGTCTGGATCCAATGCAGAGCCGATGGCGAGCAAAGCAAGCGGCATTGTAAAAAAAACTGCTTTCGGGTTATAGAGGACGACTTTGCAACGCGCGCCGGCGTTATTTCCTAAGGCGAGTTTCACGCCGCTCTCCAATTGGCTGGAAGAAAATCTAGACCGGTTTCGCGAACTTCCAGGTGCAGCAATTGGATGGCAAGGGGGCGATCCATGAGCTTTGTGTGACCGTCCAGTTCCAATTCCACGCACTGCTGTGCCGGAGCCAATTGAGGGACGTAATGCGTATCACCGAGGCGGATTTGTCCGTTCAGCATGACCAGCCGGATATCCGCGCGGCTCGAGGAAGTCAGCGGCCGGCGGGCAGGGAGTATCAACAAATCCGCGCGCGCGCCAGGCTCAAGGGTTCCGCAATCCTGCAGCCCCAGTAACCGGGCTGCATCGCTGGTGACCATCGACTCCAGTGCGAGACTATCAAGCTCGCTGACTTTTTGGGCAACGGACAGCTCCGAAAGCAAGTCCCTTTCGCCACTCATCCTTGAATCCGTGCCAAGCGCGACGCGATGCATTGAGGCGAGCACCGTTATGTCTGGGGTGGCTCCAAACAGATGCAAATTCGACGACGGGCACCAAATCAGGCCCCCGCCAGCGGTGACAAGCCGCTGCTGTTGCGCCCCAGTCATTCCCACCCCATGGACAATCAACGTGTTCGGCCCGATGCACCCCAGGGCATCGAGCCTGTCGAACTCATTGGTGGCTTCTAAGTCCACGCCTTCCGCCGCATGTATGGCCCACGGCCACTCCGTCGGGGAGTCTCGATACGAACGCTGCACGCGCACCTCACCATCTATCGCCAGCGAATGCGCCCAACCGATGTTTGCTACGACGCGGGTAGGAAAGTCCCTGGCGAGGAGCGCAGCGGGTATCGGGTCGTGGTGTGCGACAGTGGTCACACCGCTGAGGATATTTTTGAGTCCACCGTGCACTTGACGAGTGCGCAGTGGCACCGACTGACATTCAACCAACTCAGCGTCCGTGAACTTTCGACGACTGACATCGTCGATCCAGTCCTTAACGTTCGCGTATCGGACGCGATATTTGAGTCGGCGAAACCCATTGAGCTGAAGGTGATCGTGAGCATTGATCAGCCCGGGGAAAAGCCGGTCTCCGCCCAGGTCAACAATCAGATCTCCTGGTGCAGGATTCTCGCCGATCGATTGGATAAACGGGCGCACGACGCGCAAGCTGGAAGCAAATACGGAGCCCAGGTCCGCATTAATGAAGCTTATGGCGCGCGGGCCACCCACCGAATACGTAACCATCACCTATGAGCCCTCACAATCAGCAGCAAGGGAAGGCCGGACCATTGTGCATAAAACTCGACCGAGCCGGGAAACTCCTCAACAATTTCCCGGCAGGCGCGCAGTTCCCGGACAATATCCACTGTCAAGCCGGCCGCGGCCGCAGCGGCCCGATGCTCCTCAAGGCCATAGGCGGCATGTGGCACCGACACTTTCTGGCCGTGCTGATCAGTGAACGATCGAATCAGCCCAGCTCGACTAGCCGCAGGGTGGAAATCTGAATACAACAATACGCCCCCATCCCGCAATACCCGCTTGACCTCATTCATCCACCCGTAAATGGAATCCGCGTGCCCGATCGCCAAACCACTCACGACCACATCCAAGGCGCCGCTGCGTATAGGCAGGCGTGCCATATCGGCCAGTATCCGGCCACGTGTAGCCACCCTACGCAACATGCCTTCAGACAGGTCCAGGGCAATGACAGCGGCGGCGCGGTCGTCCATTAATCGCTGAGCGTATCGCCCCGTGCCACACGCCAGGTCCAGCGTTTGCTTCCCAGCCACATCTGGCCAGCAATCGAACATCGCGCTCTGTTCGGCTCGCATCAGTGGATTGTGTGGGATCGGCGGATAGGTGCCCGACCACCGCTCGTATGCCTGGAGGGTCGACAGCGTAAGCGAGGGTTTCATGCGTGCGGCTCTTGGTCGCGCCACGCCGAGCACACGCACGTAGAGCATTCGGTGCGGTGGCCAGCCCGGATGTCCGTCCGCAACCTCGTCATGTTGCTAGAGTTAAGCATGGCCTTCACACCCGGGGTAGCGTCGGAGTCCTGAGGGCCCGGTATGAAGAAGCACGGCCTAATTCGGCCCTGCGCCTCAACCACCGCGGAAAACTCGGGAGCGTTGCAGTGGACGGATGGATAGGTCCCGTGCCCACAAACGGCCGAGTAGTACTGCCAGATACGCCGCAACTTCCCGGGGTTTTCGGCGATAAAGCCGCTTTCAAAATCATCTGCACATTCGTTTGCCATTGCTCGAATCGTCCGCTCGAGGACCGGTAAGTCATCGGCTCCCAACGCCACGTTCGCAGAGAATTTTTCGTCTCGTCCAAAGGCGTGACGGTTCGCCACGTCCGCGGCCAGAAAGGAAATCTCTTGGACTCGCAATTCATGTGCGAGCTGGACGAATTTACGCAAACTGCGAAAATTGTCGCGCTGTACGGTAACCCGCAGCCCTACGCCAATCCCAGCGCCTGTCGCCTTCCGAATGCCGTCGCATACAGTGTCGAATGCATCTAACCCTCGGATCGCTTTGTAGGTTTCGCGGTCCGTACCATCCAACGATACGGTCACGCGATGGAAGAGCGCCGCCACCTTGGTAGCATGCTTGGCGAGTGACAAGCCGGAGGTCAATAACCAGAGGTTCATCCCCCGCGACCGAAGTAGCTGTGCGATATCCGCCCAATCTGAGTTGAGCAGGGGTTCGCCACCGGAAATTAATACAGTTTCCGTCTGGAGTGCGGCCAGGTCAGGCAGAAGTCTCAAAACAAAGGCCAGGGTCATGTCGGCAGAACCGTGACGCCAGTAGTCGCAGGTTACACAGCGTGAATTACAGCGCTCGCTCAAATATAGGGTAATGAGCGGCAAAAGTCGGATCGGTTCACTCGGCGATGGCGCGTCGGAAGCCGTATTGCCGATGTGGCAATTGCCTGTTATCGACGTGATTGATGTGTTTCCCGGCTTCAAGCTGCGTCCCGAATTTGCGCTTCAAGAATGTAGTGGTCGGCCATTCGGGCCAGTGCGGGGCAATCGTGGGCCAGGGTCTCCAGCCGCGCCAGCGCCGTAAGCGCACTTGGCGAACGATCGAGCCAGCCTGCAGCGTATGTGGGCGGTAACGCCCAGCCCAGCGGAGACACGCGCACTACTTTGAAGTGCGGCATGAGTACGGCGGCCATCTGCTTGGGAGTGGGATAAGCAATCTTTAATCCCCGCCATTCCGCGCCGCCGCGCCTGTAGCGTCGCATCGCTAGCGCCAGATCGCCACGAGCCATAAACCAGATCCATTCCCAGGGCACATGCCGGCCCATGACCACCCACACCAATCGCGCCCCGGGCACCAAGCGCCGCGCTACATCGGCAATAAGCTTGGGCAAATCGGCGACGCAGTTGATAGCACCGAAATTTGAAAATGAACCATCAAAGGGCGGTTCACCCGGAAGCCTCTCCAGATCCTCCATTGGCAGGCATTGAAAGACCACCCGCGCGCCATGCTTCTGGTGCCCGAGCTTCTGACTTGCGACCTCGATCATTCGCGCGGAGGCGTCCGTGGCCACGACCTCGATCCCATTGCGCCCCAGCCAAAGTGCGTCCTCGCCGGTCCCGCATCCGAGTTCTAGAACCCTTTGTGTGGCACGAAACGTGTTACTGAGTCGGGACCACACCATTGCACGCAACCTCTGGCCGACAGCCGTCCGGGTAAATGACTCGTCATAGGAAGCGGCCATTTCGTCAAAGGCGGAAACGTTCACGCGTTTATTCCATTCATATTGTGCAGCTGGTTGCATTGACTGTGCGATTTACGTGCGGCTCAAGCCTCCGTTTGGGAGGCGAGGTCCAACATCGATGCACGCGCCTGCACCGCGGCAGCGCGATGACGCGACGCCTCCAAAGGGTTATGGGCTTGCAAGCGTTCGGCTGCAACCTCGTTGTTAAGCCAAGAATCCGCGTGCTTATAGTAGCTGCGGGAATGGCGACCCCTGATCAGATAGTCACGATCTGTGGCCATCGACCATTCCTTGCGCAGGACAATTGATGCGGCCGCGTTGGCAAAAAAACCGGTATTTTTTATGGGATACGCGACCGTGGTCAGATGAATGTCGGGTTGGCATTTCTTGACGAGCTCGACAGTGGCCGCAATATCATCGATTAGCTCGCCCTGGTAGCCCCACATAAGGAACATGCCCACCTGGATTCCGTATCGCTTAGCCGCATTGGTTGCCCAGATGACCTGGTCCACCTGCACGCCACGTTCCATGGCGTCCAGGATGCGTTGGCTGCCGCTCTCAGAGCCAATCCAGATCCTATAACAGCCCATTTCGGCCAGGGTCTTGAGCACATCATCCTTCATCATCCGGTCGGCACGCGAAATGGTCTCGAACGGGACGCGTAGATTGCGACGCTTCAGTTCCCGTGCGTATCCATACAACCACGGGTGGCTGATGGTGAATACATCGTCTGCATACCAGACTTGCTCAGGGCGGTATGTCTCTACTATATGTTCAAGTTCACTGGCGCAATCGAAGTAACTGCGGCGCCGATGCGAGTATCCAAAAACGGCGTGCGAACACCAGTTACATCTGTACGGGCAACCGCGCGCCGTGATCAGATTGACGCTCCCCATGCCGTGATGTCGGCGCCATACATCAACATAGCGCGCTTGATCAATGTGTGCTCTGTCCGGCCAAGGGATAGTATCCAGATCGACGATTTTGCTGCGTTCCGCGTTTGTAACGACCAGCCCAGCATCGTCTCGAAACGCCGCCCCGGCAACGGCGTGAAGCCGGGTAGGGCCATATGCTGCTAGCGCAGGCAACAGCTCGGCCATGGTGACTTCGCCTTCGCCCATGACAACCACATCGGCTCCGAAGCTTAGATACTCATGCGGGTAGTTGGCTGATTCCGGTCCCCCTAACACCACCGTCCACCCGGTGCGCTTAGCTGCCGCGATTAGATCCAGAACTGGGCGGCGGGTTAGCAGATTCGTGTAGATCCCTATCACGCCGCGGCCACGCCCCAGTCGATCGAACAGTTCTTGGCGGTTGGCAAAGGTCGAATCGAAGATCTCGACATTAAATCCTGCACGACGAAGGTACGCGGATATATACAGCAAGCCTAGAGTAGGATATGGCCGCATGATTTGGATTTCCTTTTCATCTTCGAAAAGGAAATAGCCGTGCGTAAGTAAAATGTCGCTCATGGTTAACTTCGGGACTGAGGCAGCTGACGCGCTAAATTAGCAGGCTACCTGCTTACGTAAGTAGGAGGTCCCGCGGGAAAGGTTCTACCACCTTTGTTCTTATTTGGCACCACCTGAGTTTAGCTGCAGCACTTCGCTGAGTATAACTGTGGGCTCCGCAGAGCAGCCATTGCTTCGCAACCAAACGTACACCGCCTCCCCGAAACCAGATGGGAGCGCCAGTGCGTTGCAGTGACGGTCATTGCAGACCATGCAAGCCCTCCGTTATCTATGGGGGTTATGGTCGGCGTGCCGTGTAGGGGCGGGCAACGCGCGGCTGGGGACCCGCCCAGAGGCCTCTTCGCCCAGCTCATCTCCCATAGACCCCGCCGCCGAGTTTGTTGCGGTGAAGCGCTCCAGCTGCCCCGAATTCGTCAATCCGATCCGCGCCAGAACCGCTCGCGCGGCGATCTGATCCATGCGCGACGCGTTACTGTAGGGCGGTCCAGCAATCCCCTGCGCTTGGTGCCGCATCCCTGACCGAGTTACAAATCCAGCGATGCGGATTTCTCAAATCCAAACTTGAGCAGCACAAAGTAACCGATACCAACGCCGATCCAGCACGCGCCCATAATTTTTGCAGCCCGGTCCATTTCGTAGAGGACATAACAGATCACGAGCAGGCCGCCCACAGGCATCAACAGGTGGCGCGCCCAGTCGCGACTTCGGCCGCGGACAAAGTAGTGATTGATCACGGCGATGTGCAGCAGTACGAACCCAGTTAGCGCGCCAAAATTGACGATGCGGCTCAACTCATCGACATGGTTGGCAAAGAACAGGCCCACCAGGAGCGATACTGCGGCCACGGCAAGCATGCTGACGTACGGCGTGTGGTAACGGGGATGTATCCTGGCCAAGATCGCTGGTAACTTTCCATCGCGCGCCATCGCGAACAGGACGCGCGATACGGCAGCTTGTGCTGCCATGGCGTTGGCCACGCCAGCTGCCAATACCACCGCACCGAGTACTATAAGTCTGAGCCAGGGGCCGCCCGCATGTTCTGCGATCTCATAAAAGGCCGTTTCCGGGGAAGAGAATGTCATCCCTTGAGCTAAGTCGGTAGCAATCCAGGTCTGGGTGATAAAAAGGACCCCGACCAGCAGTAGCGATAACACCGTGGCGCGCCCCACCGAGTTCTGCCCGCCCCTGCTTTCCTCGGCGAGAGTGGAAATTCCGTCGAACCCAAGGAATGATAGTACGGCAATGGAGGTTGCACCCACGACCGTCGCGAGGGAGAACTGGGCCGGGTTGTAGATGGGCCGCAGTGTCAGTGCCCCCGCGCCGCTCCCTGCGCGCAAAGCCGCCAGCCCTATCACAACGAAGAGCACAAGGGTGACGAGTTCCATCGCGAGCATGTATCGGTTAACGCGGGCGGTGAGCTGTACTCCCAGCAGGTTTACGATGGCGTTGAAGGCCACGAACCCCCCCAACCACACCCACCCGGGCACGGTAGGCAACAAGGGCCGCAGTGCCACAGCACTGAAGATATAGAGCAGCGCAGGCACCAGAATGTAGTCGAGCAGTATCAGCCAACCGGCGAAGAAGCCCGCGATGTCGTGCAGACCACGCTGCACGTATGAATACACCGAGCCGGCCATTGGAAAGGCGCGGGACATGGATGCGTAGCTCATCGCAGTGAAGTACATGCCGACCAGGCCGACGAGGTAAGCCAACGGCACCATACCGCGGGCGTCGTTCCATACGAAGCCGAATACCGAGAACGGGGCAATCGGCACCATGAAGATCAGGCCATAGATCACCAGATCCTTGGTGCTCAATACGCGTTTGAGTTGCTGCCGATATCCGAACCGCTCCAGATCGGAAGTGACCTCGTGCAAACTAGACATCGCGGTCGACATCGCGCAGGAAATCTATAACACCGGAGAAGTAGCGCTGCTGATCGTCGAACATTGACATGTGGCTGCCGTCCGGAAGATAGAGATACCTGCCGTTGGGAAGGGCGCCTGCCATTGCCTGCATGTGATTGGGGTCCATGGTGTCGTGCCTGGAACCAATTGTCATGGTCGGTACCGTAATACCATTGAGGTCCGCGGTACGATCCCAGTTCAGGAGCTGCCCACTTGCGCCCAGCTCACTTGGCCCTTGCATTGGAATGTAGACTTTTGGATTTGTGTGCTTGAAGGACCGCGTGGCTGAATCTGGCCAATCGTCCAGGGGTCTGCGCAACACGTGAAAGACATAGTGATGTTGCATCAGCAGTTCCATGTACCGCGGGTTTTCGTAGTCCTGTGCCAGCTCGAGCTCTTTGATTTGCGCCAGCACCACCGGGTCAATTGTCGGCATCAACACGTTCTGAGCATAACGGTTGTACTCGGGAATGCTGGCCATCATGTTTGAAATGATCAGCCCCTTGAGATGTTGCTGGTACCGCAACGCGTACTCCATGGCGAGAATCCCTCCCCAGGAGTGACCCAGCAAAAAGAAATTGGAGGAGTCCAGTCCCAAATTAACTCTGACCTGCTCCACCTCATCCACAAACCGCGGAATCGCCCACAATTCAGGGGCGTCTGGCTGGTCGCTGTAGTGCGATCCAAGCTGATCGTAGTAGTAATATTCGACGCCGGCCGCCGGAAGGTACGCATCGCACGGTTCGAAGTATTCGTGGGTGCTGCCCGGTCCCCCGTGCAGCAACAGCAATTTGATGCGTGGATTGTTGCCGAACCGACGGGTCCAGACCCTGAAAACGCCCTTGGGGGTCTGAATGGGCAGAAGACGCACGCCTCCCGAGAGGCGATCCGCATGTGCCGAATTGTCCAGGTACGACGCCGACGCGAGCTCGACTGGGCCTGCATGCAAGTCGTCGGTCACGTTGCTTCGCCGACGCGAGAGGGGTCGAGCAGGTTAAATTCGAGCAGGAACTGCATACGGCCGACCTAAAGACGCACCGGCCAGATTCACTTGGCTCAATTCCGGAAGCTTAATAAGCGCCTCGGAAATCAAGCGCTCACCGTAATGCAGATCCGTTGTCCACAACTCGGCCGCCGCCGGACCGTCACCGGTCTCGAGTGCCTCAACGATCTGCAAGTGAGTTGCCTGAAACCATTGCGAGACATTAAGACTGCGAATACCTACGTACAGAATCCGCAAAGTCAGGTCCTGCAGGTGCGCAATTGTTTCCGTGAGACGCGCGTTTCCGCAGGCCGAGGCGACACGCATATTGAAATCCCGATTGGCGCGGAGGAACTTCACCAACTCGCCATGGCTTCTCAGCTCATAATGGCTCTGCGAAATCTTGCGCAGCCGCTCCAGGTCGGCGGATATGAATCCCATATCAGCGGCCAGTGCTACAGCTCGAGGCTCCAGTAGCTTGCGCAGTCCGTAAATGTCGCGAACATCTTTGAGGGTTAGCGGCGCGACCCGGGGGCTGCGCTCGTCGGTTCGATCGATCAGCCCCTCTTGCATAAGTCGTAATAATGCGGATCGAACTGCCGCCTGACGCAATTTAAAGCGCGCGACCAACGACGCCTCCGAGACCCGGCAGCCAGGGTGCAGTTGGTAGAAAAGGATTTCCGAGCGTATTTGCTGGTAGGCACGCTCGCTCAAGTTTACGGTTCGATCGGCGTGCGACGGGCCAATGGTCTGTGCCTGACTGTATTCTTTCTTTTTTTGTAGTCCCATCCCAGCGACACCTCGTAATTCGAGTATCCAATGTCGGTGCGGCCCATGTCAGCATCTTTCATACGACTTTACAACATTTAGATCTGGTGCTAGCTTAATGTGGCGTTGACCGTTCGATATTAATAACGCGGGTCGGGGGGCCGAGCGGGACCATGGTCCAACTCCAAACGTCGCTTCGTACTTCCGCCGCTGGAACACCGCATGAGCGTAAGGCGCGATCCTATTGAGTACAACACCGCTTCGGCGGAGGTTCGGGCCGTTTACGACGACATCATGGCGACCCGCAAAGTGGACTGGATAAACAACTTTTGGAAGGTGCTTGCCCATGATCCCCCGACCCTGAGACGAATCTGGTCCAACGTTAAAGAGGTTATGGGACCAGGGTTACTTGATCCACTGACTAAGGAACTGCTCTATGTTGCGGTCAGTGCCTCAAACGGTTGCCGCTATTGCATCGCCTCCCACGGAGCAGCGGCGCGTAGGCACGGCATGACCGAGGCGCAGTATTCAGAATTGCTTTCGATCGTCGGTCTCGCAAATGAGACCAATCGTCTGGTAACCGCATTAGATGTGACGGTGGATAGTCGGTTTCTCTGACACACATTGACCTGCACCTGAAGGAGATTCCGATGAGCACACCCGACGCTAACAGCGTGACCTACCATCGCTGGGAAGAGATTCCGGCTGAACCGCTGAAAGGCACGATCACACGGCGCATGATTACGGGCACGCGCACGATGATTGCTCATATCTACCTCAAGAAGGGGGACGATGTGCCGCGCCACTCGCATGACAACGAGCAGCTAACCTATGTGCTCGAAGGTGCGCTGCGCCTGTGGTTCGGTGCCAACGATGAACGAGAAATCACAGTTCGCAGCGGTGAAGTCGTGGTCATTCCGCCAAACGTGCCGCATCGAGCACTGGCGCTGGAAGATACGCTTGATGTCGATGTGTTCTGCCCGCCGCGTCAGGATTGGCTTAAGGGCACGGACGCTTATCTGAGGCGATGAGCAATGGACCTTGGATTGCGGACTCGCCGAGCGTTGGTCATGGGCGGATCGAGCGGCCTCGGCAAGGCCGTCGCCTCAGCCCTGATTCAGGAGGGCGCTCGCGTGGCCATCTGCGCGCGTGGTGCCGCACGGCTTGTGGCAAC
>JBBQTF010000062.1:0-9979 GCA_038234675.1 Steroidobacterales bacterium
CCGCCTACCACGATTGACTTTGCTAACTAAGCTCGGCGAAGGCGCGCTGGATGACTCTCAAGGACCAGATGCAAGAGGCGAAGGACGCAGTGTGAAGGCGTTCCAGCCCTCCGATGAGCGCGCCGGAGGCGACATTCTCGACACCCTGAAAAAAGAGCACGAGGAGGTCCGGAGTTTGCTTGCAAAGCTCCAGGACGCTGAAGGTTCCACCGAGCGTCATGGATTGGTCCGACGGATTGCCGCGGCGCTTGCGCCACACAGCGTGGCGGAAGAGAAGATCGTTTGCGACGCTCTGATTGGTCTTGCGGACACGCAGGTCCAGATGGATGGTTACGAAGGCGCCCTTGAGCACAAGTGGGCGGCCAAGACGCTCGAGCGCCTGGGCGAGATAGGTGATGCAGCCTCCTCGGAGCACAGGGCCACCGCAAAGGTCCTCAGGGAGCTCGTGGAGCACCACATAAAGGAAGAAGAACGCAATATCTGGCGCGACGTCCGCAACCATTACTCGGACGAGGAGCGTACGCGCATGAACGTGCAGTACCTGGTCGAGAAGGAAAGAGCGCAGGCACCAACTTTCGATTGATATGGGGCCTCGGCGATGTGCCGACCGAGGGTGCCCGCCTGGTCGGCCCACAACGGGCGGCCTGCCGCCCTACGCGGCGCGCCTGTTGATCCTATCTGCTATTCCTCCCTCCTACCCCAACCCGTAGCCATGGTCCTGCACGAGGTTGGGTCTGGCGCCGATGGGTTCTTGAGCTGGCCTTCCGTTAAATGGGTACGAAAGAAGTTCCAGTTTTTTTAGAACTTTAGTTATCGGGGGAGCTGTCATGAAATACTCGGCTTCGGCAATACTCGCGGCCACTCTCGCACTGGCCTCCGTGCCGGTATGGGCCTCCCATACGCAGGGCACAGATTTGGAGGGAAGTACCCGCCTTACGATGAAGGAGTGCCTGCGCATGCAGGCGGCGAAGAATGACGGGGCCAGTCGCGCCGAAATGAAAAAGGCCTGTAAGTGGACCAGTGATGTGACAAGTTCTACGAACAGCCTCTCCGCTGCCGAAAAGCCTCAGGCCATAGACTCCACGCCTTACGGCTCATTGCCAAGCACGCAAACCCCGGCTCGGTAAAAATATCCGCCCGGGTCGCTACGGCGAGGCTACCTCACCCGGATCAGGTCGCCGGCCAAAGGTAATTGGGCCAGGTGGCCTCGTGATAAACCGCGGAGTGGCTGGCGTCAGGGGTGCAAGGAATGTCGCGGACAATTTCGCTGGCGCCACATTCTTTGAGAAGTCTGACTATGCGCACCGCTTCCTCGGCGTCGTGCACGCGGGCACAGACCGCCGCTGCGCCGCGTTCCACCCGATCTGCCAACCGCTCCGCGCGGGCCGGATCGCGGTCTTGCACAAATAACCCACGCAGTGTCCTTACGAATTTCTCGCGCGCCGCCGGCATGGTGGCTATTCTCGATTGCCCAGGACCCTGGAAAGCGGTCAGGGTGACTCGATCAACCACAAAGGCGCTTCGAAGTAATTTAATGCGCGCGAATTCAGCGGATTCGTAGTCTCCGAAAATTCCCACCAGCCCCGCTTTCATGCCGGTCTCCTTATGATTGACCGAACCAACGCAATCCGATACTACGGGGAGCCGCATAGATCCCGCGTAGGCGATTTCTGATTGGCGGGCCAGCTGATACCGCCGTATCTAAAGCCTACTGCGTATCGTGAACGCGGGTTCGCGCGCGCGCCGGCGGTAAGCAACGCCGAATCTACGAGCTGGGTGACTCGGGCACTGCTTCACAGAGCGCGAGACGGACGACGAATTCGGCGCCGGCGCCGGCGCCGGTGCTGCGCGCTTCCACGGTGCCCCCGTGCAGCTCGACCAGGCGCTTTACTAAAGACAGCCCGATTCCAAGCCCGCCCTGCGAGAGTTCGGAATTCTCTTTCACTTGCGTAAACATTTCGAAGATATAAGGCAACTGATCGGCCGAAATTCCGATGCCGGTATCCCGGATCGTAACCACCGCGTCACCGCCCTGTCGTTCGACACTGAGGCGCACACGTCCGCCAGGCGGAGTGTATTTGGCGGCGTTGTTCAACAAATTGATAAACACCTGAGAAAGCCGTGGTAGGTCGGCATACACGCTGAGCGGCTCAGGCGACAGAACGTAGCTAAACTCGTGGCCCATTTTATCCATCAGCAAGCGACTGCTTTCGAGCGCATTGCGCAGCACGGCGCTGAGCAACACGGGCGATTTGTTCAACTCAAGCCGCCCGGTGCTGATGCGGCTTACATCCGTCAACTCGTCCACCAAGTGCACGAGTTGCCGCAGCTGCCGATCCATCATGGCGCGCGTTTGCTCTGCTGAAGCGCTTGAGAGGTCAACGCGCTTGAGCACCTCGAGGCCCATGCGAATCGGTGCCAGCGGGTTTCGTAGTTCATGGGCGAGAGTCGCCAGAAACTCGTCCTTACGCCGGTCGGCGCTGGTCAGCGCTTCCTGCATCAGCGTGCGCTCGGTGACATCTTGGTTGGTGCCCACGACCCATTCGGCGCGCCCCTCCGCATCGGTGCGGACCATGTCAACGGCATGTATGTACCGGATCTGGCCATCGTTACGCCGCCGGATGCGAAAATCCCGCGTGCTCCTGGACCGACGCTGGATCATTTCCTGCAGAGCCGTCTCGGTGCGCGGCAAATCATCCGGCAAGACGGCCTCGCCATAGGTCTTGTAATCCACAATCCCGTTGGCAGTCGGCGCGATACCGTAGATGTGGAATAGTTGGGAGTCCCAAAGGATCGTGTTGCTCGCCAGATGCCACTGCCAGATGCCTACCCCCGTGGCCTCGGTAGCCAAGCGCACTCGGTTCTCGCTTTCCACCAGCGCCGCCTCCGCCGCCCGGCGCTCGGTGATATCGCGGGCGATCTTGGAGGCGCCGACGATCCGGCCGCTTGAATCCACGACAGGTGAAATGGTGACCGAGATCCAAACCAGAGTCCCATCTTTGCGGCGGCGGCGAGTGTCATAGGGCTCGACGCGCTCGCCGCGTTTGATGCGCTCCATGATCCGGACTTCTTCATCGCGCTGGTCGTGGGGGAGGAGCATCAGGATCGGTGCACCGATGGCCTCCTCCGCCGTGTAACCAAAGATCCGTTCCGCAGCTTCGTTCCAGCTTGTGATTATTCCCTTCAGATCCTTGCTGACAATCGCATCGAACGAGCTATGGACGATTGCCGAAAGCCGGCCGCGCCCCGACTCGACGAAATCCTCCTCAGTGAGACCAAGCGAGGCGACCAGCACACGTCGCGCCGCCCGTTCATCGGCGTCATCTGGAACCTGGGCGGTAGGCATCGCTTGCTTGCTTGCTCTCTAAAGGATCAGATCTAAGCGCGCCCACACGGAGCGAGCCCAGCGTAGCGAACGGGGGGGTACTGCGGCAAGCGTATTCAACGCCAGCGCGTTCCACGGGCCGATGAGGGAGACTGCTTGAGCAAGAGCGCTTATCAACCGCTCACGCGCGGGATCCGGTCGGGCACAGGATTGCACCTGGCGCCGGCCCAGGCAGGCAACTCTTAGGCTTTGCAAACCCCGAGGCCCGATGCCTCGCGCAGACCCTCGCTGGGAATGGTCTGGGCCATCGCTCGCCAATCGCCCCAGCGCCGAGAAAGCGGCTTCCAGGCCGCGGCCCATGTTCCGAGGACGGGGCCACTCCAGGAATGATCCCCGCATTCGGCCATCGAAGCCAGGTGGCACAATTTGACCAGTTCGGTGGGCAGGCCGTGCATTTTCGTTCTCCTTTTTATCCTTCGCGAACCGCACGCCTGTATTCAAAACTGCCCCCCGCGCCATCCTCTGTAGGACGGGAAGATCAAATGCAGTCGGTGGTGTCTCAATGCACATGTATCGGGATAAACAACTGTTAACTGTCGGCAGTTGACGACAGAAACGGCTCCTTTCGGCCGCGGCGTTCGTGAAACTGTCGGACCGGACTTACAGGAGTTTCAACCTCCACTTACATTCATAGGTCGGGCAAGGTTTTATCCTACACGCCACATTGTGTGGGTTGGAGAGACGTCCATGACCAAGAAAAGTCCGGCTTCCCTTTTTGCGGTGACCCTGCTGTGGGCCGCCACGTTGGTTTTGGCCGCCACGCTGGGAGTCAGTGAGGGCGAGGCCGCGCAGCAGACATTGAAATTGACCGGCACCATGGAAACCCCGCACGTCGCCACCAAGGCGACCGGCGAGGCCACCCTCAATGTGGACGAGATGGGGGTCGTAAGCGGCGGCGTGAAGACCAAGCACATCAACGCCACGGCCGCGCACATTCACATGGGCGATCCGGGGGTCAGCGGGCCGCCCGTGATCACACTTGAGCGGGCTGGCGAGGACCAATGGATCGTGCCACAGGGTGCCAAGCTTACCGCGGAGCAGCTGGCCGACTATAAGAGCGGGAAGCTGTACATCAACGTGCACAGCAAAGCGCATCCGGACGGTGAGATTCGGGCTCAGCTTACGGCCCCCTCCGGTCCGTGATACGGGTATCGAATACCCGCAAATTGATTAGCTAGACCTTCCGGGAGATAAGAAGTCATGAACCGAGCGAACCAAGGCCTGATGCCGCGCGATGCCGTGCTGGATTTGGCCCAGTCCGGCCATACGCCCCGTGACCTGGCGACCCGCTACGGCGTGACTGAGTGGACCATTCGCCGCTGGATTTCCCACGCACAACGACGCAAGCAGTTGCCGTATTGGCGGCAGATGGCGAGCGCTGTCCCTGCGGCCGAACTCCAGCAACAACACTAGATTTGGGAACAGCGGGTGGACGCAGGCACCGCCCGGGCCTGGTTGGTTCACGCCTGCGTGCCTGTTACGTGGATGAATGAGTAAAAAAGTAAATTAGGAGTCGAGTATGAAGACGAATCTCGCAATCGCAACGCTGGTGCTCGGTATGTCACTGACCCCCGCCTTCGCTGCGGGCGCGCCGCCCACCGATGGCACGGTGGATCGCTCGCACCCGACGACTTTTGTGAAGGACTCGGCTATTACGACCAAGATCAAGAGCAAGTTGGCCGCCGAACACCTCACGAGCCTGGGCCGCATCCATGTCGACACGGATGCGAATGGGAAGGTCTACCTCAGCGGCACGGCGCGCAGCCAGGCCGACATTGACAAGGCGGTCTCTGTTGCCCAGTCCACCGAACACGTGGTCGGGGTGCAGAACGACCTGACCGTCCGCGCTGACGACTGACAGCCGGCGGTGTCCGTGAGCCCGCCCCCCCACTAGCCTTCATGCCGCGACTCGCCACGAGTCCCGTTATGAAGGTGGGCTCACGGACGCCGCCGCTTTTCCTGGCGGACCATTCCCGACGCGCGACGCTTCTGGTCGCGGCCGCATCGCTCGGGATCACCCAGCTTCTGGGCTGCGCCTCGATCCCCGGCGCCAAATACGACAAACAGGCGTCGGTAGCGTTTGCCCACCCGCAGGACACCCGCGTCGCCCAGTTGTTTGCACCGGCGGCGGCCGCGCACAGCGGCAATTCGGCTTTCCGTATCCTGTCCCGGGGTGTAGACGGGTTTTCAGCGCGAATGCAGCTTATCCATCAGGCGCAGCATGCGCTTGATCTGCAATATTTCATCTTTCACCAGGACCATACCGGACAGATGATCACGGAGGCGTTGCTGCAGGCCGCGGATCGCGGCGTGCATGTG
Organism: Steroidobacterales bacterium; assembly: GCA_038234675.1. Classification (GTDB taxonomy): domain Bacteria; phylum Pseudomonadota; class Gammaproteobacteria; order Steroidobacterales; family Steroidobacteraceae; genus FEN-1191. The sequence continues at coordinate 5,705 of JBBQTF010000062.1, forward strand.
CGCCTGCTTGTCGATGATGGGGCCACCTTGTCCGGCGATGGCCGCATCGGCCTGCTTGCGGCACATCCTAATATCGAAGTTCGGGTATTTAATCCGTTTGCTTATCGCGGAAATTCACGTGCTCTGAGGTCCATGGAGTTTGCATTCCATCGCCGCCGCCTCGATTACCGCATGCACAACAAGCTGCTGGTCGCCGATAACGCCAGCGCGTTGATCGGCGGCCGGAATGTGGGCGATCAGTACTTTCAGATCGATCCGCAGGGACAATACGCCGACGATGATATGTTTGTGGCTGGGCCCACGGTACAAAAGCTCTCGGCTACTTTTGACGGCTTCTGGAACAGCGCTCTTGCGATTCCCGTGGAAGCGCTCTCGGGGGGCCGCCCGAGCGCTGCGCAGCTCGCCGCATATAGAGAGGTATTGGCAGAGGCTCACCAGAAGGCGCAGGACGCCGGTGCCAGTTACCTGCGCGATGCCGCCAGCGGTGAACCGCTGGCCGGCATATTGAACGGCGAGCTGCCGGTGGTGTGGGCTCCCGCACAAGTGGTCTGCGATCCGCCGGACAAAATAAACCAGCACGAAGCGGGTCCCAGGCGACCGTTCGTATACGAGCCGGTCACTCAGGCTGTGGCGGCCGTCCACTCGGAATTTTTGATGATTACACCTTATTTCATCCCGACTCCGCGCGAAGCCGGGGCGCTCAAGGAGCTACGCCAGCGCAACATTCGGGTCGGAGTGCTGACCAATTCACTGGAATCCACCACCGAGGTGTCCGCACACGCAGGCTATCAGCGTCACCGTACCGAAATGCTGAAGGCCGGAGTGGAGCTGCACGAAGTGCGCGCCGCGCCGGACAGCGCGCGCGGCACCGGGCAACCCGTGGCGCTCTCGCGTTACGGCAACTACGCTTTGCACGCAAAACTCTATGCCTTCGATCGCAGCCGATTGTTTATTGGTTCGATGAATTTCGATCAACGCTCCGCACGGCTCAATACCGAAATCGGGCTGCTCATCGACAGCAGCGAACTCGCGCAGCAGGCGGTGGCGCGTTACGACGCCATGACCCAGCTCGGTGACTCTTACGAGGTCACACTCCAGCCCGACGCGACGGGCCGCTCACGTGTGCATTGGCGTACCAGTGTGGGAGGCAAAGTGGTTGAGACCACGCACGAACCCACGCGCAACGCGTGGCGGGGTTTCCAGGATGACATTCTTCGGCTCGTGCCCATCGACGAGGAGCTGTGACGGGGTGGCCGCCGGTCGTTTTGACGTACGCCGATTTGCCACCAATCGGTCGGCCAGCGCTGACAGGCACTCGGTTCGCGGACTGACAGCAGGGACGGCCCACGCGCGCGATGATTCTGCCGTACGATCCCACCCGACACGGAGAATAGTCATGGCGAACGATCCGAACACCCCGGCAATTCAGAGTAACCCGGGCGGCCAGAATGGCAAGATTAATCCCAGCACGCAGGGCAATAAGACCCGCGGCAGCGACATTCCGGGAACGTCCAAGGATCCGACAGACCGCGTCATCAGCGACCAGTCTCCCCAGGAGTCGAACCGTCAGGATCCGAACTCGGACCGGGGTGGCGCAAGCGTTCGCGAGCCGAATTCAGACTCGCAGAAGCGTTCTTAAGATAGTCGGGGCGGCGGAGCCACCGCGGCTCCGCCGCGATCGAGCGGAGGTCGAACATGGGGCTGAATAACGCCACCCTGGCACGCGCCAAATACCGGCTCTTTACCGCCTGCGATGAAGTGGCGTTCGCGATCGGCAATTTGCCCTCCCGCTTTACTACGGCACGCCTCCACGCGGACCTGCCCTACGGGAAAGAACCCGGTCAGAAGTTGGATGTGTATGCCCTGCCGGACTTGCAGAATCGGCCGGTGGTGATTTTCTGGTATGGCGGCGGTTGGACCGACGGCCAGAAAGAAGAGTATCGGTTTATAGGAACAGCACTCGCCGAGCGCGGCTATGTCGCAGTCCTTCCCGACTATCGCAAGTATCCGGCCGTGCAGTTTCCCACCTTCGTGCACGACGGGGCGCAGGCGGTGGTGTGGGCCCGGCAGCATGCCCACGAATGGGGCGGTGACAACTCACGCATAGTCGTCATGGGCCACTCGGTAGGCGCCCACCTGGCGGCCATGCTGGCTTACCAACCCGATTATCTGCAGGCCGCCGGAGGTCGCCGCAAATGGATCAGGGCGTTTGTAGGACTTTCCGGTATGTATGCTCCGGTTCCGGAAACCGAGATATTTCGGCAGATTATTCCGCCGCCGTATCGGAGTGACGACTGGCAGCCTCTCTGGCACGTGGATAGCGAGGCGCCGCCCAGTCTCCTGTTGCATGGACTCGAGGACCGCTTGGTGAACCCCCAGGAGACCGTGCGGCTGCACAACACGCTGGTCAGACACGGGGTGCACGTCGAAATGGAATTGTATTCAGGGCGCTCTCATGCGGACACGGTGGCGGCATTTTCCCCGGTCGCGCGCCGCCGGCTGCCGGCCCTCAACAGCGCTGCACGATTTATCGATCGCCTGCGGCCGCATCAGGCGCACTTGCACCGCGGGCGATCTCAGATGATGCCCAACGTCCACGTCTCCGCCTGATCGAGGTTAATCCCGCGCACGAGGGCGCCGGTCAAGGCGACCCTTCGGGAGGGGTCAGCCAATGGCATCGCCCCCCCGCCCCGGGTGCGAAGCTAAGCGATGACACCCCTTATTGCCCGGGGGGTTGTTATTGAATCAGCCCGGTCCGTAGCGCGTACGAGGTCAGGTCTGCATTGGTCTTGAAGCTGGTCTTCTGCAGGATGCGGCTCCGGTAGGTACTCACGGTCTTGACGCTGATGCACAGCTCGTCGGCGATTTCCGAGACCGATCGGCCCGCCGCCAGCTTGCATAACGTCTGAAACTCGCGCTCCGAGAGTGCCGCGTGCAGCGGCTTGGTGACGTCGGCGTCCAGGTCCGAAACCAGAAAATCCGCCAGCGCAGCGCTCACGTAGCGCTTTCCGGACAGTACGGTTTTGACGGCCTTGGACAATTCCTCAGGCGCGCTCTCTTTTGAAAGAAAGCCGTTGGCACCCGATCTGAGCACGCTGATCGCGTATTGGCGTTCCGGGTAGCCACTCAACACCAGCACGCGTATGTTGGGATGCAGCGCACGAACCCGCGCCAGGATATCCAGGCCGCTACGGTCGGGCATGAAGATATCGAGCAGCAGCAGGTCCCACGGCTTGGAGCGCAACATGTCGAGCGTGTTGGACCCGGAAACCGCTTCGCCAATCTCGGTGATCTGTGGGTCCTGCTCAAGAAACTGACGCAGACCCGCGCGCACCAGCGCGTGATCGTCTGCTATAAGAACTTTGGCCATTTCACTTCCCTCCGCGAATGTTAACTGTGGCTGTATGCGGTGTTGCGGGTGTAGCCATTGAGCTTGTTATACAAGGTCTTAAGGCTACAGCCCAAGGTCACCGCGGTTTGTGTTTTGTTCCCTTCAAAATGCTCGAGAGTGGCTTCGATCAACGATCGTTCCGCCTCTTTAAGGTTTATTCCCACCTCGATCGGTAGGTTGGCGGGGCTCCTGGCCGACCTTATCGAGCTGCGCGCCCCGACCTGGAGAGGGGCGAGCTCCACGAGCTGATCGGCCAGTATGTAAGCCCGTTCCACGGCGTTACGCAATTCACGCACGTTGCCGGGCCAGTTGTGGGTGCGTAGCGTGCCTAGCGATGCGGCTGAGAACTTCTTGGATTCGCCAGAACTCTCGTTGAGCTGGGCCAGAAAATAATGCGCCAGCTGGGAAACGTCCTCACCGCGCTCGCGCAGCGGCGGCAATTGAATCGGGAACACCGCGAGTCGGTACAGCAGATCCTCGCGCAATGCCCGATCCTTTACCGCCCGCAACGGGCAGCGATTGGTGGCGGCGATCACGCGCACGTCGACCTGAAGCTCGCGCTGGCCGCCGACGCGATAAAACCGAGCGCTCTCCAGCACCCGCAGCAATCGCACCTGCAGGTCGCAGGGCATCTCAGCGATCTCGTCCAGGAACAAAGTCCCCTGGTCAGCGCGCTCGAAGACATCCGCATGATCACGCACCGCACCCGTAAAGCTGCCCTTCTCGTGGCCGAACAGCTCCGCCTCAATCAGGCTGGGGGCGATCGCGCCGCAGTTGATAGCGACAAAGGGGTGCGCGGCGCGCAAGCTTTGCTCATGCACGGCGCGAGCGGCCAATTCATTGCCGCTTCCGCTCTCTCCGCTGAGCATCACGCTGGCCTGCGT
>JBBQTF010000063.1:0-9878 GCA_038234675.1 Steroidobacterales bacterium
GTGGCCGAGCGGACTGGTGCAGACATTCCCGAGCGTTGCCGCCAACAAGCTGTACAAGGCTACCGAAGGCGTGCCGACACTAAAGTAGAAGTGAGTGCCGTAACCGGCCCGGTCAACGGTTAGGGTGATTTGCCCGGAGCCCGTATTACTGAAGTCTAACCGGCACCGGGGGTTTGCCGGCGGCCCTGTGCTCGCTCGCTCACTAGCCGCCGGCAGCGCGTTGGTTGAGCAGCGCGCGCTCCTCCAGAGTCAGGCGTAACACTTCCGTGTCGATCGTACCGTCGGCGCGCAGTGTCAGCCGCCGATAACCGGGCGGCGAGGGGTCGATCGCGAAGTGATCCGAGTGAGGCAGGAATTGCGCGCAGGTCGAGGGAGCGGCCAGCAGGCGCACACCCTTGCGCCGCGAATCGTGGCTTTGGTGGACGTGCCCCCAGAGCATGACGCGCACGCACGCGTAACGATCGGTGATGGCAAAGAGCTCCTCGGGGTTTCCCAGCGCCACCGAGTCAATCCAGCGACTTCCCATGGGCACGGGATGATGATGCAGACCGATGAGCACCTGGCGTTCGCCCGCCGTGGAGAGCGCATCCTCCAGCCGGGCAAGTTCCGCCGCACCCAGGCGCCCGTGGGCCTTGCCAGGCACGCAGCTGTCGAGCATCACGATGCGCCACGCGCCCAGGTCATGATGGCCGCCGACCGAAAAGGGCGGCCGGTCAAGCTCAGTGCGCATGATGTGCGGATCGTCGTGATTGCCCGGCAGGCACCAGACGGGCATGCCCAGATCGCCCAGCAGCTCGCGGACCGCGGCGTAGCCAGCCGGGTCGTCGTTAACTAAATCCCCGGTCAGCAGGATCGCCGCGGCATTGGCGTGGTGCGCGCGCGCGTGCCGCAACACCGACTCAAGCGAGCGGCGCGTCACGACGCCGCGAAGCGCAGCATCCGCAGGCCCGAACAAGTGCGGGTCTGAAATCTGCAACAGTCGAAGCTCCGAGGTCATACGCGCCATGTTACCGCGCACACCCCAGCCAACCGGTGAACTGCTTCTGATTCGCGCACTTCGCGCGTGCGCCGGCGGTCGACCTGCTCCACAGTTTTTCAACTGCTCGCATTCAGATGTCAAACCCGCCGGCGGTGACTGTCGCTGATTCGCGCCATGCGCTCTTGCTGCCGACTGCCCTACATACCTTTAGTATTAATACCGATAGTGATCGGGCTTGTACGGTCCTTGCTTGTCCACGCCGATGTAACGGGCTTGCGCATCGCTCAACGCCGACAGCTCGGCGTTGAGCTTGACCAGCTGGAGCCGCGCGACTTTCTCGTCCAGGTGCTTGGGCAGCACGTGTACGCCAATCGCGTAGCGCTCGTGATGACTCCACAGTTCGATCTGCGCCAGCACCTGGTTGGCAAAGGAGCTGCTCATCACATAACTGGGGTGGCCGGTGCCGCAGCCCAAGTTGACCAGACGTCCTTCGGCCAGAAGGATGATGCGCTTGCCATCCGGGAATATGACATGGTCGACCTGCGGCTTGATGTTCTCCCATTGGTACTGCTTGAGCGAGGCGCAGTCGATTTCGTTATCGAAGTGGCCGATGTTGCACACGATGGCGTTGTTCTTCATGCGCTTCATGTGATCGTGGGTCAGCACATGAAAGTTGCCGGTCGCGGTCACGAAGATATCGGCCTTATCGGCAGCATAATCCATGGTCACCACGCGATACCCTTCCATCGCCGCCTGCAGCGCGCAGATCGGGTCGACCTCGGTCACCCAGACCTGGGCCGACAGTGCCCGCAACGCGCTGGCCGAGCCCTTGCCGACATCGCCGTACCCGGCGATCACGGCCACTTTGCCGGCCACCATCACGTCGGTGGCGCGCTTGATGCCATCGACCAGCGATTCGCGGCAGCCATAGAGGTTGTCAAACTTGCTCTTGGTGACCGAATCGTTGACGTTGATGGCCGGAAAGGCCAGTTCCTTGTCCCGCGCCATCTGGTAGAGGCGCTTCACACCGGTGGTGGTCTCTTCCGAGACACCGCGGATGGCCTTGAGGCGCTGCGAGTACCAGTGGGAATCGCGCTTGAGGGTGGCGGCAATGGAGGCAAAGAGCGCCGTCTCCTCCTCGCTGGTGGGATGGTTCAGCACGCTGACGTCGGTCTCGGCCCGGCTCCCCAGGTGCAGCAACATCGTCGCGTCGCCCCCGTCGTCCAGGATCAGGTTCGCGAAGGCGCCGTTTGGCCACTCGAAGATACGGTGCGTGAATTCCCAGTACTGTTCGAGCGATTCTCCCTTATAGGCGTAGACCGCGGTGCCGCTGGCGGCGATGGCGGCAGCGGCGTGATCCTGCGTGGAGAAGATGTTGCACGAACACCAGCGCACTTGGGCCCCGAGCGCCTGCAGCGTTTCGATCAGCACGGCGGTCTGGATGGTCATGTGGAGCGAGCCGCTGACGCGCGCGCCGCGCATCGGTTGCAGTGATTTGAACTCCTCGCGGATGGCCATCAGGCCGGGCATCTCGGTCTCGGCGATGGCGATTTCTTTGCGGCCCCACTCGGCCAGGGTGAGGTCTGCGACGCGAAAGTCGCGATTCTCGGTGATGGGTTTGATGCTGGCAATCATGGCGTCTCCAACTCCTTTGTCACGTTTAGGGTTGTGAGCGCCGTTGGCTCCGTAGCCACGATGCATCAAGCCTGGCACAGCTTCACCGTACCCACGGTGTGCTTTGTCGCAACGCTCCTTGACGCACCGGCGTGCCGCAGGGCAGCACGTCGTTCGGTAAATTATACCTTAATTCTTGCGGTACCGGCCGGCGCGGCGCGCCATGTAGCGCCCGGAGGCGGCCAGGGCCTCGGCTCGGTCGGTCCGCTCCCAGGTGAACTCCTCTTCCTTGCGCCCGAAATGGCCATAAGCGGCGGTTTTCCGATAGATCGGGCGCGTCAGGTTCAGCATTTCGCGCAATCCGTAAGGGGTGAGGTCGAAGTGACGCCGCACCAGCTCTGTGAGCTGCTCGCGCGAAAGCGCGCTGGTGCCGAAGGCATCGACCATGACCGAGGTGGGCTCGGCGACGCCGATCGCGTAGGAGACCTGCACCTCGCAGCGTGCCGCAAGTCCGGCGGCGACCAGATTCTTGGCCACATAGCGCGCGGCGTAGGCCGCCGAGCGATCCACCTTGGAGGGATCCTTGCCCGAAAAGGCGCCCCCCCCGTGGCGCGCGAAACCGCCGTAGGTGTCGACAATGATCTTGCGCCCGGTCAGGCCACAGTCACCCACCGGCCCGCCGACCACGAATCTTCCGGTCGGGTTGATGTGGTACTGGGTGCGCTTCTTGAGCCAGCGCTTGGGCAGCACGGGCTTGATGATCTCTTCCATCACCGCTTCGCGCAGCTTCTTGGTGGAAATCTCCGGGCTGTGCTGGGTGGACAGCACCACCGCTTCGATCCCCACCGGGCGATCGTTCTCGTAGCGCAGCGTGATCTGGCTCTTGGCGTCGGGCCGGAGCCAGTCGAGCTTGCCGCGTTTGCGCACCTCGGACTGGCGCTTGACCAGCCGGTGGGCGAGGGTGATGGGCGCGGGCATCAGCACGTCGGTTTCGTTGGTGGCGTAGCCGAACATCAGTCCCTGATCGCCGGCGCCCTGCTTGCGCTTGGACTTGCGATCAACACCCATGGCGATGTCGGCAGATTGCTTACCGATGATGTTGACCACGCCGCAGCTGGCCCCGTCAAAGCCCATCTCGGAGCTGTTGTAGCCAATGCCCAGCACGGTATCGCGCACCAGTTTCTCGAGGTCGATCCAGGCCGAGGTGGTCACTTCGCCCGCGACCACCACGACGCCGGTCTTGATCAGCGTCTCGCAGGCCACGCGCCCGCGCGGGTCGACCGCCAGGATCGCATCGAGCACGGCGTCTGAAATCTGGTCGGCGACCTTGTCCGGGTGGCCTTCGGAAACCGACTCGGAGGTGAACACGAAGCTGTTGGCCATTGGGGGTCCTGGCTGATAGGGGATGGGGACTCGGGAGAGCACATTATAGCGGTAGGCCGCGGGCTCATAACCACGGCGGCGTTCTCCGATTGAATTTGCAGGCCTCCCCGTGGACAATGCGCGCCCCTCAAGCGCTGCCTTGCGCACTTCCGAAGGCCCCCATGCCCACCCGCCGTGAGCTCGCCAATGTCATCCGCATCCTGGCCATGGATGCCGTGCAGAAGGCCGAATCGGGCCACCCGGGCGCACCGATGGGCATGGCGGACATGGCCGAGGTGCTGTGGCTGGAGGTTCTAAAGCACAACCCCGCCAATCCTCACTGGTGGGACCGAGACCGCTTCGTGCTCTCCAACGGCCACGCGTCGATGATGCTCTATGCGGTGCTGCACCTGACCGGGTATCCGGTCGCGATGGACGAGCTGCGTCATTTTCGCCAGCTCGGGAGCCGCACCGCCGGGCACCCGGAGCACGATCTGAGCATGGGGATCGAGACCACCACCGGACCGCTGGGGCAGGGGCTGGCCAACGCGGTGGGTTTTGCTCTGGCTGAAAAGGTCCTCGCCGCGCAATTTAACCAGCCAGGCCTGAACATTGTCGATCATCACACTTGGGTCTTCGCCGGGGACGGGTGCCTGATGGAGGGCATCTCGCACGAGGCCGCCTCGCTCGCGGGCACACTCTCGCTCGGCAAACTGATCTGCCTGTACGATGACAACGGCATTTCCATCGACGGGAAGGTGGCCGGCTGGTTCCGCGACGACACGCCCAAGCGCTTCGAAGCCTACGGCTGGCACGTGCTGGCCGATGTGGACGGCCAGGACGGGGAAGCAGTGGCGACGGCGATCCGCGCCGCTAAGGCGGAAACCCAGCGCCCGTCCCTGATCTGCTGTCATACCGAGATTGGCTATCCCGCCCCGACGCGCGGGGGAACGGCCAAGGCGCATGGCGAGGCACTCGGGGACGAGGAGGGGGCCGCGGTTCGCAAGATACTCGACTGGAGCGATCCGCCCTTTGTGGTGCCCGCGCCCCTTCGCGAGGCCTGGAATTGCGAGGCCGCGGGCCGCGCCGCGGAGCAAAAATGGCAGGAACTTTTCGCGCGTTACAAGGCGCAGTACCCACAACTGGCCGCCGAATTCGTACGGCGCATGCACGGCGAGCTGCCCGCGCAATGGTCGACGACGCGCGCGCAGTGCCTGGCCGTGGCCGCGGCCACCAGCGGCGCGCAGGCGACGCGCCAGTCCTCGCAGAACATGCTCAATGTGTTGTGCCCGGCGCTCCCGGAATTGTTCGGCGGATCCGCGGACCTGACCGGTTCCAACAACACGCTGAGCAAGAACGCGCGCGTCGTTACGCCGGAGGATTTTTCAGGAAGCTACCTGCACTACGGTGTGCGCGAGTTCGGCATGACCGCGATCATGACCGCCGTCTCGCTGCACGGCGGGTTTATTCCCTTCGGCGGGACGTTCCTGACATTCTCTGATTACGCGCGCAATGCGGTGCGCTTGGCGGCCCTGATGCGCCAGCGCGTGATCCTGGTCTACTCGCACGATTCGATCGGCCTGGGAGAGGACGGGCCCACCCACCAGCCCATCGAGCATCTGTCCACCCTGCGGCTGATTCCGCACCTCAACCTGTGGCGGCCGGCCGATGCGCTCGAGACCGCGGTAGCCTGGGGCGCGGTCATCGAACGGACCGACGGACCCAGCTGCCTGGTGCTGACCCGTCAGGGCCTGGCCCAGGTCGCCGCGGCGGTCGCGCCCGAAAAAGTCGCGCGCGGCGGCTACGTGCTCCTCGATTGCCAGGGCGTGCCCGAGCTGATCGTCATGGCCACAGGGTCCGAAGTGGGCGTGGCACTGGAGGCCGTCAAGGCGGCGCAGGCGAAGGGCAGGCGCGTGCGGTTGGTGTCGATGCCGTGCACGGAAGTGTTCGATGCTCAGGATCCCGCCTGGCGCGAATCGGTGTTGCCGGCCAGCGTCACGCGCCGACTGGCGATCGAAGCGGGCTCGACCGGGTTGTGGTGGCGTTACGTCGGAAGCCAGGGCCGGGTGCTGGGCATCGATGAGTTTGGCGCCTCGGGCAAGGGCCCGGAGCTGTTCGTCAAATATGGTTTCGGTGCCGAAAATGTCGCGAAGGTGGTACTAGAATCCTTAGCGTGAGCCCGCCTGATTTTTGCGGCGAGTGTTTTTTTCCAAAGGAGCTTCCATGGCAGTGAAGGTGGGCATCAATGGCTACGGTCGCATCGGCCGCAATGTGCTGCGTGCGTTGTATGAGAGCGGTCGGCAGCACGAGTTGCAGATCGTGGCCATCAACGATCTGTGCGACGCGCAGAGCAACGCGCACCTGACGCAGTACGACACCGCGCACGGCAAGTTCAGCGGCCAGGTCAGCGTCGAGGGCGACTCGCTGGTCGTCAACGGCGATCGCATCAAGGTCAGCGCGAAGCGCGATCCCGCCCAGGTGCCCTGGGGCGCGGTCGGCGCGGAATTCGTGCTCGAGTGCACGGGTTTCTTCTCCACCAAGGCCGATGCCAGCAAGCACCTGGCCGGGGGTGCCAAGAAAGTGCTGATTTCGGCCCCGGGCGGCAAGGACGTCGACGCGACGATCGTTTATGGCGTCAATCACGGGGTGCTCAAGTCCACGCATACGGTAGTCTCCAACGCTTCGTGCACCACCAATTGCCTGGCGCCGCTCGCCAAGGTGCTCAATGACGGCATCGGCATCCAAAGCGGCCTGATGACCACGATCCACTCCTATACCAACGATCAGCGCCTCACCGATGTGTATCACGAGGACATCCGGCGCGCGCGCTCGGCGACCATGTCGATGATTCCGACCAAGACCGGGGCCGCCGCGGCCGTGGGCCTGGTGCTGCCGGAATTGAAGGGCAGGCTGGACGGTTTCGCAATCCGCGTCCCGACCATCAACGTGTCACTGGTTGACCTGACCTTCGCGCCCAAGCGCGCCACGAGCATCGAGGAGATCAACGAACTGGTGCGCAGCGCGGCCAATGGCCGCCTCAAGGGGATCCTGGCCTACACCGAGGCGCCGCTGGTATCGGTTGATTACAACCACGACCCGGCTTCCTCGACCTACGACGCCACCATGACGAAGATCATCGACGGGAACCTGGTCAAGGTCTGCGCCTGGTACGACAACGAATGGGGCTTCTCAAACCGCATGCTCGATACCACACTCGCCTGGTCGCGGGCGGCCTGAAGCGATGCGCACCAACGGCATGGCCGCCCCGTTGCAGATGGCGGACATGGATCTGGACGGCAAGCGGGTACTGATTCGCGAAGACCTGAACGTGCCCATCAAGGCCGGAGCGGTGAGCAGCGACGCGCGCATTCGCGCCGCGCTCCCGAGCATCCAGTTGGCGCTGAAGAAAAATGCCCGGGTGCTGATTCTTTCGCACCTGGGTCGCCCCAAGGAGGGCGAGTTCGAGCCGGAATTTTCCCTCGCCCCGGTGGCCGCTCGCCTTTCCGAGCTGCTGGGCCGGCCGGTGCCGCTGGTCAAGAACTGGCTCGATGGGGTCGACTGCGCGCCCGGAAGTGCGGTGCTTTGCGAGAACGTGCGCTACAACCCGGGCGAGAAAGCCGACGAGGAGGCGCTCTCGCGCCGAATGGCCAAGCTCTGCGATGTGTACGTGATGGACGCCTTTGGCACCGCGCACCGCGCCGAGTCAAGCACGCACGGCGTGGGCCGTTATGCGCCCATCGCCTGCGCCGGTCCGCTGCTGGTGGCCGAACTCGATGCGCTCGAGCGCGCCCTGCTCAAGCCCGCGCGCCCGCTGGTGGCGATCGTGGCGGGCTCCAAGGTTTCAAGCAAGCTTACCGTGCTCGGCGCGCTGCTCGAGAAGGTCGACATGCTCATCGTCGGCGGCGGCATCGCCAACACCTTCCTGGCCGCGAACGGAGTGCAGGTGGGCAAATCGCTGTGCGAAAACGAGATGCTCGATATCGCGCGCAGCCTGATGGCGCGCGCGCACGCGCGCGGCGCGGAAATCCCGCTGCCCACCGACGTGGTGGTGGGGCGCGAATTTGCGGCGACCGCGCACGCCGATGTGCGCGCGGTGGGCGCCGTGCAGGCCGACGAGATGATCCTCGATATCGGACCGGACACCGCCGAACACCTGGCCGGCCTGATCAAGAGCGCGGGCACGGTGTTGTGGAACGGCCCGGTCGGTGTGTTCGAATTCGAACAGTTCGGCGAGGGCACCAAGGCGATCGCCGATGCCATCGCCAGCAGCGGCGCCTTTTCGCTCGCCGGAGGCGGCGATACCCTGGCGGCGATCGAGAAGTACGGGGTGGCCGACGGAATTTCCTATATCTCCACGGGCGGCGGAGCGTTTCTCGAGTTCGTCGAGGGCAAGACGCTGCCGGCCGTGGCGATGCTGCAGGAGCGCGCCGCGCAAAGCCAGGAACGATGGATACCGGGCGCCGCACAAAGATAGTTGCGACGCTCGGTCCTGCCACCCAGGACCGCAGCGTGATCGCGGCCATGGTCGATGCGGGCCTCGACGTCGCGCGCATCAACTTCTCGCACGGCAGCCGTGCATCGCAACGCGCGCATGTCGAGGGCGTGCGCGCGGCGGCGCAGGCCGCCGGACGCAACATCGGCGTGCTCGCCGACCTGGCCGGCCCGAAAATACGCATCGAGAGCTTCGTGACCGGCAGCGTGCAGCTGGTCGAAGGCGCGCCGTTTGCGCTCGATACCGCGCTCGATGCCAACGCGGGCAATATCAACGAAGTCGGTTGCGCCTACCAGGGACTGCCCGGCGATGTCCACGCGGGTGACTCCCTGCTGCTGGCCGATGGCCAGATCGTGCTTGCGGTCGAGCGCGTCACGGGAAGTCGCATCCACTGCGTGGTGCGCGTGGGTGGGGAACTTTCCAACCGCAAGGGCGTGAATCGGCAGGGCGGGGGCATCTCGGCCCCGGCACTGACCGACAAAGATCTCGCCGATGTCCAGTACGCGGTCGAGCTCGGCATCGATTATCTGGCGGTGTCCTTTGCCCGTGACGCCCAGGACATCCGCCGCGCCCAGAGCGAACTGCGCAAGTGGCGCGGCGAGGCGCGCGTGGTCGCCAAGATCGAGCGGCACGAGGCGCTCGATAATCTTGCCGGGATTCTGGCCGTGACCGATGCGGTGATGGTGGCGCGCGGTGATCTGGGCGTGGAGATGGGTTACGCGGAGCTGACCGGACTGCAAAAGACCATCATCCGCCAGTCACTGGCCCGCAATCGCGTGGTGATCACGGCGACCCAGATGATGGAATCGATGATCCAGAATCCGCTGCCGACGCGCGCCGAGGTGAGCGATGTGGCCAACGCGGTGCTGGACGGGACCGATGCGGTCATGCTTTCGGCCGAGACCGCCGCCGGCAAATACCCGGTCAAGGCCGTACAGGCCATGGCCGAGGTCATCCGCGGTGCCGAGAAATATCAACTGGGCGTCATGCACCACGCCGCGCGCGCCGAGGATGAGTTCAGCAACACCGAAGAGGCGATTTCGCGCGCGGTGATGTATACCGCCAATCACATGCGGGTGCGCGCCATCGTGGCGCTCACCGAATCGGGCCTGACGCCGCTGTGGATGAGCCGCATCCGTGCCGACATACCGATTTATGCCTTTACGCGCCACCAGAGCACGCGCCGGCGCGTGACGCTGTACCGCGGCGTGTATGCGGTGCCCTTCGACATCACCGATAACAGTCCGCAGGAGCTCTATCATGCGATCTTTGCGCAGCTCCTGGGCGAGCGCCTGGTCGAGGTCAACGATCTGGTCATCCTGACCAAGGGCGAATTGACCGGCGTGAGCGGCGGGACGAACTCGATGCAGATCGTGCGAGTGACGCGACGATAAACAAAGTGGGCGAGGGGAGGCCTATGCAAGCACGCAC
>JBBQTF010000064.1:0-9747 GCA_038234675.1 Steroidobacterales bacterium
TTATTTTGCCAAGCTTAAGGAACCTGATGAGGTCGCGGCCGCCGTCGAATTGGCGTTAGTCGAACCCAAAGCGAAACGTCGGTATATGGTGGTTCCGGAGGAGGAGCAGGCCAGAGCCACAATCAAGGCACAGATTGAGCAACTGGTTCAGCTTAATGAAGGGCAGCGATACACATATAATCGCGACGCTCTTGTTAAAATACTCGATGCCGCGCTCGCGACAGCGCGACCGCGAACGAAATAACTTGCGCCTATCGGTCGAGAAGTCCCCTGACGGCGACAGGGCACTCCGGAAACTTAAGCGCGCGCTCGATGGCTTGGAAACGGGGTTCCTTGCGCAGTAAATCGAAACCGAACAATCGCCCATTGAAAAAATCCAGGATTGCAGCAGGGAGCGGGCCCGTAGTCCAGTATGCCGGCAGCTCGGTGGGCACGCGCGTGAAATCAATTGCATTCGCAGTCATGGAGAGGCTAACTTGAGCCATTGACATGAATCGCGGCCGCACGGTTGCAACCGGTCCGTGGAAGGGGATTTACATTTGACTAGCACACAAGGGAGGGTTTTCCGCGCGGATCGATCCCTGCCCCCCGGGTGCGCCAGTTTGATCGACCCCGCTCCTCAGCTTAACAATCGAGTGGCTAATACCCCTTCATTCAAAACTGCCGCTACATGAACCCCCGTGCGTGTCAGCGAAAAGGTTCGCCCGCCTTTTGGAGAGAATTGCGATGAGCGCCGCGCAGAACTCGGACGCGCTTCCATTCGAGTTGCCACAACGCCCGGCTGTCCGAAGATTACGCGGGGCGGAAGCCAAGCTGAGTTCAATCCGCGCCGATCGATCACAGCTGCGAGGCTACCCTGTCTATTCCGACATCGTCGATTACATCGTCCGCATTACAGACGAAATCTGGCAGGATCGCGACATCGGACGAATTTACGAAACCTACGATCATGCCTGTACCGTTTATTCTGCCTACGGCGTGGTCCGGTCGGTGGAAGAGGTAATCACCTCCACGCTCGCGTCCCTGGCTGCCTCACACAATGGTTGGATCGAGCATCTTAACGTGGCTTGGTCGCAATGCGACTGTGAGTTCTACACTTCGCACCTAGGATTCGGTAGTTCCGTCAACGTCGGCTGGTCACCGTTAGGGCCTCCTACCGGACGACGAACGCGCAGTCACTTCATTGCCGACTGCGTGAGCCACGAGAATCGGATCCACACTGAGTGGTTGGTGCGAGACAGCGGGGCGGTGGTCCGACAGCTGGGTCTGGATCTTCAGCTAACCGCGCAACGCCTCGCCGCCGCACCGTCGCTAGAAACATGGATCATGACGCCGGCCGACACGCTCGCAGTCCAGTCTCCTCGCCAGGCCCTGAAGCTGACCGATGCCGGCCCGGAAACCTGGGCACAAGTGCTGTTCGATGATCTCTGGAATCGCCGACGAATGGCGCGTGTGAAAGAGGTCTATGCCACAGACGTAATCTGTCACGCGGCTGGTGGACGCAAAATTGTCGGCGCGCAACACGTGCAAGCACTGGTCCTTGAGGTCCTTGCGTCCATGCCGGACGCGGAAATGCGGGTCGAACATGTTTGCTGGTCGGAGGAAGGCGATGGGGTGATCTTGGCCGTACGCTGGCAGTTGGAGGGAACGAGCAAGCCGGGCGGCGTTCTGGGTAACTGCCCCGCCGGTTTACCCACCCTGATTACCGCCATCAGTCATTTGCGCTTCTCTCGTGGCAGGATTGTCGAGGAGTGGATGATGTTCGATCAACTGGGCACTCTCGTACGGGCGCTGCGCACGTGAAGGCGCGTGGAACTCAGATCCTCAGTTGCTGTCGCAGGCGGCCGGTCCGCTTAACGATCGGCACCCGGACCAATTCCTGGCAACCCCGCTGTCTCGTCTGCCGACTTTCCGCTCGATACCCGCACTTGCCTTCGCAGCCGCCAATTGTCGGATAAGCCGCGCGCGGCGCTAGCTCTCGATGACTTGACGGGCAATGCCATTAGCAACCGCCTCAAAGGGGATGACATGAAAATACGAAACTTCGACGCCGAAAAGGCCGTGGTGCGGGCACACATGGAGGATCTCGCCGGAGCTGCACCCGCAGACATCGCCGGTGTGCTGGAGCGGTACGTCGCCCCCGACTGGCTGTGGCGTGGCATGCACCCATACCATGTTCAGAAGGGGCATATGGCAGTGGCCGATTGCTTCTGGGCGCCCCTCGCTACCGCCCTTCGGCCCTTGCAGCGCCGACCCGACATCTTCATGGCGGGGCTTAATCAGATCGACAACTTTCAGAGCGTATGGGTCGTGCAGATGGGCCACTTTATGGGTCTTTTCGACCGCCCGTTCCTCGGTGTCCAGCCAACCGGCAAGATCGCGATGATGCGCTACGCCGAGTTCGATAAAGTCGAAGCGGGCAGGATCAGTGAGACAGCGATGTTTTTCGATATTCCTCAGTTGATGATCCAGGCCGGGCAAAACCCCTTTCCTCCGCAGACCGGCGCCCACCTAATCCAGCCCGGGCCGATGACCCATGAGGGTTTAATGTGGGGATCCCAAGATCCGGAGCTCGGCGCTGAAACCTTGGCGGCGATCGACCGTATGCTCGCCAGCATGCGTGACCGGCATCTTCCGTACCGTGAGCGCCTGTCGCGGGACTGGCATGAGGACATGATTTGGTGGGGCCCGTGCGGGATAGGCGCGACCTACACCATCGACCGCTACATCCTTCAACACGCCCGTCCGTTCAGCGAGGCCCTGTATGCACGTCGCACCTTTAACGGTCACCTGTGCAAGATGGCTGAGGGTCATTTTGGCGGCTTCTTCGGCTGGCCCAATCTCACCTTGCACAATTCCGGCGGCTTTATGGGCATGACCGCGGGCCCGGACCTCGCGGATATGAGAGTGGTAGATCTGTACCGTGAGAAGGACGGCAAGCTTGCGGAGAACTGGGTATTTATCGACATGCTCCATTACCTGGATATGCAGGGCCTGGACGTGCTCGCCCGCAATCGCCGGCTCGACTTCGTGAGTCTGGAGCATTAACCGCCCGCTTGACTCTCCGTCCATACCGCGGTCGCTGAAGGCAGCCTTCAGCATCGGCAGCACGGGTGAGGCAATGGTGTTCACGGGCGTCAGTGCCTTCATCCTTATTTTCTATAACCAAGTGAGGGGGCTGCCGCCGCATCTAGTGGCGACGGCCTATTCGGTCGGCATTCTTCTCAATGCCGTCACCGAGCCCCTGGTTGGCTCCTTGTCAGACCGGACTCGCACAAGAATCGGCCGCCGTCATCCATTCATGTTCACTGCCATCATCCCGGTGGGCCTGTGTTTCTATGGCCTATTCAATCCGCCTCCGTCGTTCGGCCAGGCCGGCCAGCTCGCCTGGTTGGCGATCCTCAATGTGCTGCTATGGCAAGCGCTCAGCCTTTTCCATGTTCCCCATCTGGCACTTGGGGGTGAGCTGTCGAGCGACTATATAGAGCGTTCGCGCGTGATGGCCTGGAACACCTTCTTTCTGTGGATAGGCGATTCCCTAAGCTGGTTGCTGGGCTTCGCTTGGTTCTTCCGGCCATCTCTGCACCTCGCAAACGGGGCGCTGGATGCGGGCCGTTACCCTGCCTTCAGCGTATGCGTTGCGCTGATGGTAACGATCTTTCTCGCTCTTTCGGCGGTATCGACAGTGGCAGCGGCACGCCGTTTGCCCCAACCCTTACCCGTCACCGCCAGTTTTAGCGCCCACTCGCTGCTGCAGGACATCCGCCAGGCCCTCGCGAGTCGAAACTATCGCGCGCTGTTGTTCGGGGCGCTTGGTTACAGCCTGATGAGTGGTGTCCGGAATGGCCTGACCATCTATGTGTTCACGTATTTTTGGAACATCACCAGCACTCAGCAGTCGCTATTCGTGATCGGCAGCTTCGTCGGCTACCTATTTGCTTGTAGCACCGCTGGGCACCTGCACGCCCGCTTTGGCAAGCGCTGGACAATTATCGCTGCAGTTCTCTTCAACGTGCTTGTCCCGGCGGTGCCTATCGTGCTTGGCATGACGGGCGTGATATCGCCCATCACTCCCGGACTAATGGTGATCCTGATCTTATTTGGCGCGCTCGGTCATATGGGCTACAGCCTGCTGATGACCACGCAGAACTCATGCATTGCAGACATCGCAGATGAAAACGAGCTGAGATTTTCCGAGCGGCAGCAGGGAATCCTGTATTCAACGCGCACCCTATTCATCAAACTCGACCAGGCATTCGGCGCGGCCTCGGCCGGGTGGGTGCTGACCTTCATTCGCTTTCCCGCCAATGCCCACATCGGGCAGGTACCAAGAGAGACTTTGAATGCGCTGGCGTGGGTTTTCGTGATCGCGGCGATACCTGCGCTGATCGGTATCTGGTTCTTCCTCCGTTATCGCCTGGACCGCCCGGAATGGGAGCAAACCCGCGTCGCCCTGCGCGACAAACGCGCACTCGATGAGTATCGCTCTTAGGCGCGGTCCAACTACGCCAGCTTCGCCGAATCGCCCTGGAGGAGCTGACCTGCAAGTAGCCTCATTTCAGGCGGCAGATTGGGATTTTCGACACGCGCCATCAGGAGCGTGAGCGCCGCTTCTGCCATGCGTTGGACTGGCTGTCGCACGGTCGTCAGTTTGTAGCTCGACCAGGTGGCGGGTCCCACCCCGTCAAATCCAACTACGGAGAGCGTACCGGGAATCGAAATTCCGAGGTCGTATCGTGCCGCGTCCATGCAGCCGAGGGCCATCACGTCGTTGGAACAGATTGCAACCTGTAGCGACCGCTTTGCTCTTATCAGCTCATGAAGGCCTTTCTTGCCGCTCTCGTAATCGAAGGCGCCTCTGACCACAGGCGTCCTCTTAATGCCTAGTTCCGAGAGTTTGTCCAACGTTGCGTGCAGGCGCTCCTCGCCTACCACCGAATCCTTAGGACCGGCGATGACGCC
This sequence comes from Steroidobacterales bacterium, assembly GCA_038234675.1. Classification (GTDB taxonomy): domain Bacteria; phylum Pseudomonadota; class Gammaproteobacteria; order Steroidobacterales; family Steroidobacteraceae; genus FEN-1191. The sequence goes on from JBBQTF010000064.1 coordinate 4,963, forward strand.
GTAACGGCGATGTCCAGCCCGGTACAGCTGCGCTACAAGATTGCGCGCGCCCTCGGACTGGTCGCAGCACACTGCATTGACGGGGCGGTCACGCGAATAACGGTTAAAAAACACTACCGGAATGCGCCGGCGATTAAAAACATCTAACTGTCCCGTGCTCAGACGTACAGCCGCGATTACACCGTCGGCCTGGTACTGGAGTACCTGCTCCAGCGTCTTATCTATATCACTCTCCCTGGGCACCGAGAACAGTAGGATCCGCTCCCCGTGGACGTTGGCGCTGGCGGCGAGCTCCGAGAGCACTTCCGGGAAGTACAAATTGGTGAGGTTGGATATGAGCACCGCGATCAAATTCGACCTTCGGGTGATCAGGCTTCTGGCGATCGCATTTGGGGTGTAGCCGAGTTCCTCGGCCGCTCGCCTGACGCGCTCGCGCATTTTCGGACTGGCGCTGGCGCCCGGCTTGAGGCATCGCGATACCGCCGATTGGGACACTCCAGCGCGTTTGGCGACGTCATAAGAAGTAACTTGACGCCCGCCCCCTACGGTTGGAGACGACACCATTGGCTTGGTCGGGCGTAGTTTGGTGCGCTGCATGGGCAGGTAGCATTAAAGGCCGAGGCGCCGGTTAAATCAATGCCAACCGGGAGTGCGCATCGGCGCCACATTTAGCCTGTTCGTCACAGGCCTTGCCCCGCCTCGGCCGTCCTGGTTCAGCGCGCCGTCCAGCCGCCATCGACCCTCAGGCTGTCACCGGTTATTAGCCCTGCCGCATCGGAGGCCAGGAACAGTACGGCTCCGACAACGTCCTCCGGTTTGCCTACGCGGCCCAGTGGGATTTTGCTCAGCACGTCCTGGCGAAAATGCTCATCCTCGAGCATGGGCCGCGTCATGTCGGTCTCGATGAACGTCGGGGCCACGGAATTTACACGAATGCGGCTGGGCGCAAGCTCGACGGCGAGCGCCTTGGTCAATCCCTCCACGGCATGCTTAGTCATGCAGTAGACGCTGCGCGAGGCAGCCCCGATGTGCCCCATCTGCGATGACATGTGGATAATGCAGCCGCCCGAGGCATTCCGAAGCATCACTCGTACGGCGGACTGGGAGGTGCGATAAACGGCACGGACGTTGAGCGATATCATCTCGTCCAGCGTCTGCGAATCAACCGACTGTACGGACATCGGGCGGTTCATCCCCGCGTTATTGATCAGGATGTCCACGGACTTCAATGCCTCGAGGCTGGCGTAAAACTGTTCCGAGGTAATGTCCGCGATCATTGGCGTAATGTTTTCCCCACCTTCTGCCTTGAGCGCCTCAAGGTCGGGGCCTGTCCTGGCAACTGCAATAACTCGGGCACCACACTGCGCGAGCGCAAGTGCGCAGGCCCTGCCCAGCCCACGACCCGCGCCCGTCACGACAGCCGTACGACCTGCCAGGCCGCGCAGCCATACAGGGTGCTCGGCGTCCATCAGCGCTTCAGCAAATGGGCCGCGTGCGGATGATCCGTGCCGCGCACGACAAAACTGACGGCCGGAAGCGTTGTCGCATTCGCTATTGTGTGGGGCAGGCCTATGGGCACCGTGAAAGTATCGCCGGCCCCGAGCGTGAGAGTGCCGCCATCCCAGGAGACGCAGAATTCACCCGAATGGACCAACAGCACCTCCTCTTCGTCGCGCCGGAGCATGGGAGAGCGCGCTTCGGCGTCAACGAGGAGAGCGCGAGCCTGGAAGCCGTGCGCCCAGTTCATCCGCCCAGCCCGCATACCCTCGCTGGGATTCTCTGGACCCACAATCGGACATTCGGCAAACCCTGCCAGGGATGAAAGACCGCCGCCGACGGTGAGCTCGCCAAAGCGCACGGTGCAACGGGTAATTTCCTCTGAGCTGCACACCTTTAGACGGGTGACATCAGCCGCTGTGGTTGGCGGCATGGGCCGCATGCCAGCCGGGACGGTCTCGCGCGTCGTGTCCATCAGCCGGCCATTTTCCAAAAGCACAAGCCCGTGCTTGCTTGCGGATTCGAATACGTAGGGCGCCCAGGTCACGCGTCCAGGATCATCTCCGCCAAGGATCGCAAATAGGAATCCCTTCTCGCTGCCGACGTTCTCGAACCCGCGAAACAGATTTGTTGGAATCGAGATCGTGTCCCCAGGATAAAGGTCCACGTATCCATCACGACCCAACTCGCCGGTCTTGAATCTCCAAGCGCCGGTGTGAACGATGAAGACCTCTGCCGTCTCGTGGCTGTGCTGGGAATTTACGCAGTGCGGCGGCTGGCGCGCGCCCCCAACGTTAAAACCGTGGGGAATGTCTATGTGCACGAACTGGTCCGGATTCTCCGCCACCCCGGCACCGATGATGGTGAAGTTTTCCTTATGCTCACTGCCCGGCGTGCGGGTATCGATAAAGGCCGTTGTGCACGGTCGCAGTTCCGAGTACCGCACCAGCCGCTTTTGCATCTTCGCCTTCGAGTAAGTCTCCATCTTGGGGTCTCAACTTTTTATTGGGTGTCGGTCCGAGTCGCTCTTGTCAGCCCTTGCCGTGCAGTGCACGGGCAAGCTCCCGGGCGCCTTGCAGGATCCACTGCTGGTCAGAACCCAGCAGGAAGAGCGAGGCGCCCGCCTCGATCCATTCCATTGCTTCTTGCGAGGAGGAGGCGAACATCCCGACCGCCCGTCCGGCCTTGCGACCGGCCAGACAGACGCGCCGGACCGCATCCACCACGACGGCATCGGCTGGCGAAGTGGCTCCCAGCGACACGGTAAGATCCATACGGCCGACGAAGAGCGCGTCCAGTCCATCGACCGCGGCAATCTCGTCCAGATGCCTCAGTGCTTCGGCATCCTCGATTTGTGCGATGACCGCGACCGCGCCGTTCGCCGCTTCGATGTTTTGCGCTACGGTGCGGGTGCCGTAACTGGCCGCGCGAGTGGAGCCCGCGTAGCCACGCCCGCCCGGGCCGTATTGGACTGCACGCACCAGCGCCCGGGCCTGTTCGCCTGACGTAATATGCGGCGCCAGAATTCCGGTCGCACCCAGGTCCAGGGCGTTCAGGATCTCGGCCGCCTCGGCGCGTAATGGTCGCACCAGGGCAGGAACCTGCATGGCGCGAGCGGCCAGCAGCGCCGCGGCCAGGGTGGAGCGATCAAACGGGGCGTGCTCGCAATCGAGGCAGACGCAATCAAGGCCCGCATGGCCGAGAACCTCGACTACCGCCGGATGCGGGGTCTTTACGAATGTCCCGACCAGCCGTTCACCGGCGCGCAGCCGGGCCTTAAAATTCAGGCGCGGCTCACTCATGAGCTCGCCCTCGCCCGAGCGCCCCACAACCGTTCACTGGCAAGCGCTGCCCCCTCGCTCAAAGCGGTCAGCTTTGCGTAGACGATGTCCTTGTCGACCACGCCGAAGCCGGCAAAGCTGGAAAACCCGCAGTCCGTGCCGGCAATGACACGCTCACGCCCGACGATGTCGGCAAAACGGATCAGGCGTTCGGCAATGAGCTTCGGGTGCTCGATAAAGTTCGAGACCGTATCGATAACGCCCGGAATTAAGATCTTATCCGCCGGTATCTGCGCGTCCCTGACCACCGTCCACTCGTGGGCGTGGCGCGGATTTGCGGACTCAAACAGCAGGGCCTGGGGCTTGGCCTGTAGCACTATCGGCAGCAAGACTTCGAGCGGAACATCATGATGATGCGGGCCCTCGTAGTTGCCCCAGCAGATATGCATCCGCACCCGGTCGGCCGGGCAATTACGCAGTGCGTGGTTGAGGACCTCGACGTGCAGGCGCGTGCACCGCTCGTACTCCGCCACGGAGCGCCCCTTGAACAGCGTGTGCCCTCCGAGGCCCAAGTCCGGGGAATCGATCTGCAGCAGCAGGCCACTGGAGACGATCGCTTCGTATTCAACCCGCATGGCCTCGGCCAGCGCCTCAAGGTAGGCATCGTGATCGGCGTAGTACTGATTCGGTTGGAACAGCGCGATTGCCCCGGGCGATGCGGAGTTCATAAAGGCCTCGGCCTCTTGCCCTGTCAGCGCGGCTTGCAGCCAGGCAATATCGTCGCGCAGTGGCGCAAGGTCCCGAACCGCGATTGCCCCGACGCAGCGCGGCCGGCGGTAGCTGGGCGTTCCGCCGGCCTTCGCGAGGCGCTGCAGGTATTCCGGGAAGTCTTCGAGATCGGCCGGAGGGTTCCGGGGACTATCGCCCTCGAATCCCGTCAGTCGCTCTTTTATATAAGTGGCGTAGCTGATCTTGCTCATCTCGCCATCACTGACCACATCGACCCCCGCCCTCCCCTGACGCTGCACGGCCTCACGAACGGCGGCCGATATGACGTTGGCGAACTGGAGGGGCGGCACGAAGCTCCCCTGTTCTCGGGCAAACACGACCTCGGTGACGGCTGGCGAGCGCGGCAGGCTGCCAACGTGGGTGGTAAGGATCCGCTCCTTCGAGTGCTTCACCCCGAGCGTCCAAACAGGTGCAGCAGAGCATTCGTGACCGCCTGCGGCTCTTCCATCGCCGACAGGTGCCCGCATTCCGCAAGGACCACCAAGTCCGCCCTCGGAATCGCTCGAGCCATGTCCGAATGCCATTCCGGCGGGCAGAGCTGATCTTCCCGTCCGCACAATACGAGCGTCGGGCAGGTAATGGTTGGCAACGTCCCGAGACTGTCAGGTCGCTCGCGCAGGGCCACTGATTGCCGCTGGAACACCTCAGGCCCCAGGTCCAGTCCCATCTGCAACAGCGACCGCAAGAGGGAGATGTCGGAGCGGTTTTTGCTTGCCAA
>JBBQTF010000065.1:0-9458 GCA_038234675.1 Steroidobacterales bacterium
TACGATGTTTGGCAGGCGCGCGATGTAGTTGCGCCCCTGTGGGGTGCAGAGGAAATAGCCGGCGCGATCCTTGAGTTGAGGGACCAACCTGGCGACGGAACTACCTTCCAGCCCATGGCAGCCGCCGCAGCGCTCCATGTAATTGGTCCTTGCCGTGCTGGCGCGAGCCGCAGCATCGAAAAAGAGCAGGCTCGTGAGGGCTACTACCGCAGCCATAAAACGAGCGAGGATCACGGCGCCGCTTGCACCAGTTCAGGATCACGCGCCAGCGCATTGACCTCTGCGGACGTCAACGGTGTTTGGGAGCGGACCGCCGCCACTTCAGCGGCGGAAAAGCCGCGTGCGGGCCCATGCTCCAGTCCGCTGACATAGTTCAGGATAGAGGCAATGTCGGTGTCACTGAGCTGTGCCAGTGGTGGCATCACGCCCAGAATGGTTTGCTCGTCGGCCTGGAGCTTTCCGGACATTCCATAGAGCACCGCGGAGATAAGTAATTTTCGGCCCGCCGGCAGGGTGGCCAACTTGCCCGCCCGTCCGGCGAGCTTGGGGAATGCGCCCGGCACGCCGGCACCCGCCGCCTGGTGGCAGACGGAGCAATTCTTATCGTAAAGAGGATTTGCGCCTGCAAGAGAGGAAAGCGTTACGAACAAACCGGCCAGTGTGCCGATCAGTGCCCGATTACCTGCCATGTTCATTCCGCAGAACCGAGCAGCACGGCGGTGGAGCAGTGGTAGGCCATGGTCGACAAGCCCAGGCACCACACGATGCCATTGTCAGATTGTGGCCGGTACGAGGGAGTGTCGCGGTCGGTCGCCTCACATTCGCATTTTGTCCGGCATGCCAGCGCGCCGCAGCAATCGCGGTATGCAATCAGGTAGGACTTACTATCGTCCGGATTGACACACGTACCCACCCATGAGGTGGGGGAGGGTGTGGTGCCGGCCGGACAGGTGTGGACGCCGCCGCCACAGCACGTGCACAGGACTCCACCGATCCCACAATAGCGCCAGTAACTGCACTTCTTGGGATCTTGAGTCTGCGCATTGCGTGTGAATTCACTCGGCTCCTCCGCTTCGCTCCGCGCCACGGGCAGAACCGGCATGAGCGGTGCCGCCACCAGTAGAGCGCCCAGGCGCGAAATAACGCTGCGTCGCGAGACGTTTCCGGCAAGGCGTCGTGCGTATTTCTCGCTCAGTGCATCCAATGTCAGTTTAGCCAAGTGGAATCTCCTGAAAATGTGCCGAACGAGTCAGGTCGACGCTACGAAATTCCGGAACCCATCGCACGCCTGACGTAGGACTGCGCAGAGGGGATGCCGGATAACTTCGCCATCACCAGACTTTCCAGGTGCTCTCGCGTATTGACAAGCCCCTTTGCAGCGACGCGTCCCTCATCGTCCAGCAGCACCCCGTAGGGGAGCCTACCAATCTGGAATGTCGTGCCGACCTCGGGGCCGTTCAGGAACGGAAATCCCTCCAGGTGCTGGGCGGCCACGAGCTTTTCCTGTTCGGCGAGGGTGGCATCCCCCACAAAGATCAGCTCGAGCCCTTCGGCGATCGCCACGGACTTGGCCAGCGGGATGACCTTTTTGCAGATGGGACAGTCGGAAGAGATGAACAACAGCAGCTGGGTCCGGCCCGCCGCCAGTCGATCCCCGATCACCGTCTGGCTGCCGTCGAGCCGGCGTGCGAGGATGCGGGGCGCCTGGGCACCCACGGCCGGGCCGCCGGTCATAAGGGCCCCAACCGGGGCGATGCGCTCATGCAGCACTCCGATCTGACGGGCAAGGGCGAATACGACCGCACTCAGGCCCAGCACCAGGATCCCGAGCAGCCCGAGGCAGACGTAGACAAGGCTCATGTGTGCAATCCCGGGTGATGCCGCCAGGCGAGCTCGCGCATCGCTGCCGAAAGCTTCGGGTGCGGGTGACTCGCGATCACCGCCACGGCCTCATACCCCGCATACAAGAGGTACGCATTGACGCCCGCCAAGGCCCCTACGGCCACGGCACTCCAGCTAAGTGGCCGGGCGGGTGCCACCGCGCACCAGAGAAAAACCGCTGCCAGGACGAGGCTGCGGATAACCAGCCCCCAGTGAAGCGGTGAGCGGGGACCGGCGGGTGCTCCGCATCCGCAGTCGATATCGCTGCGGCCGCGGCGAATGTTGATCGCGATGGCCACGGCGAAGGTCACGCTCAGGGCACTTGCGCTCCAAAGCCCGATGGTTCGCCCAGGAGAGCTCAGCATTGCGGAGGCGACCAGGAGCTCCGCCCCAGGCAGCGCGAAGGCCATTACGCCTGTCCATCCGCCAGGCAGGAGCTGGTAGTTCGCCAGAGCAGCGCCGAACTCCTCGGGTGAGCGCAGCTTGCGCCGCGCGGCGAGTGCGAACAGCAGCGTGCCGAACGCGCAGATGGCGACTTGCATGACAGAAACGAACATCCGGCTTGGGCCTCTACTCTATAAGTCAGGCACGTACGGGACTACGCCCCGCACCTGCTCCACTTTTTTCTTTTCTTCGAGCGTCATGGCGTCGAGGATAGTAAGAGTCTCCTTCACATCGACGAGGTACAACAGGGGCTGCGCGTCCTGACTGACCGCAATCGCGGTTACGGCAGTCGGCAGAGTCATGCGCCGCACGATGCGGCGCTCCTTGCTGTCGGCCACCCACAGCTCGGTACCCTCTTTCTTGTGCGACCAGGGTTCGCCCGCGTGCATGAGCACGTATAGGCGCCCGCTGGGGCCATGTACAGCGAACGGCAGCCTCCCACCGGGCCGCCAGGCCAGCGTACCGTTTTGGACACTGGCTGGCTGCAGGCCCGCCGCCTGCTGCAGCGACCAGGGCGCTTCGAGGGCCGGGGTTGCGCCGAGGACCGCCGGGTGCACGACCCCCGAGTAACTGATGAAGAACGTACGCCCGGTGGATCGGTTGCTGGGGCTTTCATCGAACACGGGATCGTTCTCGGCGTCGAAGAACACCTCACTCCGCTTGATCGCAGGGTGCGGGCTTTCCAGCGACACGGTCGCCAGGGAGCCGTTTCCGCACAGCGAAGAAAACCCGTTATCACCCCACGGGAAAGCCAACGCGCATCCGGGGATATCGACGCTTCGCAGCACGCGGTTGGTGGCAAGATCGGTCACGATGACCGAGGCGGCCGGCTGCATGTTGTACACATAGCCCCGAGCGCCATTGGCAGATACAGCAAAGTTGTGGGTCAGGGGCGCCATATACACCCGACCAGGCAGCGGAATCTCGGTCAGGAGCTTGAGTGTCGTCCCGTCATAGACGGTCACCATGTCCTGGCGCGTGCCGCGGTTGCCCTTGGACCATACCGATTCGGCCACGTAAATTCGGTTGGTGCTCCGACCGCTGGCAAAGTTGGACAGCGACGAGGAGTAGACACTGCCCAGCAGATCACCGCTGTCGCCATCGACTACCTGCATTTGCCCTGAGTAGAGCTCGACTAGCCAAACGCGATGCGTATTGCTCGGTGGCAGGACCGCAACGTCGCTGACTTCGGGCGGCGGTGCCGCTGGGGTGGCTGCTGCCGCGATGGCGGCCGCAAAGACCGCCGTAACGCAGAACCATGCACCACGCCGGCGCGTGACCTGTTGCGTTTGTCGGGATCGGTAATGATTCACGGGGTCTCCTGATTGAAAGCGCCAGGTGCTCAAAGCGTCACTCCGCTCGCGGGCAGCGCAGAGCGGTACGCCTGCACCAGAACAGACAGCTCGTCAAAAAGTGTCCACTCTTCGACGATCTGCGCGCCGACGAAGCGGAAGTGACTGATGCCCATCATGCCCACCGGCTGGTTGGGTGGCACCTCACCCAGCAGCCCTCCGGCCTTTGTCGTGCCCCGCAGCAGCCAGCGTACTGCCACGATCAGCCCATCGCGCTCCTCCGACCAGCAGGTGTGCTCGACAGAGAGGGCCGCGTCCGGGATCGACGCGAGCAATGCGATGATAATCGAGGTCAGGTTGCGAGTGCCCACTGCGATTCGACCACCGCCCGTGTTCACGATGGCATCAGCCCGGTACGCCCGGGGGATGGCATCGAGGCGGCGTCGATTCCAGATGTCGTGGAGGAGCTGCCTGACAAACTGCTCCGCGTCCTCGGGCGCTCGCTCAAGTCCCGGCGCATGCGCCTGCTGACGCAGGGCAATGCCGTTGGCCGCATCTGCGGGCAGCTGTCCTGGGGCTCGGGCGAGATCGCGCGCGACTTGGTGGCGATCCAGGCCGAGCTGGCGGACCAGCGCGCCGTTGTCCCGGATGAGCCATTCGGTATGGATCATGTTGTTCAGGCTGATGCAGTCTGCCACCGTGCGGATTAAAACCTGCTTGCCGGTAGCCGGTCCGTACATAGTGGGCCCGCGATTGGTCATCCTCGAAAAGCCCAGGTGTGAGGTGTAGAAGCCCTGCCGCTCGTCCCCCGACCAGGCGACGTTGAGGAAGTGACTCTCGCGATCCGGGAACGCGTGGATCATGGAGGCGGTGGAAGTCACCACGTCCTCGACCGAGCGGGTCACCGCATAAGGCGTGTAGATCGTGCAGCCTGCGTCGTAGTAGCTGTAGATCATTCCGAGCGCGCGCCCCACCCAGATCCGTACCGTGATCTTGTAGATGTAATCGACGATGTCGGAGAACTCATCGTCAAAGCCCCGCATCGGTTGCGTGCGCGGTCGGGTGGCCAACATCTCGCTGGGGTCGCGGTGACGCACCTGGCTAACCGTGGGGCGCCGTGGCATCGAAAACTCGGCTTGTGCGGATGAGGGGCTCACAGCTGATGTACGCCTGAATTCAGGATAATGGAACCGCCGCTCCGGCCGGGGGCAGGCGTCTGCGTGGCAGTCGCACCCGCTCCATTTCCCAGTGTACCCAGGATGCATACGGATGCAAGCGAGTTGCGATTCGGACTTTCCCCGCAGCACTCGCAGGTTTCGCAAAGTGCCAGTTGGCAGTGCATTTTGGCCTCCGGGGCTGCGGAAATGGTGTTGCATGCGAAGTCATGATAATTTCCAAGACCAGCCTAGGGCGCGGCCGGATTGGGGGTCGAATTATCCCTGCCCGAACGCCCGCGGTGTGGCCCTTGTAGCGTCCCTGTATGGTAATTACCGTGAAGCAGAAATCCGCGTCCCTGCCCATCGTTCCCCTGAGGACGCCCGGCCTGCCGTTTGAGCTTCCGCAACGCTCCGCCGTGACTCTGTTGAGGAGCTCGAAACGCAAGAGGCCGATTCCGCTGCCTGAGGGCGAATCTCCGGGTGGCATGCCGGGCTTCGATCCCGGCTACCGGGACATCGTGGACTACATCGTCCGCATTACCGACGACATCTGGGTCCGGCGGGCCATTGGCCTCATTTACCAGACCTACGATCACGCGTGCTCGGTCTATGGTGCGCATGACATTTCGCGCTCGGTCGAGGAGGTCGTTGCGGGCACGACGAGCTCTTTGCATGCGTTCACTGACACACGGATGCAGTACCTGAATGTCGCGTGGAACCAGCACGCGGAAGGGTATTACACCTCTCACCTAGGGGTGCGTCGCGCGATCAACACGGGAACCTCGGTGTTCGGTCCGGCGACGCGCGCTCGCGTGGCGATCCATTTTGCCGCCGACTGCATCAGTTCTGAAAATCGCATCCACACCGAGTGGCTGGTGCGCGCAGGCGGCGAGCTGCTGCGGCAGCTCGGCCTGGACCCGCACGCGGTGGCGCAGGTGATGGCGGAAAGTCCCCCGCGCGAACCGGTGATGCTGAGCCCCGAAACGCGCCTCATCGGGCAGATGCCGCGCGCTCGCCTGGAACGGGAGCGCACCACGGTCGAGGGCTGGGCGCGCCATCTTTTCCATGACGTGTGGAACCTGCGACGCCTGGGTTGGCTCGGCCAGTATTACGAGCCGGACGTGAGTGTGTATTTCGCCGGGCGAAAGGCCAAGGACCTGCGCCAGTTGGCGGACCTATTGATTGCCGTGCAGGCGGCCATGCCCGATTCCATCATGCACGTCGATCACGTGTGCTACAGCGAGGAGGCCGACGGGACCATCGTCGCTGTGCGCTGGAGGCTCGAGGGCACGCTGCATGCGGGCTTGTTCGGCATGCCCCCGGCCGGTAAGCCCGTGTCCATGCTCGGCATCAGCCACCTGCGGCTGAATGGTCCGAGGGTATGCCAGGAGTGGGTGGTGTTTGACGAACTCGCCATTCTCATCCAGGCCTATCGTCCCTAGCCATTGGGCGCAGTCGCGGCTGGACGCGGGCTGACTCCACCGTTCCTTAAGATCATCCCAAATCAGATCGGTTCGTTGGCCAGGAGCTGCTGCAGCAGGTCGAGCTCGTTAAATACCATCCATTCCTCTACGATGCGGCCCCGGGAAAGACGGTACTGGGAGATTCCCCATATGCGCACGTGCCGGCCCGTGGGTGGACCGTAGGGCCCATTGCCCAGGTGTGTGCCCACCGCGCTCCAGCGCAGGGATGCCAGGAATCCGGCGTTGTCGTTGCCCATCCAGTAGAGCTCATCGACCTGGGCCGCGATGTCAGGGAAGGTGGCAATCAGGCTCAAGATGAAGCTCTTATACGCCGAGAGGCCACGTAGTTCGCGGTCGGTGGGCCCGTGGAAAATCAGCTGCTCATCATAGAGGCGATCAAGGGCGGCCAGGTTGCGCCAATTCCACCCATAGTGGTGCGCCCGCCGCAGTTCCGCGTCGATATCAAAGGAACCGCCAGGATCGGGCAGATGGCGTGGCTTGCCTTGGCCTTGCACCCTCGTCGGCACTGCGGGGGCGAAGGACACGGCGTCGCCACGCACTCGCCGATTGCCTAAGTCACGGGCGATCTCGAAGAGGTCAAAGCCCAGCTGACGAAGCATGCTCGATTGATTGTAGATCACCCATTCTTCGAAAATTTCATTGTCCTGCGAGGCGCAATTGGCAATGCACCACACGGTGATACGCCGATTGGTGGGCGGCCCGAACCGGCTCCAGCCCGTATTGGTTCCGGTGATGACCGTGCGGTGGGAGGTCTTAAATCCAGACTCTTCGTCTCCCGCCCAGATGATCTCGTCGGCAAAGAGTCGGATATCAGGAAAAGCATTTACGGTGTGCACGGTATCGGCAACGATTTTATCGCGCCCGTACTGAAGGCCCGCATCGTCAGTCACGCGCGAGTTGTGTCTGTAGACGTCGTAGATGTAGCCAATGTCCTTCTCTTCCCAGATCCGGTGCGTGATCCTCACGATGTAGTCAATGATGTCCACGTACCTCGGATCGAAACCACGCATTGACTGGCGCCGCTCGGTTTGCGGGTGCAGCAGCATGCGGTCGGTGCCCCCGCGCACGAGCGCCCGTAGCGATACGTCAAAGTTACGCGGCATGAATTCGCGCGCCAAAGAACGCGAGGCGCTACCGGTGGCGGGCAGTCCCGTGGATGAGACGCCCGCTGCGCGCCCTAGGCCGGCCGCATCATCCCGCGAGCCATTTCCATTGCCGCCGGAGGCCGAATCCAGTGCTTCAGTTTCTGTCAAGAGGGGTTGCATATTCGGGGCGTCCGGAAGGTGGACAAAATGGGGGCACGGGGTCTTTTGAGTGCCATGCGGAGTTCAGTCGGGTTAGCGAACCTGTCACATGCGCCGCCCGTTGGGAAGCGCCTACCCTTCACGGTCGACGCCTGATCAGGGTAATACTCTGACGAAATATTGCATTCGAAGTCAAGTGGGCTTACCGTGTCAGTCCCGCCTTGATCAGCCAGAATCCAACATGATCCGCTATTTGAAAACCGGCAAGTCCGCCGAGCAGACCGCCGCGGAGGACGGCAAAATCCGCATGCGGGTCGAGCAAATGCTTGAGGCAATCCGCACCCGCGGGGATGCGGCGGTCCGCGAGTTCTCAAGCGCGCTGGATCATTGGTCGCCAACCGATTTCCGCATGGGCCGCGAAGAGATCGAGGGCTGCTATCGCCAGTTGCCGGCCCAGGCGATCGAGGACATTAAATTTGCCCAGGTTCAGGTTCGAAACTTCGCCCAGATCCAGCGCGAGGCGATCAGGGACGTCGAGGTAGAAACCCTGCCTGGCGTCGTACTGGGGCACAAAAACATCCCCGTGAATTCCGTCGGTTGCTACGTGCCAGGGGGCAAGTACCCGCTGGTTGCCAGCGCCCACATGAGTGTGCTGACCGCCAAGGTCGCAGGCGTGCCGCGCGTCGTCGCCGCGGCGCCCCCCTTCGGAGGCAAGCCCGCCGCAGCGATCGTGGTCGCCATGGACATGGCGGGCGCTGATGAGATTTACGTACTCGGCGGGGTGCAGGCCGTCGGTGCGATGGCCCTGGGCACAGAGTCCGTTGCACCCGTGGACATGATCGTGGGCCCCGGTAACGCCTACGTGGCTGAGGCGAAGCGCCAGCTGTTTGGGCGGGTAGGCATCGACTTGTTCGCCGGGCCGACCGAGACGCTCGTGATTGCCGATGACACCGTGGACGCAGAGCTGTGCGCCGCCGATCTGCTCGGACAAGCCGAGCACGGCCCGACCTCGCCTGCGATTCTGCTCACCAACTCCGAGTCGCTGGCCCGCGCGACGATGGCCGAGGTCGAGCGGCAGCTCAAGGTGTTGTCGACGGGCGATATTGCAGGCCAGGCGTGGCGTGACTACGGTCAGGTGATTATGTGTGACTCCTACGAGGAGATGGTGACGATCGCCGATGAGATTGCCTCTGAGCACGTCCAGGTCATGACTCGTGACCCGGATTTCTTCCTCGATCGGATGAAGAACTTCGGGGCGCTGTTTCTCGGACCGCTGACTAATGTTTCCTATGGTGACAAGGTCATCGGCACCAACCACACCTTGCCGACGAAGAAGGCGGCGCGCTATACCGGTGGTCTGTGGGTGGGAAAGTTCTTGAAGACCTGCACCTACCAGCGTGTGCTGACGCCTAAGGCCTCGGTGCTGGTGGGCGAGTACTGCTCGAGACTGTGTGCGTTGGAGGGATTCATGGCGCACAAGGAGCAGGCCGACATCCGAGTGCGCCGACACGGATCAGCCCGCCGTGACGTTAAATAGCCGCACGTGGCCGCGAGTATTCCGCGCATGTCGGCAGCCACTCCCGCCTCCGCCGTGTTCCTGCTGCCCGGGATGATGCTGACCGCACCGATGTACGCACACCAGCTGTGCGCACTTGCGAAGGACTACGCGGTGAGCGTGGCAGACCTCACTCGCTCGAGCAGTATCGAGGAGCTGGCGGCCGAGCTCTTGGAGGGTGCGCCGCAACGATTCGCGCTGGTCGGACTGTCCATGGGCGGCATCGTCGCCCTTGAAATGTGGCGCCAGGCGCCAAGGCGCATTACTCACCTTGCGCTGCTAGATACCACGCCCTTTGCCGACAACCCCGCCCGCCAGCAGCTGCGGTTGGAGCAGATGGCGCAGGTCGAGGCGGGCCAACTGCAGGAGGTGCTGACCTACGGCATGAAGCCTCTGTATTT
>JBBQTF010000066.1:0-9253 GCA_038234675.1 Steroidobacterales bacterium
ACATAGGAACGAATCACTTCGCCGGCCCGAAGGGGATAGACATTATTGCCCATATAGCCGATCACAACGACTGGAAAGAGCCGCCGCAAGCTTATCGACTTGAGATGGCGCAGCATATAGTGCCAGCGCCATGTACGGGCCCACACTGCACCAAAGTAGACTGCAATGCCCGGCAGCAACCACCAATAATTCGCGTTGCGCAGCGCAAGGAAGAAGGCCGACCATTCCAGTCCGCGCGCGGTCCAGAAGACAAAAAAGGCACTAACAAGGACACCCAGCCAGAACTTCCAAGAACGCACCGTGTTGCCTCACACCATCAGTATCCGGGGATGACCCGGGTAAACAACGCCGCGACGAGTACGTCGCGGCAGAAGGAATCATAACGACCATACATCCGTTTGTCAAAGCCATCACTCCCATTCGATGGTCGCCGGTGGTTTAGAGGTGATATCGTACACCACCCGGTTTACAGCTGGCACCTCATTCACAATCCGGTTTGCGGTGCGTTGCAGCACCTCGTCCGGCAGCCGCGCCCAATCGGCCGTCATAAAATCCTCGGTTGTCACCGCCCGCAGGGCGATCACATCCGCATACGTCCTGTAATCGCCCATCACGCCGACGCTCTGAATCGGCAGCAGCACCGCAAAAGCCTGCTGTGTCGTGCGTTCAACGCCCGCGCGCCGCAGTTCCGCTTGAAAGATGGCATCAGCGCGCCGCAAGGTCTCAGCCCGCTCGTGTGTGACCGGCCCGATGATACGCACGGCCAGCCCTGGTCCAGGAAAAGGATGCCGCCATACCCATTCTGGAGGCAGACCAAGCTCCAGCCCCACCGCCCGTACCTCGTCCTTAAACAGGTAGCGCAGCGGCTCAACCAGCTGCATTTGCATGTCGGCCGGCAAGCCCCCCACGTTGTGGTGCGTCTTGATCTTAGCCGCCACGTTCCGATCAGCTGCCGTCGACTCGATCACATCCGGATACAGCGTGCCCTGCGCCAGAAACCGCACATCGCCCAACTGCTCGGCTTCCCGCTCAAAAATCCGGACGAACTTTTCACCAATGATCCGGCGTTTCGTTTCAGGGTCGGCCACCCCTTCAAGCGCGCTCAAAAACTCTTCAGACGCATTCACCGCAATCAATGGGATATGCAGATGATCACGAAAGGTTGTGATCACTTGCTCGCCTTCGCCCTGCCGCAGTAAGCCGGTATCAACAAAAATACAGGTCAACTGCTCCCCAACCGCCCGGCCAATCAACACCGCCGCCACAGCCGAGTCAACGCCGCCCGAGAGTCCACAGATCACTCGTTCACTGCCAACTTGTGTCTGAATGTGCTCGATGGCTTGATCGATAATCACCTCGGGCGTCCAACCGCCCTGGACACCACAGACACGATAGGCGAAGTTGCTCAGCAGCTCTTTGCCGTGCGGCGTGTGGTTGACCTCAGGGTGAAATTGCAGCCCATACCAGTGGCGTGTTTCATCACCCATTGCTGCATACGGCGAGTTAGGCGAATGAGCAATTGGATGGAAGCCCGGCGGCAAGCGCGTAAGTGCATCACCGTGACTCATCCATACCCGCTGACTCGTTGGTAAGGCCGCGAATAAAGGTGAGTCGCTATGCTCGACCTCGATATCCGCCGGGCCAAACTCACGCTCATCAGAAGGTGTCACCGCGCCACCTTGAGCTTGGGCGATCAGTTGCATCCCATAACAAATGCCAAGCACCGGGACGTTCATGGCTGCGACCCAAGCCGGTAGCTGCGGCGCGCCCGGCGCATAGACGCTGGCCGGCCCGCCAGACAAGATGATGCCGCGTGGCTGGAGCAACTGGGCTTGCTCGGCAGGCGCATGGAAAGGCAGCAGTTCGCTATAAACACCCAGTTCGCGCAGCCGCCGCACAATCAGCTGGCTATACTGCGAACCAAAATCAACGACAACAATGGTCTCGGTCATATGCTGTTCCTCGTACACGACACATAGTATCCCACGCAGCATTGTATCTGCTTCTCAAAAGCTTCACACTGCACGCCACATCAGCACATCCCCTGCCGCATTCATCAATCATAGAGGATGATCCGGTGCCACCAGGAATGGGGTCTATATTTCTGGCGGATTGTATGCTACGCTGGAACCTGCCACCCAAGGAGACCTCCATGGCGAATGAGACCGAATGGCTTCGGGCCTTGTTGCACCCCTCCGCGGCCGCCGGACCACAGCTTCTGCCAGGCCGCCCACCGTTTCCCCTACGTGGGCCCCACCCTGATTTCGCGGCGGAGTTAATTCGTGCCGACGACCTGCTTAGCCTCCATCTCGAAGGCTACAATCTGAGGGTGGTGGCGGACGCCGGCGCTGCCCATCTTGACCGGCTTGACGCGACCATCGACGCCTATCTGATCGTGACGTTCCCGCCTCAGAGTATTGCCGAATCGGCCTACTACAACACGACAGCAATGCCTCTGCCGCCCCCGCCCCCACCTTTCCCAGTCCCACCTGCGCCACCTGCGACCGTCAAGGCGACGCCTGGCCGGGTGGCTGCACGTATCGCCGGACCAAGCCGCCTCGCCTTTCGTTTGCCTGGGAATGCGCCCATGCCGGATATGCCATATACGATCGAAGGGTTACTCAACTGGTCGGCCTTCGAGTTGGTCGTTCCGGCGCTCGCTGATATCCCAGCTGCGCCAACGGCCGCGCAGGTCGCAGCCGCGCCCGATCCAGCTGCGCCCGGACGCCGCGAGACCGCGATCGAACTGCCATACCGGCTCGTGCTCGCACCTGATCACCATGTCGGCTGGCGGCACGTTACTGCGCCGCGAACGCAAGGGGGACGCACCGAGCTCTGGCACACGCGGCTGGCGCTGCTGGACGGCGACCAATTGCGCGAGCTTGGCCCCCACACGTCGGCCCACCTACGCGCGGTCTGGTCGCCAGATTACACGCCCAATAGCCCGCCGGCCAAAACGGCGCTCGATCCCGACCTGCAGGTCACCGCCGTTTCGCCCAACGACCGCTATCAGTTGGTCGTGCTCACGTCAGCCTTCCGCGGCTGGGCCAACGCCGACGAATCGTGGTACATCCCGCAGCCGGTCGAAGCCCGCTTCTTGATGCTTTCATCCCTCGGTGGCTGGTTGCGCTTGCGGGGTGGCTGGAACCCGCCGCATGCGCGCCGCTCGATCTTCTTCCCCGGGGTGCTGGCCGGCGGCAATGTGCGCCAGTTTGAGCCGGGTGTTGCATCGAACCCATCGAACCTGGCTGGGCCGCTGGGCGGAGCACAGCCCCAGCTGGCGCACGGCGTGGTAGAGCCCGCGGGGCATGCACTCCCGCTGGATACTCCGGTGGTCGCCGTCCCGACGGACGCGCATCCTGGACTCGGGCCGGGTGACGTGATTGGGACTGCCGGCGATGTCCATTTCCCCCGCTGGGTCGACGGCGAACAGCTCGACCTTTCCGAGTGGGTGCATGTCGCGGCTCAGGGGCGTGATCATTATGTACGCATCGTCTATGAGGGGCATTTGTATCCCTTCGGTCACCGTGCGGCGCTGGTCAAGGTTACCGAGCGCCGTTTCGAAGACGCTCCCCTGGCAGGTGGCGGCTCCTCGCCGGTGGCCTACCTGATCCAGCGCGAGTTCATCGTCGTGCGCGAGCCCGAGAAGCGCTATGAAGGCCAGCCCGGTCAACCGCTGCCGTACGTCAACGCCGGCCGCGAGATGCCAATAAAAAGCCTGCGCCTAACGACGCTCGTGACGCCTGACCTGACTCTGCCCCGCCCAATTATCCCGGGCACAGCCTTTTCGTCCTGGATCGCGGTGGGAGCCGACGTGCACGATTTCCCATTCCACGCCGTCGCGACCGACCTCGCCGGCAATACCTCAGAATTTACCGCGTCGCTGATCTTCGCCAGCCTGACGGATACAGGCAGCACGCCGTCGAAGCTCAAGCCAATCCGTGACACGTATCATGGCAGTGGGGCGCGACGCGCCTGCGTCGTCCCCGGCCAGAAGGTAACATTCGCGCCACGCGATGCAGTCCTCGCGACCGACAATACAACGCTTACCACGGCCACACTGCATTTCGATGCCGAGCTCTTCGACACACTGCCGTTGGCGGCCCCTGTTCGCTCCAGCTTCGGCAGCTTTCTACCTCGCCTCTACAAGGCGGAGGTACGCATCCCGGCGGTCGAGCAGTTGCTCGGCAAGCCGGCGCTGACCACGATTGGTCTCTATCAGCCCTACCTGGCCGGTGATCTCGATTCCAACGCAGGTGTTTTTGCCTCGATCGTCAAGGATGTCGCCGGGACGCTGCAGGACGACCGCCTACCGGTCACCTTTTCGGCCGATAAGGCCGGCGGCATCGCGACGCCGAACCTCAACTTGTCATGCCTGACACGCGCTCACGGGCCGTTGGCGGGCCAGCCGGCCAACGCAGCGCAGGATCTCTTCGACGCCAATGACTTCTTTGGGGGCTTCACCCCGGATCTCGTGCCTCGGCTCTTCGGCGCGCTTAAGCTGACCGACATTCTGCCGTTATCCGCCGACGGTGCGCGTCCCAGTGCGGATAGGAACGCCCCCAAGGTTCAGTTCAAAACGATCGATAGTCCGGGTGGCAAAACACTCATTACGACCTTCGACTGGACGCCCGAGATCCATCGCTACCCGCCTGATGGAACAGGTCTGGTCGTCTTCACGCCGCACGATCCGAACGGTCTGCTGATCCATGGCGAGATCCGCAAGCTACTCGCGCTACCGCCCGCCGCCCCTCCGACACTCGACGCCACCGCGAGTGTCAGTTTCACCGGCACACTGCTGGACTTCCGCGTCGACCTCTTGAACGCGCTCGGCCTCAACTTCAAGTCGTTCACCTTCGATGCCTCGGGCGGCCAGAAACCGCGCGTCGATGTCCGGCTCAAAGACGACGTTCCCTTTGAGTTCGAAGGCGACTTGGCCTTCGTGAAGGACCTGACAAAAATTATTCCGCCCGGTGCACTGGGCGACGGCCCAAGCCTGGATGTCACCGCCGCGGGCGTGCATGTCGGCTACGGCGTCGCGTTGCCGCCGACCTCGATGGGGGTCTTCGCGCTGCAGAACATCAGCTTCTCAGCGGGGCTCCTACTGCCGTTCCTCAGTGGCAAGCCCGTGCTTGACCTCGCCTTCGCCTCGCGCCATGCACCCTTCCTCCTAACAGTCTCGCTGCTCGGGGGTGGTGGCTTCTTCCATGTCCAACTCGACACGGATGGCATGAAGCAACTCGAGGTCGCCTTCGAGTTTGGGGCCAGCGTTGACCTCGACCTCGGCGTCGCCAGCGGTGGCGTGCATATCATGGCAGGAATCTACTTTGCGATGCAGACCGACGCCGGGAAGACGACGGTGAAGCTGTCGGGCTACCTGCGCGCCGGTGGCGAACTTTCGGTGCTCGGTCTAATCTCGGTCTCTCTTGAATTTATGCTCAGCTTCACCTACGACTCCGACCACAAAGCCTCGGGGCGCGCGATACTGACGGTCGCCGTGCATGTTGCCTTTTTCAGCACGTCGGTTGAGCTCAGCGTCGAGAAGCGTTTCGGCGGTAGCGGCTCCGACCCGGATTTTGCACAACTCGTCAATTCTGCGGCCGTGTGGGAAGATTATGCGAGCGCGTTCGCGTAGCGCGCCGGGAGGATAGTAATGGCTCCGGCTCAAACCATCATGTGGACCGCTATGCCACGCGGCCTGACCGTCGATCCTGCCACCCTACCGGTCTCGGTCTTTGTCTCGCCACGCCTGACCGGTGCTCCGGCGCTCGGATCTTTTAGCGACTGGCTGACCTGGACCGAGCACCTCAAGACGGATGGCCTACACATCACCTTCGCGGTCGGAGGGCAGCAGGTGACGGTGCCAATCGACCCCGCCCCGCTACAGCCCAACCTTTGGAACGCAATCTTTGATGCCGAGACACACGTCGCCGACTATGTCTTCAATAATTATGACGGCCGTCTCGTTATCTCCTACCCGGTGCGAGCCACACTGGCGCTGCTCAAAGCGGCCTATCAGATCGGCGGCATCAGTCTAGCGCTGCCCCAGCGTTTCGATCTCCGGCAGGGCCGTCGCGCGATGCTGGCCTCCTTGATTGACGGCTTCCAGGTCAATTGGAACGAGGACCAGGCCAGAAGCTGGCGTGCCGAGCTCCAGCACCTGCAAAGTGCCGGGGGCTTCCTCGGCTCAGCACGCCTGCCCCAAGATCAGGCGCAGTTGGGCGGCGACGACCTGCCGGACGCCTCGCAGTTGCCCGCGCCTGGCTCCGACGAAGCGCGCAATCTGCGCCGGACCATCGCAGCCCGCTTCGCACTCTTCCATCACCTGCCTAGCGCGCCAAAGCTTGTGCCACCGCCGATGGACATGGTACTCAACTTCCACAAGGCGCTCAGTGCGCTGCACGCGTATCCGGCCCTTATGCGTGCGCTCGGTCTCGTCTTCGACCTGGATCTCCCGGTCGATTTCCTGCCCGAGGCGCCTGCCGCCGCGCCGGGCGCCTTCGGCGTCGCCTCGGTCGCTCCTGGCTGGAACTGGGCGGTAGAGCCCACGGCGCGACCGCCCGCTGCAACGGCGTATATCTTCCTCCGGGCCGAAAACGGTCAGCGCCTCTTCGCCACGGCGCCGCGCAATCCCCAGCAGCCGCGCGGCTCGGTCATGGGCCTGCTCAACCTCGGTGCCGGCGACTTCGGCTTGGCGCAAGTCGACGTGGACGGTGCGCTCCACAAGACGATCATGCTGGCCGAAACCTTCGGCAATGTCGAGCCCGCGCGCCATCCCGAGGTTTTTGATCCGACGACGACGCTCCCCGCCCTGCGCTCGGCCGGTCTAGCCCTGATCGCCGACAATCGCGCTGCGTCGCTGCTCACAATCTTTCGGCAGTCAAAGGCGTTCAACGCGGCCCTTGAGGCCGGTCAGCCGCAGCCGCAGCCCTTCGTCGCCGAAGATCTCGTGCGCGGCTTCCGCTTGGACGTCTGGGACTCGCAGAGCGATAGCTGGCACTCGCTCCACCGGCGGCACGGCGAGTACACGATCAAGGAGCAAAGCTTTACGACGACCGACGAGGAGGGTTTTACCAACCTCGCCGCGGTCTCGCCTGCGCCCGGAGCCGACCCGGCCCAGGCGAACGATCTCTACCTCCACGAGGCGATCGCGCGCTGGGCCGGCTGGAGCCTGAGCGTCGCGCTTCCCGGCAAGCATCTGACACGCGCGGCCGATCCTAGCAAAGCGGTGCCACCGGACGATCCGACCGATCCGGACTTCGATCCTGAAAATCCCCCGGCGACGCCCTTCAAGATGACCACACGCTTCCGCGTCGTGCGGTCGTCGCTGCCGACTCTACGCTTCGGACGGCGCTACCGCATGCGGGCGCGCGCCGTTGATCTCGCGGGCAACAGCCTGGCGCTTAGCGAGCCACTGACCAAGACCCTTTCGGGCACGTTTGCGACGCCCGCCAACCCTGATGGCTTCGCCTATCTGCGCTACGAGCCCGTTGCCGCGCCCACGATCGTCCTGCGCGATGGTCGCGGCGTGAGTGGTCCCGGCTCGTCCGTCGACCGCATCGTGATCCGCACGTTCAATACGGCTCCCGCGTTGGACGCTGTAGCTGCCGATCTCACCGCGGCCGACCGCCATATCGTGCCACCACGCGTCGCCGTCGAACTGGGCGAACGCCTCGGTATGTTCGATGACGCGGATGGTAAGTTGCGCACCGACACAGCGATCTACCAACTCATCGCTGCGCGTGACGACGCGACGAAAAGCCAATTTCGGCGCGAGGTGGTAATTGGGCAGCCCGAGCCACTGCCGGTGGAGCCCGGGGACCAGCTTGAGGTGCCATATTTGCCGGATGTGCTGGCCCGCGGCGCGGCACTGCGTGACCTACCAGGTACGCCCGCGGGCAGCACCGGCAGTGCGGCGGGTACCGGCTCCGTCGTGTACGAGCCGCTGACCGACGCCCACCCGCGACCGGGTTCTGCTACATTGATTTCCTTCGGTGGCGAAACCGACTGGACCACCGCGCGACCCTTCCGCCTCGCACTGGCCGAGGGCAGCAGCCCACCCGCTTGGGACGCGACAACACGCGTGCTCACGATCTCGCTCCCCAAGGCCGCGCTCACCGTCGTACCACTCAGCAGCTATCTGTATCCCGACGACCTCAAGCTCATGGGCGTCTGGCAGTGGATCCGCGAATACATCGATAGCTTTGTCACAAGCGTCGCGCTGGCCGAGCCACAGTTCCCGGGCAGTACTGCCGACCTGCTGGCGCATATTATTCAGCGCACGCGCGAAGGGGGCCATTGGATGCTCACGCCTCCACACCTGCTAACCCTGGTCCACGCTGTCCAGCAGCCGATCGGCCGGCCAGTCTTCGTCCAGATCGATGTGCAGCATCCCGGCGGGGGGTCGGTCGAAAGCCAGTTAGAGTCCGAGGCGATGACTGGGCCAACGAATGCCATCGCGCTCGACACAATTACCGCCTGGCGGGTACCCGGTGCCATCGATGCCCAGTTGATCGGGGGGCTACAGGTTCACGGCGCTAGCACCGATAAGATCGACCTGCTTGCCCACTGGGACGATCCGGTCGACGACCCCGGTCCGACGGGCGATGTGCTCCCGACGCGTATCGCGCATGCGACCCATGCTGACGAGATCCCGCTCCGCAACCTGGCTGGAGGCGAACTTCCTGCCAACGCCGACGGTACCCGTCCGACCGGCTACTACAATCCAGGCCATGACCTCGTCTGTTTTGTGCGAGCAGGCGACGTGCTCAGCAGCAATCTCGGCGGCGACCAGATGATGCAGGACGCTGCCCCCGCCATCATTTCGACGACACGCGCCACCATCGCGTCACCTATACCGCCGTTGCGACCTCGCGCTTCCGCGACTATTTCGCCGTCGATGCCACACCGCCGCTTGACTTCACCCGCTCAAGCGATCCGGTGCTGGTTGATGTGCCGGCCTCCGCCCGCCCCGACGCACCGCGCATCCTCTACGTCGTTCCCACCTTCGGCTGGGAGCGGGAAGTCGCCACCAACATCAAACGCAGCGTACGCTTTGGCGGCGGCCTGCGGATCTATATGGATCGCCCGTGGTATTCGTCGGGCGACGGCGAACTCCTTGGCGTGGTGATCTACAACGGCTCCTTCCCCGCCGACCGTGAGGCGTGGAAGCCCTATGTTACCCAGTGGGGTCTCGACCCGATCTGGGACGCGCCCGCAGTGGCAGCAATGCCGGGCGTGTGGAACTTTCCTT
>JBBQTF010000067.1:0-9087 GCA_038234675.1 Steroidobacterales bacterium
TGTATTCGTACCGGTCTCGGCGATCACCTTTGCGACCCTCGCCCCGCACCTGCGCAACGAGGGAACGGCGGTGTTCAGCCTGATGCGCAACATCGGCAGCAGCATTGGCATCTCGGGCGTGGTCGCGCTGCTGAGCCGTAATAAGCAGATCCTGCATGCGCGCCTGGCCGAGCACATCACGCCCTTCGGAGACGGTCTCGCGCGCGCGGTGGTGCGTCCGGACTCCGCCGGTGCGCTCGCGGCGATCAATGCCGAGGTGAACCGTCAAGCGACGATGCTCGCCTACAACAACGATTTCTATCTGATGCTGCTCATGTCCTTGTGCGCGGTGCCCTTGGTCCTGTTTTTGCGCCCCGTCAAAGGCAAATCGGCCCCGATGCCGGCGGTGGCGGAATGATCGCCCTCCGCAAGGGCCCTGGGTCTGCGCTTGCCGCAGTCCTGATGCTCATCGGGTGCTCATCGGGACCCGACTTTCACCGGCCCGACGCTCCCGCCCCGCCGGTGTATCGTGCCGAGCCCTTGGCCCAGACACTGGGGGGCGAGGGGGAGCCCGTGCAACGCCTGGTCCCAGGCGGGGACCCCGGTGCCCAGTGGTGGACGCGCTTTGAGTCTCCGGCGCTCGATCAACTGGTGCAGCGGGCCCTGGGTGCCAACCAGACCGTGGCGGCAGCAGCGGCGGCACTGGATGAGGCGCAGGAACTGGTGAACGCGCGCAGCGGCGCGAGCCTCCCGCAAGTGGACCTCGACGTGGGCGTCGGTCGGCAAAAGTACGGGGCGGAGTTCCTGGGTCCGCTCCATAAGCCCCCGCCGTTCACGTACTTCGCGGTCGGTCCGTCCGTGCATTACACGCTCGATTTTACCGGCGGCATCAGCCGGGGCGTGGAGCAGCAGCGGGCACTAGCAGAATACCGTGGCCAGCAGCTCGCCGCCGCTCGGCTCGCGATCAGCGGCAACGCGGTGGTGCAGGCGCTTAATATCGCGGCGCTCCGGGCCCAGCTGGACACGGTCAACGAGCTGCTCGAGCGCGACCGGCGCAACCTTGAACTGGTACGGCAGGCGCACGAGGCGGGCTCGGTCTCGCAGCTCGATGTCATCAGCGCACAGAGCCAGCTTGCCAGTGACACCACTGAGCTTCCACCGCTCCGAGAATCGCTTGGGGTGGCCGGACACGCGCTGGCCGTGATTCTGGGCGCCGCGCCGGGAGACGCCGCGCTTCCGGAGCTGGACCTCGCGCACATCGCGCTGCCCACCGAGCTGCCCTTAAGCGTACCGTCCGAACTTGCCCGCCGCCGGCCGGACATTCTGGCCGCCGAGGCCCAGTTGCACGCCGCGAGCGCGGCGGTCGGTATCGCGCAGAGCAATTTGTACCCGCACCTCACGCTGTCAGCGGCATACGGACAGCAGTCGATCAGGGCCGCGGACCTTTTCGATCCGGCCAGCACCGCCTGGGGCCTGACTTCGGCGCTCGTGGCGCCGTTGTTCGACGGCGGCACGCTGCGCGCGCAGCACCGCGCATCGCTCGCGGCCCTGCAATCGAGTGCCGCCAACTACCGCCAGACCGTGCTCGAGGCGCTTGAGCAGGTGGCCAACGCCTTGCAGGCACTCGATCAAGGAGCCGAGCAGCTGCAGGCCCAGGCAAACGCCCAGCGCGCGGCCAGTGAGACGGCCGATCTGACCCGCCAGGCTTATGATGCCGGAGAAGCGAGCGTCCTGCAGGTGCTGGACGCCGAGCGGCGCTACCAACAGGCGCGGCTCGGGTACGTGCGCGCCCAGGCGCAGCGCTACCTCGACACGGCGCAGCTTTTCCTCGCCCTCGGCGCAGGAATGCCTGGTCCCGGGCCCGCGCCTGCGACGACCGCGCTTCGAAATTGAGCACCGTGAAGACTCCGGTCGAGACTCACATTCATATCACTGCGGAAATCGAGCCGCCGGGCACTTAAGACATGACCAAAAAACAATTGCTTTCATTTTCGATGTCGTTGGCTTGCACCGCGGCTCTCATGCGCAGCCCGCCGGTGCGGGCCGCCCAATCGAGCAATGCGATGCAAGCATGCCTGTCGAAAAAACTCGAGGCGGCGCCGGACACGGCCACGGTGGCTGAGCTTCGCGAGGCGTGCACCAGTGAGTTGAAGGCGAGCACGCCGGCAATCATTGAGGTCCAGGAGTCCCTGGCCAAGTCGCGGCTGCAGGAGGAGATACACACCGAGCAGAATCCCTATCTGCTCACGGCGTACAAGCAAAATTACATTCTGCCCTGGAGCTATGTCACCGAACAAAATCCAGCCTACAGCGAGCAGGGAGTGTACGTGAATCACGCCGAAGCGAAATTCCAGTTCAGTTTCCGCTTTCCGCTCACCTCCAGGGATCTGTTCGTCAAGGGAGACGGGCTGGACCTCGCGTACACGCAAAAATCGTTCTGGCAGGTGTACAACGCCAACTCCGCGCCGTTCCGCGAGTCGAACTACAACCCAGAGCTTTTCTATACCATGCCGCTCTCATTCCGCCCGTTCGGTTCCGATACGGCGCTGCGCTTTGGTCTGGAGCACGAGTCCAATGGCCGCGGAATCATCGGTGGAGTCACGCTGAGCCGCAGCTGGAACCGCGCTTATGCCAACCTGATCTACGCGAAGGACAACTACATGATTTCGGTGCGGCCCTGGTATCGATTTTCAGAGAAAGCCAAGACCTCCCCGACCGACCCGGACGGCGATGACAACCCGGACATCGAGAAATACCTCGGTTATTTTGACGTCACGGCGGCCCTGCAATACAGGAACCTCGAGTTCTCCTTGCTGGCGCGCAACAACTTTCGCTCCAACAACTACGGAGCGATCGAGCTCGGTATGAGTTTTCCGATGTTTCACAAGATTCGCGGCTACGCGCAATTCTTCAACGGCTACGGTGAAAGTCTCATTGACTATAACCACAACATCAACCGCGTCGGAATCGGTATCCTGCTGACCGACATTCTCTAGTAGTGGTGGCATTTCGGACTGCCTCGCGTTGTGGTCAACCGTGCATGTGCCCAGGCCACCAATTTGATACCCGCCCAGGGCACGGCAGTTCCAGACATCGCCCTGGGGGCCACCATGGATTGGCTTGAGGTAGAAGAATATGAGCCTCGGAGTGGAATCCGACAGTCAGTTGCTGGCCATAGCGGCCGGACGTGCCCTCCTTGCCGCGGGCCTTCGGGCGGTGACGGCCGAATCTTGCACCGGCGGCGCACTCGCCGCGGCCCTGACCGACGTTCCCGGCAGTTCGCAGTGGTTTGAGCGAGGGTACGTAACCTATTCAAATGCCGCCAAGATGCAGGATCTGGGGGTGGCTAGGGTTACATTGGAATCCCACGGGGCCGTCAGTGCGGCGGTCGCTGAGCAGATGGTGACCGGGGCCCTCAGGGTCAGCGGTGCGGACGTCGCGGTGGGTATTACCGGTATCGCAGGCCCCGACGGCGGTACCCTGGAAAAGCCGGTCGGTCTCGTGTACCTGGCGATCGGCCGCCGTGGGGTTGCCGTGGACGTTCGGCGGGAGCTCTTTGCAGGAGATCGGGCCGCGGTGCGTGCGGCGGCGGTGGCCGCGGCGCTCCGACTGCTGGAGCAGATAGACGAACCGGGGAGGTTTTAGGACCAAATCGCCGCGATTTACACCACCGCGC
The DNA here is from genome assembly GCA_038234675.1 of Steroidobacterales bacterium. GTDB lineage: Bacteria > Pseudomonadota > Gammaproteobacteria > Steroidobacterales > Steroidobacteraceae > FEN-1191. The sequence continues at coordinate 3,656 of JBBQTF010000067.1, forward strand.
GGGCGCTCCGATATGGGATAATTACTCTCATATCAACACAGGTGGCCGCACGCTATGGAAGACAACCGCAAGAAGGCACTGACCGCCGCACTGAGCCAGATTGAGAAGCAGTTTGGCAAGGGCTCGGTCATGCGATTGGGCGATGCGCCGGCCATCTGGGACATCGACGCCGTGCCGACCGGATCTTTGGGGCTCGACATCGCCCTGGGCGTCGGCGGCCTGGCGCGTGGCCGTGTGGTCGAGATTTATGGGCCGGAGTCCTCCGGCAAGACTACCCTGACCCTTGCGGTCGTGGCAGAAATACAAAAGCGTGGGGGCACCGCCGCTTTCGTGGACGCGGAGCACGCGCTTGACCCTTCCTATGCCGAGAAGCTGGGCGTCAACATCAACGAACTGCTCGTCTCGCAGCCCGATACCGGTGAGCAGGCCCTCGAGATCACCGACATGTTGGTGCGCTCGGGCGGCGTGGACCTGGTGGTCATCGATTCGGTGGCGGCACTGACGCCGCGGGCCGAGATCGAGGGCGAGATGGGCGAGTTGCAGGTGGGATTGCACGCACGACTCATGAGCCAGGCGCTGCGAAAGCTCACGGGTAACATCAAGCGCTCCAACACCATCGTCATCTTTATCAACCAGATCCGCATGAAGATTGGCGTGATGTTCGGCAGCCCCGAAACCACCACCGGCGGAAACGCGCTGAAGTTCTACGCCTCGGTGCGACTCGATATCCGCCGCATTGGCTCGGTCAAGAGCGGCGAGGAAGTGATCGGCAACGAAACCCGGGTCAAAGTGGTCAAGAACAAGATCGCTCCTCCGTTCCGCGAGGCCGAGTTCGAGATCATGTACGGGCGCGGCATCTCGCATGAAGGCGAGATCATCGAGATCGGTTCAAACCACGGCATCATTGAGAAATCCGGCTCATGGTACTCCTACAAGGGCGAGCGAATCGGCCAGGGCAAGGAGAATGCGCGCTTGTTCCTGCAGGGGCACAAGGAGATTGCCCAGGAAATCGAAGACCTGATCCGCGCCAAACTCCTGCCGTCCAAGCAACGTGCCGAGCCTGAGGAAAAGAGCGCCTAGGCGATCCCCGGCCGCCGATCCGAAGGACGCTTCAGCCGCCGAACTGGCCGCCGTTGCACTCCTGGCGCGCCGCGATTTCGCCAACGGCGAGCTCGCCGCCAAGTTGCGCGAGCGCGGCTTTGATGCGCCCGTCGTCCAGGAGCTTATCGAACGGCTGCGGGCTCGAGGCCTGCTCAACGATGAGCGTTATGCCGGGAATTTCGTGCGGTACCACAGCGCCCGCGGCCAGGGGCCGGTGCGGATCCGCCGTGATCTTGAAGCGGTGCGCGTGGATCCGGTGCTGATTGATGCGGCGCTTGAGGCGGTGCCCGATTGGGTGGCACTGGCCCGCGAGGTGCGTCGGCGCCGATTTGGCACCACCCTCCCGCAGGTGTGGCGCGAGAAGGGTCGTCAGGCCCGATTTTTGCAATACCGTGGCTTTTCCAACGATCATATCCGCACTGCCCTTGGGCCAGATTTTGAAATGGATGCATGAGCGCAAATAAACAGCCCTACATGAGCGCAACGGAAGTCCGGCGCGCTTTTCTCGAGTTCTTCCAGGAACGCGGCCACACCGTCGTGCCTTCAGCTTCGCTCGTGCCCGGGAACGATCCGACGCTGCTGTTCACCAACTCCGGCATGGTTCCCTTCAAGGATGTGTTCCTCGGAAAGGAGCAGCGTCCCTACACGCGCGCGGTCACCAGCCAGCGCTGCGTGCGCGCAGGCGGCAAGCACAACGATCTGGAAAATGTGGGCTACACCGCGCGGCATCACACCTTCTTCGAAATGCTCGGAAATTTTTCATTTGGCGAGTACTTCAAGCGCGAGGCGATCCGCTTCGCCTGGGAATTCGTTACTGGAAAATTGCAGCTCGACCCGGCACGGCTCCATGTCACCGTGTTTCGCGATGACGACGAGGCGGCGAAGTTGTGGGTGAGCGAGGCGGGCATGCCGGTCGAGCGCGTCACGCGCATGGGCGAGGCATCGAATTTCTGGGCCATGGGCGACACAGGGCCCTGCGGCCCGTGCAGCGAGATCTTTTTCGATCACGGGCCCGAAGTGGCGGGCGGTCCGCCGGGCTCGCCCGATGAGGACGGGGATCGGTACGTGGAGATCTGGAATCTGGTGTTCATGCAGTTTGAGCGATCTGCTAGCGGTGAGGTCATGCCCCTTCCTAAGCCCTCGGTCGATACCGGCGCCGGCCTCGAACGGCTTGCGGCGGTCATGCAGGGGGTGCATTCGAACTACGACATCGATCTGTTCCGGGACCTGCTGCGCGCGGCCTCCGAGGCCACCGGGTCTGATGATCACGCCTCCCCCTCATTGCGTGTGATCGCTGATCATATTCGGGCCTGCAGTTTTCTGATCAGCGACGGCGTAGTGCCTTCGAACGAGGGCCGCGGCTACGTGCTGCGCCGTATCATCCGCCGCGCGGTCCGCCACGGTTACAAGCTCGGCCAATTGCAGGCGTTTTTCTACACGCTGGTGCCGGTGCTGGCGCGCGTCATGGGGGACGCCTATCCTGAGTTGCGCGAGCGCAGCGAGCAGATCGCACGCGTGTTGCGCGCCGAGGAGGAGCGCTTTGCGGAAACCCTGGAATCGGGCATGGCGCAGTTCGAGACCCGCATGGCCGAGGCTGGCGGCACGATCGTGCCCGGATCGTTGCTATTCCTGTTGCACGATACATACGGTTTCCCGCCGGACCTGACCGCGGATATCGCCCGTGAGCGCAAGCTGCAGGTGGATCTTGAAGGCTACGACCGTGAGATGGAGTTGCAGCGCGAGCGGGCTCGCGCGGCGAGCAAGTTCGGGGTCGATCTTAGGGCGGGCGCCGGGATCGAGGCCAAGAGCGAGTTTCTCGGCTACGAGGTACTCGAGGCGGAGAGTAAAGTGCTCGCGCTGCGGCGTAACGGCGCGCTCGTTCAAGCGCTTGAGCCAGGTCAGTCAGGCGAGGTCGTGCTATCGCGCACACCGTTCTATGCCGAATCCGGAGGTCAGGTCGGAGATACCGGCGAACTCCTGGGCACGGGCGGTGCCCGCTTTACGGTCGGCGACACTCAGAAGCTCGGATCGGCGATTGTGCACGCAGGGGCGCTCGCAGGTGGCGCCTTGCGCGTGGGCGATGCAGTGCAGGCGCGAATCGATGCGCAGCGACGCACCGCGGTTCGCCTCAATCACTCGGCGACCCATCTGCTGCACGCGGCGCTTCGCCAAGTGCTGGGGAAGCACGTCACACAAAAAGGCTCGCTGGTCGCGCCTGACCGCCTGCGCTTCGACTTCTCACACTTCCAGCCCGTCACCCCAGACGAGTTGGCGCAGATCGAGCGGCTCGTCAACTCCGAAATCCGCGCGAACGCGGAAGCGCGCACGCGCCTCATGGACTACGAGGAAGCCGTGGCTGCCGGCGCCATTGCGCTGTTCGGTGAGAAATACGAGCGCGAAGTGCGGGTGTTGAATTTTGGCGACTTTTCCACCGAGCTGTGCGGCGGCACACACGTCAGCCGCACGGGCGATATCGGCCTGTTCCGCATCGTGAGCGAGGCTGGCGTCGCCGCCGGCGTGCGCCGCATTGAAGCGGTGACGGGCGAGGGCGCTCTTGAACTCGTAGGGCGTAACGAATCCGTGTTGCGCGATGTCGGCGCTATGCTGCGCGGCAACCGCGATGAACTTGCCGATAAGGTTCGTGAGGTACTGGAACGGGTGCGGGCACAGGAACGAGAAATCCGCGGCCTAAAGGACAAGTTGGCGTCCGGACAGGGGACGGATCTTGCCGCCGGCGCGGTGGAGGTCGCCGGCACCAAGGTCATCGCCGCACGCGTCGATGGCGCCGACAGTGGGTCGCTGCGCACCGCGGTCGACAAACTTAAAAGCCAGTTCAGCTCCGCTATCATCGTGCTCGCCGCCGTAGAGTCACCGACCAAAGTGATACTGGTCGCCGGAGTGACGCCTGATCGAAGCGCGCAGATCAAGGCGGGGGAGCTCATCGGCTCGGTCGCCGCACAGGTCGGTGGCAAGGGCGGTGGTCGAGCGGATTTTGCGCAGGCCGGTGGCAGCAATCCGGCCGCACTCGATGCCGCTTTGGCAAGCGTGCTGGCTATCGTGCGCGAGCGTTTGTCCAGTTGATGGACTTTAGCCAGCTCTTACGCTGGCCATGCTTCAAGGAAGGCCGGACCGATGTTGATACTTAGCCTGCGTGTGGGCGAGAGCGTGCGCGCCGGAGACGATATTTCCATCACCGTACTTAAGGTCAAAGGCGATCAAGTGCGCCTGGGTGTCAGTGCACCTAAGAGCGTCCCGGTCCATCGCTTAGGATCCGGGCAAATCCCATCTGACTCTACTGGGAAGCTCGGCGAACGGCCCGTCAAGTAAGGACAGTAGCCCGAGCTGATCGTGGCCCCGGGTTCGTTTATGTACTTTGCGCGCCTTTACCTGCGCTGGAGCCACCAGTATCATGGCGCCGGTGTTTGAAATCCAGGGAATCGGGTGTGCAACCGATTGATTCTCTTTCGTTTTAGAGAGCCAGCGGAGAGATGGCCGAGTGGTCGAAGGCGCACCCCTGCTAAGGGTGTAAGGGTCAAAAGCCCTTCGAGGGTTCGAATCCCTCTCTCTCCGCCAATTACCGATTTCAAGAGACCTCAGGTGGTCTCAGAATCGCTGAAAAACCCTTCATTCCTAGGGTTTGTTATTCTCATGCGGTCTCGTATGCTCTCGTAGTGACTCACGAAACTGCTGGTATTTTTGATGGTATCTGCGCCTGGCGGCATGGAGATACCATCAAATGTTGACGGATGCCCGAATTCGCGCCGCCAAACCGTCGGCACGCCAGTACAGGCTTGCGGATTGCGGCGGGCTGTATCTGCAAGTTGAGCCCAGCGGCGGTAGATACTGGCGCTTTAACTATCGGCTCCATAGCCGACAAAAGACCCTCGCCTTGGGCGTCTACCCGGATGTGTCTCTGGTGAAAGCGCGCGCGCGCCATCAGATAGCCAGAGAACAGCTCGCCGAAGGCATCGATCCCTCCCAGGAGAAGCAAGCGTCGGGAAAGACCTTCGAAGCCGTAGCGCGCGAATGGTTTGCGCGCTGGAAGACAGGTCGGAACGAACGGCACGCCCATTACGTTATCAGGAGGCTGGAGGTTGACATTTTTCCGGAAATCGGGCCGCGGCCGGTCACGGATATACCGACATCGGCCTTCCGCAATGCGGTCAAGAAAATCGAATCGCGTGGCGCCCTGGACATCGCAAGACGCGTTCTTCAGACCTGTAGCCAGATTATGCGCTATGCGGTTGCCAACGACGCGGCGACCCACAACCCGGTAGCCGAAGTGACGCCGGCGGACATTCTGAAACAGCACAAGCGACGTAACTATGCTC
>JBBQTF010000068.1:0-8529 GCA_038234675.1 Steroidobacterales bacterium
CAGCTCGTGCCGTGGAACGACAGCCTGGGCAAACGCCTCGGCCAGCACGTTGACGGCATCCCCATGCCCGGCGGCGGCATCGACTGGACGCTCGGACGGAGCAGAGGGATCGGGCTGTAGGAGTCCAAATTCAAACGGCCATTGGTCTGCTATCGACCCAACTCACGACGTTCGGCGGCTGCCCGTCAACGTCCGGGCTTGCTGAAAGCCGCCGTTCGCCCGCAGAGTAGCCACCAGGCCGCTAGCGCCAAATTATCACCATTGGGCGTCGCGCCCAACGATCCCAAAAGCGGCAGCTCGCTCAATCACACGGTCAGGCCCGCCACACGGGTCTAAAAATGCCCTCCAAAGATGAATCGCAAACACCACGCCAGCCATCGCTGGGCTCAGATTTAGTCACGAACAGAGTGACGCCAAGCGCCCGGACTTAGCCCATTGGACGCTGTAAACACTCGGGTAAAATGACTTTGGTCAGCGAACCCCGATTCCACTGCGATATCGGCAAGCGGCATTGGACTATCCCGCAGGAGCGACTTGGCCCGGGCGATGCGCTGAGCGACCAGCCATCGATGTGGCGGAACGCCCACAGTTCTTCGAAACGCTTTGCTAAATTGCGATATCGACAGACCGCACGCACTTGCGAGTACCGATAGCGGAAGATCGTTCCCAAGGTTCTCCCGGATCATATCTCGTGCGAGGCGTTCCTGCTGTCTGCTCAGGCCGCCGGAAAACGGCAGTTTTACAGGCTTCATGCCACCATATTCAGAGGCGACATGGTGGCCTGCTGCAAGCATCAGATGGTCCATGAATAGCCGGGACGGCGGCTGAGCGTTTCGGAATACTGGCAACAACGCTTCCGCCAACCCTCGCATCACCCGATCGTCATGGCTGACTGCGGGGGCGTAACGCAGGCCCTCGATACGAGGCGCATCGGCCTCATCGGCGAGCGCATCAAGTGCGGCTTTTGGGAAGTAGAAATGCACCGAATGAAACGGGCTGTTCAAGTGGAAGGTCGGCTGACGCTTGATATCGTAGATAATCGTCTCGCCGGGCTGAAGGGTCGATGCGCGAGCAGCCTTACCATTCTCCCAATACTCATACTTTTCGAAGAGTTTCAGATGAACCGCTACTAGGAACGCATCCTCAGGAATCGGTGGCGTAGACAAGATATTCTGGGGCGACTTATATTGCAGCTCGGTGACAGCGATCAGGGTTTGTGGTAGTGCCCGAGACGCAAATGAGGTCGCATCGGCGCTAAGCCGTTTGCCGAATGCTTCGCCATAGCTGTCGCCGTTTGACATTGGCGCGTCCCTTCGAAGAGCTCCGTTTCAACCTAGGCCTGCGAGCCGTGCTGTTTCCGACGGTCGCCAGCTTGCCAGCGACTACGCATAAACAGACAACAAGCGAGCGTTTCATTCAAGACAAAAACGTCGGTGTAGGCGAGGACGTAAAAAACGGCATCGTTAAGGACATAATCATGAAGGGGTATCAGCTGACTGGCGCGCGCTCGGCATCGGTAGCCAAAAGTTTGCCTGCCACGCCGCCGCGGGCCATCCATCCTTTGGTTGGTCCTCGCAAGAAAGCCTTCAAAAAAAGCGCCCAATTATCGATCAACACGATGGCGGTGCTGGCCTTCGCGCTTCTCCAACCGACTGTAATTATGGCTCAAGCCACTGGCAGTTCGACTCTCGCTCCTGGCGTCCGCCCGGTGTCCCCAGCCGAGGGAACGCAGATCACCGACCCGGAACAGATTGCCGAGCGCACCCCGGGCCATTTGGTGCAGGACATGCACGCGGCATTCGGATTCCGTCATGCTCGGGCAGTTCATGCCAAAGGCTTCATCCTGCAAGGTTCTTTCGAACCAAGCCAAGAAGCGCGGACGCTGTCATCGTCGTCGGTCTTTGCATCACATATTCCGGTAATCGTGCGGTTTTCTGACTTCACTGGTCTGCCAGCGATCCCAGACCCGGCGTCGCTCGCGCAGCCGCGTGGATTTGCCGTCAAGTTTCTCCTGCCCGACGGCAGCAATTACGATGTGGTCAATCACAGCTTTAATGGTTTTCCGGTGGCGACCTCGGGCGAATTCGGCGACTTGCTGGGCGCGATCGGCGCAAGCGGCCCAGAGGCAGCAAAGCCCACGCCGCTCGATCGCTTTCTCGCCGGACACCCGATCGCAAAGCAGTTCCTGACGAGCCAGACGCCACCGCCTGAAAGTTGGGCGACGACCACTTATTTCGGGGTGAACTCGATGCAGTTCACTAATGCTCGTCGGCAAAGCGTGTTCGTCCGTTATCGCTTCGTCCCCGAAGCCGGCGAGCATTATCTGACGGCTGCAGCACTCGCCGGAAAGTCTCCCGATTATCTGCGGGAAGAGATTACCAAGCGGGTCGCCGCAGGGCCGATCCGGTTCATTTGGTACGCGCAGATCTCCGGCTCAGGCGATGCGATCGAAAACCCGGCGATCGCGTGGCCTGACAGCCGCAAGCTCGTCAAGCTGGGTGTGATCACAATCGACAAGATGGCGCCGAACACTGCGCTTGCAGATAAATCGCTGCTCTTTCTGCCCGGGACGACCCCACCCGGGATTGCGGTCGCGGACCCGATGCTCACGGTGCGAAACGCGACCTATCCGATATCGTTTCACGAGCGGCAGTAGTTCGATGACGGCTGCGTGTTCGCAGTTGGCAACATCTGTCGAGGCGTCGTCACTGAAAACCTGCCCTGATATCCATGCTTCCAGTAAGCGAGCACCTCGCTTCTCGGTCGATCCTTCGACAATGCAACCCCGCCGTGGGTTGTCGAGATATCCATAACCAAGGACCAATGTGATGAGCGATATCTGGCTTCCGACGCTGATCACGGAAACGCCGCAGGCGGGCTTCAAACTAGCCATGAAAATGTCTCGGGTAAGCATTAAGATGATTCAACCGATCGACGATATCCGCCAGAACCTCCGTGCCGCGTACGATCATGACACCGCTCAGTTGATTGCGTCCTCGCAAGTTATCGCGATGAACTTTCAAACCGTTGCTGCCGCCAACAACTGGTGGCGCGACGCCACTACATGAGCCTCGATCCGCTTCTGCTCTCCCGCCTGCAATGGGCCTGGGTGATCGGCTGGCACATCCTGCTTCCCGCCTTCACAGTCGGCCTCGCTTCGTACATCGCGGTGCTTGAGGGGTTATTCTTCTTCACCGGTGATCGCGCTTGGTATCGCATCTCGCGCTTCTGGACGCGGATATTCTCCGTGTCTTTCGCTATGGGCGTCGTGTCCGGCATCGTCATGCCGTTCCAGTTCGGCACCAACTGGTCGCGCTTTTCCGACATTACCGCCAACGTCCTGTCACCGATGCTCGCTTACGAAGACCTGATGGCCTTCTTCTTAGAAGCTACATTCCTCGGGGTGCTGTTGTTTGGGCGTGATCTGGTGCCGCGCTGGGCACATTTCCTAGCCGCGATCATGGTCGCGTTCGGGACGCTGCTGTCCTCGTTCTGGATCCTGTCGGTGAACAGCTGGATGCAGACGCCAGCAGGGTATATGATCCACGACGGTCGGTTCTTCCCGACGGACTGGCTGGCAATCGTTTTCAATCCGTCATTTCCCTACCGCCTCGCGCACAACGTATCAGCCTTCTACGTCACGACTGGCTTCGTAGTGCTTGGCGTGTCGGCCTATCTGCTGCGGCGTCCCGAATATGCCGCCGATGGCCGACGCATGTTCAAAATGGCGCTTTGGTTTCTAACGATCTTCGTTCCCGTGCAGATCGCGCTTGGTGATTTGCATGGGCTGAATACCGCCGAATATCAGCCGGCGAAGCTCGCCGCGATCGAGGGACGCTGGGAGACGGCGGCCCCGGCACCGCTGACACTGTTCGGGCTGCCGAACCAGCAAGCGGAACGAACCGACTATGCAGTCGAGATCCCGGTGCTCGGCAGCCTGATCCTAAAGCATTCGACCACCGGCGCGATACGCGGGTTAAAAACCTTTCCCGTAGACCAGCGACCACCCGTCGCTGTCGTATTCTGGGCGTTCCGGATCATGGTGGGGATCGGGTTCTATATGCTCGGGCTGATATTGCTGGGCTGGCTGCTCCGATGGCGTGGACACTTGTTTGTCAGTGGCTGGTTCCTGCGCATCTGCATGTTCAGCGCGCCGCTCGGGTTCGTCGCGGTGCTCGCCGGATGGACGACGACCGAGGTTGGGCGACAGCCGTGGACCGTCTATGGCCTGCTCAGAACCGCGCATTCGGTCTCGCCCTCCCTGACCGGGCAAGATGTCCTCGTGTCATTCGTTGCTTACATCGCCGTCTACCTGCTCATGTTCCCTGCCGGCATCGCAGTGATGGCGAGGATGGTGCGGCAAGGGCCGAGCGAAGACGCGATGGGTAAAAAACCCGTCGAGGGCCTTCAGCCGAGCGCGCCCGTGCTGGGACTGGCCGAGGAAGCGTGATGGGCGCCCTTGATCTGGTGCCGATCTGGGTTGGGATCATCGGACTGAGCGTATTCCTCTATGTATTGCTCGACGGGTTCGATCTGGGCGTCGGCATACTCTACGGTTTCGCGGCAGAGGCCCACCGGCCGATGGTGATGAACGCGATTGCGCCGATTTGGGATGGCAACGAGACGTGGCTGATCTTGGGCGGGGTCGCTCTGCTCGCGATCTTCCCGTTGGCGTTCGCGATCATTATTCCTGCGGTGTATTTTCCGATCCTCCTCATGTTGCTCGCATTGGTCTTCCGCGGGGTCGCCTTCGAGTTCCGCTTCGAGCAGCCTTGGCTTCAGCGCTTCTGGTCGATGGGATTCTGCGTTGGCTCCGCTGTCGCCAGCTTTGCGCAAGGCGCCGTTCTCGGGTCGTTCATCCAGGGGTTCCGCGTGCATGGCCGTGTGTTCGCGGGGACTTCGTGGGACTGGCTGACACCGTTCTCGGTAATGACTGGGCTGGCGCTTATGGCGGGTTACGGCCTGCTCGGGGCGTGCTGGCTGGTGATCAAGGCCGAGGGAGAGCTGCAAGCCTGGGCGCGCTGGATCGGGCAATATTGTTTAGCGGGAGTTTGCGGCGCGATCGCGCTCGTCAGCGTCTGGACGCCTGCGATGGATCACGCGATCGCGTCGCGCTGGTTTTCCTTGCCGAACTTCTTCTACTTGGCGCCGATACCGGTCGCCGCTGCCGCAGGCGCATTCAGTTGTTGGCGTGCGTTGCAGGGGCGTGGCGGAGACACGATGCCGTTCATCGCCGCGATCGGACTGTTTCTCACCGCCTATCTCGGCGTCGCCATCAGTCTCTGGCCGATGATCGTGCCACGTATCTACACAGTATGGCAGGCGACATCAGCTCCAAGCACGCAGGGGTTTCTCCTTATCGGCACGCTGTTCCTGCTGCCGATCATCCTGACCTACACAGCGTGGTCCTACTGGGTTTTTCGCGGGAAGCTTCGAAAGGGCGCTGGCTATCACTGAGCCACAGATCGCCACCCTGCCCGCCCGAACAGGGTTCGCGTGTGAACAATAATGAGGTGAGCCATGTCCAATGATGCGACAAACCGCGCTGATCAGAGCGGACAGACCCGGCATATTCCTGGCGCCGACGTAAGGTCTCCGTCAGAGCCATATCGCTCGTCGCCCGTGTTTAACGCCGAGACCCTCCCCGTAGCGTTGCAGCGCGAGCACCGCACGAAGCGCAATGTCTGGGCTATCATACGGATACTCGAAGGTGTCTTGCGCTATTGCAAGGAGGACGGTTCGGAACCGGAGATACTCAACCCGGGATCACCGGGCTTGGTGCGCCCCGACGAGCCCCATCACGTCGAAGTGATGGGTCCCGTTGCGGTGCAAATCGAGTTCTACGATCATGAACCCGTCGGCCTATTCCGATAAATTCAAGCTGATAACAAGCTCTTGAGCGCGCTCTGTGGCGCGACCAGATCCGCAAGCGTATAGCCGCCGAGCACCTCCACAAACGCAGCGCGCGCTTTTTCAACCGCCCGGCGCAGCACACAGACCGCGATGATCGGGCAGTCCGTACTTCGGGCATCAAGACACGGCACCAGCGCCATGTCGGGTTCAGTTCGGACGACGACATCAGCAAGTCCGATGTCTCGGGCAGCGCGCGCCAGGCGCAGCCCGCCGTTCCGACCACGCGTCGTCACAATATACCCCATAACGCCGAGCTGATGGGCGACCTTCATCAGGTGCGCGCGCGATATCCTGTAGCTAGTGGCAATCTCTTCGATCGTCACTGGACGATCGAGATTGACCGCCAAGTGCATCAGCATCCGTAGCGAATAGTCGGTGTAGGCCGTCAAGCGCATCGGCAAAATCTCATCGAATTAAAACATTTATTTTTCATATTGCAAATCACTCGCATTAAGATACATTACGGATATATGTTTAAACGATTCGATTGAAGGAGGCAAATCATGAACTGGACCTCGCTAGGATACGCTGTCGCTGAGCCCCTGCTCGCGCCCGGAAATTTTATCTTCGACCACATGGAAACTTCAAACGACGGCGCACGCGACCTGGTGCGGATGCTCGTCAACACTCTTGTCTGGATGGTTGTCGCAGTCAGCACGTTGCTAGCTGCTCGGGGTGTTGCATGAACGCCGCGGCGCAGCGGCTCGCGCCCGGCGCGCAAGTCGGTGTAACCGAAGACATGATCGCAGAACTGGTCCATGCGTTTTATGCGACAGTTCGCGGCGATCCTGATCTCGGTCCGATCTTCGCGCGCACCATCGAGCTCAAAGAATGGCCGGCGCATATGGCCAAGCTGACTGATTTCTGGTCATCGGTGCTCCTGATGTCGGGGCGCTTCAAGGGCGCGCCGATGACACGACACTTGGCAATCGGCGAACTGGGTCCGACGCATTTTTCGCGTTGGCTTCGCGTCTTTGGGCAGACCGCCCAGTCAGTTTGGCCTGCGGATGCGGCCGCGCTTGTCATTGAAAAGTCCGAACTGATCGCCCGCAGCTTACAACTCGGTATCGAAACGCAGCGTGACCGGCTGCGCGCCATCCAGTCCGATGACGTGATTACACAATAGAGGAAGGATCGAGCCAATGTTCTCAACGCTCGTCATAACATTTCGAGAAGGCGTCGAGGCGCTTCTAATCGTAGGAATCGCCGCAGCCTATCTACGCAGGAGCGGACAGGCAGCGCTGATGCAATGGCTATGCTGGGGTGCGCTGACGGGCATCGCTGGAAGTGCCTTGCTCGGCTCGGCCTTGGTTCAACTGGGCGGTATGGGGCCACTGTGGGAGGGCGTTCTGGCGCTGGTCGCAATGGTGCTTGTGCTTACATGCACCGTCCACTTGTTGCGGCACGGCCGCGAAATGAAAGTTATGATAGTCCAGAGTCTGGACCGTGCGAATAGCAACCCCAACACAAATATCGCAATTTTCCTGTTCGCGCTTCTGATGGTGGGGCGCGAAGGCGTCGAGGCCGCAACGATGATTTCGGCAATTGTGGTAGGCGGTCATGGAGGCGGCGCTCTTCTCGGCGGCGTCATCGGGCTCCTGCTGGCCGCCGGTCTCGCTGGCGCTTGGCTCGCTTATGGCCGGGCCGTCAATCTTACCTTGTTCTTCAATGCCACCGCGACCTTCATGGTGCTGTTTTCAATCCAGCTTATGATCTACGCCTTCCATGAGTTTTCAGAAGCGGGGGCATTACCCTTTGTCGACAATGAGCTGTGGCATTTCCGAACAGAGCCTTTTGGTCCCGAGGGAAGCTGGGGAATTCTGCTATCCTATGCGCTCGTAATTGCACCTGTTGTTTTGATACTGTTGACTCGTTGCGCAAGTTTCGTGAACCGAACAACGCGGGCGAAGACCGCTCATTGAGCCGCGCCTCAACAACACAGTAAGGTATGCTCTTTGAGCGTGACGGCTGCTCACGGGTTTCTCCACTGGCAATGATGGTCGGCATCTATGGCACAAATCTAGCGCGATTTAGTACTCGCGATATTGGCAAAGGAATGAAGTGAGAGCCAAATGTCCAACGTTATGAGGCGTGTGTGCCTTATTTCAGCCCGCCGAAACGCCGTCGCATTTCTACCGTGCCGTTGTCGTTCAAACGGCAGCATTGCATTAATCTACTTTGAATAGCGAACTGTCGCTTAGCGGCCAGGTTTGCCCAACAAGAGCTACGGCACCGGCGAACGCATGAATGTCCGCTCCTGGCGAAAGCCGTCTTTGGTTACCGTAGGCGGAAAAGGCAGCTACGTCCCAATCGTTGCCGGGAGCTGACCGAAAACTATCCAGCATCTCTTCCATCCAAATCGTTTTCCTTGCGCCCAATATGGGCGCGTGATAGGGAGGCTGATATGCGGATCATATCGCGGCGCACCTTGCGCGAGTTCATCGCGGAACGTGCCGGTCACAAGGACCAGCCCGCACTAAAGGCGGCGCTCGATTCATGGTTCGCGGAAGTGAGCAAGGCGGCCTGGACCAGCACCGCAGATGTGAAGCGGCTCTATGCCGCCGCCAGCATCGTCAGCGCCGACCGGATCGTCTTCAACATCAAGGGCAACGACTA
>JBBQTF010000069.1:0-7958 GCA_038234675.1 Steroidobacterales bacterium
AACCACCGCAGCGGCTAGGCCACGACTTCTTATACGAAGCTCCCGCAGTTTATCGCGGCGCATGCACAACGCCACCGTCGTAAAACCTTCATTGCCTACGACGATGCCTCCATAGCCCCCGTCCAATGCCAGCACGGGCAGCAGCCCTGGCTTAAGCGCCGCGCCTTCAAAGGTCGACTTGAACGCGAATAGATCAGAATCTCGTTGTGCCGCCCGATGGAGATCGCGTTGTTCTCCGGCAACGTCGAACTGAGGTGGGCGTTCCCACGAGCCATGCGCATCGATGACCAAAGATGCAGATATGTTCACAGACTTTCGTGGTGTACGCGAACCTGGAAGCGACGCGCTTTCGGCTTCGCATGTGAAATTCCCCGGCCAGCCCGAAACCTTGCGCACCTTTGCGGGTTGAACAACCCGCACGCCGGCCGCCGCGGCTCGCTCCATCAGCAGTTCGTCCAAAACATCGCGACCCAGGGCTCGACCGAACCGGTCACGGCTATCGGTGCACGGCGGCATATTGGCAATGAGCGTGGTATCGGCGCGCATCCACCCCACGTGCGTGAGCTCAGCACCGGCGCGCTGTCGAACCGCGTCCCCCACCCCAAGCTCGTCCAGAAGCGAAAAATTGCCCGCCGCGATGCAGCCACCACAGACCTTTTCGCGTGGATATGGATGTTGCTCCACTATCGATACTCGCCAGCCGCTCTGAGCCAAGAGTATTGCGGCCGAGGTACCGGCTGGCCCCGCCCCGATCACGAGCGCGTCGCTCTTGTGAGTCAAAGAGCGGCTATTCGCGGCGGGCACTTTGAGATACCGCCGTGAAACAGTGGGTAAAAGGAAACGCCGGGTACTCCTCGCAGGCCCACGCATCCGTTTGCGGCCAATGGTCCGTCAACTCTCGATTGGTAAATCCGGCAGCGACGCTTTTGACCGCATCCTCGCGCGTCACTGAGTTCGCTCCCAACAGTCCCACCAGTGAGCTACCCAGCCGTGCAAACAAATTACGCCGGGGTTCGCAGGCAACAAACGCGTCCGCGTTCGAGGCGATGGCGCGCATCAGATTAACGAGAACTGTGAAGTCGAAATGATGAAGAAAAAGACACGTAATACACAAATCGAACCGCGGCGAGGTGCGCTTCGCGGCCCACTCAAGCACGTCTCCCCGCAACACCGTCACCTTCCACCCAAGGGCCTCATACCCCAGCAAGGTCTCGGCGCTGACCAGATCATGGCGGTCCAGTATCGTTAGACCAATGTTATGCCAGCCGGGGCCCATCACCCGCGCCAGTCGGAGCATCAAAGAGCCGTCGCCGGCTCCGAGTTCCAGAATTCGACGAGGAGGAGCGGCGATTCGTAGGCCGAGAATTGCGCGCCTTAGAATCGACACCGAGCCCATCGCGCGATGGACCCGCCTCAAATCGCGTCGTGCGCGACACGCGCGGGGGTCGCCTGGCGCGAGTTCGTCGAGCAATTCTGGAAGTATGAGCCGTGCTGAGGCGGTCATGAGTTTGATCTATTCAACCTCCAGCAACGCGCCGTGACAGGAAAACCCCGCACCGAAGGAGGACATCCACCACCAACCCCCCGGCGCTGCATCGTTGAGAGCGGCGTCCAAGACGAAATACACGAACGCGCTGCTTAAATTTCCGTATTGACGTAAAGCCTCTCGGCTATAACGGAGTTCATCGGAGCGCAGGTCGAGACGATCCGCCAGTGCCAGCAGTACGTCGCGGCCGCCCGCGTGAAGCATCCAACCGTTAACTTGATTCCGATCTATGCCGGCGCGACCCAGAGCATCGGCCAACACTATTTGCGCATGCTCCGCGGCCACTCGCGGCACCTGCCGGGTCAACACGTTGCGCAACAGACCGGCACGGTGCTCAAAACGCAGAGCCTCGCGCTCGGCGGGGTTGGTCAATGACGCCGTTTGGCGCCACTCGACTCGCCTGCGGCCGGACGGTGGGCGCCGGGACAGTACGGCAGCGCCAGCGCCGTCGCCGAACAGACACGCACTTATGAGAACGCCTGGGTCATCGTCCAGGTACATCGCGGCGCTGCAGACTTCAACGCAGACCGACAAAACATGTTGGCATTGTTGAGCATCGAGCAGTGCGCTTGCCAACTGCCAATTGGGGAGCGCACCCGCGCAGCCCTGTCCGACCAGGTCGAAGGCGAGCACGTTGCTCCGCAACCGCAGCCCTTCCACGATGTAGCCGCTCAACCCGGGGCATAGATAGCCGGTGCAGGTAGTGACAACGACCGCATCGATGGCCTTTGGCAATAAGCCGGCTCGCTCAAGCGAGCGTCGCGCGGCCTCTATGCCAAGGCGCGGCGCGTGAGTGACAAAGCGCTGATGGAGGGTATCGGGGTCGATCGAAAAAATCTCGTTAAGTGATTCGACCGCCAGATAACGCGTTTCAATGCCGTTATCCCGACGAAGTACCGTCTTAGCAATGGCGTGAGAGCGGGGGTTTAACTTCCCAAACCACTCAGATGCAACGAAGGCCCCCCAGCAGTCGTCTTTGCTGTAATGACGTTCTGGCAGCGACGTGCCAATCGAGTGTACAAACATCGCTGTTTTCTAACGACCTGGTCTTGCGTACTCCAAAGAGCTTATCAGAGAACCCTCGGACCCCTCGGCCAGGTTCGGCACCTCCACACGGCGTTGTAACGATTAGATTATTTACGGGGGTTGTGCGTGCAGACGCAATAGTCGAGGCCCTGTCCGACAGACAAGCGCATTGGCTGAGCAGCTGTGGCGAGTGGCCCGCGGCACGAAGTGACATGATTAAAACCTGGCGCCGTCACGCCGCGGTCTGCGAAGCCCGCTCATCCCTTTGAACTCAACGAACTGCGTTGTTGTCGCCCATAGATAGTCTCCAAACAAGAACGGTTCAAACTGCGCAGCCCCAGCCAGTGGCAATGGTGCAATCTCGGCATCGGCGCGCGCCTCATGAAAATACGGAATCGACCGGCGCTCGCGCCCTGTCCCCAGTACGCGATGCTCCGTGGCCTTAATTCGGCCGCCGCACCACTTTTCGAGCACCTTGCCGAAATTCACCGCGAGAGTTCCTTCCTGTGGCGGCACGTCGATCCAGTCCCCGATACTGTCACGTGCCTGTAGGCCCTCCACACCGTCCTGCGCGAGCAGCGTAAGGAATCCGGAATCAACATGGGGCTTGCCGATCAGGTGTCGGCGCTCGCCTCCGCAGATTACAAACAGGCCTGGGTGTAGACCTGCTTCGGTATCGATCTCGTTGCGCACCGGGTATCGGATCAGCCGCAACGTGGACAGTCCCCGTTCAAAGTAAGCATCGAAGTAACGGTCCGGAAGCCCCAGTCCACGTCCGACCGAGCGCATCAAGGCGTTGGCAACTTTCTGCATACCGCGGTAGTAGTTTGCGACAGCCGTACGCCAACCGGGCAGTGCCCGCTCCGGTGGGAGCGGTGTCGCCTCCTGTAGAGGGTCAAACGCGTCGACAACGCTACTTCCGTAGGCGACGTCGGCCCCCATGTCGATGCCCTCCTTCGCTGAGGGAAATCCCCTCTGCACCGGAAACCAGCCGCGGTAAAGGTTTGCATGCGCCGGCTCGAACTTCTGGCGCCAAAGCGGACGGATTTCCTCAAGCGGCAACTCGAAAACTTTAAGCAATTCTGCGCGCGCGGCCGCCCCAAAGGGTACGTCATTGGGAAGGGCGGAAATCAGCATAAACCCGGAGCGCGCCGACGCATCGATGATGGCCCGGTCCGTTGCCGCAAGTGCCCCCGGGTCTTCGGCGAACAATGCACTGACGTCGATAGACGAAATTAGGCTCGGCACGTCACCCTCATACTAAAGTGCCCGCGTCTCGGATTCCAAATCAGCACCCCCGCTGCCATGGACCATTCGCAGTACCTCCCTGCCTTAAACCCGGAGGATTTCGGGGAAGGTAACGATCGCGCCCGTATTGGGGGGCTGATCGGATTGTAGCGATCGTATTGCACGCGGTTGCGTCCTTCTGGGCAGCGCCACTTGCCCCAACCTCGCATTGCAGAGGCAAATCCGGTCCATATTCGTCTCTTCCGGATAACTTCCTGATTGCTTCTGGGTTTCTTCATGCACGGAGCGCCGGGGCGACTAAAACTCGCCCTCCGCAAGCAGCCGCTTGCCGGAATTTCAAACAATAGTCATAAGGGGAACTTCATGAAGAACTTTCGCCGATCTGCACCCATGGCCGCGTGCGCGGCGCTCGGCGGCCTTGCTTGGCTGGCCGGCGCCAGCGTGGCTGCGAGTCCCGATAATGCGGGCGCGCGCATCCTGAGCTTCTCAGACATGGTCAAACTAACTCAGCGAACGGAGGATCAACTTGAGGCCGCCCGGGCGGCGACCCGGAAATACAAGGATATCAATGTCGCCTTGGCCGAAGGCTTCGTCCAAGGGGGTCCGTCTGTGCCGGGCGAGGGATACCACTATATTAATCCCGCCCTGGTGGACTGTAAATTTGAACCAGGGCGCCCCGAGGTGCTCCTTTATGCCTTGCTGCCCGGCCACACTCAGCTACAGCTGGTGGCGCCGGAATGGCTCATTCCCTACACCTGCATGCCACAGGACGGACCCCCGCCGAAGGGCTTTGCCGGAGGCCTCGACGTCTGGCACAACGACGAACCGGTGCCTTTCTGGACCGTAAACGCGTGGCTTTTCTTAAACAATCCGAATGGCCTCTTCACATTGGAGAACCCGCGGGTACCGTAATACCCGATATATCGGGGGCGTCCAGCGCTTGGCCGGCGTGTTCGGCCAGGCGCTGGGCGCGATGCCCGGCTGCGTAGACGCGATGCCGCACAAAGGAGACCAGCGTGGCACCCACAACAACCAAGGTGATTGCGTTACTGGCGGCGATAACGGCCCTCGAGGTGGCAGCAGCCGGATCTGGCGCGAGAGCCGACGGGCTGGACCAGCAGTTAACGACCGCGTTGCGTGGGGCGGGGTTTACTGGCCGGGTGGAGAAGAGTCTGCCCCATCGCCTGGGCCGCCCCATCAACCGACCGCTCGGTGATCTTGGACGGCTGCTGTGGTTTGACAAGTCCGGCGGCCTGCACTCGGACAACACCTGCGGGGGTTGCCACTCGCCCGCCACGGGGTTTGGTGACAGCCAATCCATTGCGATCGGAATACAGAACAACAATCTGGTCGGGCCACATCGGGAAGGTCCGCGCAACCAACGCCGGACGCCGGCGGCGATCAATGTCGCCTTCTATCCCAAGCTAATGTGGAATGGACGCTTCGCTGCGCTTTCGGGAGACCCGTTCGACAATTCGGCCGGGTTTAGTTTTCCGCTCCCGGAAGGCACCACGCGCTTTCCGCCCCATGATCCGATCATCACCCACCTGCTGATCGCGCAGGGACACATGCCCCCGACCGAACTGGTCGAAGTGGCCGGATACACCGGGACCCGAGGGACCATCGGCCCGCGGTTTGATCAGTTCGATGACGGGCTGGGTTCGGTGGTCCCGGCGCCCGATGCCAGCGGGTATCGCAACGAACCGATCCGCCAGGCGGTGCTCGAGCGACTCAATTCGACGCCGGCCTATCGACATAAGTTCGGTGCACTCTTTCCAGAAGTGGCCGCCGGCGCGCCGATCGATTTCAGCATGTTCGGCCGGGCGATTGCCGAGTTCGAATTCACGCTGGTTTTCACCGATGCGCCGATTGACCGCTATGCGCGAGGTGACCGGGAAGCGATGAGCGAGTCGCAAAAACGCGGCGCGCTGATCTTCTTTGGCAAGGGCCAGTGCGTGCAGTGCCACGCGGTAGCCGGCCAGTCCAATGAAATGTTCAGTGACTTCCAGATGCATGTGATCGGCGTTCCGCAGATCGCCCCCGCCTTTGGAGTGGGCAAAGGTAATGTGATCTTCGATGGAAGAGGCCAAAACGAGGATTTCGGCCTGGAGCAGGTCACGGGAAATCGTGCGGATCGTTACAAGTTTCGCAGTTCACCGCTTCGGAACGCCGCGCTGCAGCCGGCCTTTTTCCACAACGGCGCCTTCACGCGGCTCGAGGATGCCATCCGGCATCACCTTGATGTCCGCCACTCCGTGCGTGATTACAATCCGGTCAGCGCCGGGCTCGACAACGACCTGACCCTGCCTATCGGGCCGATGGCACCGGTCCTCGCGCGCTTGGACCCGTTGCTCAAAACGCCGCTGGAATTGCGGTCCGACGAATTTCACGACCTAGTGGCTTTCGTGCGGGACGCTCTGTTGGATGAGCGTGCCCGCAAGGAAAACCTCTGCAAGTTGGCGCCGCGCACAGTCCCGAGCGGCTTTAGCGTGCTGCAGTTTGAGCGCTGTCCAATACCCAAATAGCCTCAAATCGCACTCAAATGGCATTGCCTAACCGCCGGAAGCCAGGCCGTAACGTCGGAGCCGCGCTGCGATGGCGAAGCGCCGATGTGCGAATAGCCTCTTGTACCCCTCCTCCGCATTAGGCAGACACCTTCGCCCAGTGCCTGTGTTGCAATCACCAGACTCACAGCGCGTCCGGGTGCGGGAGTCGATTTGGAGCACCGCTTAAGGACGACACCCTAGGCCGGACCGAATCCAGGGGTGGCTCCGCTTGTTAGGACAGATTTCTTTCCGGGATAAGTGGATCTGCTTGGGCGGGTGATGATGATCGTCTCTTGCTCTTGGCTCTTCGTCAATGGTTTTAGCGCAGCCCAGTCTGCCGCCACGGGCGGCAGAGGGCTTTGAGTTTTGGAGCTGCAGCTCATCGTTCAGGCCGCCATCGCGGTCGAGGGCGCGAGTGTCCCGAAGTACACTTCGTCTGGAGTGCGGTATTCATGGACCTGATGAATACGCACGGCGTTGTAGAACGCGAAGTAGCGAGCCAGGGACTGGCGCGCCTCGGTGCCGTGGGCGTAGGCCTTGAGGTAAACCTCCTCGTACTTGACGCTGCGCCAGAGCCGTTCGATGAACACGTTGTCGATCCAGCGCCCCTTGCCGTCCATGCTGATGGCCACGCCGCGGGCTTTGAGGCGCTCGATCCAGCCCTCGCTCGTGAACTGGGCTCCCTGATCGGTGTTAATAATCTCCGGGGTGCCGTACTTGGCCAGTGCCTCTTCGAGCGCTGCGAGACAGAAATCCGCAGTCAGCGTGTTTGACAACCGGAAGGCCAGCACCTTGCGGCTGGCGACATCCAGGATCGCCACCAGATACATGAATCCATGCGCCATCGGCAGATACGTGATGTCGCTGGCCCAGACCTGGTTGGGCCGATCAATGGCCAGGGAATCGAGCAAATACGGGAAGATCGAGGCGCCGCGCGCCGGAATGCTGGTGCGCGGATGCCGGTAAATCGCCTCGTTCCCCATCCGGCGCATCAGGGTGGTCACGTGCCGGCGTCCGATCTGGTGGCCCTCGCGACGGAGCTGAGCGGTGAGCTTGCGGGCGCCGTAGAACGGCGCCATCAAGTGCAGCTCATCGATCCGCCGCATCAGCCCCAGGTCCCGCGCCGAGACCGGCCGCGGCAAGTAATACACGCTCGAGCGGCTCAAGCCCAGGAGCTGTGCCTGACGCTGCACCGGCGGTGCGCCACCCCGATCGATCATCGCTTGCCGCTCAGGCCGGGGAATTTCCCGAGCGCGCCTTCTAAAAAATCCCTCTCCACCGTGAGCTCGCCGATCTTCTCGTGTAGCTCCCGGATGCGCTCCTTGCCGTCCGCCGCCCGTGCCTCACCGCCAAAGACTCCTGAGGCGTTCTCCAGCAATTGTGTCTTCCAGCTGCTGACCTGGTTGGGATGGACCTCGTGGTGGCTCGCAATCTCGGCCACAGTCTTCTCGCCGCGAATCGCTTCCAAAGCCACACGTGCCTTGAACGCCGCCGAGTGGTTACGTCTGGGCTTCCTCATGAACTTCCCTCCGGTCAAATGGCCCGGGCAGAAATCCACTTATACCCCTGTCCGAAAAACCGGAGCCACCTCT
>JBBQTF010000070.1:0-7396 GCA_038234675.1 Steroidobacterales bacterium
TTCCATCGGGATCAAGCCCCCAAAATTGATCGACTAACCAACCCTGATCTTTGGGAGTTCGACAATGGCAGTTTTCCGCCACCGCTCATACGGTTACGCAAAACTCTGTGGGACTTTACGTACCTTTGTTGGAATTTAACCCAGTAGGAAGGTACAGGAACACAAATGGCGGGTATCAAATCTTAGCTACCTGTCATACGACCTGTACGATCAAGGTGACATTCAAGCCGACGACGAAAGGCGCAAAGACCGCCTAACTTGACGTGCACAGCGGAGGTGGAGGCCGTCCGGTGAGACTCAGCGGCACGGGTATGTAACCGGACCTAATCGACGACGAAGGCGCGAAGTCCGTTTCCTGAATGTGGAAGGGCGGGTGCGGGGCCTACGGTCGGTAAAACTCACGGGCACGGGCAAGTAACCGGCGACAAGACCGAGGCATTTATCGCCTATGGGGCAGGGCTCTTGTAACCGTTTCTTGGGTCTGGCAACTCTAGTAGACGGAAGTCAAATCCTGACCAGATTTGAACCTATTTTGGTCCAGGCGAGGTTTGCGGAATCGCCGATAAGCGCGATGCTTATGGCGACAGTAATCAGCGTTACTTTCGATCACTATTTTACAGCGCACACACCCTCGAGCTGCGGCCGTGGACTCGTTTTCAGCGATGATAGAGACCCAACGGCTAAAGCGGCAGCCAGCAATCATCGACCGTAATTAACGGCCCAAGAGTCTCCGCTCAAAAACGCTGGCCGAAACGGACCCCGATAGTCCTGGGCTGAATGTAGATCCTATAAATTTCGCCCACCGGATCGTAGCTCGAGGGACCGCAATAGTTGATGTTGCACTCCGCGGCGCGCGATTGCTGACCACGCGCGTCGGTCAGATTGGTGACATAGAGCTCATAGCTAAAATTGTTCATGACGCCTCCTGCGGAGGCCTGGAGGGTAAGGTATCCAGGTAACGGACCAGTCTTCAGTTGGTCCGACGCAACCAGTACCGCGTTCCGCTCCCCGATATAGGCGCCGGCCAGCTGCACGTGGGCGGCCGTCTCGCCGACGGGGAACTCATAACGCGCCGTCAGCGTGCCCTTGAAATTAGCCGTCAAAGGCAGTTTCTGTCCTGCCGGGGCTGTGGGAGTCGTACCTCCCGTGTAGAGCGGTGTGGTGAGCTCAGCTTTCAGGAAAGTTGCCGCGCCATTTAGGCTAAATCCGGATGCGGCCCGCCAGGAAAAGTCTCCCTCAATACCGCGGGTCCGCGCGCCGCCGGCGTTTGTGATCAGAGCCACGCCGCTACCACCAGGAGCCTGGTAGGTAACCTGCACTTCCTTCCAATTCTCCCAGAATGCAGTCACGTTGAGCGTGAGACGATGATTGGACAATACATTCTTCGATCCGATCTCATAGTTCTCCAACCGATCGGCTCCGAATGGGGCACCGGTGCCGGCTCTGTTGATGCCTCCGGGTCTAAACCCGGTCGAGACCGTGCCGTAAAGCAGATTGTCGGGAGTCAGCTTGTACGCGAGATTGCCACGCCACGTGGTCCCATTGCCCGTGGAGCGCTTGGAGGTAATGCTTCCGTCTGCGTTCAGCACGCCCAAGTTTGTGCAGGGCGTTCCGTCAACGATGGCCGCGCCAAGACCATAGGGACCCACAAGCGGCCCCAAGCATTGCGCCACGCCCGTGCCGTAGTAGGTTGAGTTGACCCCGTAGAAACCACCCAGGCTGTTGTCAAACCGATAGGCGCGGATGCCACCGGTCAGGGTCAACTTATCAGTCAGGTCGAAGTCGGCCTGGGCGAATATGGCTTTGTCGATATCAATTCGTTTTTCCTTGGTCAACCAGACCTGCCCGGGGCGGCCGGGCACCGAGGTGGCATCAGCAAAGTTCGTGATTAGGTAATCGTTTTCGCTCAACTCGATTTGACGCTGATAAAAGATTCCAGCAATACCGCGCACTCGATGATTTTGAGGGGTCGCAATACGGAGTTCATGGCTGAGCTTCGATGCGTCGTCGCGATTGATGTTTAACTGCGACGGGTCAACCATATTTCCATTGTTATCGACCACGAAGGCGCCCGATCCGTTGAGCGCGTCATAGTAAAAACCGTAGTCGGCGTAATCATTGTGCTCGAGCCGTTTACGGTCCATGTAGTAGCCGGCGTAGGTCACTTCAAAGTCCGACACGTGGCCGCTGACCGTTAGTCCCGCCTGATACCAATCGTCTTTACCGTGCTCCGGAAAGTAATGCCCGACCTTAAGCTCACCGACCTTTGTATCATCTGAACGGAAGGTACCGTTCCACTTCGAACTCTGTGCGATGACCGACGGGGTGACGGTCCAGTTCTCGTTGATATCGATGCCGAGCGCGGCCCTGCCGCCGTAGGTATCGACGGTATTGAGGTTGTTGCCAACGAGGCTCGCATTCGTCTGGGTAATTCCCGAACTGGGGAAGGTACGCGCCCGATAGACATTGTCGATGTAGCCACCCGTGCGGTTGTACCAACCGACCACGCGCAGCGCGACCTTGTCGGCAAGCAGCGGGATGTTGGCATACGCATCGATGCCACCGCCCGGTCCGCCGGTAAGGATCTTGTTGGCATCCAGATCGTAGCTTGCGCTGAACTTGCTCGGATCCGGTTTGTTCGTAATGATGCGAAGCGTACCCGCCTCGCTCGAGGCGCCGTACAACGTCCCCTGTGGTCCGGCTAGCGCTTCGATGCGCGCGACGTCGTAAATATGGACGTCTACTGACCCGAGAATCGAGGTAATCGGCTGCTCATCGAGATAAACCCCCACGGTGGGAAGCGTTCCTGAGGCAATCAGGCCGCCATCCGTGGCAATGCCTCGAAAGACGACGGAGCTGTTGCCGGGAAGCCCGGTGCTGCCCGTGGTGTAACTGACGCTGGGCAGATACTGGGCGTAGTCTGAGAAATTGTTGACCTGAAGGTCCTCCAACTTGTCCCCGGTGAGTGCCTGCACACTGATGGGCACGCTCTCCAATTCCTGGCCGCGCTTTTGCGCGGTAATGAAAATTTCCTGGATCGCGCCGTCATCAGCCGGGACCGGCGGCGCGCCATAGGTCGCTACAGGCACGCCAACAGCAGCTGAAAGAATTGCCCTGCGAACAGCGGCGCGAATATCGGTTCGGTGACCCCTCGTCATGAATAATCCTCCCCCAGCCCAGCGGTCAATTGAGTAGTGCGATGGCCAGAAACGTCAGTTTTAGGCTCGACTCGACATGAGGTAACGGTCCAAAGCCTACACCACTTGCATGCGAATGCAAAGCCGACCGGACAGGAGGGAGGGCCCCGCGGCCATAAAGCCGGGCTGGATCCACGACCGGCCCGACAGCGCCGACCTCGCTCAAAACCAAGACTCACTCAACCAGCGTCGCCATTCCCTATGGGCCGGGTCCGGTCGGTGTTGCGCGCCTTGGCAGCCGTGGCTGGCGCGGTCATGCAATCTCCCCCAACCCGTCGCGCAGCGGACCAAGCCATGGCTCGAATTGCTTCCAGCTGTTTACGCCTTCGGTGGTGAGGGGCCGCCGCACCTGCTCGGAGCTGGCGGTCCTCACCGCTCGTGGATTTTCATAAAATTTGAGGCACCCTTCCTCGAAGGCGAGGCCGCAATAGATGAGCAGCCTCCGGACCGTGGCTTCCGGTCGAGCGAGGAGATCTTCGTAACGAAGCCGATGAATGCGCTCGGGAAGTACGGCGTCATAGTGCGCCATCAGCTCGATATAATCCCGATAGTAACGGCCCAGCTCCGCGAGGTCGTAGGTGAAGCCCTGACCGCGGGAGAAATGCTGCTTGTAGGCTGAGAAGCAGTTCGCCATGGCGTTTCTGCGCACGTCGATGATCTTTGCATTCGGGAGGATCATTGCGATCAGGCCAATGTGCGCAAAGTTGTTGGGCATCTTGTCGATGAAGAATGGCCTATCGGTCTTGCGCTGGATTCGCGTCCCGTCAATGTATCTGCGGCCCAATGCGTGCAGTTCTTCCGCCGAAAGACCCAGGAGTCGGGGTATGTAGCCTCCGCTTTCGGTCCGATCGCGACCGATCCCGCGCCGTCCACTCAGGTCGGCACTGATGGAGGTAATATCCGGGAGTTCCATCGTGCCTTCGACCAGCGAGTGAGATCCCAGAATCTGCTCCACGAGCGTCGACCCGGCCCGCGGCAAACCCACTATAAAAATAGGATCCGGAGCTGGGTCTCCCCCGCCAGCCCGGGCGGCGAACTCGGCCTTGGTCAGCAGCGCTTTGCATCGCTTGACGTGTAGAGAGGTTTCCTCCGGGTCGTAAGGCAGTTCCGCGCGACGCAGTTGATTGCCCTCGGCGTAATGAGCAAACGCTGCCTGGAAATCCCCAGCGTCCTCCAGAGCCTTGCCTAGGCCAAAATGTAGATGATAGCGGTCGGCGGCATTGCTGACCGCCGTGAGTGCCTCTTGCATGGCGCGGATATCGTCGCTGCCCAGGCGCACCGTCTTCAGATTCGCCAGGCTCCACCACGCATCCCCAAAGGTCGGGGCCGCGTCAATGGCCCGTCGGTACGCCAGTACACTGTCGGCTTGACGGCCGACGGTCTTAAGCACATGGCCGTAGCTCACCCACAGCCGCGGCTGGTCAGGCTGGCGTTTGAGGATGCTCTCGTACGCGGTGATGGCCTCAGCGTAGCCGCCGGTGCGGGCAAGCACCGCGGCCTTGGTGGCGAGAAAGGCCGGATCCCCGGGATGCTCCGCGAGGAGTTGGTCGGCGTGTTGATGGGCCTCCACGAACTTGCTCTGGCGCTGCAGGACGAACACCAGGTTCGCACGGGCCGCAGAAAACTCTGGGGCCAGCTCCAGCGCGCGCCGCAGGAGCCGCTCAGCGTCCGGATAACGGCCCAGCCGTCCAGCCACCTCGGCGAGCATGCGGATCGCGGCCACGTTGTACGGTCGCGCGCGCAGATAGTCCTTAAGGGCCTGCTCCGCAACATGCAGTTGGTTTGATTGCAAGGCTGCGCCGGCGCGCACGAGTTCCGGATCACGTACCGCCGCGGAAAGCTGGTCGGAAAAGTTGATCTTTGGATTTTCTGCCATACACCGCCTGCCGCCCATCGCGCCTGATGGGCTGTTTTTGCATGTTAGCGCGTTCCTATTTTGCATTCGAAGTACATCTTGCTATATTGCCCGGCGCATTCCCGCGGCGGCAATCGCCGGCGCGGAACTCTGTTCACGAGGGCCGGATGAACGCGCACGCTGAAAACAAGGCGCTGATCGCGAACTTCTTAAGCGAATTGGCGGCGGCGGAAGGCGACGATATTACCCGCGTGCTCGAGAACTACTGCGAGCCCGACGCTGTGTGGGAGATATTCCACCCGTTCAACACGCAGCGCGGAATCGAGGCTGTCAGTGCCGCGTTCTGGCAACCGCTCAAGAAGGCCTTGCCCGACTACGAGCAACGCCTCGACATTATCATTGCCAACGAATACGAGGGCGCCCACTGGGTCAGCGCGCGCGGGCACGTGGCCGGTTCGTTCTTCAAACCCTGGATCGGCATCCCGCCCACCCAGGGACTTGTGTATCTGCGCTTCGCACTGAATGTGGTAGTCCAGAACGCCAAGATACGCCGGGCGTACGTGCTGCTCGACGTATTGGACGTCATGAGGCAGGCGGACTTGTATCCGCTGCGCCGCATGCCCGGCAGTCCTGAACTGTGGCCTGCGCCACCGGCCGGTACGGGCATCAGCCTCAACTCACACGACGGCACGCAGGGAGCACGCTCGCTGCAAATCGTGCTGGAGATGCTGCACGGACTCGATCACATGAACCTCACCGATCTGCGCAAGGCCGAATACAGCCCGCACTGGCATAAGAGCATGAACTGGTACGGGCCCGCCGGCATTGGCTCGACACGCGGCAAGCGCGGATTTCGCGAGTATCACGGACGATTGTTCTTGCAGTCATTCCCTGACCGGAAGATTTTGCAGCGCGACCACAACGGTCCCGCGGACGGGCCGGGCGACTACATTCAAGTGGGCGACGGACGTTTTGCGGTGGTCAGCGGCTGGCCCTGTATCCGTGCCACGCATTCCGGAGGCGGATGGCTGGGCCTTGGACCTTCAGGGAAAGTCGTCGAAATGCGCATTGCCGACTGGTACCGCCTCTCGAGCGACGACCGCCTGATCGAGAACTGGGTGATGGTCGACATACCCCATGTTCTGCTTCAGGCAGGCCTGGACCTGTTGAATGAGATGCCGTATTTCGCCGATCGGACCCGGTTGCGCTGGCCAGACTAGACAGACCCTCCGGCGTGGAGGGTGCGGTTTCCGACCATGCTGCGCATCCTATCCAGCACATCAACGTTCTGCTGCATCATCCAATACAGTAAATCGATAAAGATCCAGTTTTCCGCCAGACGATCACCTTCGCGCCGATACAAATCGACCACACGCATGTGCAGTCGTTTATCACTACCAGGAAGTCCCAGGAACCCCCCGGTTGAGGTCATCGTGAGATTGGGCCAGCCGAACCAGGTTGCATAGTCGCCCTCGGCGAATCGGCTGACGTGCCCGTTCCTCTGGATCCCCGCCAGCCCGCTCAGGAACGGACCCTGGTGCTGCTGTTGATAGCGCCCGATTGTGTAGGTGGCGCCGATTCCGCTTGGCCCGAACCAGAGCATGTCTGAATTCCAAGTCCGCGCCAGAACTTCCTCTGGCCCGGCTGCATCGTCCTTGAATAAGTCCCCGCGCATCGCGTTGACGAGCGACAAGGTGCGCTGAGCTTCGCCGGGGTCCTGCCTGTCGAACAGCAGGCCGTCATGGGTCCGCGGACCCGGGGTCATGATCTCTGCGCCGGTCTGGAGCGGCAGCGGGGCAAGGCCGGCCTGTTTCATCAGGCTGATGATGTCGCAGAAAAAGGCTGTCTCGGCGATCACTCCAGAGGCCAGGCGATGGAATTCCGCGTACCTCAGGTACGCCACCTTTCCTGTGGGAGGGATCCCCAGCCATTCAGCATCAAAGAGCCCCAGAAGGTGTCCCATGCTGCAGACCCATACCTGGCCATCGATCTCGCTGGCGCCGGCCATGAAAATATCCTGCCGCCGCTGCACCGGCATCAACGCGCGCCGCAGCGGCGCCCAGACTCTGTCGGTCACCGCTTCGCTCCCCGCCAGCTCGTTGAACGGGTGAACGCCCCGGAAACAGTAGTCCGGGGCCGTGTGCCGCGACAGTGTTCTGCACAGAGCGCTGATCGGAGCCGCATCAAGCTCCCGGTAGAACTCGAGCACCGATAGCTTTGCGTCTAGAAAATCGCTCACGCAGGTTCCTTAGTGACCGCACCCCAAAGTACTGCGCATGCATGGATTGTAGCGGTGTAGCGGCCCAGCCTTACGCCAAACTCCGAGCAAGTGTGAACGGTGTAT
>JBBQTF010000071.1:0-7318 GCA_038234675.1 Steroidobacterales bacterium
AATGGACCTTGGATTGCGGACTCGCCGAGCGTTGGTCATGGGCGGATCGAGCGGCCTCGGCAAGGCCGTCGCCTCAGCCCTGATTCAGGAGGGCGCTCGCGTGGCCATCTGCGCGCGTGGTGCCGCACGGCTTGTGGCAACCGCCACTGAAATTGGCGCTGAGGGGATAGTTGGTGATCTGTCTACGCCCGGCGGTGCAAATCGGCTCGTTGGCGAAGCGGAGAAGCTCCTGGGACCGCTCGACATACTAGTAGTAAACACCGGCGGGCCGCCGGCGGGAAAGTTTATCGATATTACCGATGACAGCTGGCGACACGCGTTCGAGACGTTGTGGATGAGCAGCGTAGGAGCCATACGAGCCACCGTTGTAGGGATGCGTGCTCGCCGGTGGGGCCGTGTTGTGGTTGTTACGTCGATCGCGGCCCGGGAATCTGTCGCCAATCTGATGCTATCCAATTCGCTACGAGCCGGACTGCATGGTCTGGTTAATGCGCTCAGCAAGGAAGTAGCAGCCGATGGAGTCACGGTCAACGCGCTGATGCCTGGATACACCATGACTGAACGCCTCGAAGAGTTACGGCTCGATGAGGCTGCATTGACTCGGCAGATTCCGGCAGGCCGGCTGGGAACGTCCCACGACTTCGCCGCAGTGGCGGCGTTTCTGTGCTCCGAACAGGCGAATTACGTCACCGGTCAGGCATTGGCCTGCGACGGCGGATGGCTCCATTCCATTTAAAGGGGCAGCCGATGGCCGAGCTTGACATACACGAGGGCGTTTGGAGGTCACTGGAAGTTTTTCGCCTCCCCGAGAAGCTTGGCTTTGGACTGGTCCCCGCCCCAGTGATGTACAGCGCCAGCTACGAGAGCGGTCAGTGGGGCCCGGGGCAACTACTTCCCTACGGCCCCATCGAGATTTTGCCCGGCGCACGGGCATTGCATTTTGCCGAACAGGCCTTTGAGGGCATGAAGGCCTACCGGGTTGGTCGGGCGGCAGCAAACTTATTTCGCGCCGATGACAACTACGCGCGCTTTAAGAGATCGGCCGAGCGGATCGCCATGACCGCGGTACCCGAGGCACTGTTTCAAGAAGGTATACGAGCTGTGGTGGCTGCGTGCACACCGTTCGTACCGGATAGATCCGGCCAATCCCTGTACCTCCGACCTTTTCTATTTGGTACCGAACCCGGTTACGCGGTGCGCGCCTCGACCACGGCGCGATTTATGGTTATCGCCAACCCGTCGGAAGCCTACGCTGCAGGCCCAATGAAGGCGCAAGTCGAGCGAAAACAAGTGCGTGCCGCCAGTGGCGGTCTAGGCTCGGTCAAGACCGGTGCCAACTACGCCGCTTCGCTTTTGGCCACCACACGCGCCATTGAACACGGGTATACCGTCGCACTGTGGCTTGATCCGGTTACCCGCCAGAATATCGAGGAGTTGTCGGGGATGAACTTGTTCGCGGTCATCGGCGAGGAGTTGCATACCCCCCTACTAAACGATTCCATACTGCCGGGCATTACACGCGACTCTCTGATCAAGTTGGCGCGCGACCTCGGATGGCGCGTCATCGAGCGCGCCATGCCGATCGACACCCTGCTCGGGCAGTTATCCAGCGGCGAGTGCCGCGAACTTTTTGCGTGCGGTACAGCGGCCATAGTCTGCCCGATCAGCGCTATCGGTGACGCCGACGGAAGGGAATACCAGCCCTCGGTCACGGACGAGCGTGCCCGCATGTTAAGGGAACGGCTGTTGGCGATTCAGGAGCGGCGCGCAGCTGACCCATATGGCTGGATCAGTGAAGTCACGCCGCTGGCGCGATCGCAGGCATGAATCCATAACGTGCCTGCCGTACCTTGTTACATAAAACGACACATTTTATGATACTTGCGAGACATCACATCAGGGGGGAGATATGAATACCACGAACCTACTTCTGGCCTCGCTACGGGACTCACCGAGGCTGGCAGTGATCGTGCTGACCGCAATATTATGCGGCACAACGCAACCGGCCAATGCCCAACAACCGCCGAGCACGGCCCCATCAGCCGTCGGTCTGGAAGAAATTATCGTCACCGCCCAGAAGCGCGCGCAAAATTCGCAGGACGTCGGCATTGCGCTCTCGGCCGTGACGGGCGACGATCTCGCCAATCTAGGCGCGGTCACCGCCAGTGACATCACCAAGGCCATGCCGGCTGTGGTGCTCACCCAGCCTAACGGCCCGGCCTCGTTCAGCCTTTCAATCCGTGGTGTTACACAAAATGATTTTGCGGACCATCAGGAGAGTCCGGCCGCGATTTATGTGGACGACGTCTATGTCAGCCAAATGTCCGGACTTGCATTCAGCATGTACGACATGGATCGTGTTGAAGTTCTGCGCGGCCCTCAGGGCACTTTGTTTGGTCGCAATGCGACGGGCGGTCTGGCTAATTTCGTAACCCGGCGGCCGACGGACGTCACCGGTGGATATGTGAACGTGAGTTTCGGGGAACGGAACCTGACCAGGGTCGAGGGAGCCTTAAATGGCGCGCTGATGGATGGCGTCGACGGGCGAGTCTCATTCCTGAGCAATCACTACGATCCTCTGTTTAGGAATATCGCCGGCGGGGCACCGGATTCCGAGAACGGTAACGATTGGTCAGTACGCGGTCAGTTGCTGTTCAAGAATGTCGGCAGCGGGCAGCTGTTGCTCAACGTGCGCCAGAGCCGCGAGGACGTGCATGCAGGAAGTTGGGAACAATACGCCACTGTTCCGGGGGCTAATGGCTACAACACGCTGGCCGGCCCTCAGGACAACCCTTGGGGCACCTGTAACGGTTGCAATGACAGCGGCATTCCCAGTGCCGCACCGTTTACCACTACTAACAACCGTGCGGGCTATGCGCAAATCAAGACAAATGGCTACACCGCTAAATTCACCGACGATTTTGGCAGCACGACATTTACTGCCATCGGCGATTATTCGACGCTCACCAAACGCTACCAGGAAGACTCCGACGTTACCCCGTACACCATCTTTCAGTTCTTCAACGGCAGCGACGTCAAACAAAGCTCCGTGGAGTTGCGCCTGAACGGTGGCGACCAGAAACTTAATTGGACGGCTGGACTCTATGGCCTGCACATCGACGGCACTTATTACGACGGCTGGGAGGGGCCAGCGTTCTTTGGCGCCGAGGAATTTAACTACGCCAGCAACCCGAATGCCGGCTACAGCGGCTACTCCGCCTCTCCAGGGCCGTGGCCCTACAGCCTGACGCCGTACCCCACCGGATGCGGCTGTCCTGGTTACACCATCGGCGGGGCGCTGCCCGATCCGAACGGCGGCATGCCTGCGACCAGAGCACCTTACACACTGGACACCAAGTCCTATGCACTTTTTGGGCAGCTCGAGTATCGGCTAACCGACCTCGTAGGCTTCACGCTCGGCGCGCGCTTTACCAACGACAAGAAGAATTACTCGTTTAGCTGGTACCCGTATGAATATTATCCCCAGAGCACCACCGGGCAGACTCTGCAGCTGACGCGGCCTGTGGGCCTGGTCCTCGCCCAGGACTATGAGCGCAGCCGCAGCGATAATCTTTGGGCCGGCAAGGCGCAAGTCGACTTCCACCTGGCGCCTAGCCAATTGCTCTATGTAAGCTACAACCGCGGCGTAAAGGGCGGAGGCTACACGGCACCCTTGTTCCCGGCGACCATTGCACACACCGACGACCTGCAATTTAAGCCCGAGGAACTCACTTCCTACGAAATCGGCCTGAAATCGGAATTCTTCGATCACCGGCTGCGCATCAACAGTGCAGCCTATTACTACGACTACCACGATTACCAGGCGCTGATCTACACCGTTACGCTGAACCAGTTGATAAAAAACGCGGATGCCACGCACAAAGGCGTGGAGACCGAAATTGACTGGGCACCCGACGCCGCCTGGCGGTTTGGGCTGGGCGTGGCCTACTTGGACGCAGTCGTCAAGAACGTGCCCGCCCTATGCTGTACGGCCGCCTTCACCGCTATTGTCGGAGACTACACCCCGGCCAATGCGCCGCAATGGTCGGGTAACGCGATGGCTCGTTATACGATGCCTATTGGTTCGGCGGCCCTATCGTTCCAGCTGGACGGTACCTATCTGTCGAAGTTCTGGTTCAACCTAGGCGATGCGCCGGCGGTAGAACAGGATGCTTATGGCGTCGCCAATGCGCGCATCAACTACACGGCCGCAGGCAACAAATTTGAGGTGGGCGCCGAACTCGAAAACCTTTCCAACAAACATTACGCGGTGATGGGATTTGACAACACAGGGGTGAACGGACTGGCGCAGCGCTATCCGGGAATGCCACGTTGGTTCAAGATGCACGTGGATTACAGGTTCTGACAACGAACCCACAAAACCAGCGGAGCAATAGCGTGAGCAAAAACCGAGTCGCTGCGATCGGCGCAGTGCTGTGCCTGTTGAGCGGGGGCTTTGCGTTTCCCGCACCCCAGGCTGCACCGAGCCTGAATGGGATCTACGCCACCCTCTCGACCAAGACGTTTGTGGACCTTACGCACGCGTTCGGTCCGAGCACGCCGCACTGGAAGGGTTTCGGTGCTGAGAAAGTGACCGAGCTGTATACGATCAAGAAAGATGGATTCTTGGTCCAACAATTCACCCACGTCGGTCAGTGGGGCACTCATATCGACACCCCGGCGCACTTTCACGAAGGCCTGCGAACCGCAGACCAGATTGACCTAAAGGAAATGTTGCTGCCTCTGGTCGTGCTCGATGTACACGAGAAAGTGGCAAAGAATCCGGACTACGTGATTGCGCTCAATGATCTACACGATTGGGAAAGCCGGCACGGACGAATTCCGGAGCATGCCTTCGTCGCCATGCGCACAGACTGGTCCAAGCGCTGGCCCAACGACGCGGCCATGCAAAATCGTGATAAGGCCGGCACAGCCCACTATCCGGGTTGGAGCAAGGAGGTCCTTAAACTCCTATACGAAGATCGCAAAATTAGCGCCTCGGGACACGAAACGACCGATACCGACTCGGGCTTAGCGACAACCAAGGATGACTATTCCCTCGAGAGTTATGTGCTTGGACTCAACCACTACCAGATTGAGATGCTGGCGAATCTTGACCGTGTGCCCGAAGCCGGGGCGCTTGTGATGGTGAGCTGGCCTAAACCCGAAGGCGGTACCGGTTTTCCCGCCCGCGTAGTCGCAATACTTCCGTGATCGCCGCGGCCGGTGGCCTGCCCGACACCCGGGGGAGAGGGCTGGGCAGGAGTTTTTGGCGGACCGGCCCTGGACCCTAGGGTGAACGGACAACGCTGGTCGACCGGACTGGGCTTTACATTGAGCGCTGTGGGCGCGGCGGTGGGCCTAGGCAGTATCTGGCGTTTTCCCTACCTGGCGGGCGCCGGGGGCGGTTTCGCCTTTATCGCCGTATTCGTGCTGGCTTGCCTGATTTTTGGCGCCCCGGTACTGGTCGGAGAAATCCTGATCGGCCGCTGGTCACGGCAAAGCCCACCCCAAGCTGCCGGGGACATCGCGGCGCGCTTCGGATACTCACGCTTCTGGAACATCGTCGGATGGACCGGTTCGCTGGCCGGATTCCTGATCATGACCTATTACACGATGATCGCCGGGTGGGTCATGGCCTACACCTGGTTCTTCCTTACCGGAGACTATGCGACCGGGGGTGTTGCCCCGGTGGTCAACAAATTCAAAAGTTTCGTTGCGGACTCCCGAGCGGTGTCGCTGTGGCAACTTGCCTTTATCGGGCTGGTTACTCTGATCTCCATACGAGGGGTAAATCGCGGTGTGGAATGGATCAACCGGCTACGCGCGCCGGCATTGCTGGCATTTCTCCTGGTACTGGCGTGCTACTCGCTAATAGGCGGAGATGTCGCTCGGGGTTTGCATTTTGCTTTCGCACCCAATTTCAGTCGCCTGACGCCCGCGGTGGTTCTCGGAGCGGTTGGGCAAGCGCTGTTCGCGCTCGGGATCAGCGCCGGCATCATGATTGCTTACGGGGCCTACATGGTCCCAGGTGAATCACTGCGGCGCAACGTAATCGCAGTGGTCGGTTCGATTTTTGTGGTCTCGCTGCTGGCGACTGTGATCATTTTCCCACTGGTGTTTCGCTATGGCCTGAACCCAGCCCAGGGTCCAGAACTCGTCTTCCAGGTGCTGCCCATTGCATTCGCCCAGATGCCCGGCGGCCGCATAGTAGGCACGCTGTTTTTCGCCCTACTTGTTTTGGCTGCATTGACGCCCTCCGTTGGTTTGCTCGAAGTACCGATTGCCTGGTTGACACAGCGAACAGGTATGCGTCGCGGCAGCGCAGCACTGCTCACGACCGCCACCTGTTGGCTCATAGGACAGGGGTCGGTGCAGTCGTTCAATCGGCTGGCGCACTGGCATCCATTGGCGTTTCCCCCACGACTGGCGCAGCTTGATTTCTTCGGATTGAGCGATTTTTTCGCGGCCAACTTGTTAATGCCCATATCAGCCCTGCTGGTGAGTATTTTCGTTGGCTGGAGGGTAACGCGATATGTCCCGGAAGAAGAGTTAAGCGGCTTGTCGCCTGCCACCCGGCGCCTGCTGATGTTCGCTTTGCGTTATCTATGTCCGATCGGCATAACCGTTGTGCTTATCGTGGGGTTGAGGAACTAGCACCGAACCCGTTGGCCTAGTCGTCTCCCATTGGATATACCACCTGACCATCTACCATCGTCATTAGCGCGCGAGTTTTACCTATGGGTTCTTTGGGGACGCTGAATACATCCTGCGATAGCACAACTAGGTCCGCTTCCTTGCCAACTTCCAGCGTACCTACTCGATCTTCGAAGAAGGCCACGCGGGCGGAACCCAGCGTATAAGCCCCAACCGCTTCCGCGACGCTGATCCGTTCCCTGGGCAAATACACCTCTCCGGTTCGCGCAGCACCGCTCTGGCCGGCGCCATCAAAAGGATTACCGACGATGGATGCCGTGTCCGCCGAGCGCCAGACATCACGGGTCACCGCCTGTTGGATTCCAAGGAACGGATCCGGCGGCAGCGTGCAGGGCCAATCGCTGCTAAAAGCAAGCGCCGTGCCCTCGTCCAGGAAAGTTCTCCAACGGTCGGTGAGCAGGGGATGCTCTGTGTCATAGTTGAGACCAATCGAGGCACAGCAGAAACTCGGCTGCATGACCGACGTCCCCCCGCTTTCAGTAGCGTAGAGCATTAGAGTCCTCCGGCATTGTAACGGCCCTGATGGCCAACTGCTTTGCGTACTGGGAGGGCGTCAGCCCGCCCAGTGTTTTCTTCGGTCTTTCCTCGTTGTATTCCCGGC
>JBBQTF010000072.1:0-7209 GCA_038234675.1 Steroidobacterales bacterium
GTCAACGAGGTCATCATCGGCCTGCCGGACAAGAATAAATTCAACGCCAGCCCGCCTAGCGGCGATGCTCAATTCATTAACTACGTCACTAATCCTTCATTGCCGGTTTTGCTCAACGCTTTGTTTGGAGGCGCTGCGCAGGTACCCCAATCCCCACGTAACGACCTGGTCACGGCCTTCCTGACAGGGGTTAAGGGACTGAACCAACCACTCAAGGTCACCCCCTCAGAAATGCTGCGATTGAACACTGCCGTCGCCGCCACATCGCCGGACTCCCAGAATGATCTGGGCGTGCTCGGGGGCGACAACGCCGGGTACCCAAATGGACGCAGGCCTTACGACGACGTAGTGGATATTTCATTGCGCGTCGCCATGGGCGCTCTGTGCGGTGCCATCGGCAATTGCGGGTCGCAGACCAGCGATCCGAATGGGGGCATCCCGTACACAGATGGGGCCCGTGCTGCAGGACCGGATGCCGCACACATCCATGTAAGCGGGGCGATTTCCTCAACGGATATCTACCTCGACAGCTTCCCGTATCTGCAGGTGCCCTTTCCCGGATCACCCAATGGTATTGCGGACTAACCATCAGCGGCTTTTTGGGGCGCACTCACCATGCAACACGGAGCCACTTGGCGGATGGCCACGGCTGAAGGGTATTGGCACCGTGTGTTGAGCGCGCGATGGCGTTCGCTAATGGCCATGTGTCAATGGCACCGCGCGAAGGAGCGTAATGGGGGACGCGGGTGGTATGCCCGCGCCACCCCCGGCCTGCCTTGGGCGGCTGTAACGGTGGGCATTTGGAGTATGCAGGCAGTGGCCCTGCCCTACCTGCCGACCCGCGACAGCGAAGTTCTCGAACAGGTGCCGGCGCGCAGCGCCCTCGATCGGCTTGAGCCATTGCGGCGTACCGTAAATGCCAACCCACGCAATCTGTCGGCGACCCTTGAACTCGCCAGAGGATATTTGCAGCTTGGGCGTGCCGCCGGTGATCCGCGCATAGTGGCCTACGCGCAGGCCGTACTCTTGCCTTGGCTCCGCGACGGTAATGCGCCCGAACCGGTGCTCGTGCTGCAGGCGACGGCGCTCCAGAACCAACATCAGTTTGCCGCGGCAATGACGCTACTCGATCGAGCGATGGAGCTTACTCCAAGTGATCCGCAGGTCTGGCTCACGCGTGCGACTATCTTTTCATTACACAATGATGTCGCCAATGGGCGCCGCGCATGCGCCAGGCTCACACGTACCGCGGACACGCTGGTAGCCCTAACCTGCCTGGCGGAAATCGACAGCCGCAATGGACGTTTGAGTACGAGTTTCGAGGCCCTGCGAGGGGTATTCGTCAACGATGCACGCCTGCCGGCGGAATTGCGAGTATGGATACTGACCCAATTGGGCGATATGGCCGAGCGGCTGGGTGACGATCCGACGGCGCAGGAATATCTTCGCGAGGCGCTGCAGGCTGCACCGGACGATGGCTTCACGCTGAGCGCATACGCTGATCTTTTGATTCGCGAGCATCGCTATCAGGAAGTGATTAGCCTGCTCGCCGGCCGTGAGGCTCAGGACAACCTGCTGCTTAGACTGAGCATTGCGGGCCAAGCTATGGGCATTTCGGAGGCTCGGCGCTGGGCAGGCATGTATGCCGCTCGGATGCAGGCAGCACAACGAGACGGCGACACAATGCATATGCGCGAACAAGCAATGTTCGCGCTGGATACGCAACGCGATGCCGCGCGCGCCTTGCAGATCGCGGCGCACAACTGGCAACAACAACGAGAACCGGCCGACGTGCGCATCTACTGGCGCGCCGCCCGCGCGGTACACGGGCCCACCGGCGTTGGCGGCGGCGAGGCACAGTTGCAGCAGTGGCTCGCCTCGACGCGATACCAGGACGCCACTCTAGCGGACGCTCGGAGATGAACCTAGCGCTGCGAATGCTGGCTGGCTTTCTCCTGCTATGTTCGGCAGGCGCGAGCCAGGCCCATAAGCTGTCAGACAGCTATCTGTCGTTGCACCTCGGCGATACGGGCGCCGCGATCTCCGGCCAATGGGACATTGCTTTACGCGATCTCGACTACGCCATTGGGATTGACACCAACCGGGACGGGGAAATCACCTGGGGTGAGCTTAAGGGTTCCGAGCAGCGGATCACGAGCTATGCCTTTGGACGCTTGCTGCTGGAGTCGATCGCGCGTGGCGATCGCGAGAGGTGTTCTCTCCGGCCCCTACAGATGCTCGTAGATGAACACGTGGACGGCCATTACGCGGTTCTGCGCTTTACGGCGGCATGCCCGTTTCGGCCAGCCCAACTCGCTTTGCATTACTCATTGCTGTTTGACGTGGACCCCACGCACCGGGGATTGCTGCAAATTGCCGCGGGGCCTTTGAGTCAGGCGGCGGTGCTGCCCCGGCAGGCGCCATCGGTGGCAATCGACCTGGATTCACCGCAGCGTTGGAGCCAGTTCACGGAGTTTGTTACCGAAGGTGTGTGGCATATCTGGAAAGGCTTCGACCACATTCTTTTTCTACTCACATTGTTGTTTCCGGCCGTCATCTTGTATCGCAATGGCCGGTGGGCAGCCCGAGACTCGTGGAAAGCATCTGTTCTTGACATCCTCAAGGTGGTAACTGCTTTCACAGTGGCACATTCGCTGACTCTGTCGCTCGCCGTGCTCAATCTAATCCACCTTCCGAGCCGATTGATCGAATCGACAATTGCGGCCACGGTTTTGCTGGGTGCACTGAATAACCTGGTGCCAGTCGTGCGTGAGCGTCGTTGGCTGGTGGCATTTGTGTTTGGCCTGGTGCACGGTCTGGGCTTCGCATCAGTGTTGGCAGACTTAGGGCTCGGCGGCGCCAACTTGGCGTTGGCGTTATTGGGTTTTAATGCCGGCGTCGAGGTCGGCCAGTTCGCCATCGTCATGCTGTTCCTGCCGCTAGCCATATTGCTCCGCGATACTGTGTTCTACCAAAGGATATTCGTACCGGTCGGTTCCGGAATAATCGGAGTGGTTGCCGCCCTTTGGTTAATCACTCGCGCAACAGGTTACGTAGGGTAGCCGATGAGCCTGCCGGAGCCGGACAATGTGGTGCTCGAGGCCTTGCAGTCGCGTTGCGCCAGGCAGGATCACAGGGCACTCTCGGAACTCTATAAGAAAGTGTCACCGTATTTATTAGCACTGCTGCTGCGGATGCTGCGTACCCGTGACCTTGCGGAGGATGCGCTTCAGGACGTGTTCGTGCGAGTCTGGCGTCAGGCCGGCCAATTCGAGGTTCGCCGAGGCCGCGCGCTGGCCTGGATGGCCAGCATTTCCCGTTACCGCGCCCTCGACATGCTGCGCGGGCGCCAAGCCTGGGTCGGCGTGGAAGCCGTATCGGAGGTGTCCGTCTCCGCGGCCCGTCCCGAATCGACCCTTACACAACGCACTCTTGATCACTGCCTGAACCTGCTGTCCGGAGACCAACGTCACTGTCTGGGGCTGGCCTACCAACAAGGACTGACACAGGACAATATCGCCACCTCACTGGGATATTCAATAGGAACAGTCAAGAGCTGGGTGTGCCGCGCACTCTCTTCCTTGCGCAGGTGCCTGGATTCATGAATTACGAGCGAGCTGACTTGCGCGAGCAACTTGCTGGGGCCTACGTGGTGGGCACACTGCGTGGCCCGGCACGTCTGCGGTTTGCACGTGCCTGTGCAGGGAGTCAAAACCTGCGCTCGGCAGTGCACCGCTGGGAGGATCAACTCCTGCCACTGCTGGAATGCGTAGCGCCGGTGATTCCAAGGGCGCGTGTTTGGGATAAAATCCTGTGGCGCACCGGCGCTAGACTTACCGCGCCGTTGACCCGCACGCTATCTTGGCGCTGGGCTCTTGCGGGCGGCCTGGCGTTGAGCTTGGGCGTATTGGTTTCTGTTCGAGTGCTGTATTCGCCTCTACAGGTCGTGGCGACCGTTGGTCAGGACCGAATGCATCCGCTTTGGACCGTTTCGCGCTCAGCGGATTCCAACATCCTGGAGATTCGGGCGCTGCAGAATGTGCAGAGCAGTTCGCGATCAGCTTACGAACTTTGGGCATTGCCAGGCCAAGGTAATTCCCCCGTCTCACTCGGACTATTGCCACGGACCGGCACCATCAAGCGCCGGTTGAGTATCGTAGAGCGTGGCGCGATGTTGCGCTCCAATCGCCTCGCGGTCAGCCTTGAACCTCTCGGCGGTTCACCCACCGGAGCTCCTACGGGACCGGTGTTAATTCTGTCAGACGTACGGCATTCCACTTAGTTGCTTTGATTAAGCATCCGTACAGCCGCGGCTTGGTGTTAGGATGCAGCGGTGGCGCATGCTGCGCAGATCGATCTTACGCAGCGGAGACGCTCGCTTACACACCGGTCCGGGCACGAAAAACGGTGAACCTGAGTAATGCCATGAAGCCAATCGCTGTTGCTTGTGCGACGTCCCTCCTGGTACTGAGCGCGTGCAGCGCCTGGCGGCCAGGTCTTGAAGCAAATATGCCAAAGTCGGCCGCGTCGCCCACGCCAGACACGGCTCCTGCAGACGGAATCCCGGGCAGGGTTCCCGATTCAACGCCCCCTAAGCCTAGCCCGCCCGCCGCTAATGCTGCAGACGGTCCAGCTGCGGCTGCGCCAAAAAGTGTAACGCCTGCGGATGCGCCTGGGAACTCGGCGGTTGTTGAAACGCCCGCTAAGAGCAAACAGCCCACCTCCCATCCGGCACCACACGCGGCGCCGGTGGAACAGGCGAGCCCGGTTGCCGCAAAGCAGCCGGTCGCCAACCCGCCTGCTCAACGGCCCGCTGCCACACCGCCTTTGGACGTCGCCGCGCTAGAGCAACGCCTAAAGGACACGCACGCTATAGGACTTTTCACCAAGCTGTCGCTTAAGAACCAAGTGGATGACCTGCTAGCGCAGTTCCGCACGCACTTTCGCGGCAACGGGTCTCCGCCATTGAGTGATCTTCGGCAGCGCTACGACCTGCTCATGCTAAAGGTGCTGAGCTTGCTCCAAGACGGCGACCCTCCTCTTGCTCAGACTATAGGGTCCTCGCGCGAGGCAATCTGGAACATTCTCAGCGATCCGAACAAGCTAGCGACGATTTCATCTTAACTGCAGGAGTAGGTTATGCGCGGTGTTTTCAAAGGTTTCGTCTCGATAACGTTAATGACTATTCTGACCGGGGCCGCGGCTTTCAGTGCAGACGCCGCCTCGTTTGGTAAAGATCTAATGGCGACGATCGCCTTACAGGGCTTACCGTGCGACAAGGTTATAAACGCAAAGCGCAATGCGGACAGCGACTACGTGGCCACGTGCAAAGACGGTCACCGGTATCACGTGTACGTAAACGGTTCGGGGCGAGTGGTCGTGGATAAGCTCTAATCCGTTGACCGATCCTAGCGGTCCGCGCCCAGGGCCCTTGTCTTCTTCCGCATCTGGACCTCGACGCACCCAGGCCTTTACGGGCAGCGGGTCCCATAATTGTGGTCAGTTTGACCTACAAGTGGTTGCGCTATCCTGGGTGGTGCGCCCGCTGCTCCGCGCTGTCTCATAATGTTTGCCAAGCAAGTAGGCGATTGGAAACCAAACCGCTGAAACGAGTGCGCCGAAGATCGCGAGCCCTGTCACTCCGAAAGGAAGGATCGCCGCGCTAATCCAAGCTGCACTGAAATCGCCGAACCGGTATACCACGGTGTCGATGACATTCTTCGCCTTATAGCGGCTCTCCTGATCAACTACCGTAAAGAGCATCTCTCGAGTGGGTTTTGCAACCGCATACTCAGCCACTCGCCTGAAAATCTGAATACCCCCGAGCACCGCCAGCACCGGCGAAAAGGCCATGGCCAGGAATGCAACGACCATGATGATAGGATTGAGCAGCAGGCCGGCACCGACGCCAAAGCGCGCGATGAAACGGCCGGTACCAAAAAGCTGGATGAACACCGCACAACTGTTGACCGCCAGGTCGATCATTGCATAGACGTGGGTGCGCGTCTCACGGTCATGAAACGCTTTGGTGATCAGGTCCCCGAGCTGGAAATACACAATTGTCGAAATCCAAGTCATCAAAAGTAGAAATAGCGCAACCAGCAGCAAGTAGCGTGAGCGCAGCAGTAACTTAAACCCATCAAACGCGTTGCCCGGCAGTCGATGCGTCAAACTGGTGGGTTGCGCTTCGGGCGCGGCCGCCAGCAGCTTTTCCTTCTCGCTTGCCAGCATGCGCACTACCAGCGCCGTAACTGCGAATCCGACTGCTGCGATCAAGAGAAGATTGTTATTACCGATTGTTGTTGCCAATAGCGTGGCGACTGCCGGCCCGACGATACCTCCCAGCGTCCCGCCGGCAGCCACCAAGCCAAATAGACGTTTGGCCTGGGCGCGCGAGAACAAGTCGGCCATGAAGGTCCAGAAGACCGAAATGATAAGCATGTTGAATGTGCTCACCCAAACGTAAAACCCGGCGGCCACCCAGCGGTCTTGGTCATGCCGGCTCACAAACATCCCATAGAAGGCCAGAATCGACACTGCGACAAACCCGTACACCCACGGCAAAAAAATGGACAACCTGACGCGTGTGGCCAGGCCCGAATACAAAGGCGCAAACACCAGGCTTGCCAGCAGCGTTATCGTGAACAATTCCTGCAGATGGGCCACGCCGTAGACTGTGCCCATGGCGTCCCGCACGGGCTTGATGACCGAATAACTGCCAAACAGGAAGAAAAAATACAGCATGCTCAGAATCACGGCTCGCAACTCGTAGCGTTCGACGGCAGCAACCTTAGCGAACAAGCGCGCGATTGCTGATGTCTCAGGCAGGCCTGATCTTTCGGATGGACTCATGGAACTCCCGTAAACTCACGGGCGTCGGAACTGCGAGCGGATTCCTGGCGCCTCAGTTTTTCGTAATTGTGACCCAGATGCGCGGCGGCGGCTCCCCAAATGACCGAGGCGCCCACGCCGACGGCCACCGCCCCGCCCATGCCGTAGCCTATGGAGCGCAATCCCACCTGCATCCAGGCTGAAGAAACGTCCCCAAACCTATAGACCACGGTGTCAATGAGGTTCTTGGATTTGTACCGGTCACTCTGTTCGACCACGGTAAAGCAGATTTCGCGGCTGGGACGCGCGATTGCGTATTGGGCCACGCGCCTGACCACCTGCAAACCCTGAATCATAAGCAGCGTTGGAGACAGCGCG
>JBBQTF010000073.1:0-7118 GCA_038234675.1 Steroidobacterales bacterium
AACCCAACCTTAAACCAAGACCAC
Organism: Steroidobacterales bacterium; assembly: GCA_038234675.1. Classification (GTDB taxonomy): domain Bacteria; phylum Pseudomonadota; class Gammaproteobacteria; order Steroidobacterales; family Steroidobacteraceae; genus FEN-1191. The sequence continues at coordinate 25 of JBBQTF010000073.1, forward strand.
GATGGCCGCCCCTTCGGGGCACCGCGCCGCCGGCGTTGAACGGCCTCGGGCCTTCGGCCCTCGCCCGTTCAACGCCCATCGGTAGCTCTCTCATACACCACGCCCGGGGACGTCAGCTTCCTTGGGTACAGAATGGAAACGATAGGGGCAACTGAAGGGGCAGATCATCCGTCAGCACATGAATGTTGGAATGTAGATCAATCCCGCAGTAAAGTCCCGTAGTCGGCTCCTCCTGGCTTAAAAGTGACCACTCACCCGCGAGCGTAACTGCTCGCCGGAGGAGGGGGCCGTTTAGAGGATTATCATTCGCGGGCGAGGTCGGCGGTACCCTCTAGAAGGTCCTCTAAGCCACAACCGGGGGAGCGACGTGTCAATGACCGATGCGACTAGGGCCGTATTTCTGAGCTATGCCTCGCAGGATGGCGAGGCGGCGCGGCGCATCTGCGAAGCACTTCGGGCCACCGGGGTCGAGGTGTGGTTCGATCAGAGCGAGCTTCGGGGCGGCGATGCCTGGGACCGTCAGATCAGGAAGCAAATTCGCGACTGCGCTCTGTTCATTCCGATCATCTCGGCCAACTCCCAAGCACGTCTGGAGGGTTATTTCCGGCTGGAGTGGAGACTCGCCGTCGAGCGCACGCACCTGATGGCGGACCGCAAAGCCTTTCTGATGCCGGTCGTTATAGATGACACGAAAGATCAAGACGCCGAGGTCCCTGACTCATTTCGAGCCGTCCAGTGGACGCGGCTACCAGGGGGGGAGTCACCGCCAGCATTTTGCGAACGAATTGTGGTGCTGTTGGCCGGTGGGGAAACACCAGGGCACACATTTGTCGCGCCGATTCCGGTTCGCTATATACCACCGCGAAGTAAGCGATTGCCGTGGGTGGCGGTTGCTGTTGTCGGGGTGTTGGTGGGCGGCTGGCAAGCGTGGCGGCTGATGACACCCAAGGCGGCGTCACACGTTGTGGCCAGCGCTGCGGCCTTCGACCCGCCCTCGCACTCCATTGCCGTGCTGCCATTTGTGAATATGAGCGACGACAAGGAGCAGGAGTATTTTTCCGAAGGCCTGACCGAAGAATTACTCAATTCCCTGTCGCGCCTCAACGAGCTGCAGGTCGCGGCGCGCACCTCATCGTTTTCCTTCCAAGGCGAACACCCCGACATTGCTACCGTTGCCCACAAGCTCAATGTGGGCGCGGTATTGGAGGGTAGTGTGCGCCGGTCAGCGCAGACGGTGCGCATCACCGTGCAATTGATCAATGGCGTCACGGGGTTTCGTCTCTGGTCGCAGACCTACGACCGGGATCTTGGTGACGTATTGAAGCTCCAGACGGAAATTGCCAATGCTGTCGCCAGCGCCATGAAGGTCACTTTGCTTAGCGATGCAAGGGCCAAGATCGAATTGGGCGGGACGCGCACTCCAGGGGCGTTTGATGCTCACCTGCGGGCATCAAAGGCTTACTTTGAGGGTCAGACCGAAAAAGAGATGCATGCGGCTATCGCCGGATACACCGAGGCCGTTCGCCTGGATTCCAATTACGCGCTGGCCTACGCCGATCGGTCGCTCGCGCTCGCCTCATTCGCCGTGGATTGGGCCAAAGGATCCGTGCTCCGCACCGACTATAGCAACAGGGCAAAAGCTGACGCGCGCAAAGCGATCGCCCTGGCGTCGGAACTCGCCGAAGGGCATCTGGCACTGGCTGGACAGCTGACGGATTCTCTCGATTTTATAGGTGCCAGCCAGGAGTACGAGCGGGCGCTGGCACTCGCGCCCGGCAACGCGAGAATACTGCGCGACTACGGCCTGTTTGCCGCCAAAATGGGACACGTTGACGCGGGGCTATCGGCGGCGCACCGATCCGTGGAGTTGGATCCATTGAATCCAAGCGCGCACTCCGCGCTCGGCTGGGGTCTGCTGGTCGCGCGGCGTTACGCCGACGGTATCGTGGCCTTGAAGAATGCCAAGGCGCTGGCTCCCAATAACGGCTGGGTCAATGCATGGCTCGGATACGCTTACTATCAGCTCCGCAATTTGCCGAGCGCGCGCGCAGCGTGCGAGGAGGGGACGATCGTGTTCCTCAAAGGATATTGCCTCGCGCTGGTCTACGAGAAACTTGGGCGTCACGCTGATGCGGAATCCATGTTGGCCGGGATGCGAGCTTCGTGGGGTGATGACGGGGCGGTGTTTTATGCCATGATCTACGCCGAGTGGGGCGATAGCGCACTTGCTATGGATTGGCTTGAGACCGCCATGCGCCACCACGACGCCTACTTGACCTTTGTGAAAACACGCTTCGATTCGCTACGCGGGGAACCCCGTTTCCAGGCCATCGAGCAGGCGCTTAATTTTCCGGACTGACCGTGATGTGAACGGCGCACGCGGGACTGTGAGAGGCCAATTGCGATTACCGCTTTCGGGGAATCGCCACCGCCTGAGTGCTGGAGCAGGCAAAGTTTGCGCCCGGCGTTATGCTCGCGCATCCTAAGGCGCCAACGGACAAGAACTAGATTTGGGGCTCATGACCGAATCCCAGAGAGCGGTGTTTCTCAGCTATGCCTCCGAAGACGCGGAGGCTGCGGCGCGCATCTGTGTAGGCTTGCGGGCCGCGGGAATCGAGGTGTGGTTCGATAAGAGCGAACTGCGCGGCGGGGACGTCTGGGACCACAATATCCGCCAACAGATCCACGACTGCGCGCTGTTTGTCCCGATCATCTCGGCCCACACCGACGCGCGCACCGAGGGTTACTTCCGGCTCGAGTGGAAGCTGGCCGTGGATCGCTCCCACCTGATGGCCGACGACGCCGCGTTCCTGTTCCCCGTCGTCATCGACGACACGCACGACGCCACCGCGCGCGTACCCGACAAATTTCGCGCGGTGCAATGGACGCGGATTCCGGCCGGCGCGGCGGCACCGGCGTTCTCCCAACGGGTAAGCGCGCTGCTGGCGGGCACGGCAAAACCGGCTCGCGCGCCCGCTAATAACACTCTCGGCGTAATGGCACGGCGGCGCCGTCTCGGACTTTAAATAGCAGTCGCCGCCGTCACCGCACTGCTGATCGGCACAATCGGAATGCTGTCATGGCGGGCAATGACGCGGACGCCCAGCGGCGCGGCTTCGGGCTCGAAGGCAGCGACCCCTGTGGCCAGCATTGCTCCGGCGCATTCCATCGCTGTACTGCCGTTTGCGGACATCAGCGAGCGCAAGGGCCAGGAATATTTCTCCGACGGACTGGCAGAGGAGCTGCTCAATCTGCTCAGCAAAGTGCCCGGCCTGCAGGTCGCAGCGCGCACCTCGTCCTTCTCATTTAAGGGACACGCCGCCGACATCCCCACAATCGGCCGGCAACTGATGGTGGCTAATGTGCTCGAAGGCAGCGTACGCAAGGTCGGCAATCACCTGCGCGTCACCGCGCAGCTGGTACGCGCGGACAACGGCTACGAAGTGTGGTCCGAGAGTTATGAACGCGAGCTTGGCGATGTCTTCCAGCTGCAAGACGAGATCGCGACCGCGGTCGTCAAGGCGCTTAAGATCACTTTGCTCGGAAAGGCTGCGCCGCGCACCATCAGTACGCAGGATCCCGATGCCTACCTCCTGTTCCTGAAGGGCCGCGCCAAATTGGCGAGTCAACGTCTCACAGACATCAGGGCGGCAACCTCGGATTTTGCGCATGTAATTAAGCTTGATCCTGGGTATAGCCCCGCTTACGTCGAGCTCGCCGCCGCGCAATTGCACCTGGTGGAGTTCGAAGTCAGCGGCGAGCGCCAGACTGTCTTCCCCGCGGCTTTTGAGGAAAGCAAGTTGCTGATCGAGCGGGCGCTCGCGCTCGACTCAACCGACGCCCAGGCCTATATCGTGCGCGGTGATCTGCGGGCATACAGTGATGCAAAGGGTGCCGAGCAGGATTACCGTCGCGGCATCGAACTCAACCCAAACTCGGCGCGCGGCTACGAAGCACTCGCCACCTTGCTTGACATGGATCCGTGGCGGCGAGACGAGGTTCTGCCACTGCTCGAGCGGGCACATCAACTCGATCCGCTCGAGAAGAAGTACGACGTGCTCCGGGCGCTGTTTCTCTTCTATCGACGCAGCGACACTCGCAGCGCGGGCGCGCTGCTCGAAAACTCGTCGCACGCGACCCGCTCTACCTGCCTGCCGTAGCGCGGCTCGCAGAGGTGCGTCGCGCCGAGGGGCGCTTGGCAGATGCTGTCCTGTATGGCGAGCAAGCCCTGAAGCTCGACCCGTCGTATGAGGTGAACCGGTGGTTGCTGATCATGAGCTACATCCAACTGGGCGACCCGGGTGCCGCGCTCCAGGTTGCCGAGGAAACGCAGCATCCGCTGCCGCTCCAGCGTCTGCTGCCGCTCCTGCGCGCAGGCGACTGGGAGAGAGGTGCCGAGCTGGCCTACGCAGCGCTGGCCGATGGCACAATTATGTCGATCGCGGAGCCGTGGGTGGCATTTGCGCTGCGCATGCAGGCCCGTCAGAGGCATGATTCCGGCGGGCGCGTGACGCGCTCGAGCGAATGTGTGGGGTCACGTGGAGCGCCGGAGGTATCCCGATATTGCCTACGCAACTCGGCGTCGCCAGCGCGAGTGTCGCGCTTGGTGACCTCCTGATCGCGAGCGGCGAGCGTGAGCGGGGTGAGCGGCTGCTGCGGGCCAGCCTCGTCGACATGAACCATGTCGCGCATGATCTCAAGCGCGGCGATTTTCCGTACGCGGGTGACGAGGCTATTGCTAACGGCCTACTAGGCGACCCAAAGGCAACCATCGCGGCGCTGCGCAGGGCCATGATCAGCAATCCCGGCGCGGTGCTATCGTGGACCGTGGGGATCGACCCCGCCTTCGACTCAGTCCGGGGCGAAGCCGGGTTTCAGGCGATTATCGAGGATATGAAGACCAGGACCGCGGTCGAGCGGCAAACGCTCGACCGGCTGCGCGCCGCCGGCCAGATGCCAGACCGCCGCACCGCAACAAATTCGAAGTCGGTGGTGAGGTAAGGCGCCTGCGCCGCGCCCCTAAGCGAGGGATCTGCGGCCAAACATTGTAACAATAGGCACGGGAGGAGTACGCTCGAGTAATTCGTCTCTCGTGAGAAATCCTATGCACAGGCTATACGCCATGGTCACGGCCCTGACTGTCGCGGCACTCACCATGGTAAACCCGCCGGCTGCCCAAGCTTGCGGCGACAAACTAACGGTGCTCGGCGGCGGTATTCCGTTCGACCGGGTGCACTCCAGCCACCGCCAGGGCAGTCTAATCCTTTATCTCAGGCCGGATTCCCGCCTCTCGGCTACCAACACGGACGCACGCCTCGACCAAATGCTGACACGCAATGGTCATCAAGTGCGGGTCGTGAAGTCGGGCGCGGAGTTGAAGCAAGCGCTCGAGGCGGGACGTGCTGATTTTGTCCTCGCTGACTGGAGCGACGCGCCGCAGTTGCAGCTGGATGTCATCGCCGGCGTACCCGTCGTCCCCGTGGTGTATGGCAGCACCGCGGAGGAACGCGTCTATGAGAACTCACGTTCGGGTTGCGTTGTTGAATCTAACAAGGGCCACAATCGCCAGTTCGTGCAAGAAGTCGAATCGCTGCTCGAGAATCAGGCCGGCTTGGCCGCTAGGTGTAGTGGGTCAGTGGCAGCCGCCAGCGGTTAGAGTCGGGTGAGGAAAAGCAAGGGGGTCTTGGCGGCGCCATTGGCGCTGACCGCGGGGTTGATTTGGGCCGCCGCGGCTCACTCGCAAGCATGGCTGCCGGAGGCCGGCACGAGCAGCTTCGGAGTGTCCTACACGGACACGTTCGACAAGAAACACTTTAGCTCGCACGGTAACGAGGTCGACGCTGGCCACATCCGCATTTACACCTATGGCTTCGCCGCCGCGTACAGCCCGACTGACCGGTTAATGCTGAGCGCGACCCTGCCCCTGATCAGCAGCGAATACCACGGTTCTAAGCCACATCCCACCGAAGTTGACGACAGCAATTACCACTCGACGTTCACGGACCTCAGGGTCGAGGCCCATTACCAGCTTAGCCTCGAGCCGGTCGCGCTCGCCCCATATATTGCGTACGTCTACCCGACACATCATTACGAGACTCTCGGCCACGCCGCTCCCGGGCGCAGGCTCACTGAAACCTGGCTCGGCATAGCCGCTGGCAGAAGCCTTGACGTGTGGATCCCGCGCACATATATCCAGTCACGCTTTACCTATGCGATCGTCGAAAAGGTCGCTGGCATCTCCCACGACAAGGAAAACATCGAGTTTGACGTGGGCTACTACGTGACACCTGATGTCAGCCTACAGGCGCTCGTCCACTGGCAAAAAACCCTCGGAGGAATCGACATTCCGCCCCCCCCTGCGTTGTTCCCATACCACGACCGGCTCGCCGCGGACGACTTCACAAATGCCGGCGTGTTTACCTCGTGGTATTACTCCGATCGCTCGACATTCTCATTGGGCTACATGCATGGCATTAGCGGACGAAATGGCCACGAGCTCGGAAACTCATTCACGATTGCCTACAGCTACGGATTCTTCGGATTCAGGCCACGTTGACTCGTGAGCGGAGTGGATTTGAGGGGTCCGATCCGGCTCGAGGTAGCTGACGCGATTAAATTAGAAGAATCGTATGGCAGTGAATGACTAACGGTGCGAATCTGGAGACCGCGTGTCTCATGCTTCGTCGACCAGGCTGAGGATTGCGATCCCTAGGCGAACGCGTACAAGAATCCCGCCATCACCCAATTCGAGGCCGGGATTTGGGCGCGCACGCCCGCAGGCTTGCAGGCTCCCAACCGCCGTCGGTCACGGAAAATGTCGTAATCAGTGGCAATCTGCCTGTCCGACTGAAGGCCAACCGGTCATCGCTCCTTGGCAGGAGCGTGGCCTTCCTTTCGCAATTCGGTGCGACGGGCATTTCAGTGGGTAAGTTGCGACTGACCGTACATGGACGCCCCCGTTTTGCCAAGCTTTCAGTTCATGACGGTTTGGTGGCTTAGATTGCACCCGTACATCCGGACTTTTGATGCGGCGTTTGCCGCTGTCCCTGATGGGATTGGCTGATCGGCTCCCTTTCGCTTTCTCGCACTCGAAG
>JBBQTF010000074.1:0-7085 GCA_038234675.1 Steroidobacterales bacterium
ATGTGAGTAATCATTGATGCCGCCCATCGATCGACTGCTAATCGCCAATCGCGGTGAGATCGCCTGTCGGATTGCGCGCACCGCGAAGCGCCTCGGCATACACACGATCGCGGTCTACTCGGACGCCGACGCGCGGGCACGACACGTCAAGGTCTGTGATGAAGCATTCGGCATAGGCGGGCGTACCCCCGCCGAGAGTTACCTGCGTGGCGATGCAATCCTTGACGCCGCGCGTCGCGGCGGTGCGCAAGCCATCCACCCCGGGTACGGGTTCTTGTCGGAGAACGCAGAATTTGCGGAAAACTGCGCACAGGCCGGAGTCATTTTTATCGGCCCGCCGCCGGCGGCAATTCGGGCCATGGGATCGAAATCCGCAGCCAAATCGCTTATGGAGCGGGCCGCAGTGCCCTTGACCCCGGGTTATCACGGTGATCATCAGGAAGAACGCTTCCTGCGGGAGGCCGCCGATCAACTGGGGTATCCGGTCCTGATCAAAGCCAGCGCTGGCGGCGGGGGCCGTGGCATGCGCCGCGTGGACAAAGGCAGCGACTTCGCCGCCGCACTGAGCAGTTGCAAACGCGAGGCGAGTGCGAATTTCGGCGACGATCGGGTGCTGGTAGAAAAATATCTCTTGGAGCCGCGACATATCGAAATACAGGTGTTCGCTGACAGCCATGGCCATTGCCTGCACCTGTTTGAACGGGATTGCTCGGTGCAGCGACGTCACCAGAAGGTGCTCGAAGAGGCGCCGGCGCCAGGCCTTAGCGATGCACGCCGCACGGCGATGGGGGGCGCGGCAGTCAGCGCGGCCCGCGCGGTCGGTTACCTTGGCGCCGGAACCGTGGAATTTATCGTCGCTCCGGGCGGCGAATTTTATTTCATGGAGATGAACACGCGGCTGCAGGTCGAGCATCCGGTCACGGAAATGATCACTGGGCTCGACCTGGTCGAATGGCAATTGCGCGTGGCCGAGGGTGAGGCATTGCCGCTGACACAGGAGCAGCTGGCAATATCCGGTCACGCTCTTGAGGCGCGCGTGTATGCGGAGGATCCGGACCGTGGCTTCCTGCCGGCCATCGGCCGCCTCGAATATTTTTCTGCGCCGCCACCCTCCCGCCACGTGCGCATGGATGCGGGGGTGGGGCAGGGCGATGAGATCACTCCCTACTACGACTCAATGATCGCCAAGCTCATTGTCTGGGACGAGAACCGGGAACTGGCTTTGGCGCGCATGCGCGACGCGCTGAGTGAACTGCACATCGTGGGTGTGGCCAATAACGTCGATTTTCTGAATCGCCTGGTCGCCTCGCCCGCATTTGCCAACGCCGACCTCGATACTGCACTGATCGAACGCGAGCACGATTATTTGTTTCCCGCAGCCACCGCTCCGCACCGGCAAGTATGGTTGGCGGCGGCTGCGGCGACACTTTTGAGGCACTGGGATGCCTCGCCCCGCACTCCGTGGCTGGCCCAGGACGGCTGGCGATTGGGCGAACGCGCGCGGCGCCAGCTGACATACCGCTGCGGCGTGTACGAGAAGACCATCGAAGTTCAGTACCGGGCGAGGGGCTGGGAGTTTCGATTGGATGCAGAGAGTTCCCTCGTCCAGGGGCAACTGGAAGGTGGCACGCGCTTAACGCTGGAGATCGAGTCCGGGCGCAGATCCAGCACCGTGTTCCATTCAGCGGCCACCGAACATGTGTTCATGGAAGGCCGTCACTACGCGCTCACTCGACTCGACCCGCTCACGCTCACACCCACCGTGGCGGCAGGCCCCACGGGTTTGCGCTCGCCGATGCCGGGCCGGGTGATCGAGTTGCTCGCAGCCATCGGCACTGAAGTGATCAAAGGTCAGCCGCTCCTGGTGCTCGAGGCTATGAAGATTGAACACACCATCGTGGCGCCGGGGCCGGGCACCCTGCGGGCCTTTAAGGTTACGAGCGGTGAGCAGGTGGGCGAGGGGGTGGAGCTTGTGGACTTCGTGCCGGCTCCTCCGGCCTAGCCATCCGGCGTGCCAATCTCCGGAGAAGTTTACAGGCAACTCGGCCGAGCTTCGGCCGGGGCCATCGCGGTGGTGGCGGCCGACGATCGCGCGCGATCGACTATCATCGCGTTGACCGTTTCTTCCTTCGTTACCCTGTCCTTTGAGCCACCTTTGGTCATGTTTGCCATCCAGCACGACACTGCCAGCTACGCGTCGATGGTGACGAGCAAATCATTTGGCGTCAGCCTGCTCAGTGCCGATCAGGCCGATGTGGCACGCCGCTTTGCCAATCAGAGCCGCGAGCGCGCGGGCCCGGAGTGGTTTGAGGGCGGGCCCCAGCTGCGGGCGCCGTTGATTCGAGGTGCACTCGCGCAGATCGAATGCCTGACGCACGAACTTTTCGTGAGCGGTGACCACGCTATCGTGGTGGGTATGGTCGAAGGCGTGCACACCCGCGACGGCCAGCCGCTGCTTTATTTTTCGCGCCAGTACGGGGGATTCACACCCCTGACGGGCGTCTGAACGCGCACCGCTCCGTCACTGGCTGTGCGTATAACCATCGATCTGACGGCGCTTGCGGCCAACTATGCGCAGTTGGCTGCGCGCGCAGCGAACGCCGAAGTCGCCGCGGTAGTCAAGGCCAATGCCTATGGATTGGGTATTGCACCCGTGGCGGCGCGCCTGCTCGCCGCAGGTTGCCATACGTTCTTTGTTAGCACACTCGCCGAGGGCATCGAGCTGCGCGCTCTACAGCGCGCGTCCAAGATATTCGTACTGAATGAAATGCCCTCCAATTCACTTCCTATGTTTATGCGCCACGAGCTGTTGCCGGTGCTCAACACGTTTGCGGACGTCGATACCTGGGGGCGTGAGGCGGCCGGCGCGCCGGCCGCCGTGCAAATCGACACCGGAATGACGCGCGCGGGCCTTTCAGCGGCCGAATTCCACGCCTTGACCCAGGACACCGCGCTCCGATCAAGACTCAATGTGGTGCTATTACTGAGCCATCTGGCCTGTGCCGATCAACCGGGCCGGGCAATGAACGACGCGCAACTCGAACGGCTCGAGCGGATGCGGCGTGCGTGGCCCGCTACCGCCTGGAGCCTGGCCAACTCGGCCGGGATCTTTCTGGGCTCGCGCGTTCACGGCAATCTGGTGCGGCCTGGCATCGCGCTGTATGGAGGTCGACCGTTCGCGACCGGCCCGAATCCGATGGCCGAAGTTGTCCGCGTGGAAGGGCAGGTGCTGCAGATCCGTGAAGTGCGCGAGCAAGTGAGTGTCGGCTATGGCGCAACCCGACAAGTGTCTCCGCCGGCACGTGTGGCCACCGTCGATGTCGGGTACGCTGACGGCTATCCGCGCGCCCTGGGAGCCTGCGGTTACGCGGTGCGAGCGGGCCAGCGCGCGCCTTTGCTGGGCCGAGTGTCGATGGATCTGCTGACCTTAGAGGTCAGCGGCCTGTCAGCCCGTCAACTGGCCGTCGGCGATTACGTCGAACTGATCGGCGGCGGTGCTCCGCTCGAGGAAGTTGCCGCGCTGGCAGGCACCGTGAATTACGAGCTACTGACGAGTCTGTCGAGGCGCGCCCACAGAATCTATCGCTGAGCCTGCGGCAAGCGAGCGGTGCGCGCCGCAGGGTGAAACAGTAATATGCGCCCGCATGCCACCGGAGAATGAAACGATGCCCGAGACGCAATCGGCGTGGATGGACGATGATCTCCAGATTTTCCGCGACGCCGTGGCAAAGTTTGCCGAAGCGGAAATGATGCCGCAGGAAGCGCAGTGGCGCGCGCAGCAGAATGTCGGAAATCAGATTTGGCGTCGCGCCGGAGAGTTGGGCTTCCTGTGCACCGATATTCCGGCGGAATATGGCGGTGCGGGTGCCGACTTTCGCTACGAGGCCGTCGTTTACGAAGAACTCAATCGCCGCGGTTTGAGCGGCTTTGGACAGGGCGTGCACAGCATTGCCGCACACTATTTGCTTAATCACGGTACCGAGGAGCAAAAGCGGCGCCTGCTGCCGAAGATGTCATCCGGCGAACTGATCGGAGCCATTGGCATCACCGAGCCGGGTGCGGGTTCCGACATGAAGGGCATACGCACGCGCGCGGTTCGCGATGGCGATCACTACATTGTCAATGGTTCCAAGATATTTATAAGCAATGGCTTGCTCGCTGGCTTGATCGCGCTTGTGGTCAAGACCGACCCCGGTCCTGGCTCGAAGAGCCTTTCGCTGCTGATGGTGGAGACCAATGCGCTCCCCGGGTTCCGGGTCGGTCGAGTTCTGGACAAACTGGGCCTCCACGCCCAGGACACCGCCGAGCTGTTCTTCGATGGTGCGCGCGTGCCGGCCGCTAATTTGCTCGGGGGCGAAGAAGGCAAGGGCATGTATCAGCTCATGAGTGATTTGCCCTATGAGCGCATTCTCATTGGAGTGTGCGGAGTCGCGGCCATGGAAGGGGCACTGGCCGCAACGCTCAGTTACACGCGTGAACGCAAGGCCTTTGGGCAATCGGTTTTTGAATTTCAGAATACCAAATTCAAATTGGCTGAGATCGCCACGATCGTGCGCGTCGCACGGACCTTCATCGACGATTGCATCAGCCGGGTGAGTGCCGGCCAGCTCGATACGGTAACCGCTTCGATGGCGAAGTGGTGGATTTCGGACATGCAGCAGAAGGTGTTGGATGAATGCGTACAGCTGCACGGTGGCTACGGATACATGGAGGAATATCTGGTCTGTCGCATGTTTGCCGACAGCCGTGTCCAGCGAATATACGGAGGAACCAACGAAATTATGAAAGAAGTGATCTCGCGCGCGCTCTAGGTCAAGTTGCGCAAATGGCTCACCCGGGTGCGGCGCGGTATGGTAATTTGCAGTATCTGATCGGGGGCGGTAATGCGGAAAAAAAGGCGTCAGGGAGCCATCACATGCGTAGTATTTTTGGCGTCACAGCTGCACTGCTCGCGCTGACCTATGGGTCGAGTGCGCTGGCGGGCAAGACCCGCAATGTCGTTCTGCTAATCAGCGACGGCTTGCGTCCGGAGGAAATGTTCCGAGGCGCAGAATTGGAACTGATCAACAAGTCCGACGTCGGCGGCTGGTACTCGGAGGCCGAATTGCGCCAGCGCTTCTACGACCAGGACCCCAAAAAGAGCCGTAAGCTGCTGTTCCCATTCATCTGGGGTACGGTGGCCACGCAGGGACAATTGCTCGGCAATTCTATGCTCGGAAGCCGCGCTCAAGTCACCAACGGCTTCAACTTTTCGTACCCCGGGTACAACGAGATGTCCACCGGGGTTCCCGACCCGCGCATCAATACCAACGAGTATGGCCCTAACCCCAACGTCACCGTATTTGAATGGCTGGCGGCCCGACCCGGATTTAAGGACCAGGTGCATATATTCGGCACTTGGGAAAATTTCCACGATATCTTCAACGAGAAGCGCAGTCACTTGCCGGTGCGCTCGGGCTCCAATCTGGTGGACTCGCAAGATCGCAGTCCGCGCGGCCTGCTGCTGCGCAGTCTTTACGAGAATACGACGCGCCTGGAAGGCACCGACCCGTTTGATTCGTTCCTCAACGTCAGCGTGCTGGATTATTTGCAGTCGCACCATCCACGCGTGATGTTTATCGGCTACGGCGATACCGACAGCTGGGCGCACACTGGACGCTACGACCTGGTGCTCGAGACGGCACACAGCTTTGACAGCTACGTGGCCGCGCTGTGGCAAAAGATGCAGTCCATGCCCGAGTACAAGGACCAGACCACCTTTATTATTTCCGCGGACCACGGCCGCGGCCACGGCATGGTGGACTGGAAGGACCACGGGGTCGATCAGAAGGGGTCGGAAAACATCTGGATCGCCGTTATAGGCCCGGATACCCCGCCGCTTGGGGAGCGCCATGACGTAGCGAACGTCACGCAGTCACAAATCGCCGCCACGATCGCCGCGCTGTTGGGCGAAGACTACGGTGCAGCGGTGCCCAAGGCCGCCAAGCCGCTGCTCGACGTGCTCACAACGCCCTAGTTAGCCACCGCAAGTCTGCCCGGCGGGAATTCGTTGTCCACTGCAAGTTCGGAACGCGCGCCTAACCGACCCATCCGCGTGGTACTGCTGCTCGCCGCAGCGGTGGGCATCAATTACATCGATCGCGGCAATCTGGCCACCGCGGCGCCATTGATCCAGGACGAACTGCATCTCAGCGCAACCCAGTTGGGATTCCTGCTGTCGGCGTTCTTCTGGACCTATGTCACGGCGATGGTACCCGCGGGGTGGCTCGCGGAACGCTACGGCGCACGCCGTGTGCTGGCCGGTGGGGTTGTGATCTGGTCGGTGGCGACCCTCCTGACCGGCCTGGCCAATGGCCTGATCATGCTGCTGCTGCTGCGCTTGTTGCTGGGCTTGGGCGAAAGCACCGCGTTTCCCAGTGCGTCCAAGGCCCTGGCGAGCGAAGTCCCGCAGAGCCAGCTGGGAATGGCCAATGGCGTATTGAGCTTTGGTTATCTGGTAGGTCCGGCGGTCGGCACGTTCCTTGGCGGAATGTTGATGGCCAAGCTCGGATGGCGCCCCGTTTTCGTACTGTTTGGATGCCTCTCGCTGCTGTGGCTGTGGCCCTGGTTGCGCACGCCGCAAGGCCCGGCAGTAAAGGCGGCGGCCGCCAGCGGTGAGGTTCCGTCGTTCGCGCGCATCCTGCGCCAGCGCGGCCTGTGGGGCGCATCCCTCGGGCACTTTGCCAGCAACTACAACTTTTACTTCATTCTGGCCTGGTTGCCGGTCTACCTGGTCAAGGCGCGCGGCTTCTCAATGGAGTCCATGGCGGCCATTGCCGGGGGCGCCTACCTGATCAACGCAATCAGCGCGCTGCTGATGGGCTGGGCGACCGATAGCTGGTGCCGCGCCGGGCGCTCACCCGATGTGATCTACAAAGGAGTCATGGCGCTAAGCCATGTCGCCACGATTGGCTGCATGGTGGGTATGGCGCTGCTGCCCATCGGCGGCTCAATCGCGTGTCTGTTTGGATACGAGGTGGTCTGCGGCCTGTCCTCCCCGGGGGTCTATGCCATCCCGCAGATCTTGGCGGGCCCCAAGGCCGCCG
>JBBQTF010000075.1:0-7076 GCA_038234675.1 Steroidobacterales bacterium
GAGGCGGAGAGCGAAGCCAATGCCTTTGCGCGCGCAAGGAAATTCCTCTCTTACCTGCCGCCGTCCGTCCACGAGTTGGCGCCGCGCTCCGCACCCGCGGACGACCCGAAGCGAAATGTCGACTGGCTGATCGAGGCGATACCGCGCGAGGATCGCAAGGTTTACAAGATGCGTCCGATCGTCCAGGCGCTGGTTGACGAAGGATCGTTTTTTGAAATCGGCCGCTTCTGGGGACGCGGGGTGATCACGGGCTTTGCGCGCCTCGACGGCTGGCCGGTCGCGATCCTGGCGAGCGACCCGATGCACTATGGCGGCGCGTGGACCGCCGACGCTTCGCGCAAGGTCGCCCGCTTCACCCAGCTCGCCCAGCTCTTTCACCTTCCCATCGTGCACCTGGCCGACATCCCGGGGTTCCTGGTGGGGCTGGAAGCCGAAAAGACCGCCACGATCCGGCACGGCGTCGCGGCGCTCACCGCGATCCAGCAGACGACGGTGCCGTGGTGCGCCGTCATCGTGCGCAAGGCCTACGGCGTGGCCGCCGCCGGGCATTCCAACCAGTCGCGCTATTCGGTGCGCTATTGCTGGCCGTCCATGCGGGCTGGATCCCTGCCGCTCGAAGGCGGGATAGAGGCGGCGTTCCGCAAAGACATCGAGGCCGCGCCCGACCCGCGGGCAAAGATCGCCGAATTGCGCGAACGCCTCCAGCGCCTGGGCTCCCCGTTCCGCACGCTCGAGGCATTCGCCTACGACGAAATGATAGATCCGCGCGAAACGCGCTCGTTGCTGTGCGAGTTCGCCAATCTCGTCGCCCCCTTGCGCGAGGCGGGGCCCTCCACCTTCGGATATTTCCCGATATGAGCGCCACAAAGGTCCGTACCGAAGTCGCCGGAACCGTATGGAAGATTGTCGCGGCAGCGGGCACAACGCTGGCTGCCGGCGACGTGATCCTCATCATGGAGTCGATGAAGATGGAGATTCCGATCGAGGCGCCGCGCGCCGGCAAGCTGCTGGAGCTGCTGGTGGCCGAAGGCGACGTGCTCAACGAGGACGATCCAGTCGCGGTAGTCGAGTAATGCAGTTGAGTAACCCAGGGTCGGCTGGCGGATGGCTTAGAATTCTTCCGGCAATCCAAACCGGCCGGGCGCCATGCGGGAGCGGCGCGACGGCCCATAACATCCAAGGAGACCTTCCATGTTGAGACTTCTCGCCGCCGCTGTTTCGCTATCGCTCGCCGCCGGCGCCGCCTTTGCGCAGGCCTATCCCAGCAAACCGATCCGCATCGTCGTGCCTTTCGCCGCCGGCGGCACTTCCGACATCCTTGCGCGCGCGATCGGCCCCAAGCTGACCGAGGCATGGGGCCAGCCGGTGGTGGTCGAGAACAAGACCGGCGCCAACGGCAATGTCGGCGCGGAGTACGTGGTGCGCTCGGCCCCGGATGGCTACACGATGCTGCTGTCGGACGTGGGCGCAATCGCGATCAACCCAAGCGTCTACCCGAACCTGCCGTTCGACCCGGTCAAGGACTTCTCGCCCATCGTCATGGTGTCCTACTCGCCGCACGTGCTGGCCGTGCATCCGTCGGTGCCCGCAGCTACCGTCAAGGAGCTGGTCGCTTACGCCAAGGCCAATCCAGGCAAGCTCAACTTCGCCAACTCGGGCACCGGGGGCGCACCCCACCTCGCAGGCGTCGACTTCGCCCAGCGCATGGGCATCCAGTGGGCCTACATCCCCTACAAGGGTGGCTCGCAGGCCGTCACCGACGTGGTGGCCGGCCAGTCGAACGTCCTCTTCAACGGCATGCTCGCCACCTACCCGTCGGTCAAAGGCGGGCGCCTGCGCGGCATCGCGGTTACGAGCGCCCAACGCGTACCGTCAGCGCCCGAGCTGCCGACCCTGATCGAGTCGGGCCTGCCCGGGTTCGTGACCGGCTCCTACCAGGGCCTGCTGGCCGCCGCAAACACACCGCGCGACATCGTCCTCAAGCTCAATGCCGAGATCACCCGGATCCTCAACACGCAGGACATGAAGGACATGCTCGCCAAGCAGGGCACCGAGGTGCGCGCGGATACCCCAGAGCAGCTGGGCAGCTTTGTCGCCAGCGAGAAAGCGCGCTGGGCCAAGGTGGTCAAGGACAACGGGATCAAGGCCGACTGAGAAGTTTTATTAACTTTATAGTTAGGAGACCGGCTCCAGGAGCCGTTTTCCGGTTATTTTTGTTGCCAATAATGAAAAGGTAGTCCATGCAAATCCCGCCCAACCCCTTCAAACGCGCGCTGAAATCGGGCAAGGTGCAGATCGGCCTCTGGTCCAGCCTGTCGTCCAACTACTCAGTCGAGGTCATCGCCGGCGCCGGCTTCGACTGGCTGCTGCTCGACCAGGAGCATTCGCCCAACGATCTCGAGAGCGTGCTTTCCCAATTGCAGGCAGCTGCGGCGTACTCGAGTCACCCCATTGTGCGCGTGCCCTGGAACGACATGGTGACCATCAAGCGGATGCTGGATGCCGGCGCGCAGTCGCTGCTGATTCCCTATGTCTGCAACGCAGACGAGGCGAAGGCTGCCGTCTCGTACACCCGCTACCCCCCGGACGGCGTGCGCGGCGTGGCCGGCACCACCCGCGCGACGCGCTTCGGGCGGGTCAAGGATTACGCGAAACGGGCGCATGAGGAAATCTGCGTGCTGGTGCAGGTCGAGACCGAGGAGGCCCTCAGGAACATCGAGTCGATCTGCGCCGTGGACGGCGTCGACGGCGTGTTCATCGGGCCGGCGGACCTGCACGCGTCGATGGGCTACCCGGGCGAAACGTCGAACCCGAAGATCCTGCCGCTCATCGAGGACGCCATGCGCCGCATCGCAAAGGCCGGCAAGGCGCCCGGCTATCTCACCCCCATCGAGGCCGACGCCAGGCGCATGCTCGCCGCCGGAACGCTGTTCTGCGCGGTGGGGGCCGACGTGGGGATCCTCGCGCGCGGCGCCGAAGCCCTCTGTGCAAAATTCAAATGACCGCTAAAGGAAGCGCAATGAAACCCGACATCATCATCGTCGCGAAGCTCCACCAGCCGACCCAGGAAATCCTCGAGAAGGAATTCACCGCGCACCGGCTCTACGAGGCCACGGACCGCGACGCATTCCTCAAGGCGCTGGCGCCCAAGATCGAGGGGATCGCCAGCGGCGGGCCCGGCGTCAACGCGGCAATGATGGACGCCCTGCCCAAGCTCAGGCTGATCTCCCATTTCGGCGTCGGCTACGATTCGGTCGATGTCGGTGCGGCGAAGACGCGCGGAATCCGCGTCACCAACACGCCGGACGTGCTCAACGACTGCGTGGCGGACACGGCGATGGCGCTGGCGATGAACGTGATGCGCAAATTCCCGCAGTCGGAGGCCTATCTCCGGTCGGGATACTGGGCGCCCCGCGGCGGCTATCCGCTGACCACGTCCCTTGGCGGCAAGACCATGGGCATCGTGGGTCTCGGCCGCATCGGCGAGGCCATCGCCAAGCGCGCACAAGCGTGCGGCATGAAGATCGCGTACCACAACCGCAACAAGAAGGATGTGGCCTACCCATATCATTCCGATCCGGTGTCCCTTGCCAAGGCCTCGGACGTCTTGATGCTGGTGACGCCGGGCGGGGCCGAAACCAAGAACCTGGTGAATGCCAGGGTGCTCGACGCGCTGGGTCCGAAGGGGTATCTCGTAAACATCTCGCGCGGATCGGTCGTCGACCAGCCCGTGCTGCTCAAGTACCTGCAGGAGGGGAAGATCGCCGGCGCCGGCCTGGATGTGTTCTCGGAAGAGCCGAAAGTGCCGGCGGAATTCTATGGCCTCGACAACGCCGTCCTCTTCCCGCACGTGGGCAGCGCAACGTATGAGACGCGCTTCGCCATGGGCATGCTGCAGGTGGACAATCTCAGGGCGCTCTACGCGGGCAAGCCGCTGCTTACGCCTGTCGTTTGAGCCGCGGTTAGGCAGTAAAGCCGGGCGGGCTGTGGATCAGCCCGCCCGTGCCGGTTACTTCTTCTTGGGGTCCGACGAGGGCGGGCAGTTGGCCTTCGAGCCGGACGAGCCCGGAGCGCAGTCGTCTTCCTCGTCTTCGCCAAAGCCCGCGGGCACCGAAACACCCGTCTCGTCGATGCGGTGATCCATCGGCGGGCTCACACCCACGTCGCCGGCGAAGCCGTAGTTGATCTGCTGCGCCACGCTGTCCGTATCGAAGCCGGCCTTGGAGGCTTCGGCAACGGCCACGAACGCGGTTGACTGTGCCGAATTGATCTGTTGCAACGCGAATGTCGATCCCGCGCTCACCAGGGCCGCCGCACCGTTCACGAAGATCGAGGCGTTCGTATTGCCGAACAGCTGGCCGGGGATCGAGGGGGAGGTCGAGAACAGCGTGAAAGGATTCACCATCTGGATCCCCAGCGGCGTGACCGTGAAGTTCAGCGGCGCACCGGCGGTCCCGAGGTTTGAGCTACCGGCAATCGTCACGCCACCCGTGGTGTTGATGGTGCCCGGGAAAGAGGTGGTCGCGTTATTGATGAATATGAGACCGCCGGTGGTGCTGGTCAGGGTCAGATTCGGCGATCCGCTTGCGGAATCAGCGATGGTAATGGTGGGGACATTTCCCGCAGTCGCCGTGCCTGCCGGCCCGCCCGTGAACACGTCTCCGCCGAAGAACGAAGTGCCGGCGGCGTCGGTGGTCAGACTGGCAAGGGGGATCAGCAACGTGCCGATCTGGCCGCCGAAGGTGGTATTGCCGGAGCTGTTGACCACCAGGAACTGTCCGCCGGCCGTCGTGCCGACGATATTTCCAGTAAAGGTTGCATTGCCCGCGCCGGTGTTGATCGTGACGTTGTTGCCAAGGATGGTGATGCCGTTGACGGTGAAGTTGCCGCCGTTGGTAGTCTCGGTGCTGTTGAACGTAATGCTTCCCGTCGTGTAGGTCTGGTCGCCGGTAAAGGTGCCCTTGGTGGTTGTTACGTCATGCGCGAAGATCCTCGGCGAGGTAATCGACACACTCCCAAGCGGCGTCGTGGCACCCACTGTCGTTCCGAACGCCATCGAGCCACCAGCCCCCGTATTGATCGCCAACGGGTTTGTCCCGTTGACTGTGCCGCTGAGAAGGACGTTTCCGAAATTGGTCACGATGGAGGTCGCCCCGGCGAGCGTGGTCGTGCTGTTCGCCGTGAAGACCGAGCCGGCACCAGTGGTGGTGTAGACGCCATTCGTGATCAGCGGGTCGTTGTAGATCTGGGAACCTGACGTCGTGACGCCCTGGATGGTCGTCGACCCGCCGGCGTTTGTCGTCAGGCTGGCCAGCGGGAAGATTCCACCCACCGCACCGGCGAAGGTCATTGCGGCGCTGTCGTTCACCAGCAGCGTCTGGGCGCCGTTCACCGTGCTGCCGAACCTGCTCGCGACACCGGTGATCGTCGTCGCCGCACCCAGAGTCACAGGGTCGTTGTAGTTCTGTGCGCCGATTGTGGTGACTGAGCCGCCGTTGATAGCGGTCGTGCCGGCGGCGTCTGTGGTGAGGGTCGTGAGCGCTGCACCTGTACCCACCGCACCCGTGAATGTCGTCGTCCCGCTGCTATTAGCCGCCAGCGCGTTTGCGCCGTTCACCGCTCCCGTAAAGGTAATGTTGCCAGCCCCGGCGTTGATCGTGACCGGACCACTCAACGTAGTCGTACCCGTAACGGCAAACGCTCCACCGTTCGTGGTCTCTGTCCCATTGAACGACGCATTGCCATTCCAAGTCTGGTTGCCCGTATTTGTCGTGCTGTTCGCGACTATCGTCGGCGCATTAACTGTAAGAGCGCCACCCAAGGTCAGGCTCGGGAACGATATCGTATTGATGTCCGTGATCTGGACTGCATTTGCACCAGAGTTGGACAAAGTGACCACGCCCAGGAAATCATTTGCCTGAGTGAGGGTGATGGGCGCTGCTCCAGCCGTAAGGCCCGTCGTGCCCGTGACTGTCAGCGCGCCGGATTGGATGATTGCATTGCCGCCACTGTTGGCCAACAGCGCGCCATTTATCATGCCCTGACCCAGGTTCAAGGGCCCCGTTGAGCCTACTGTCAGTGCGCCCGTGTTCAGCGTGCCCAAGGTCAGCGCATTGGTGTCGGTGATCTGCGTCGTCGCACCGGTCAGGTTCACCGTGCCGGTGAAGTTGTTCGCCGCACCGTTGGTCGTCAGGTTGATCGCCTGGCCTGCCGCACTGAAGGTCGCCGCCCCCGTGTTGATCGTGCCCGTCTGGCTCACTGCACCCGTGGAGGTCACATTCATCGACCCCGCCGTCGTCGTACCGAACGTCGTCGTGCTCCCCGCCCCACCCGTCGTGGTCGTCAGCAGCCCCGTCGTCGTCCCCGAGGTCACCAGCGCACCGCCTGCCACCAGCGTGCTCGCACCACCATCGGTCAGCACCGTCGTCAGCGCATTGGCATCCGTTACCTGGACGTTCGTACCCGTCGCCGTCACCGTGTTCTGGAAATCGTTGCCCGCGCTGGTCAGCGTGATCGAGTTACCCGTGGCCGTCAGCCCCGTCGTGCCCGTCACCGTCAGCGCACCGGATTGGATGATCGCGTTGCCGCCACTGTTGGCTACCAGCGCGCCATTTACCGTGCCCTGACCCAGGTTCAACGGCCCCGTCGAGGCCACGGTCAGCGCGCCGGTGTTCAGCGTGCCCAGCGTCAGCGCATTGGCGTCCGTGATCGTCGTCGTCGCACCGGTCAGGCTCACCGTGCCCGTGAAGTTGTTCGCCGCACCGTTGGTCGTCAGGTCGATCGCCTGGCCCGCCGCACTGAACGTTGCCGCACCCGTGCTGATCGTGCCCGTCTGGTTCACCGGCCCCGTGGAGGTCACGTTCATCGACCCCGCCGTCGTCGTACCGAACGTCGTCGTGCTCCCCGCACCGCCTGAGGTTGTCGTGCTCAGAAGGCCCGTCGTCGTGCCCGAGGTGACCAGCGCACCGCCTGCCACCAGCGTGCTCGCACCACCATCGGTCAGCACCGTCGTCAGCGCGTTCACATCCGTTACTTGGACGTTCGTGCCCGTCGCCGTCACCGTGTTCTGGAAATCG
>JBBQTF010000076.1:0-7044 GCA_038234675.1 Steroidobacterales bacterium
GGCGTGAAGGACAGAACTTTCATGGCCTGCGTTAGCGACTGGCGCTGCTTCCAGAATTGAGTCCAAGGGTCCTGCTTCCTGAAGGACAGGAACTCGCGAGCATTCGCGATGGTCCATTGTGCGCCGCCCTTAACGGTGGCCAGCTCTTCCCAAGAAATGGGCATGGACACACCCAGCCCGGGGCGCGCACGCGCGGAAAACGCAGCCGCCGTGGTCGCTCCGTGCCCGTTGCGAAGGTAATCAACAAACAATTTACCCACGCGATTTGAGGCGCCGCTCCTGGCAACGAACCGGGCCGGGATCGTCTTCGCGAGGTGTTCAACGATCGCCTTCGAAATGCCCTTGACGGTGTCGTAGGTCCAGCGTGGTGCCAGCGGCACGACCAGGTGGAGTCCCTTCCCCCCCGAGGTTTTCAACCACGATTCGAGGCCCAGCTCTGACAACAGGGCTCGGGTCAAGGTGGCCGCCTCCCGTATCTGCTTCCACGCCGTACCGGCCCCCGGATCCAAGTCAAATATCATTCTGTCGGGCAGGTCGATCTTTTTCGATGTCGAATTCCAGGGGTGAAACTCGATGACATTCATCTGCGCCGCTCCCAGCAGCGCCTCCGCCGTGTCAACCTGGAGCAAAGGCTTGTGGGCGGGCCACAGCTTAGCGTCCAGTTCTGTAAGAGCCGGGAAACCCTTTTCTATATGCTTCTGGAAGAACAGCTGACCTGTCACGCCGCCGGGCCCCCTGACCAGCGAGCACGGCCGTCCTCTGAGATGAGGCAGGATCCAATCGCTCACCGACTCATAGTAGCGAACCAGATCAATTTTCTTGAGTTTGGTCGTGGGATCGATGACACGTTCACCGTGAGTCACCCCGATCTGCTCTAAAGAGGATTTTTTCGCCGGACCGCTTGGCTTCAATTTCCCTGGCATCTTGGCGGTCTCGCGCACGATCTCCTTGGCCGGCTTGTCCTTTCGAAGTGCCACGTAGGAAGCATGACGAATCTGATGGTCAGGAGTCCACTCCGCAAATTCCACTTCGGCAACAAGCTGAGGTTTTACCCACCGCACTCCACCACCCGTCGTACGTGACCAGCGGCCAGGTTTTTTAAGTGGCGCTGAAAAAGGGGTACTGTCGCTGTGAAGTTTCTTTAAGTTCTCCTTTAAGCGCCGCGCCTCCTCGTAATCCCAGCCGGTTCCCACTTTGCCGGCCGACATCAGCTCGCCTTCGGCGCTGTACACACCGAGCAGTAAGCTTCCGATCTGCGCCGAATTGTCGCTACGGTTGACGTAGCCGCCCACCACAAACTCCTGGCGTCGCGTGCACTTGAGCTTGAGCCATGTTTCGGTGCGCCTAGACACGTAGGGCGCGTCGGCACGTTTGGCGATGACGCCTTCCAGGTGCATCGCGCACGCGGAGCTGAGGACCGAGCCCGGATCTGCCTCGAAGGCCTCGCTGTAGCGCAGGTGGTCTGTGCGCTTTTTACCCAGCGCTGCGCTCAGGAGCTGACGGCGGGCCTGCAGTTCCGTCGCGCGCAGGTCGCGTCCGTTGAAAAAGGGGAGGTCAAAAAGGAAATACACGATTTGGGTGGTGTCCGAGCGGCCGTCCAACACCTTCTGAAGTGCATTGAAATCTGGGGTACCGTGGGCGCCAAGTACAACGATCTCACCGTCCAACCATCCGGAGCGGATACCCAGGCTTCCAATTTCTCGCACCAAGTTGGGCATTTTGGAGGCCCAGTCGTGACCGCCGCGCGTCACCAGGCTGATCTTGCTCTTGTCGATGCGGGTCATGATCCGATAGCCGTCAAATTTGATCTCGTAGATCCACTGACCTTCGGTCGGCGCCGCTTTGACGAGCGTCGCCAGCTGGGGTTTTAGCAGTTTGGGCAGCGCCGCCGGTATTGAGCCGGCCGGCAGGCCTTTGACGAGCCGCGCCGGGGCGCGACCTTGCGCAGCGCCCGATCCATTTGTTTCAGCCTTGGCGACCGAGGGCTTCAGGGGTTTGGCGATCACACTGTCGGGTAGGGCTCGTACCACGTCGTATTCGCCCTGGGGTCGAGCGAACTCGTCCCGTTTCTTGAACAGCAACCAGGGCTCCTGCCGCTCTGCGTTTTTGGCGATTTTTACCAGCTCCCAGTTGCCCTGCATTTTTTGACCGTGCAATCTAAAAGCCAGTTTGCCTTGCTTTAGTCCCTTACCGGGGTCACCGAGCGGCTCCCAGTAGCCTTTATCCCAAACGATGACGGTGCCCGCGCCGTACTGTTTGGCTGGAATCGTTCCCTCAAACGACCCGTACGACAACGGGTGATCCTCGACATGGACTGCCAGGCGTTTGTCGGCCGGATCAAAACTGGGTCCCTTGGGTACGGCCCAGGAGACCAGCACACCGTCCAGCTCCAGGCGGAAATCATAGTGTAGGCGCGAAGCGGCGTGCTTTTGTATGACGAACGTCAAAGAGGGACTTGGATCCGCGCGCTCCCCGCGAGGTTCGGCTGTCTTGCTGAAATCCCGCTTCGCCCAATAGCGGGCCAGGGGCGGGCCTGCGGATTTCGTGCGACGCGCTGCAGAACCCACGCTACGCGACGACACAAGTCCTCAGGCGCGCTTTCGCGCGGCTTTGCTTGTCGTCTTGGCGGTGACTCGCGCGCCCTTGCCCTCTTCGCCGTGCGCTTTTTTTAGGCTGCGGGCGAGCAAGGCGGTCAGATCAAGCACGTTGCTGGTCGACTCGGAGGTTTCCTCCATCACCTCGACCTTTTCCGTAGTTCCCGCCTTCTGACGTTTCGCCACCAACGCGTGAATAGCATGCGTGAACTTGTCGGCGTAAGCATCGGGCTTCCAGTTCGTCGTCATGTCGGCGATGAGCTGTTTCGCCATTTTTACGTCGCTCTCCTTGAGTGCTTTTTTACCCTCAGTCGGAAGCTTCAGGTCGGCAAAATCCCTGATCTCGTCCGCCCATCGGAGAGTATTTAAGAGCAGCCCCTGATCGTTGGGCATCAAAGCAGCCAGATACTCCTTGGTGTGCAAGACCACCCGCGCGATGCCGACCACGCCTGAGGCCAGCATGGCTTCCCGAAGCAGCGTATAGACTTTATCCCCCTTGGGGAGCGGCTCTAGGTAATAGGGTTTCTCGAACTGCATCAGCGGAATTTCTTCCACCTTGACGAACGATTCGATCTCAATTGTCTGCGTGGTGCGGGGGTAAGCGGCTTTGATTTCCTCATCGCTCAGCACGACGTAGGCCTCGTCCTCCACCTTGACGCCTTTGACAATGTTCTCCTTGGCGACTTCCTTGCCCGTGCGTTTATTAATTCTTTTGTAGCCCACCGGATCCATCGAGCGTTTGTCGAGCCAATCGAAATCGATGCCCGTGGAGGTCGAGGCCGGATACAGCGCTATGGGCACATGCACCAGGCCAAAACTGATGGCACCTTTCCATATCGCGCGAGGCATAGCACTCCTGACGATCCAGCTACAGATTGGGTTAACGTGTCACCAAAAGGGGTGAGTTGCCTTCGGACAATCGCGGCGAATGATGTAGGTCATCGCTGACAGTGGGCCACGATTCGTCAACGCCTGACTATCGGCAGGGCTGTCCGGTAAGCGCAACGGCGTGCGTCGACGCGGGCGCCTCCGTCAAAGAAGATAAGGCTGGATCTGGACCGCTTCAGCTTCTCGATTGAACAACGGCGACTGGCGTTGCAGATGCTCGAAGATGAGATCACGTTCGCTCGCGCGGGCGTCCGGAGCTTTCGCCCAAGCCGTCACAACCATCACCGGCAGCCGGTGCTCGTCACGATACAGATTCCTGATCCACTGATATAAAGATCTCATGTCCGGACGTTTAATCCACCACGGCAACTCGTTCGGTAGCCAGAGTTTGGCCGCACCCAGATGCTGCAAATACCGTCGGCGCGGGCAGGAGGTCTGACCCACGTATCGCACCATCCGGACGTCTCGCGGGTCCGACAGCGTGTAGATGGCCGCGTCCCTCGGCTCGGCACCGGAGACATCGACAATGTGCGATTCGATACGGGACCGGATTAATCGCACTAATTGGGTTTTCAGCTCGGCGCGGTCCATGTCGGTCTGATTGAAAATAGGGCGGTACTGTATATAATTACAGTCGCTTCGAACAGCTCATCGCTAGGGTATTTCGCGCTTGGCTCTGTGAATCTCTTTAATTTCTATCTCGCCGGCTGATGACTCGCTCCACCGGAATGGCGGATTTACCGCTGCATGGCGGGCGGGTGCCGGCGTGGCTTTCCACTCGGATGGCCGCATTGGGACGAGTAATTAGCGAAGCGATCGTGCACCGGTACGGCGCGGAGGAGTTGCTGCGACGCCTGGCTCACCCCTTCTGGTTTCAGTCGATGGGCGCGGTGATGGGCATGGACTGGCATTCCTCAGGCATTACTACCAGTGTTGTGGGTGCTTTGAAGCGCGGACTTCGGCCGCTGCAAAGTGAACTTGGCATTTATGTGTGTGGCGGGCGGGGACGCCATTCCCGGCAAACCCCCGCGGAACTCCAATGCGTCGGAGAGCAAACCGGCTTGGATGCCACCGCGCTGACACGATCCAGCCGTCTGGTGGCCAAGGTGGACAGCGCCGCCGTCCAGGACGGTTATGAGCTGTACCTCCACGCCTTCGTGGTATCGCGCCTTGGACACTGGTGCGTCGTTCAGCAAGGCATGAATACACTGCGCCGCGAAGCCCGCCGCTACCACTGGCTGTCGGAGAACGTCGGCAGTTACCTCGACTCGCCGCACGCGGCCATCGAGGGGCAGAATCACGGCGCGCTGATTATCAATCTCGCCCACGAACGTGCGCGCAGGAACCGCCAGGCGGGGCTTGAACTGGTGGCTGGCGGTCCCGCGCGACCGGTCAGTGTCTTAAAGCAGCTTCGGGGTATGGGCAATGTCGCGCTTAGCCTGTTTCCCGAGCTGGACTTCGCCCCCGAACCCTCGCTGCCCCATTTGCGGATGCCCGCACATCACGAGGTCCGGGCCTCCGAAGTGGAGCTAAAACGGCTGCATGCGGTGCTGGCCGTGGCCGCTGCTCGGGCCCCGAAGGATTTTACTGAGCTATTGATGATCCCAGGGGTGGGCCGACGTACACTGGCCTCATTGGCGCTGGTTGCTGAAGTGATCTACGGCGCACCGGCGAGGTTCTCCGATCCGGCCCGGTTCTCTATGGCGCACGGCGGAAAAGATGGCCATCCCTTTCCGGTGCCGTTGAAAGTCTACGATCAGACCATTCGCGTCCTGAGCACGGCGGTGGCCCAGTCGAAGCTCGGCAACAGCGACAAATTGTTTGCCATACAGAGGCTCGATCAACAGGCGCGGCTGCTGGAGAGCCGGGTGTCAGGCCCCGCCTTCCACGATTTCATCGCTAACGAAAGAGCGGATTCGCAGCGGTTGGGCGGTCGCAGCGTTTAGTCTTTAGATCGCTGCGGCGCTGCTGTGGGCCCTGTACCGTCTGCAACGATGGCGCGCCCTAGAGCCAGCGCTACCCTCGGGACAACCTTCAGGGTCAGACAAAAAATAAAAAAAGGCCCCGGATTGAATTCCGGGGCCCCTGCTTGAGCAGCGTTAATCTACGGCGACCGTCCTCAGTGGCCGGCCTCCGCGACTGCGGCATCCGCATCTACGAATCCAAATCCTGAATCGTAGTCAAAACCCTTGGGACCGAACGGGAATGGGTACGGCGCGATCGTTCGCGCCGCGGCAAGACGCATATCCCGTGCCGTGTTCTCCAGGATCCCGTAGATCTTGTCCGGAGACATGGCCGGCTTACCGGCGCGCGCTTGCTTGTCGATCATCAGCGCCGCTATGGCAGCGACGTGCGGCGCGGAAGCGGAGGTTCCGAAGAAGTTCGGATACTTGTCCGGCTCAGTCGAGCCCGGCACCGTGGGCGTGTAAATCGAAAAGAAGAACGACGTGTTGCCGCCATCCGGTCCCGTCACCTGAGGCTTCTGGCGGATTTGCGGCGTCGCCAAGCGGTTGCCCGCGGCGTTGAAGAAAACTGGCGTGCCCGCCGCCGAGGAGAAGTACTCAAGACAGGCTGGTTTGCAGCTGGACCAGAACGGATCGCCCCAGGCCGCCGTGTTGTACCAAGGCGCGGCCCCGACCGACATTGCACCCTTGGCGATGGCGTGGCCGTAAGAGGACCCGCTCTGGGTGTCATGTTCGTCAATAAAGATGGTGCCCGCGCCCAGTGCGAAATAAACGTACTTCAGGTAGTTCGGCTTAGGGCCTGAATACAATTCGATGCTCACCTGGACCTGCACGTCGCCACCGCTGGTGTTGGAAATCGCCGCTTCCTCGAGCGCATCACCACCGATATTGCTGCTTGTCCCCGCAAATTGGCAAACGGCAGGCTTAAGATTGCCGTCACAGTTTGGGATCGGCTGACCGTTCATGCGATAGAAGATTAGATCCACATCGGAGCGCGAACCTTTCGGTCCCGCGGACTTGAAGGGCTCGTCCCAATTCAACACCAGCAGCTCGAAGCCTTGATCAGTCACAGTGATTGTCTGCATCGGATCTGGCTTCGTCGCGGTGCCAAAGTTATGACGAACGCCGCTGGCCCCCGTGCTGCTTGACAAGCGGAAGTCTGATTCATAGGACTGGCGCGCCTCATTGCCGGAGGACGAGAAATATGGAATGCCCCGAGCATAGACCGTATCGACGGCCTGCGCGACGATCCCGTCCTGGAACATTGGTTCATCAAAGTAAATCACGTCGTCATCAATAATGGTCGAGCCCGCATTGGCCAAATCAATGATGCCTTGGGCGAAGTCCGCCTCGCTGTTATTGGCGGTGTGAAACGCCACCGATGCGCCCGGCGCCACGTCGTGAACGATTTGGCCGATCGCGCGCCCTTCGTCGTTCGCATTAGCGCACGCTTGGTCATTCAGAATCTTGGTGTCGGCCGGCAGGTCATCATTGGCAATGTCTTGCTTCGTTGTCGTGAATATCTGGCCCGGGACAAGCGGCCCAGTGAGACACCCGAAACTATCGGACAATATCCCGACGCGCACGCCGCGCCCACT
>JBBQTF010000077.1:0-6888 GCA_038234675.1 Steroidobacterales bacterium
TGTGGCTGCGCTTCGCGCCCAGGCGGCCGACCTGCGCGCGCAGTTCACGGCGGCATCGCAGGCACTTGGCGTGTTGCTGTTCGATGCGAGCGGCCACGACATCCAGAATCGCTTGGTCCCAGCGTACCTCCAAGCTTGCCATGAGCTGGCTGCTAAAAAGGCCGAACTCGAAGGTGCCGGAATTGCACATCACGCTATGGCCGAACCCCTGCGCGCACACGGAGCTTCGGTGCAGGCGTTGGGCACCTTGACGCCCGAGCGGGGGATTAGTTTCGCCGTTGCGGGGTTCAGCATTGGTAACACGGGGATGCCGAATCTCCTAAAACTGGATTGCAGCCAGGCGACGGCGGACGCCCGCGACGAATTTTTGCGGCGTTGGTCGAGTTGATTGGTTCGAAGCCGACGCTACGCATGGCGTCGGGGCGTTAGTCGTGAGTGGCCAAACAAACCGCGACTGCCGACGGAGGGGCACCCGTACTGGAATCAACCCCCCTCGCGGTCGGCACCTAACCCAGGGAGTCGGACCGCTTGCTAATTCTGCCGAGTAACAACGCCGCGACAATCCGCCGCGCCGTCGAGTTGGTCAACTCGCGCGCATCCGCACGGCGCGCGCCCATTGTGGTCTGGCGGGGGTTGAACGAATCGACTGCGGCATTTGATGCCCGCCTGGCCCGGGCTCGCGCCCAGCTCCCTGACCACGTGGTGCTGATCGCCGTCACGCCGCCGCACCCTGAGCCGGTGCCAGGCGTTCGCGTGGTCGAGCTGGCCGTGAAAATGTTCACCCTGCTGCACCCCGGCGCGCCCAGCCGCTACCGGGTCGCCTCCGGCGGCCGGGGCAGCGCCAAGTCATACAGCTTTGCCACGGCGCTGGTATTGCGCGCCCTGACGCGGCGTATCCGTATCCTGTGCTGCCGAGAAATCATGCGCAGCATCAGGGAGTCGGTACACCGATTGTTGACGGACCGTATCGACGCGCTGGGACTGACCCCGTGGTTCGAGATCCGTGACCGGGCGATCACGGCGGCCAACGGCAGCGAGTTCATTTTCGAGGGGCTGTGGGCCAACGTTTCAAAAGTGAAGTCGCTGGAGAACGTCGGCCTGGCCTACATCGAGGAGTCCGAAACCATCAGCGACCGTTCGCTCGAAATTCTGATCCCAACCGTTCGAGCACCCGGCAGCGAGTTTTGGTTGAGCCTGAACCCCGACGCCCCCGATGATCCGGCGTACTCACGTTTCATAGGATCGCCGCCGCCCAATTGCAGGCACGTGCACGTCGACTACCGCGACAACCCGTGGTTCGGCGACACCGAGCTGGAGGCCGAGCGCCAATACCTACAGCGCGTCGATGATGATGCGTACCGGCACGTGTGGCTGGGCGAATGTCGCAAGGCGAGCGACGCCCAGGTGCTACGGGGTAAGTACGTGGTCGAATCCTTTGAACCCGCGGCGGGCTGGGACGGCCCGTACTACGGCGCCGACTGGGGTTTTTCGCAAGACCCGACGACGTTGGTGAAGTGCTGGATCAGCGACCGCACGCTCTACATCGAGCACGAAGCTTACGCCATCGGCTGCGAACTCGATCACCTGGGCGCGCTGTTCGATACGGTGCCGGGTGCACGCGCCGGAACCATACGCGCCGACTGCGCCCGACCGGAAACTATCTCGTACATGCAGCGGCACGGCTACATCGGCGTGACCGGCGCCGACAAATGGTCCGGTAGCGTCGAGGATGGAATCGCCCACCTGCGGCAGTACGAGCGGATCGCGGTACACCCGCGCTGCACCCATACGCTGGATGAAATGCGCCTGTACAGCTACAAAACCGACCGGCTTACGGGCGATGTTCTGGCCGACGTGCTCGACCGCCACAATCACTGCATTGACGCGCTTCGCTATGCTCTGCAACCCTTAATCGTGCTGAAGGGGTTTGGTATCTTTGAATACTACCGGCAGGAAGCCGAGAGGCGCGCGGCTGGGCAGGGCGGCTGAAGCGACTACCAGATTCGGGTATTCCACTTTGTCGGGTAAGCTGACTTGATGTACGAGAGAAATTCGACGCCGTGCTGAGTAATTTTATATTCAAAAGCGTTCTCGGGACCGAGTACAGAAATTACGCCGAAACTAACCAAAAAATTAAGGTAATTCCTTAGTGTGTACTCAGTACTTCCAACCAGTTTTTGATGTTTGTCATGAAATTGGGCAAGTGCTTGCATCGGGATGGCCGCCTCGGGGTGCAGGGCAAGGTACTCCAGCAACTCGACTTGGGTTCCAAAGATGCTGTTGAAAAGTCGCTCGGCGTTGAAGGCGTATAAAACCCGCCTGTATTCAATCACCGTATTTGCCGGGTTAGCTTTAACGTACTCGACGGCCCGTTCCGCCGTCGGATCGCCTACCAGCTCCGGCGGGAGCGCCACACCCCCACTCGTTTCAGGGACTACCCCGGTCGCGTAAGTCAACCGATCTTCGCTTGTGATCGGGACTGCGGGCTGTTGTAAAGGCGGCGCGGCATTCACTTCTTGACCCAAGAATTTTCCAGAAATCAAACGACTGAGAAAATCCCGTATCGGTTCACGAAACCGAGCCGTGAGGATCAGCGCAATCACAAGGGCAATCGGGGGCCAACTAAGGAAAACCTTCAAATACTTCGAGCATGAATGCGCATGTTAGCGCACGAGGTAGAAATAGGGCAGTATTCTCCAGCGCTCTTTCCGGGCAATGTCGTCAGAAAGTCGGCTTGGTACGGTCGTCTCCCGGGCACACCATGCCACCCATGTACGAGCAGATCGACTTCTACCTTGTGACGGCCATTTGTCAGGCCTTCCCGCCCGGAAAGGATCGCGACGCTTGGCTAAGTTGGCTTGCCACGGGCACTCTCCCTCCAGAGGCGTTAGTGCTGTCAACGACACTGCCGCGCCCGTGCCGAATTCGTGTAAAGCCTTCACTTCACGAACTGAATAGTTCCCGATCCAGAACTAACTGAGGCTCGAAGGTCCATATGTTGGGGACGCGGGGTCTGTCGATCGGAGTTGTACAAGGCAGCGAACCTCACCGCGAGAGCAGAAAAAGGACCCATGCTGGAAGTCGCCTTCGACATGCCAGCCGTCCGCAGTGAGCCGGGCGACGGTTTCCGCCATCACGGCGCGTAAGTCCGGCCCAACAATGTACCTCGCCTTGGGCATCGCGCATCTCAAGCCAGTGCTGGTGCACCCGGTCGGCGAGAGCGTCATAGCGATGGCGGCGTCGGGACATGCCGCGAAGGTAGCGCCCGGCTTACAATGCCGTCCATCCCGTAGTTTGCAGCGGGTGAGCGGTATAAACCGCCCGAGCGCATTATAGTTAAGTACCAGTAGTTGCCCATTGCGCTAAGGCCGGATTACGCGCAGCCTGACCCTCAATAGCGACGATTAACAACGCAAGACAAGTTGCGCCGAGCAAGTCAGGTACGTCAAAGTAAATGGGGATGTCCATGAGTGCATATTCTTTACTGCCGCGCTCAACTGATTGCGGGCGATATACGGACGGGCCTTTGTTACAGGCGTTTTTCTGCCAAGTATTGGTGATGACCATCGTATTAGGATTGGCCTGCGGGGTGGCTTCGGCTCAGGCGATCGTCCATCCGACACCCAAGTTCGCTTACGTGGCGAATGAGTATGAGGGGGACGTCACGGCCTACACCATCAACAGCGCTACGGGGGCCTTGAGCGCGGTAGCCGGTTCGCCCTTCCCGGCCGGGACCACCCCTTTCTCTGTGACGGTGGACCCCTCGGGCCGGTTCGTTTACGTGGCGAATGAGTGCAACTCCCCTCGTTGTTCCGCAGGCAGCGTCTCCGCCTACGCCATCAACAGCTCCACGGGGGCCTTGCGCGCGATCGCAGGTTCGCCCTTCGCGGCGGGGAATTTCTCTCAGTCAGTAACGGTGGACCCCTCGGGTCGGTTCGCTTACGTTGCGAATTTCGGAGATAGCAACGTCTCGGCCTACACCATCAACAGCTCCACGGGGGCCTTAAGCGCGATCGCCGGTTCGCCGTTCGCGGCCGGGGTTTTCCCTGACTCGGTGACGGTGGACCCCGCGGGTCGGTTCGCTTTCGTGGCGAATCAGGGAGATTATAACGTCTCGGTCTACACCATCAACAACTCCACGGGGGCCTTGAGGGCAGTCTCCGGTTCGCCGTTCGCGGCCGGGATTGCCCCTGTATCGGTGACGGTGGATCCCACGGGCCGGTTCGCTTACGTGGCGAATTTCTCAGGCAGTTCGGTTTCGGCCTACACCATCGTCAGCTCGACGGGAGCGTTGCGCCCGGTCGCCGGTTCGCCCTTCGCGACCGGGAACGCTCCTGAGTCGGTGACGGTGGACCCCTCGGGCCAGTTCGCTTACGTGGCGAATGCGCGAGATAACACGGTCTCGGCTTATACCATCAACAGCTCCACGGGCGCGTTGAGCGCAGTCGCTGGTTCGCCCTTTATGGCCGGGCCCTTCTCTAACTCGGTTGCGGTCGACCCCTCGGGTCGGTTCGCTTATGTGACCAATGCTAACGGGGACAACGTCTCGGTCTACACCATCAACAACTCCATGGGGGCCTTGAGCGCAATCTCCGGTTCGCCCTTCGCGGCCGGTACCGGCCCTGTCTCGGTGGCGATTGCTGGCCAGGCCCAAACGACCTCGGTACTCACGCTCACCCCGCGCTCGCTCGCCTTTGGCGACCTTCCGATCCACACCTCGAGTGCCGCGCAGTCGGTGACCGTGACGAACACCAGCGCCAAAACCGTGGCCATTACAGGTATCGCACTGAGGGGTACCGCTCCCGGGCAGTTCACCTTTACCGATGATTGCGGCAAATCGTTGGCGGCTTATAGAACTTGCACGATCGAGGCGAAATTCAGGCCAACAACGGTGGGCGCAAAGACCGCCTACCTGGATGTGAACGGCGGGGGTGGGGGCCTACGTTCGGTGAAACTCACGGGCACGGGCATGTAACCGACGCACCGACAAGTCCGTTTCCTGAGCCTCAACGGCGGCGACGAGGTACTGCGGCACGGCTATCGCATCTCAACGTCAATAAGATCAGACGTGTGCAAAATACAACTCTGGCCCCCGCTACCAATAAACTCAAGCACTTACGTATGTTACCTCATGTCCTATTCTGCGGCGGGGTAGCAGCCGCGCCGTAGCGGTGGTGCATTTACACATAGCCGCGGCTGCGCACTCCAACCAGGTAGACGCGCGTTGCGTGTTCCATCAGGGACTCGCACACCTCTCCTTGAGCTGGCATAGCCCGGCATTGACCCAGCGCGCCTCGCCGCATGAGCCCTGTGCACGACGTGCGCACCCGTTGGGTCAGGGGGGGAGGGTGATTTATTCCTCCCACTTTGACAGTGCTCCCCCCCAAAAAAATGGCGTCACTGGCTACGACTACCGATACCGCTCGGTGCGGTAGCGGGCACTGGTAGTTTTCGCCTCCCAATTTCAGATTATTGTAAACATGCGCACTTTCCACCATTAACACCATTTACGGCGCCACCATGATGGGTGGAGTTGTCCGTCCTTGGCGTGTTTGGCACGCGACAGGCAAATAGTTGGGGAAGTGAAATGTTACCGAGGACGTGTCATATCGGGGTCGTAACGCTCGCGCCTAAGTGGCTGCTGGGTTTCTTACTGACCTTATGCTGCCAAGCCGTTCTGGCGCAGGCGATGTATCGCATCAAACCGCTGGGCTACCTAGGTGGCTGTACATCCTCTGGGCTCCGCGCCGCGGGCCTCAATAACGCGGATGAGGTGGCCGGCTCCGCGTGCAACGCAAACGGTGATACCCATGCATTCTTGTGGAAGAACAACGCAACTCCGATGGTGGATCTTGGGCCAACGGAAGTGGGCTCTACGAGCACCGCCCATGCGCTCAGCGCTTCAGGCCTGGTTGCTGGCTCGGCGTCAGATAGCACCGGAATGTTTGTTTTCGAATCCCCTGGCGGTGGCGCGCCGATGACGAGAATCTATGACGGCCTGGGCGGCACCCAGATAGAGGCTTATGCCGTGAACGGTGCTGGGCAGTTGACGGGCTACGCGACCTTGCCCGGCGATACTTTGAAGCAGGCGTTTATGTGGAAAAACGATGGTTCGCCGATGATTGACTTAGGCAGCGGCGATTACGAAGACAGTAGCGGCGCGGCCATCAACGAATTTGGGCAGATGAGCGGGTCAGTGGTCGAAGATGCGTATGCCTCCACCTGTGTCTGGAAAAACGATGGCTCGCCCTTAGCCGTATTCTCACTGATCGTGGGGAAAATAAGTCCTAAATCCTGCCCGGCCATCAATAAAATCAATAGTTAGCGGGCAATTTCTGTCTGGATCTACCGCCGGGGTAGACCGCGGTTCGTCCAGGGCGAGCACCGCCCGTCGGACCACGTCTTCGATTTTGATCAATTCGGATGCCCAGCAGGGCATAGAGACGCCCCGTGCGTTTCTTTAACCCTACATTTGAGATTGCCGCGACCGCGGGTCGGTTACTATCCGTCTATTCCATTATGGAAAAGGTATCACCCTCCCTGCCCGCATTAGCTGCCCAATTGTTGGCGGCCAGTGCGCGCGCTTCCGACGGGCAGGTGTCCGGAGTGGTACTGGTGAACGAAAATTTTAGGGCTGCACTGGCCCGCCTCACCGGCACCGCAGCCGTTGCATCGTTGCTCGGCCGGGCGCTCGCATTGGCCAGTGCGGAGATGCCGGCGCTGCGGAGCGTCAAAGTCAATGCCAAGGGACAGCTCGAAGGAATTGAACACCTATCCCAGGGCGCAACTTCGCGAGAGGCCGCCGGGACGGAAGTTACCGCGCAAGTGCTGGAACTCCTCGTCACTTTCATCGGCGAGGGCATCACGCGCCGGTTAGTGAGCGAGGCC
>JBBQTF010000078.1:0-6794 GCA_038234675.1 Steroidobacterales bacterium
GAGTTAAACGTGGCGTGACGGCCGGGCGCCGTCACAAGAAAATCCTAGGCAAGGCGAAGGGCTACTACAACGCGCGGCGCAAGGTCTACCGCACTGCCAAGCAGGCGGTCATCAAGGCCGGGCAGTATGCATACCGCGACCGGCGCGCCAAAAAGCGCGATTTCCGCGCCTTGTGGATCACGCGCATCAACGCCGCCGCCCGCATACACGAGATGTCCTACAGCCGACTGATCGCTGGCTTGCGAATCGCTGGCATTGATATCGACCGCAAGCTGCTGGCGGATCTGGCGGTACACGACGCCAATGCCTTTGGCGTGATTGCCTCTCAGGCCAAGGCCGCGCTGGCGGCCTGACGGCCGTCCGAAACCCCGCTCCACTCGGCTACGGTCCTTGAGGCGTGCAGCTTGTGGCTGACCTGAGCG
This sequence comes from Steroidobacterales bacterium, assembly GCA_038234675.1. Lineage (GTDB taxonomy): Bacteria > Pseudomonadota > Gammaproteobacteria > Steroidobacterales > Steroidobacteraceae > FEN-1191. The sequence continues at coordinate 423 of JBBQTF010000078.1, forward strand.
CATTGGCCGAGGAGGCCGAGGCGCAGGTCCGCGCCTGCGCCAGCCTTGCGGTGCTTGAGGACTTGAGGGTGCATTGGCTTGGCCGCAAAGGCCTGCTTACCGAGCAGCTCAAGGGACTGGGCGCGCTGTCGGCCGCCGAGCGGCCGGCGGTGGGAGCACGCATCAACGAAGCCAAGGCCAGGGTACAAGCGGCGCTCGAAGCGCGTCGCGCCGAGCTCGAGCAAGCGGCGATCGCCGCCAAGCTCGCCGCCGGGGGGATCGATATCACTTTGCCCGGGCGCGGTGAGGCGGGTGGCTCCGTGCACCCAATCACGCGGATGCGCCTGCGTATCGAGGAACTGTTCAGGCACGCGGGCTACGAAGTCCTTGAGGGCCCGGAAGTGGAGGATGAATTCCATAATTTCGAGGCGCTCAATATTCCAGCCGACCATCCGGCTCGAGCCATGCACGACACGTTTTATCTTGACGATGGTCGGCTGTTGCGCACTCATACCTCACCCGTGCAGATCCGCGCGATGCTGAGCCGCAAGCCACCGCTGGCGCTGATCGCACCCGGACGGGTCTATCGCTGTGATTCTGACGTCAGCCATTCGCCGATGTTTCATCAGGTGGAAGGTCTGCTCGTGGATACCGATGTGAACTTCGCCAATCTCAAGTCCGTACTCCATCAGTTCATGGAGTCGCTGTTTGAGCGCAGGTTGTCGATGCGACTGCGGCCTTCGTATTTTCCATTTACCGAGCCCTCGGCCGAAGTTGATATTTCCTGCGTGCTCTGCGACGGTCGGGGCTGTCGGGTGTGTAAGCACAGTGGCTGGCTCGAAGTTGCCGGCTGCGGCATGGTGCATCCGAATGTCTTCAAGGCCTGCGGCATTGACTCCGAACGCTATACGGGTTTTGCCTTCGGCTTTGGCATCGAACGACTGGCGATGCTGTGCTATGGCGTAAACGACCTGCGCCTTTTTTATGACAATGACCTGCGCTTCCTGTCGCAGTTCGCAAGAGGTTAGGCCGTGAAGTTACCGTTGTCGTGGTTGCGATCCTGGGTCGATGTCCCATGGAGCGATCGCGAGCTCGCCGATCGGCTGACCATGCTCGGTTTCGAGGTTGAAGCTTTCAGTCCGGTCGCCCCCGCATTTAGCGGCGTCCAGGTCGCGCTGATCCGGAACGTCGCGGCCCATCCGCAGGCCAGCAAATTATCCGTTTGCTCCGTGGACAACGGCCGCGGTGACCAATTGCAGATCGTGTGCGGGGCGAGCAATGCGCGGGCGGGACTGCGCACGGCGTTGGCCACGGTAGGGGCACGCCTGCCCGGGGACATAGACATTGCCGCCAGCAAGATCCGTGGGGTGGAATCACAAGGGATGCTGTGCTCAGTCCGTGAACTGGGTATGGGCGAGGCGGCCGAGGGCATTTTGGAGCTGCCGGCCGACGCGCCCCTCGGCGCGCCGTTGCGCGAGTACCTGCATCTGGACGAAATCCTGGCGGAAATCTCGGTCACACCTAATCGCGGGGACGCCATGTCGGTTCTGGGCCTGGCACGAGAACTGGCGGCGGCCAGTGGACTGAGCCTGCGAACCGAGCCGGTGCCTGCGGTGCCCTCTGTGGGTCAGGCGCATTCCACACGCTTTCCCGTGCAACTTACCCCGGGCATCGGCTGCCCGCGGTTTGCCAGTCGGGTGATCCGCGGTGTCGACAATCGCGGCCCTGTGCCGCGTTGGTTGCGCGAAAGGCTCGAACGTTCCGGCCTGCGCTCGATCAGTCCAGTCGTGGACGCGACGAATTTTGTACTGCTGGAGCTCGGTCAGCCACTGCACGCCTATGATCTCGAGCGATTGCGGACGGGCCTTAAGGTCCGTCGTGCCACTTCGGGGGAGCAGCTGACCCTACTGGACGGTCGTGAGGTCGCGCTGACCGATGATGTGCTGGTAATCGCCGATGGGGCCGGCCCGGTCGGCATGGCGGGGATCATGGGCGGCGCGCGCAGTGCCGTTGCCGTGGCCACCACGGAACTCTTAATAGAAGTCGCGTGGTTTGACCCAAGCGCTGTCGCAGGCCGCGCCCGACGCTATGGGCTGGTGACCGACGCCGGCCAACGTTACGAACGCGGCGTGGATCCAATGGGTCAGGAGCGGGCGCTAGAACGGGCGACTAGGTTAATTTGTGCCATAGCAGGCGGGTCCGCAGGCCCCGCGTGCCTGGAAGAATTGCCCGCGGAAGTGCCAAAGCGAGCGCCGGTGCCGCTGCGCGCCGCACAGGTCACTCGACTGCTCGGCACGGCCATTTCCGCGGCCGAAGTCACGCACCGTCTGCACGCACTGGGCATGCTCGTGACGCCGGTGGCGGCCGAGAGCTGGCAAATCACGCCACCGTCCTGGCGTTTCGACATCCTCATCGAAGCCGATCTGATCGAGGAACTCGCCCGCAGCCGCGGACTGGATCAACTTCCCGAACAAGCGCCCGTCGGCGCCAGGATTATCGTCGGTCGCAGTGACCTACAAACCAGTGAGCAATCGGCGTTGAGCGCACTGACCAGCCGCGGCTACAGCGAGGCAGTAACATTTGGATTCACGGACCCAGCGTTGCACCGGCTACTGTGCGGGGAGCTCGAGGTCATTGCGTTGCGCAATCCCATCGCCAGCAATCTCGCAGTGATGCGCGCATCGCTGTGGCCTGGCCTGCTGGTGGCCGCGCGCGAGAACCTGCGCCGCCAGCGCGAGCGTGTCCGCCTGTTTGAAGTCGCGACACAATTTCGACGCAGCGAGCTTGGCGCGATCCACGAACAGAAAATGATCGCCGGCATCTCGCTCGGATCGCGCTTACCCGAGCAATGGGGGGCCAAGCGTTCGCCGGGAGACTATTACGATCTCAAGGCCGACGTTACCACCTTGCTGGCTTTGAGCGGCCGGGCCAGTGAGGACCGCTTTGAAGCCCCAGGCGCCGCGGCTTGTCTGCACCCGGGACGAAGCGCGCAGATCGTGCGTGATGGCAGCGTGATCGGCCAACTTGGCGAGCTGCACCCGGGGTTATTGCGCGAGCTTGATTTTACATATGCGCCATTGATCTTCGAGCTCGACTACCTAGCGGTCACGCAAAACGCCCCGGTACGTTTTATGCCGGTTTCGAGCTACCCACAGATCCGCCGTGACATCTCTTTCACTGTGGCCGCAAACGAAACTTTTGGCCGGATTGCGGAACGTGTTAGTGTTGCGGCATCAACCCGACTACATGAATTGCGCCTGTTCGACATCTACCAAGGGGAGGGAGTAGAATCAGGTCGAAAAAGCGTCGCTTTGGGGTTGATTTTGCAGGACTTATCACGCACTCTTACGGATGCCGAGGCGGACGAAGTTGTCGCAGCGGTTGGCGCAGAACTGCGTTCCAGCTTGGACGCAAGAATAAGAGAATAGACGATGGCTCTCACCAAGGCAGAAATGGCGGAAGCGCTTTTTAATCAACTCGGTTTGAACAAACGCGAGGCGCGCGAGTTGGTGGATTTATTTTTCGAGGAGGTGCGAGGCGCACTCGCTACCGGCGAACAGGTTAAACTTTCGGGCTTCGGAAACTTCGACCTGCGCGATAAGAATCAGCGACCAGGTCGCAACCCGAAGACCGGCGAGGAGATTCCAATCAGCGCGCGTCGCGTGGTTACCTTCCGGCCCGGACAGAAGCTTAAGGCGCGGGTCGAGGCATATGCTGGAACCAAAGAACAATAACGAACTGCCGGCGATCCCCGGCAAGCGGTATTTTACGATCGGCGAGGTCAGCGAATTGTGCGGCGTCAAGCCCCATGTTTTGCGTTATTGGGAACAAGAATTTCCGCAGCTCAAGCCGGTCAAGCGACGCGGCAACCGGCGCTACTACCAGCGCCAGGACGTCATCATTATTCGACAGATCCGCAGCCTCCTGTATGAACAGGGGTTTACGATCGGCGGGGCGCGCAACAAGCTCGGCGGCGACGAAGCCCGCACCGATATCAGCCAGAGCCAGCAGATCGTGCGACAGGTACGCCTGGAACTCGAAGAAGTCCTGCGAGTATTGCGCCGCTGACCTATTATCTGGGTTCGGTCGGGGCGTGGCGCAGCCTGGTAGCGCACTTGCATGGGGTGCAAGGGGTCGGAGGTTCAAATCCTCTCGCCCCGACCAATAAAATCAATGAGTTATTATATCGAGCCGCGGTGCACGTTTGTGCAGGGTACACCTAGGGGTACACTTCGCCCCCGGACTGGCTGCGAATTTGCCCCTCTCCGCACGGCTTCCCGCTCTTCTTAAGACATTAGGCCAGATACATGGCGGCGGGGGAATTGAGGGCTTCTTTTGCCAATTTGGCCGGCATTGGCAAGGCGGTAGCATCCGTCCTTGAGCCTGACGTAGGCCAGCCGAAAGAAATCAGGCCAATCCAGAATTTCGACCCCAACGAGGTCGGGCGATATTTCGCCGCTTTCGCCAAGGAGATACGTGTCCTCCGCACAGAGCTCCCCGAACTCTATGCGGCATTTTCGGCGGATGTCTCACAACCGGAAGTCCAGATGGTGGGGTCAGTCGCCGATCGCTACAGCAGGCTTCAACTCCTTGCGCTGGCCCGGGACATAGAACAAATCTTTGCAATTCGGTCACTCAGCGAACAGGCCACGCTTGCAGTCGCGCCGCAAGAAACGCGTGTATTTATCAGCCACGGAAGGGCCCAGGATTGGCGGGAAATTCAAGCGTACATTGAGCGTGACGCCAAGATCCCGACACTTGAGCTTGAGCAACAGCCCGACGAGGGAAGAACAGCACAACACAAGCTGTTCGATGAGGCCAACAAATGCTCCTTCGCCGTGGTTGTCATGACCGAGGAAGATATGGATGCCGCTGGAATAACTCGCGCGCGGGAAAACCTGATTCACGAAATTGGTTACTTTCAAGGAAGGTATGGTACGAACGGAATCTGTCTGCTCCATGAGGAAGGCACAAGCATTCCGAGCAACATAGCCGGAGTGGTATACGCACCATTCACCCGAGGTAATATTGGCGCCACACTGGTGGCACTTCGGCGAGAACTAGATCGCTTCTACGGGCCTCGATCGAAGTAAGGGAACCACGCATCCCGGAAAGATTCCGGAGCCCCTGGCCAAGGCTCTAAGGCGCTCAAGGTATTGATTGCCCTGGCTGTCGTGTGCCCGATCCGCAAGGAAAAATCACGCTCCCGGCGGGCGAATTGATGGCAGTCGGGCTAGCTAAGAATGCGTGCCCCGAACCGGCACAGTCTGAAGGATTCGCCGGAGTGAGATTGGCCAGGCGTCGCTCTAAACCCCACGCGATAAACGCGAAGCCATAAGCGCCATCGTTCTCAGCGTCCCATCCCTCCACTGCGCACCGCGTAAGTGCGACCTGTAAGACGCTACGTAGATCAACCCCAGCGGGTAACGCCTCGCAAGTGATCTAGATTGCGCTGCAGGTCGGAGACGGTCAGCCAGTGCGGGCGGCTTGTATCGGATAGCGAATCGCAACCATGTCGAGACACGACGGCTACCTGGAGTGGGGCAAATTCACGCTAACTCTATGTCGGTCCAAGTATCGGCTTCAAGGATCTTCCCTCTTTGCATCGGCTTTCGTGAAGCATTAATGGTTCGCAGATCAGCTGCCTCAACAAGCTGGTTAGATGTCCGTTTGTCGGCGCCCACATTCCATTGATCCTTGATTATGCATCCGGCGGGCACCATCTTGCTGCGCAAATGGTAAAGTCGACGAGTCTCCAAGAATGTTACACGCCACGGTGCCTCGTCTACGTCCAGCAGTTTTGATAGCCGCATGGCAATTTTGCACGAGTGCTCGTCTCGGTGCGTGTTCATGAATTGCACCTCCAGAGCATTCGCGATGTCGATTGCGCGATTCCCTGCATGGAGCTGACTGCGCGCGGATGACACGCTGGAATGCTAATGGTACCCGGTCCCGATCTTCAGCATCGAGACTGCGGAATTCAGAAAGTACCTCCGCTGCTGTCTCCTGCACAACAACGACGGGCGGTTGGCGCATCCCGGCCCGCGAAGGCGTCATGTCTCTCCAGTAACGGCTAATGCCAAGACGGCCTCGCCAAGCGCCTGGTACCGTGACTTCCATTTGTAGAATGTTTTGCGAGAGAGGCGATAGTGTCGACAGGTCGAGCAACCCTACGCGGCGACTCGCTGGCCTGCCGCAGTACCTTCAATCGCCATGCCAGCACCCGGTTCTGTTCCGTCGTGCTCATAAGCCCGATCGTGCCCCAGCGCGTGGTGTATGAGTCGTGAGTCTTGGTTGGGCTGGACTCATGTTCAGTTGACCACAGCGGACAACCGAGCGGGTTGATTGTCACTGAGAGTCTGCAGACCTTCAAGCTGCATGTAGCGACGCTGC
>JBBQTF010000079.1:0-6560 GCA_038234675.1 Steroidobacterales bacterium
GTTTCCGTACACGTCGTATACGCCCAAAGTGCATTAGATGAACACTCCCAGGATCAGGGCCCATCAGTTAGGCCACAAACTCCTGTGACCGCCGAGGGTTACAGCGAGTTTGTCCTGGTCAAGCACGCGGTAGTCTCCGGACCACAGTTTGGACGTCAGACTCCGTCGCGCCGGTCAGAGAGTGACACCCCGCGCGGGCTTAGATGATTGCGGCGAACTCGGATTTATCCTCGGGCGTACCGCGACGCTGCACAATGTGCCGATTAACGCGATCAATGGGCCAGAGCGGATGTGGGCGCTCTTTGAGTGATACGTCGTCATGGGCGGCTAGCCGGCCAGGCTCGAGCACACGGTAGTACCAGCCACAGTACCCATTGCGAACCATGGCCCGCGGCATCGCCGCATCGGTAAACCGAAGCGCGAACTTAAAACATGGTTGTCGTGGCTGGCTCACCTGCAGCAAGCAGGTGCCGATCCGAACGATGTCGTTCAGACACACTGTGGTTTCATCACAGCCTGCAATCGTCAAGTTCTCGCCGAATCCGCCGGCAGCCAAGAGCGCCGAGTGTTGTGGAAATGCTACGCGCCACTCGTCGTAGCGCGATGCCGCGTAGCCGTAGACCGCCTTCTCTGGACCTCCGTGTACCCGAAGATCCGCTTGTTCATCTCCCAGAAGTCCGGTCCGAGTAACCTCCACCGCGCCGAAGACAGGGTGCTTTACAAATCCGCTGAGTACCGCCTCCGGACCCAAAGGCGCTGCGCGTCCGGTTTGCACTGAACTCACCATACCGGCGCTGGCACGGGCGCTGTTGTCAGCGGAGGTGTCATGGAGGGAACGCTGCACTTTAAAGGTCGGGCCTGGCCTACGCTTGCGGTGCATCCATGAACCAAATATAACAGACTACATTTAGTGCACTGATAACGTCATCGTGGTTCGAGGTAAGGGCATTTATGACGCCGTTGCAGGTGGGCTAACCAGAGCGGCGGAAAAACAAAGGCGAGCTTACGCAGCCCTGTGAATCGGATCGGTCCCACCGCCCCTCCGCTGGTGTGGGGCGCTCAGCGTCGCGGCTCGGCATTCGCCGCTTCGCACCCGTCGCTTCGCGGGTAGACCGCAAGAAGCCACATTTCATCCTAAAAATGGCTCGCCTTAGGACCGCCGGCGTCGAACTGAATATCGCAAGAGTCGACGCGCTTGCACCCGGCGAGAGCGTATTGCAATATATGGGCCGGTGTGACCAAATGCGCACTTATGCAAATGGTCGCTGCGCTCCCGTTTGCATGCGTCGAGCGGCGCGCCTCTATGATCGATTTCGAGTCACTGTCACTGTCACTGTCACTGTCACGGAGCGGTCGGACGACGTCCTGAACCCCGCCGATTTCCGTAAGGACAACGGGACCGCGATCCGGCAGGTCTGCAGCCAGTTCGTGGCGCTGTGCCGACGGCTGAGGCTGTTTTCCGAAGCGCTGGTGGCCATCGACAGCAGCAAGTTCAAGGCGGTGAACAACAGCGATCGAGCCTTTACCCAAGGCAAGCTCCGAGGCCGGATGCAGCAGCTGGAGGAGAGCGTAGGGCGCTACCTTGAGGAACTGGACCGGGCCGATCGCTCACCGACGCTGGTGAGCGAGGAGCGGACCACGCACATCAAGAAGAAGATGCGCGCGATCAAGGCACAGATCCGGCGCCTTCAGGGGATCGGCCAGCAGTTGGCGGAGGCGCCCGATGGTCAAGTCTCGTTGACTGACCCGGATGCACGCTGCATGGCCACGAGCAGCCGCTCCTCACCCGTCGTCGCCTATAACGTGCAGACCGCGGTGGATGCCCAGCACCACTTGATCGTGGCGCACGAGGTGACCAACGTGGGCCACGATCGCCAAGCCCTCGCACCGATGGCCGAGCAGGCACGAGAGGCCATGGGGACTGAAAAGCTGACCGCGATTGCCGATCGCGGCTACTTCAGTGGTGAACAACTCCTCAAGTGCGAACAGCAAGGCATCACCGCCTTGGTCTCCAAGCCCTCCACCTCGAACAACCGTTCCCAAGGTCTGTTCGACAAGCGCGACTTCGAGTACCTGCCCGAGAAGGATGAGTATCGCTGCCCCGCGGGCGAGCGGGCCATCCATCGCTTCACAACGGTGGAAAGGGGACAGACGATCCACAAATATTGGTCATCGGCCTGTCCCGATGTCCCATGAAGCCCCGCTGCACGACCGGCACGTACCGACGTATTGCCCGCTGGGAACATGAGGCGGTGGTGGACGCGGCGCAGCGGCGGCTGGACGAAAATCCCTGGGTCTCGAAGATCCGGCGGCAGACCGCTGAGCATCCCTTCGGCACCCTCAAGGCCTGGATGGGAACGAGTCATTTTCTGACCAGAACCCTGCCGCGCGTCAGTACCGAGATGAGCCTGCACGTGCTCGCCTACAACATGAAGCGGATGCTGCGGATGTTCGGAACGCAACCGCTCATGCAGATGATAAGAACTTAGGACGAGCTCAGAACCCTTTCCATCCCGCCGATCCACCCGCGCAAGCCTCCTCTATCCGGCACAAACCTCATCATCCCGGGACTTAGCTCGTCACAGCGCCCAGCCATCGCGTTTTCTCACGGTCTCTGCCCGAATCCGTCATTTACCGTGCCCGAAAGCAGACATCCGATTTCGATTAAGCTGACACTCTCGGCGAGACTGGCGGCACCCCATCGAAGGCAGCGCTGACCCTCGCCCAAGGGAGCATCGGGGCCGTGTCGAAGCCGAACAAAGCCGTATTCCTGAGCTATGCCTCTCAGGATGTCGAGGCCGCACAACGCATTTGCGAGGCGCTGCGGGCGGGCGGCATCGAGGTCTGGTTCGACCAGAGTGAACTGCGCGGCGGGGATGCCTGGGATACGGCGATCCGCAAACAGATTAAGAGCTGCGGCCTGTTCATCCCTGTCATTTCGCAAAACACCCATAGGAGGGGCGAAGGGTATTTTCGCCTCGAGTGGAAGCTGGCGGTCGATCGATCGCACCTGATATCCGCCGACCTGCCGTTCTTGCTGCCGGTAGCGATCGATGACACTCGCGACGATGACGAGCGGACGCCAGAGCGGTTCCGCGAACTGCAGTGGACACGCCTGCCGCGAGGAGAGACACCACCGACCTTTGTCGAGCGGGTCGCGCGACTGCTGTCGCCCGAGTCCAATGAATCGAACGGCCCGAGCCCCGCACCAGCTCCGCTCCGCTCAACATCCCGACCCCATACGGCCACTGCCGCTCCGGGCAAGGGATGGCGACCGGTACCGCTGCTGATCGCCGCGCTCGCCCTCCTCGGTCTCGGCTACTTCGCGCTGGACAAGTTCGCGCTGTCCAAGCACGTCTCCGACGCGGTGCAGACGCCAGCCGTCACGTCATCCGCCACACCAACGTCAGCTGCGATCAGCGAACGCTCGATCGCGGTACTGCCGTTCGTGGATATGAGTGAAAAGAAGGACCAGGAGTATTTTTCGGACGGCCTCACTGAGGAACTCCTCGATCAGCTGGCGCAGGTGCCGGATCTGCGTGTGCCGGCGCGCACCTCGTCCTTCTATTTCAAGGGCAAGCAAACAACTATTGCGGAGATCGCCCGGGCGCTGGGCGTGGCGAACGTGCTTGAGGGGAGCGTACGCAAGGCGGGCAAAACGATTCGGGTGACGGCGCAGCTGATTCGCGCCGATAACGGCTACCACCTCTGGTCGAAGGCCTACGACCGGGACATCAAGGACATTTTCAAGGTCCAGGACGAGATTGCAGGGGCCGTAGTGACGGCGCTTAAAGCGAAGCTGCTGCCATCACGGCATGAAATCACCGCGCACCGTACCTCGAGCACCGAGGCTTACAACGAGTATCTGCTGGGCAGGCAGCTCTTCAATCTTGGCGGGTTGGAGAACTACAGCCGCGCGGTGGCGGTGTTTCAAAAAGCTACTGCCCTCGATCCCCACTACGCTGCAGCCTACGCATGGCTGTCTTCCGCAAAAATGAATGCGACGCTGGAGGGGTCGGGAGTGTCGGACTACCACGGCGCGCTTGCAGACGCGGACCGGGCAATCGAGCTGGCGCCGGGGCTCGCCGACGGATACTCGATTCGCGGCGCACTACGGATTTTCAACATGTTCGACTGGAGCGGCGCACAGTCGGACCTGGAGAAGGCGTTGGCGCTCGATGCTCATGGCAGCTCTCAGCAACGCAGGTACGGTGCGCTGATGGCCACTCTTGGGCGACTGCCCGAAGCGATCGCCGCGGTGCGAAAGGCGATCGAGGTCGACCCGCTGGACACGATCGCGTGGGCGGACCTCGGCCGCTACCTCGCGGCGACCGAGCAATACGCGCAGGCGCGGCAGGCGCTTGGCCGGAGTCTCGAAATCAGTCCAGAATCTTCTTACGCGCGCCGGTGGTTGGGGGAGACGGAATTGCGTGAGGGTCGCGCGGCGGAGGCGCTGGCAGAATTTCGCCAAGTGCCGCAAGAACCGGCCCGCTTGTGCGGTGTCGCGGCCGCGGAGTACCTGCTTGGTCACGGCAAGGAATCTCAGCAGGCACTGGATGTTCTGCTCGCAAAGTACGGTGGCACCTGGTCCACCTCCATCGCCGCCGTTTTTGCCTGGCGCGGAGAGAATGACACGGCCTTTGAGTGGTTGGCGCGCGCCTATCAAAGGCGTGATGATGCACTCCCTCGAATTAAATACGATCCGGCGCTGACCAAGCTGCGTGCCGACCCCCGTTACAGAGCGCTGCTGCACAAGATGAATCTGCCGGGGTAAATCGAATGAAAGGACCGGGGTGAGGGATGCATCGCGAACGGCGGCTTTCGAGATCGTTGGATGGTAGTGCCAAACGGGCGCTCATGGCTCGAATGCGGCCTTACAAAATGATCGGCCGTTATATGCCCACAGGCGCCCATTCCCGGCCCCATGAGCGGACCGTCAGACTTAGCTCGGCTGACGCTCGGGGCGAGGCTGGCGACACCCATTTAAGAGGGTTGCCCGATCTGCAACGCCGGGAGCAATGCATTGTCGACCGAGTCCATAAGAACGGTTCCTAAGCTACGCATCGCAGGACGCGGAGGCGGCGAGGCGAATATGGGAGGTGCTGCGGGCGTCGGCGCTAACAAGTGCGCGCCTGCCGTTGCTCAGTTCCAGCCGGCGAGCGCGTGCGCGACGGCGCTGAAAAAGATCGGCTGCTCGGCGTAGAACGACGCGGGGGGCGCGGCCTCCTTCCACGTCGACCATTGCACCATCACGAGTCTTTCAGCCGGGTCGATCGCGAGAGCCTGTCCGTAGATCCCCTCGGCCCAGAACGTTTGCTGCGCCGTCTGATTGACTGTTGCGGCATCAGGCTGGCCGGGGTCGACCGGGTTAAACCACCACTGGTACCCGAACTTCCCGTGCGGCGTGGCCGGCGTCACCGACCCTTTCGCGCGAGTCCAGGTCGTCGACTGTTCGAGCCAGTCGACGGGCAGCAACACCTCCCCGCTCGGAAGTTTCCCGCCGCCGGCAACGAACAGCGCGAAGCGTCCCCAGTCACGCAGCGTTGCGTTGAAGCCGTGGCCGCCCATGTCGACCTTGCCCTTGACGAGTGTGTGCCAGACCCCGTCGTGCTGCATGGCATATCGGCTCCAGACCCGCGTCTCGAGGTAATGAGCGATAGTCATTCCGGTCGCCCGCTCGAGCACGCGCCCGACCAGCCACGCACCTCCCGTGTTGTACGACCAGACCTCGCCCGACTTAACGCCGGTCGTGCGCTGCAGCGAACTCACTAGCGTATTGAGGCAGGCATAAGGGTCGGGGCCCGCCTCGCACCGAGTCATCGTGGCGAAGTCTGATTTCGGATCGGCGTAATTTTCGTTCCACGCAACGCCCGAGGTGTGATGCAGCAGATCCTGCAAGGTAACGCCCTCCCACGCCGTGTCCTTGAGTTCGGGCAGGTAGCGGGTGATGGGATCAGTGACCGAGCGGATGAATTTCTCCTTGATCGCAATCCCGACCAGGACCGAAACAACCGACTTGGCTACCGAGCGCGACGTCCACAGCGTCCTGTCGGTATTTCCACTGCCGTAGTACTCGTAGGCGATCTGGCCATTTTTGAGAATCAGGAGCCCGGTGACGCTTTGCCGGCGCAGGAAGTCTTCGACCCCATAGTTGTGCCCATCCATGCTGTAGTGCAGGGGCGGCAGCACTCGGGAGACCTTCGGCAATGGATAGGGCTTCGCGCCGAGCGTGTGGAAGACATCGCCCTGGTACAGGCGGTACCCGTTCCGAAAGCCTACGACCCGGCTCTGCTGATCCCAGGTCAGCATATCCTGCGGCGGCGGCAAGACCGCGTCGAACGGCTCCGGGCACACGCTGAGTCCGATCGCCTGGCACTGGGTCCGGCTCGCCGTGGGGTCGGCTGCCGCATCCGCGCCGGACATGGGGAATGCGACGCTGAGCGTCCACAGCATAGAGACCAGCAGGGCCGGCAGGATGACGCGACGGTTACGGCTTCGATCGTGCCACTTCATCGTTCGCCCTCCACGCACGGCGTGCAAACTGGTTTAGCGTACACCAT
>JBBQTF010000080.1:0-6462 GCA_038234675.1 Steroidobacterales bacterium
CACCGGCGTTATCGGTGGGGGCTGGGCGGCCCGGGCGATGCATTTCGGCATAGATGTGATCGCCGCCGACGTCAAGCCAGAAATGGAGAAATGGATTCGCGAGGCGGTGGCCAATGCGGAACCGGCACTGGCGCGCCTGACTCTGGCCCCGCTGCCGGCGAAGGGAACGTTGACCTTCACCACCGACCTGCATGCGATGGCGCGGCAGGCGGATTTTATCCAGGAAAACATTCCCGAACAACTGGAACTTAAACAGCGCGTACTGGCGGATGTGAGCCGCACGGCGGGCCGCGAAGTCATTATTGCCTCGAGCACTTCAGGCCTGATGCCCTCGGATCTGCAGTTGCATATGACCGCTCCAGAACGATTCTTGGTCGCCCATCCGTTCAACCCGGTGTATCTGCTGCCGCTGGTTGAACTGGTGGGCGGCAAGCAAACCGCGGCGGCCACCATCGAGTCATCGCGTCAATTCTTTACTTATATCGGCATGCATGCTCTGCACGTGCGCCGGGAGGTTCCAGGCCACCTCACCGACCGTTTGCAGGAAGCGATGTGGCGCGAGATTTTGCACATGGTCAATGACGGTGTTGCAACCACGGGCGAATTGGACGAATCCATTATCTATGGCCCCGGATTGCGCTGGGCGGCGATGGGCATGAACTTGATCTACCATCTGGCCGGCGGGGAAAGCGGCATGCGCCATATGCTCGAGCAGTTCGGGCCCTGCCTGAAGTGGCCCTGGACCAAGCTCGAAGCGCCGGAACTCACCGATGCCTTGATTGACCGCATGGTCGAAGGCACCCAGGCGCAGGCGCAAGGTCGTTCGATCCGCGAACTCGAGCGCCTGCGCGACGATTATTTAGTGGCGATCCAACAGGTACTGCGTCAATCTGACATTGGCGCGGGTGCCACACTGCGCGCGCTGGAGCAGCGGCTCTACGCCGACCATGCGGGGCCAAAGGTGAGCCTCGCCGCGGCCGGCGGTGGACTGGCGCCGGTCCAGGGCCAAGTCCGGCCTGAGTGGATAGACTACAACGGCCACATGACCGACTCGCGCTACCAGCAGGTCTTCGGCGATGCCATGGACGCGCTGTGCCGTCGGGTGGGTATCGACGAAGACTATCGGAAGCGTGTCGGCATGTACTACACGGTCGAAACACACACCATGCACCACGCCGAACTCAGGGTGGGCGAGGCCTTTTTCGTAACGACGCACCTGGTGGCGCTGGATAGCAAGCGCCTGCGCGTCTTCCACAGTCTGCACCGCGCTGGCAACCACGATCTGATCGCCACTGGCGAGCAGATGCACTTGCACGTGGGCGTGGCCAGCGCAAGGGCAGAAGCCGCACCTCGGCAGATTCTCGACCGGCTCGAAGGGATACAATCGGCGCAGGCGGCAGATCCAGTGCCCGCCCAGCTGGGCCGCTCTGTAGGTCAACCGCGCAACCGGGACTAGACGTTGCCTAAACTCGTTGACCACGACCAGCGCCGCGACGAGATCGCCTTGGTCGCCTGCCAGGCGATAGCGCGGCGCGGATTCGCGCATGCAACGGTCGCCCACATTGCGCAGGCGGCCGGTTATACCACCGGGATGGTGGCACATTACTTCGATTCCAAGCAGCAGATCATTCTCGCGGCACTGCGCCTGATTCTGCGCCGGATCGAATTACGGCTCACGCAGCGCGCCGGGGCCGCGTCCACCGATCTGCTAAGCGTGCTCAGCGAAGCTCTGCCCATCGATGCGCAGCGACGCACGGAATGTGCGTTCTGGATTGCGTTCTGGGGCCAGCTACCGGCGGACCCCGAATTAAAACGCCTTAATGCCTGGATACACCGCGAGTACCGGCGACTATTTGAACGTTGCCTGCGCGAACACTGGCCAGAGTCCGCCCGCTGGCCCACGCGGATGCGTGCCGATGTTTCCCGCTCAATCATCACTTTCGTCAACGGTATTACCGCCAGTGCCGTGTCGAGCCCCAGGGACTGGCCCGCCAGCGAACAGGTGGGTCAATTGCGCATGCATTTGGCACGGCTGCGGGCGTGGGCGAACGCCTCAACCGCGAGCGAATTTACGGAGAAAAAAGCATGGACTTCGCGCTGACCGAAGAACAGGAACTGATTATTCAGACGACCCGCAACTTCGTGGAGCAGGAACTGTATCCACATGAAAAGGAGGTGGAGGATAGCGGCATCCTGCGCCCGGAACTGATCGCCGAACTGAAACAAAAGGCCATCGCCGCGGGGCTGTATGCGGCCAATATGCCCAGCGAAGTGGGCGGCGGCGGACTCGATACTCTCACGTGGATTCTTTACGAAAAAGAACTCGGCAAGGCCAACTATGCCTTGCATTACAACTGCGTGGTACGTCCCTCCCACATCCTGATGGCCTGCCAGGGCGAGCAGCGTACCCGCTACCTGCTGCCGGCCGTGCGCGGTGAGCGCGTCGATTGCCTGGCGATGAGCGAACCGGGGGCGGGATCGGACCTGCGCGGGATGAAAACCAGCGCAATCCGAGACGGTAGGGATTTTGTCATCAACGGCACCAAACACTTTATCAGTCACGCCGATCATGCGGACTTTGTGATCCTGATCGCGGCCACGGCCGTGGAGGAGTCCGCCACGCGCGGTCCACGCAAGAAGATGACGGCTTTTTTGGTGGACATGGGACACCCGGGTTTCGAGGTGTTGCCCGGTTACCGTAACGTCTCGAACCGCGGATACAACAACTGTATTCTCAAATTCAATGACTGCCGCGTTGGTCCTGAAGCGGTACTCGGTGAGGTCGACAAGGGCTTTGAGGTCGCCAATACCTGGCTCGGCGCCACACGCCTGCAAGTTGCGGCGTGCTGCCTAGGGCGCGCCGAAAGAGCGTTGGACCTGGCCAAGCAGTGGTCCGTAGATCGAGTGCAGTTTGGCCAGGCGATCGGTAAGTTTCAGGGCGTCAGTTTCAAACTGGCCGATATGGCTGTGGAACTCCGGGCCGCCGAGCTGCTCGTGCTCGAGGCGGCCTGGAAGAACGATCGGGGCCTCGCTACTGATTCTGATTTTGCCATCGCCAAGCTCAAGGCCACGGAAATGCTGGCCATGGTGGCCGACGAAGCCCTGCAGATTCACGGTGGCATGGGCCTGATGGCCGACTTGCCGCTGGAGCGAATCTGGCGCGACGCGCGCATCGATCGCATCTGGGACGGCACCAGCGAAATCCAGCGCCACATCATTTCGCGCGCGCTGCTCCGCCCGCTGGGCGGCTAGCTACCGCTCCAGCGCGGCGGGCGCTTTTCCGCGAACGCTCGCGCTCCTTCCAGAAGATCCGCGGACCGCAAGACGCGCTGTACCGTGTCCAGCGAATCATGCAGTTCGAACGCTTCATGCTCGGCGACCATTTCACTGTGACGGAGCAACTGCTTGATCGCCGGGAACAGCAACGGGGGGCCGGCAGCCAGCTGGCGAGCTAGTTCACGCGCCCGGGTCATCGCGTTACCCTTGGGCACCACGTAATTGACCAGCCCCCAGTGCTTGGCCTCAGCCACATCCATCCACCGGCCCGTCATCAGGAACTCGACCGCGACGTGATAGGGAATACGTCGGCGCAGCTTGATGGTGCCCGCATCCGCGAGCACCGCGACGTTGATCTCGGGAAGCGCGAAGGTTGCGTGTTCTTCGGCGACGATGATATCGGTGCCCAGCATCAGTTCGAACCCGCCGCCGCAGGCAATGCCGTTCACGGCCGCGATTAACGGCTTATTCATGTTGCGCGGGTGATTTAGGCCGGCAAATCCGCCCACGCCCCAGTCCGAGTCGGACTTCTCGCCACCGGCGGCGGATTTAAGATCCCAGCCCGCGGAGAAAAAACGCTCACCAGTGCCCGTGACGATCGCAACCCGCAGTTCCGGATCGTCGCGAAACGCACTAAAAGTGTCATTCAGCATGCGACTCGCCGCCAGGTCAATCGCGTTGGCCTTGGGCCGGTCTAAACGGACCTCGAGCACGGCGCCGTCGCGGCTAATTTCAACTCCATGAGGCATGACTAACTCCCCTTACTTAGACGAATCAACGCATCGACAGCCACTGCGCCCGCGCCGGCAGGTCGAACAATAATCGGGTTGACATCGAGTTCAACCAGGACCTCAACTTGATCCTCGGCGTAGCGGGCGACCCCCAGGATGGCATCGAGAAGTGCGGGTACATCGGCCTCCGGTTTCCCCCGGTAGCCGCCCAGCAAACGATACACGCGTAGCCGCTGCAGCGCCTTGAGTATGGTCTCGCGCGAATACGGGGGAAGCAGGCTGACGGTGTCGACCAGCAATTCAGTCAGCACCCCGCCGGCTCCAAGCACCAGTGTCAGCCCGAAGTGGGCATCGACTATCGCGCCCACTAGGATCTCGGCCACGCCGTCGACGATCATCTGATCGACCAGCACGGTACTGCAGGTCTTTGCCAGCCGTGTGGCGGCCGCCGAGGCTTCGGCTGGCGTGCATATATTCAGCACTACGCCGTCCACGTCGGATTTATGAGCAATCGCTTCGCCTGCAACCTTCATGACAATCGGATACCCCATCGCCGTGGCGGTGGCCACCGCCTCGCTTACAGACACGCGCCGCGATTGGGGCACCGCCACGCCATAGGCGTCCAGAGCTGCTTTGGCCTCAAATTCGGCCAAGGTTCGAACCGGCCCGGACGCGGCGCGTGGCCGGCGCAATTGCACCAAAGCACCCTGGCGCCAGCTTTCGCCTACCGCACCCGCCTGATCGAGCGCTTCCAGCCCTTCCCGCTGGCCCTGCAGCGGAACGACCCCGGAGGCCAAGCACATGGTGCGCACGCGCTCGGGAATCGTTTCAGGGAGCGAGGCGAGCAGGGCAGCCCGGGTTGCGGGCCTGGCTACGCCGGCGGCGACGAATTGTTCGATGGCATTGGTAAAGGCGGTGAGGTCGGAGCACTCAGGCGGGCAGTCGAGCATCAGGGCAACCGCGTCGAATCCGCAGTTCATGACGTACTCATAGACTTCACGCTGGCGAGCCAGGTCGAACCATATATAGGTGTGAAGGTCAAACGGGTTGGCGATGGTCACGCGCTCACCCAATAGTGTCCGCAAATGCTCGGCCTGCTCGGCCTGGAACGAGGAAAAACTCAGGCCAAGGTCGCGAGACACATCCGCGGTCATGGCCATGTCGCCGCCCGAATAGCCCATCACCAAAACCTTTCGACCCGTGAGAGGCCCGCCGGCGTGGAGCACCTTGAGCGTCTCACACAGACTGCTCAGCGTGTCGCAGCGAGCGATGCCGGCCTGGCGGCAAAACGCGTCGAATACGGCGTCGCTCCCGGTGAGGGCGCCGGTGTGGCTCTGCGCGGTGCGCACCGCTACTTCTGTGCGGCCGGCTTTTACCAGCGCTATGGGTTTGCCGGCCCCACGCGCCACCGCCGCGGCCCGCGCGAAGCGCTCGTGATCCTTGATGCCTTCGACGTACAGCCCGAAGGCGCTCACGCGCTCGTCGATACACAGCATTTCGATCAGATCTTCGAGCGCCAGGCGCGTTTGATTGCCGACGGTATAGATATAGCCAATCGGGACCGAGCGGTGGTTGGACATCAAGGTCATCGCCAAGGTGCCGCTCTGACAGATCAGCGCCACACCGCGCGCGGGCGAATCGCCCACCAGTTGATCGGGCCATAACGCGCATCGATCAAAAAAATTGATAATGCCGTAGCAGTTAGGCCCGAAAAACGGCACTGCTCCGGCACTGTGCAGCAGCTCCGCGCTCAGGGCATCGCCGGCGGCTGTGCCAAGCTCGGAGAATCCGGAAGCGAAACACACGAAGCCGCCCGCTTCGCGCCTGGCGAGCGCCGCGGCGACCCCGGGAACCTCAAGCGCTGGTACCGCGACGAAGGCCTGGTCTGGAGACGCGGGCAATTCGTCGACGGATCGATAGTAGCGACACTGCCCGGTGGAGTGGCGATTGGGATTGACTCTCCAAACCTCACCGCGGTAGCCGATTGCTTCAATCCCGGCGGCCACCGCATCGGTCCATGAGCCGCCGATCAGCGCCACCGACTGTGGTCGCAGCAGCCTGCGGATCGCCGCATCGGTGGGTCCGGAGGGGACACTCACCCTAGCGAACTCGCAGCTCGATGCGCCGGGAGGGTGGGCCAGGCGGCTGAACTCCGCAGGCCGACGCCACCAGCGACTCTAGCGCGGCCATGATCGGCGGCGGGAACGCCACGGAGGCTGGACCTGGGTTCTGGCGAACATGCAGCAGCATCATTTCGCCCAAGGCCACTGGGTCCTGGTAGCGCCCGCAGTAGAAATCAAAGGCGGCATGAATGCGCTTGCGGTCAGCCGCCAGAACCCTCACCAGAATGTCGAGCTGATCGGACTGCTTCACCTCGTGCAGAAAATGCATGTGCTGCTCGAGCGTGTACAGCGTGCAGCCGGTCGTGCGCCGATAGTCGGAATCCAGTCCGACC
>JBBQTF010000081.1:0-6459 GCA_038234675.1 Steroidobacterales bacterium
GCCCCTCATAAAGACCTGCGATTGGCCGGGCCCGGAGGAGGGCGCCGTGACGTTGGGCAGATAACGGACGAAATCATCCAGCGTCGCCACATTAAGCTGCGTCAGAGTCTCAGCGGTCAGAGCTTGAATCGCGATGGGCACGTTTTGGACGTTTTCAGTGCGCCGCTGTGCCGTCACAATGACCTCTTCAATTTGATCGGCGCCCGTGCCCGCTTGCGCCGCATGTGCAGTCACGAGATGAGAGGCCGATGCGCTACCGAGAATGGACGCGATGGCATAACTTACTTTCGAGCGCGCCGGCAGACCGGAGTGTGGACGCAGGTAAGGCTTTTTCGTCTTGCGCGCCATAGGTCACACCCCACTTTTTTTCCGCCGCCAACACGTACGGTCAGTCAACAAATATGACTATAGTCTACGAGCGCATCAGGATTCAACAATGATGCCCCCGCGAATGCTCGGCAACATGCCCCCCTCTGGCAGTTCGTTCTCAACTCGTGCTGGGTCATCGCTTGATGTCGCGCAAAGACCTTAAACATTGTAGTGTTGCGGGGTACCTAAGCTACCGTAGCGGGGGGAGTAGTGGACGTTGGCTCCGTAACGGCTGACAGCGCAAAATCTCGGGCGGTCTCGGTTACCGAACGCTGGTACGTCGTAATCGTCATGTGTCTTGTGTACGCCGTCAACATTGCTGACCGGTATGTAGTCTCCACTGTGCTTGAGCCTATCCGGCTGGAGTTGAAGTTGACGGATGCCGGGGTGGGTTTTCTTACCGGCGTCCCGCTCGGCCTATTTTACGTCTCCTTCGGCATTCCCATGTCTTGGCTCGCCGACCGGCGAAATCGCCGCAACATACTCGTCGCTTCACTGATCGCCTGGTCGGGCTTTACCGCTGCGTGTGGGCTCGCGCGCAACTATTGGCAGTTCCTCGCTGCACGCATTGGCGTAGGAGTGGGCGAAGCGGGCGGCACGCCGCCGGCGAATTCCATAATCGCAGATTACTTTCCCGCTGACCGCCGGCCCATGGCACTGGGCGTATTCGCGTTGGGGGCGCCGCTTGGCGCTTGGCTCGGGGCAAACGTGGCTGGGGCTATCGCCAACGCGTACGGTTGGCGTGGGGCATTTCTAGCCCTCGGAATCCCCGGTGTTCTTTTGGGGACTCTTATGTATGTGACGGTTCGGGAACCGCAGCGAGGGCGAATGGACGCCTCGACCGCCACCGATGCCCCATCTTTATTGGAATCGCTGCGGTTTTTATGGCGCCAGCGTGCCGCTTTTCACGTCGTGATGGGCACCGGCGTGTGCGCGCTATGGGGATGGGGACTAATCTGGTTCACGCCTGCTTTTTTGATGCGCACCTATAACTTGGATGTCGGCGAAGCAGGGGCGGTCACCGGAAACATACATTTGCTGGGGGGTATTGTTGGAACAGCGGGCACCGCCTGGATTCTGTCTCGCCCTGCAATGGCCGATCCCAGACGCGTGGTCTGGCTGCTGGCGTTTGGCGTTGGACTTGCCACCATACCCTCGTTCTTGGCCTACTGGACACATTCCCTGTGGCTAGCAAAATTCATGTTTTGGCTGTTCATTCCGGCCATCTATTTCTATATCGGCCCGGCCATGGGGTTGATGCAGAACCTGGCTCCACCCCGTATGCGCGCGATGTTCACGGCGTGGTCCCTGGTGGTCGGCAACGCATTCAATCTGATCGTCGCACCCCAAGGCGTTGGCCTGTTAAGCGACTGGTTCGCCGGGAGCAGGGGGGCCGATGCCCATTCGCTGCGACTGGCGTTGCTGGTGCTTGCACCGACGGGGCTGTGGGCCGTGTATCATTTCCTGATGGCGAGCAAGACCATCGTGGCCGACCAGCAGCGCGCCATCGGCTATGTCGTCGCTAACGGCCGGCCATCCGGCATGCGGCCGTAGTGAACGCGCTGATCTGTTACCGGCTACAATTTCTCTCTTGTATCATCGCGTGCGCGGCCGCTTTCCCTTGCTTCGCGCAGGAGGGCATTCGGGTGCTTAACCGCGACGCGTACTACCCAGAAGGCCCGATCTGGTATCACGACAAGTTGTATTACGTGGAGTATGGCCGCAACGCGGTCATGGTCTGGGATGGAAAAAAGAATTCCGTGTTTTCGGCGGAAGATGGCTGTGGTCAGTCCGCCGTCACGCCAACCGCCCGCGGCGAGTTCCTCACCACCTGCTACGACAACGGCACGATTGGTCGCATTGCGGCCGACGGAAAACCTCTGCCGCCCTACAGCCATGATAAGGACGGACGCACGTTCGTCGGACCGAACGATCTGGCACCGGACAGGCGCGGGGGGGTTTACTTCAGCACCTCAGGCAGCCATGGCCACGCCATCGATGGAAAGGTCTTTTACATCGCTGCGGACCACACCATTACCCTGAAGGCCGATGACGTGCACAATGCCAATGGTCTTGCGGTCTCGAAAGACGGCACGATCCTGTATGTAGTTGAGACCGACGACAATCGGTTGCTAAGATTCAAGATCGGGCCGGACGGATCGCTTTCAGACCGGCGGATCGCATTCAATCTCGATGATCTGGTGCATCACGTGGTGCACATCTGGCCTGACGGGGTCAAGCTCGACTCACGCGGCCAGATCTATGTTGGCCAAAGCGCGCGCGAATACCATGTGGCGTATGCCGGCGTCATTTTTGTCGTAGATGCAACGGGTCGCTTGCTGCGTCAGCTGAGGCTGCCCTCACTCCAGGTGCCGAATTTCGCTTTCAGCCCGGATGAAAAGACCTTGTACGTGACGGCCGTGGATCAGATCGACAAGCCCCCTTATCACGGCAAGCTTTACTCGATTCCCAATTACTGACGGCAGGGCTCTACCGCGCGAGCCAGCCGCCGTCTACGACAAGATTGGAACCTGTGATGTAGGTGGCCCGATCACTCGCCAGGAATACGGCGCTATTGGCGATGTCCTGTGGGCGGCCCAGCCGCGGCCAGGGCGTGCGCCGCCGTGCATTTTCCAGACGCGCCGGATCCGACGGTGCGCCCTGCTGGCCCGTGACGATCTTCCCCGGCGAGATGCAATTGCAAACGATAAGATGCTGCGCATAATCGACGGCGATCTGCTTGGTAAGGTAAATGGCTCCCGCCTTGCTCACTCCGTATGGCGTGTCATATGGCGATGTCACGATGCCCTGCTGAGATCCAAGATTGATGATCCGCCCTCTGGCCTCGTTGCGAGGTGGCTGCACCAGCATCTGCTGTACAGCGCGTTTGCAACCGTAGAACATGCCTGTCAGATTCACTCCCATCACCTGGTCCCATTGCGCGGCGGTGGTATCGATCAATGGGGTGCCCGAGTAAATCGCCGCATTATTCACCATCACATCCAGACGCCCGTAGCGTGCTACTGTCGCGCCGACTACTCGGTCAATGTCTTCCCATTGGCTGACATCTACCTTTTCGAAAACTGCCGTACCGCCGGAGCCGTGGATCAGCTCGAGCGTGGTCTCACCGCCCTCGAGGGGCTCACTTACGATATCGGCGACGACCACCGCGGCGCCTTCGGCAGCGAAACCGACAGCGATCGCGCGGCCGATACCCGAGCTGGCGCCGGTGACGATGGCGATCTTGCCGGCTAGCAGTTTGGACATTGCTTTGATCCCTCGTTTGCGCGACGGTTACAATACGGCGATGTGGGGCCGAGCGAACCAATGCACCCTGATATTAAGCTCGCGGCAATGCTTTTCGATACCCTCGACCGCGCCACTAGGCGGGGGCGGGGCATCGTGCGCGATAGTTACGGGGATGGGGAACAAGCTGCACACGATATCATGCGCTCTGCGGCGCAATCGCTGGGCCTGGAAGTTTCCGTCGATGCCATCGGCAATTTATTGATGACGCTGCCTGGCCGCGACCGGCAGGTTCCACGCATCATCATTGGGTCGCATCTCGACAGCTCCCCGCAAAGCGGCAACTACGACGGGGCGGCCGGGGTGGTGGCGGGATTGTGCGTCGTGTCCGCGCTCAAGAGCGCCGGCATGAGTCTTGAAAGCGATATCACGGTGATGGGAATTCGCGCCGAGGAATCCTCGTGGTTCAATGTCTCTTATCTTGGCAGCAGCGGCGCCTTTGGTTTGCTGGACCCCGCCTGCCTCGCGGTTACCCGCTCAGACAATGGACGAACCCTGGAGTCGACGCTTCTGGAGCGAGGCTTCGATCCTCGGCCAATCCGCAATCGGCAGGCGTTGCACGAGGCCGCGCGCATCCGTGCGTACCTGGAGTTGCATATCGAACAAGGCCCGACACTGGTCGCCGAGCGCCTGCCGGCCGCCGCGGTGACCGGCATACGCGGCTGTAAACGCTTCCGCAATGCACGCTGCACAGGCCAGTACGGGCATTCGGGCGCCGTCGACCGGGCCCACCGACGTGATGCAGTCGCCGCGACGGTGGCGCTATTGCATCATTTGGAAATGCAATGGCTTGAGTATGAGCAGCAGGGCGCCGACCTTACCGTTACCTTTGGGGAGTTATATACCGACCCTGCTTGCCACGCGCCCAGCAAGATCGCCGGCGACACGCACTTCGTCATCGACATCCGCAGCATATCTCAAGGGATCATGGATGCACTCGCGGAAGAAGCACGCCGTGCCGCCGCTCGCATTGGCGATGCCTATCGAGTCGCCTTCGACCTCGGCGCCACCAGCGATTCGCCGCCGGCCGTCATGGACGAACGGCTCCGCGCCGGATTCCGTGCACAACTCCAAAAGCCATACGAAATGCCAAGCGGCGCGGGGCACGATGCGGCGGTATTCGCAAATCTGGGCATTCCAACGGGTATGATCTTCGTTCGCAATGAGAACGGCAGCCATAACCCGGATGAGGCCATGACTCTGGAGGATTTCGACACGGGCGCACGAGCCTTGCTTGGCCTGCTGATGCACTTTCCACTTCGGTGACTCTTCTAGTTACAGGGGCGGCGGGGTTCGTCATGAGCGTGCTGGCGCACCATTGGCTCGAGTCCAACCTCGACGAGCAGCTCGTGCTGCTTGATGCCGCTCCTTTGGATGCCGCCGCATTGCGTTTCTTCGCCCCATTTAAGAACCGGATGAAGGTCGTGACCGCCGACGTTACCCGCCCTGAACAATGGCGCGATGCGCTGCGCGGTGAGCACATCGGCCAGGTCGTCCACGGCGCCACTGTGACGCCGATTTCTCGGGGTTCGGCGGCCGAAGCTCGCGCCGAGCCCGAGGCGGAGGATCCGGCTCGGATCATCGACGTCAACGTCATGGGCACTGTGGCCGTACTGGATTGGGTCCGGAGCCAAGGCCGTCCGCCCAAGTTCATTTACGTAAGTTCCGGCGCTGTCTACAAACATCACGGCCCCGACCGTCCGGGAGAGCCTCTCCCGGAGGACGGCTATGTCATGCCGCGCCGTTTGTACGGCATCTCCAAGCTGGCGTCCGAATTGATCACCGAACGGTACGGTGACCTATTCGGCATAGCAGCGGCCTCGGTGCGCCTTTCATCGGTGTACGGGACCATGGATCGAGTTACAGCCAGCCGCAATCACCGCCATGTCCCCAACCGCATCGCGCATTTGGCCGTGGAGGGGGCGAAGTGCGTGCGCGTGAATACACTTACCGCTGTGGGCGACTACGTTCACGCTGAAGACGTGGCGCGAGCTATTGTCGGCCTGCTGCGCGCCCCGGCGCTCCATTACAGCGCTTACAACATTGCACAAGGCACCGCCACTTCAATTAGTGAGCTGGTGGAATGGGCGGCGCAAAAGGCACCTGGCTTCCACGCGACGATAACGGCTGACGCGGACGCCGATATTTTGCAGGATCCGAGCCTGCGTGACGGGATGTGGGGCGCCTATGATATTTCCCGCATCACGATGGAAACCGGCTGGAAACCACGGCCGGTGCGCGAGGCGCTGCACGCCTACATGCAATGGATCGAGGGGCAGCCGCACAAATGAGCGTTTCAGAGATTTATCCGCGCGACCTGCGAGGTTTTGGCCCGCACCCGCCTGACCCGCGCTGGCCTGAAGGCGCGCGGATTGCGGTCTCGATTGTCCTCAACTACGAGGAGGGCGGGGAGTCTTGCATTCTGCACGGCGACACTCAATCCGAGTCCGTACTGACCGACATCGGCGCAGAGCCTTTGCTGAACGCGCGCAATTTTAACGTTGAATCGCTTTTTGAATACGGCAGTCGCGTAGGGTTCTGGGAAATTATGCGAGTGATCCGTGAGCGACGGATCGAGGCCACGGTGTACGCCGTCGGCATGGCACTCGAGCGCAATCCCGAGGCCGCGGCGGAAATCGCCGGCTGCAGCCTGGAAGTCGCCTGCCACGGCCAACGTTGGATCGACTACCAGAACATCTCAGAAGCGACCGAGCGCGCCGACATCCGGCGCAACCTCGAGGTGATCACGCAACTCACCGGTCGCCGGCCGGTTGGCTGGTACAC
>JBBQTF010000082.1:0-6374 GCA_038234675.1 Steroidobacterales bacterium
GGACTGCGCTTGCGGTCCTGCCGCCCGGGGCCGTCCTGAGACGGCGGCGTGTGCGAGTTCGAGGACGTCTTCTTTGGCTGCGGTTTGTTAATCGCCGCCTCAAGCTCGGAAATCCGCGCCGTCAGCCGCTCGATCAACACCGACTGCTCGATTAGAAGGGCGTCCTTCTCAGCCTCGCTGAGCCGATAACGAAACGGTGGCTTCATCCACATGTTGACTCATATTCCGAGTCTCAGCGCAACCCCGTCTGCCAGCCCCGTGAGCAATTACCGTCGGATGGGTCGGCCACGACATCGTTACGTTCCGTTCGTGGTGGCGGGTGACGGCAATGCTGGGAGCCTTTTCATGACGAAAAAGCAGATTTTGCTCGGTTGTCTCGCGCTGATAATAGGAAGCCCCGTTTACGCTATTTCAGTTACCGACGGCGGGATCTACGTTACTGCAACAATGCGTGAGGCCCAGGTTCGCGATTGCTTAGTCACGCAGTTGCGCGCGGCTCCAGAGAATTTCGGGACAATGTGGAAGAGCGCTGGGCCGCTATTTCAGTCCTACTCCCTAATAATCGTGACAGTTCATCCAGGCGGCCCCCTGCTGAGCGGTCCGGTCATGTATGTGTCAGTACGCAGCTCCCGTCGGGGCACTGTCACAACATACACTTACACCAGTGTACTATCAGCGGCTACGGCGCGCGAAGCGTTTACTAAAGCCGCTGTAGCGTGCGGTTTACCGCCCCCACTGTCTCGTGGCGAACAACTGAAACTAGGCCGCGTACCTGCCTAGCAACTCGACGTCGGACGGCCAGTATTTGTAAGATGGGAGTTACAGCTTGAGCTGCTACTTTCGTCAGGCGTGAGGCTAGCCCGGTGCGCTCGGGCGGTGGGGTTTCCGAGGCGGCGGAACGTCTACACGACTGCTGTTCCTCTCGCCTGGCGACAGAGGACTTTGAAACAACTGTTATTCGTGCGTCCAATCGGGGCGGAGCCGAGACGGACGTCGCCAAGCAGATGTCCGATCCGACGGGGAAAGGTGATCGCAATGGCGATGGCATACATCGTTTACTCAGGACTCTGGGCAGTCGCCGGCGCGGTAACCTGGCTTGCGGCTGTATTATTTAAGCGAGGGCGACGCGCCGGCCGCTCTGTACAACTGCATCGATTCGGCGGCTTGGTCGCCAGCGTCACAGTAGCGGCTCTTCTCATCGTAAACGTGAATGTACTCCCATCGTGGCTGCACCAGGCGGGCCTGCTGCGCACCTTGAGTACCGCGCGCAATCCGGTTTGTCCGCCCCCCGACATGCCGACGTCCACGGTCGATCCCCGCAACGGGAATGAGGCATTCTCACCGAGACCCTGCTCCGTAGAGTGGGTGGCGAATGTGGACGCACCCACGACACGTCGGCCGCCGACCGCTCCGCGCGACTGCCTCCCCGTCAGGCGTGGTACCCGCCCCACGGTTGTGTGCTACAGCTTAGCTACGATCGAGTTCGACGAGTCCGGCAAGGTAGTCGACCAAGCCCAGCCTGCCATCCTGCTGCGGCATGCATCGACCCTTGTCCGCTCGGCCGCGGGCGAGTCGACTTTGGAAGCGGATCCGGCACCCGGCGACGTCTTCGAGGGAGACGGACCGCAGTTGTACGTCATCGTCTACGTCCACGGCTGGCGTCATTCCGCTGCTGCGGGAGACAGCGACGTAAGACGCCTCCGGGTCGTGGCTGCCAATGCCGCCCGCAACCTTGCCGAGCGGTGCCAGTTTGCGAAAAGGAACTGCCGGACACAGGTGCTCGCTGTGTATGCGTCCTGGCCCGGCGCAACGACTTTCTGGGACAGCGCGCCATGTGACCGCTACGCCCGGCCCGCTTCCACCGGCGAGAGCGAAACTTGCTTGGCCGACTCCGTCGGCGGTGCGCTGAACGGCCTTTCGTTCACACCCTCGAAGGCAATCTCGGACGCCGCGGGTCGGGGCGTCGTGCGAGCGCTCACGACGCTGCGCAAACGACTGTCCGCGGTGGCGACGAATAGGATGCTTCTGCTAGGGCACAGCCTAGGCGGGAACCTCCTCCTTTCGGGGCTGCTCGGCCTCCCGATCCAATCCGACGGCAACGTCGGCCCGGCTGACCTCACGGTGCTGCTGAACCCCGCGACAGAGGCGTCCAAGTGGAGGCGCTTCGCCACGCGGTTCGACGGCATCTCCTGGCCGAACGTGACACCGCCGCGGGTAGCTTACCTCACCGCCCCCTGCGCGATGTGGCCGGCGGATTGGCATGCCCCCAAGTCGAAGGAACTCCTCAACGACGCATTGAAGGGGCGCTGCGACAACATTGTGGACACCTACTTTACATGGAGCCAACGCGTCGTGACCGGCACTTGGCTAGGAGCGGAGAACGAGGACGTGGTGGGTGCCGGACATACCAAGCCCTTGGTCGACACTTCCGGGGTCGACCTCGACCACACACACACGAACTGGATGGATTTGAATGTCGGCACGGCATTTGACGCCGCTGGCGCGCCATCGAGGGCGACGACTTACAAAGAGGCCCGGTCGAACTCGCCCAGCTGCTTCGTCGAGCCCTCGTTCCTTTATTGCGCGCGTGAGCGCGGGCGAAACAACGGACGGCCTTTCAAGGCGTGCGGCGGGAAGCTCGGTCCGTTTACCTCCAAATGGGACTTCGGCAGCGTCCGCA
This sequence comes from Steroidobacterales bacterium, assembly GCA_038234675.1. Lineage (GTDB taxonomy): Bacteria > Pseudomonadota > Gammaproteobacteria > Steroidobacterales > Steroidobacteraceae > FEN-1191. The sequence goes on from JBBQTF010000082.1 coordinate 2,681, forward strand.
ACACCGGCACCCTCGGCCGCGTTATGGACGATCAGCCGGGCGGGACTCGGCAAGCGAACGTCCAGCTGGCGTCGGGCGGCTTTCGGGGCGACAGAAACCTGTTTTCGCGCATTTCGCCAGCATGGGGCATCCGGTCCGGCCAGTCGGCAGTGCGGCTCCACGGCGGCGTCGCCAGCGCCCCTGTGCTGTGCCTGTTCAACAAACTGCTGCTCGACGACGCGGCGCGGCGCCCCAATCCCGGATCCCCCAAACCCGGCACGTTTGAAGCCATATACCGTGGAGAGATAACAGAGGGCGCGACGGCGCGACGAACGAACGCGCAGTAACCGGCGCGAGCGTAGCCCCCATCAGCAAACACATGCCGCGGGAACGGGAAGCGGAAGCGGATGGCTTTGAGGACATCGACAGCGCCGTCGCGATCCTGAATGTCAGCGGCATGGACGAGAATGAACACCAGAAAGCCGCAGGTGTCGGTGATGATATGGCGTTTGCGGCCCTTCACCTTCTTGCCGGCGTCATAGCCGCGAATTCCGCCGCTTTCCGTGGTTTTGACCGATTGGCTGTCGATAACGCCAGCACTGGGTGAGGCCTCGCGGCCGGCTTGCTCGCGCGCCGCCATGACCAGCAGGTGGTTGATCGTCGTCAGCAGCCCACTATCCCGCCAGCCGTAGAAATAGCCGCGCACCGTCGACACGGGCGGAAAGCATTTGGGCAGCATCCGCCAGGCGAAACCGCTCTATGCGATATACAGGATCGCATCCATCACCGCCCGCAGGCAGGTCGTGCGACGACGCCCACCGCTGCGAGCCGCCGGACACAGCGGCTCGATCAGCGCCCATTCCGCATCCCGCAAATCACTTGGATAGCGCGGACACTTGCGCATATGCTGACGGCGAGCGGTATCAGTCCAAGGCAAGTGCTTCTCCCATCGTCTCGACAACGACGGTGAATCACAACCTACTGGTATCGCTTAACTACTTTTCGCTCGGGTTCTCAGTGGAAATTTACGCGCCTACAGGGTCAAATCCCAGTGGTAATCTACAGCTTGACAAAAAATCGTTTAAGTCGGACAAAAAGGAGAATCTATCCGTTTGAATGGCTATTTTATAAACAGATGTGATTGACATGCTCAGTTTCGACAAGATTGTCGTTTATAAGTAACTCGGTTTCTAACCGGAGAGTCAAAGTGATAGACAAATTAAAATATAAAGCCGGAGGTGCATTGATTCGCAATGCGAGAGTGCAGATCGTTTGCTGGGGTTCCGAATGGAATCAAGCTGCTCCGAAGCAAACTGCAATTGATTTGGTTGATCAGTTGACTCGGTTGTTTTCTGGTCCTTACATGCGTGGGTTAAGTCAATACAATGTATTACCCGCAACCATTGCGCAAATCCCCATTTTTGATGTGACGACTAATCCTCCTCAAATTATTTCAACCGCCGTTATTGGTAATTATCTGAAGACTGTTATTGGATCTCAGGGTATCGATGACTATAGAAATAACGATCAGTTACTCTATTTAGTCGTCACGTTAAACCGGCAATGGAACACACCGAATGTTGGCGGTTTCCATAGTTGGGACAACATCGCTGGAAAGATCTTCCATTGGGGATGGATTATGCAAATCTCATCGGGATTTGCAAGTCATGAAATAATAGAGGCATGCACTGACCCCGAAGCGTCGGGCTGGCTTCAGCCTGAAAATGGAATCGAAGTTGGCGACATCTGTGAAGATAGTGGAAACATTGGAGTCGCGGATGGCGTTGAGGCTGCAATATATTGGTCAAATGTTGATGGATCGTGTATAATTCCACATCGAACGGCGAAAGTCACCATAGTTCCGGATCCGAGTGATGAATGTATTGGCCCGCATGTTGGAGGTAAGTCGAAGTTTAAGGTTAGTTTTGGGGTAGAGCCTAGCTGGATCGATATAGTGGATATACCGCTTGCGAATGCCCACTTTAAGTGGGACTTTGACCCGTCCGTTTGTGCTCCATTGGGGGCATCGACTGGACCTGTTCTGGAATTGACTTGGACAAAAGAATCTTTTGACGACACGATTAGCGTTACAATCACGGCAGATGGCGGGATCGATCTCTCTGCGACTATTAAAATAAAACATGTCCTAAACGCACAAGAAACGCAGCTGATAATCAGAATGTGTGAGCTTAGAAAGTTGATTTCAACGACGGCTTTGCTGCCACCCCCCGTACCTGACACAGAGGGGCCTATCATTGCCACGATCATGCCGACGCCGTCGGAAATAAATCGACTACGCGGCCTATCGTCGCGTTTGATTCATAAGTTGGATCAGATCAGCGTGATAAGCGGTAATCTCGAAACTGCGAAATTTCGCAATTTGGGCGCGCGTCAGGGCATGTAGCCCGAACGTCTCCAATTGGCGCGACAGCGAGCGCTAATATGCGGTCGGCAATGAGGGTGTGGCAGTAGCGGGTGAAGGACGTCGCCCTGAGTGCTCCAATGCCGTAAGTACATAATGGAGCCGCCATCCCATTCAACTGCTGGCTTCGGGAAACGAGCCAACCGGCCGGGACGGCGGCAAAGAGGGTCGTAAGCTGCCGCATCGCCGATGTCCGTAATAGACCGGTTGCGGTAGATTCCTGCTTTGGCCTATCCGAAACGGAATCCGACAGTCTGCACATGGGTCGGGCAGAGATTGATAACATTCTGGCGCCCGCACGTTTCGTACTGCTCGCAACCTGTCGGAGCACTCGTCGATCGCTATGGCGCGGCTATTGCAGGTCGACCGGGAGACGCGGCAGCGATCCAGCGTTGGACCGGCTTCGCGAATACCGACGGCTTAATCCATCACAGCGATAGGGGCGTGCAATACCTTGCCATGAACTACACCCAGCGCCTGGCCGAGGCGAACCTCGTGCCGTCGGTCGGCAGCGTTGGTGACTCGTATGACTACATCGATGTCCTTGATGCACAGGTGCGTTCGGATTACGCACAGCGCGAGCGCTGGGGCAGTTTCGAGCAGAGCCTGGATGCAGAATATCTGAAAGCTTTTCTGAAGCGCCTGCCTGATTTTGACGATGAAGAAGCAAAACATCGCGCGCTGGCCTATGTCTGCCGTTATCCTGATTTTCACCAGGCGCTCGCATTTTTGATCGATTGGCCGGCCCATGATCGGGCGTCCGCACTGGTGAAGACGCGTTATGACGAAATGGACGGTAACCACTACGGCTTGTTAACGCCTGCAGCCGATGCGATGGAGCAAAGCCATCCGCTTACCGCCACGCTAATGTTACGCGCGATGATCGACTTCTCGCTCGATCGGGCGCGGTCCTCACGCTATGGCCACGCAGCACGGCATTTGCAGACATGCGAGTATCTCGCCAGGCGCATCGAGGACTCCGGCGAGCACCTTGCCCACGACGCCTATGTGGAACAGCTCAAGCTGCGGCACGGACGCAAAAGTGGCTTCTGGAGTGCGGCATGACGCCAAGAGTATCGGTGGGTCTGCTATCGCTGCCGATGTCCGCCACTGGCAAGAGCTGTCGCTCCGGGCTTGCGCATTAAATGGCGCGATCTGGTCGAGAGGAGCCTCACGGCATTCCACCCCCCCCTCAGGCGGCGAACGTTCTTCAGATGGCCAATCTGGCCGATGGAGAATGACCATGGAGATATGTGTAACCGAGCCGGCTGCGACCAAGCGTCAGGTCTGGAA
>JBBQTF010000083.1:0-6344 GCA_038234675.1 Steroidobacterales bacterium
GCTCCTTCAGCGCGATCCCCTTATCGACCTCCCGCAGAAATCCAATGATCTGCTCTTCCGTGTACCGCTTCTTCACGTCCAACCTCCCTCTCCGGGGTTAGACTCTAAGCCTACCTGCTACTCAAAAGTGGGGGGACGTCGGAAGGACTCCACGGGGCCCATTGGCTGGGTCCTTATTACTGACCCCGTACCTTGACTTGAGAAGACCCGGATTCGTTCGGCCACGTTCGAGCGCGGCCAGGCTAATGGGACTGCAAAACAAGAAACGGGGTATCGGGCGGGTCGCGTAAAAGCGCCCGTGGATTGTGCGGCACTTCACACCGGTTCGCGTGATCTTAGAATTGTGAGGCACTTCACACTCACTCTTATGTCCTTAAGAATTGTGCGGAAATTCACACTCACTCTCGTGCTCACTCTCGCGCCCCTTGATATTTCGGCACTTCACATCCGCTCCCGTGCCGCACCAGAACTTCGCGGGCGCGGTCGCTGACAATTCGTATCAATTTGTCGCGATTTTTCGACACTGACGATGGTTTTTCTGGCCCCGTATATTGCGCATCGAATCGTTGGCGACCAAGTGGGCTTGTTTGGGTCGCGAGTCGAAATCGAGAGTTGCATTAAATTCACGAGCGAGGGCTGCGGCGCGCTCTTGAGCATCTGCTCTTGAGCATCTGTGGTCGTCGTGCCAGCTGGAACGTTTAAGGAGTGCTTATGAAATTCTCCGCACTGCTTTTTCTCACCCTTAGCTCCGCGCTGGCACCATTTGCCATGGCGCAGAGCGTGGCGCCGGAAAGCGGCCTTCTGATCACGCACGTCAACAGCGAGCAGTGGCGGATCCGCCTGATTTCAGGCACCACGACCCAGCAGTTCAGCGGCGTCATGGAATCGGACATGCCGATCACGGCCGTGCAAGGCGTCCTGTTGGAGAGCACCGACAGCGCGAAGTTGCTGACGCCGAATTCACTGGGCGCGACATTCGCAACCACGCCCGGAGGTATCGATGGCGTCAATTTCACGGTCGGAGCCGGCGCCAGGTTGTGCTTGCAGGACACAGGCAGCTCGGGCGTCCAAATGTATTTGGGCGACAGCTTGGCAAATGCGATCGCGGTAACCGCGCCGCTAGCGCTCGCCAGTACCGACGCCTGCAACGGTTCCCCTCCGCCGCCGCCACCGCCGGGCTCGCGGAAGTTCCACACCGGCCAATGGATCGTTATGGACCGAGGCGCTTCTACCCAGACGCTCATGGCGACCGCCATCCAGCCCGGAGTGGTAGGCATTGTGAAGCGTTACACCTGGCTCTCCCTTGAGCCCACGCAGGGGGCGTACCAGTTCTCGGAGGTCCAGTCGGATCTGGCCTGGGCGGCGTCGAACGGCATGCGGCTGATCATCATGATCGAGGACAAGACGTTCGTTCTTGAACGACCTAACCCGCCCTATTTGGACGCATACACGCCGCACAACCGGGCGGGCGGATACACCATGGTGCGCTGGGCACCCACGGTCGTTACGCGATTCAATGCCCTCGTCGCGGCGCTCGGTGCGCAGTTCGACAACAATGAGAACTTTGAAGGCATCGCGACCCAGGAGACGGCACTGGGCCTGGATTCATCGACACTGAATGCCTTTGGCTACACGCCCGAAAAGTATCGGGACTCGTATATCAACACCTTGACGGCTTCGACCGTAAGCCTGCCGACGTCGCGCGTATTCTGGTTTATGAATTTCCTGGTAGGCAACCAGACTTACATCGGTGACATTGCCAGCGCCGTCGCGTCTAAGGGAGTCGTCATGGGCGGCCCGGATGTGTGGCCGGACAACAAGTCGCTGCAGAGCAAGGTCTATCCGTACTACACCCAGTTTCACGGGAAAATGCCGCTGTTCGGTCAGGTGGAGAATGTTTGCTATTCGGAACCGCACATGACCAGCGGATACAGCACTAAGTATTGGACGATGGCGGAGCTGTTTAACTATGCGCGCACCGATCTGCACGTGAATTACATGTTCTGGGTGCGCATCACCAAGCCCAATGCGGCAGACGCTTATTACTGGGACAATGCGTTACCCGTGATTGCCAGCAACGTTGCGTGGTAGTCCTTAAGATCCTGGCTAGTGGCCTGCGCGTGCGCAGGAGGGTCGCGTTAAGGTGGCCCAGAACGCTTGCAAGGGCGGCGTCAGGCGGCTCTTGAGAGCGCTCGCGAGGATTCTGACACCATTGGGTGAACCTGTAGTTACTACTTTTACTCTGGAATTGACGTGCTTAGTAGTCACTTAAGAGGCCTTCGATGCAGCGGCCCCTGGTGAGGATATTGGCCTCGCTTCTGCAAAAGCCGCCGCGTTGATGCGTGGCGAGGGCAAACGACCTCTCAGTGCGGAGCGTCGCAGCCGTGCTGAATCGGCAGCCCATTTTAGCTTGCGTGCTTGGCTGCAATGTCGCGAGCACCGCTCATCCAAGAAGGCCGTGTAGAGAGATGCGGTCCCTTCCTGTAAAACGACCCGTCACCGTTCCTTGGAGGATGATCGTATCGGCGCGACTTGCGAGCACAGGCAGTGCTGAGCCCCCCACAAGCAGCACAAGTGTCATCATCCACTTACTGTCCGGTCGTGGTGCCCGTTTAAATGCTTGAACAACCTCGTTGCCGATGCAAAGCCGCCTGAGCAACTGACGCCACTGCATCCGCCCGACAGGTGTAAACCCGTGACCGGCAAGACGTATTATTCGAGCGTGCCAAGTGCGCGTCCCAGTAAAACTGAACATGAATATCTCTCACTACCCACTGGCACTGGGTATTTCACCACCCGATGGGGTTTGATTGACAGAATAAGGAATATTATCAATGTCGCGACTTGATATTCTCAGTCACTCTTAATTAGGGTGCTCCGGTTGGTCAGAGGGGGTTGCGTGAAATCATTGAATTTACCGAATCTACGCCAGACCGCCGGCCTGTTGGCGTCCTGTGCGATGCTGGGCGCAGGGGCCGTTGCATTTGCTGACAACGGTGTGGGCAGCTGGCTTTCGCCATCCGGCAATAACTGGCCGCTGATCCCGATTCACGCCACGCTCACGCCCGATGGTCGCGTGGTCACCTATGGCACCAAGAGCGGGGGCAACCTCATATACGATGTATGGGATCCGGCGTCTGGATTCGCTGGCGGACATATCACGCTGCCCAATCAAACCCAGACGGACATCTTTTGCGGTGCTCAGGTCGTGCTGCCTCAGAGCGGCAGCATTTTTCTTGCCGGCGGCAAGCTTTTAAACGCGCCCAACTCCACAGGCACCCCTGCCACTAACCTATTCGACTACACGACCAACACACTGAACCGCGGCAACAACCTGAACCGGGCGCGCTGGTACTCCACCACCACAACGTTGGTTAACGGCGAGGTATACATCCAAGGCGGTAATGGTGGCGCGGACTTTCCCGAGGTTCGGGACACGACCGGCAATTTCCGCCTGTTGACCGGCGCGCCGACGGCTGGCTACTTCTGGGATTATCCCCGTGATTTTGTCGCCCCTGATGGCCGGGTTTTCGGCTTTGACAGTAAAGGCCAGATGTACTACGTGGCCACCAGTGGATTGGGGTCAGTGGCGGGGGCTGGGATATTATCGCCTACCTATACCGCCACAACCGCCAGCGCCGTGATGTATCGACCCGGCAAGATCCTTCAGTTCGGCGGCAAATGGAACGGAGCTCTGGTCATCGATCTGACCGCCATGACGCCGAAATGGCGAACCACAGGCTCCATGTCGTCCGTCCGGCAGTGGGTCACTGGAACGGTTCTGGCAGACGGCAGAGTCCTGGCCACGGGGGGCAGCGCAGTAGCAAACTCTCTGACGGGTGTGAATAACTCGGCCGAGATCTGGAACCCAAACACCGGTATATGGACCGTCGGAGCGAGTGGCTCGACCGCGCGTCTCTACCATTCAACCGCCCTGCTGCTGCCCGACGCTTCCGTGCTGGTTGGCGGGGGTGGAACTCCAGGTCCACTTAAGAACCTGAATGCGGAGATCTACTACCCGCCTTATCTTTTTACGTCTTCGGGTGCACTCGCTCCGCGGCCCAGCATCGAGTCTGCGCCCGACGCGCTCGATATTGGCCAGAGCTTCACGATCGGCGTCGGGATGGCGACCGTCAGTCGAGTGACCCTCGTCAAGACCGGCGCGGTAACACACAGCTTCAACATGGATCAACGTTTCCTGGAACTACCGTTCGCGGTCTCAAGCACTACGCTGACCGTCCAGGCGCCTACGCGCGCGAGCGATGCGCCCCCAGGCTACTACCTGCTGTTTGCGATCGATGATCAGGGCGTGCCATCCGTAGCCAAGATCGTCAAGATCAACATCCAGACCGACAACTCGGCGCCCTCGCAGCCGACTGGGTTTGCACTCTCGATGCCCAACGGCAAGCCGACGTTGTCCTGGACGCCGTCCACCGACAATATCGCCGTGGCTGGTTACATTATCCATCGCTCAATGGACGGCGCGCTTGGCCCTGAAGTGGCGCGCACGCTCAGCGGGCCGTGGGTCGACTCCTCGGTCGCAGCAGGGAACACGTATACCTATGTGCTCGAAGCCTATGATGTTGCGGGCAATGTAAGCCTGGCCTCTTCTCCGATGAGCATCACTGTGTATCGGGCGCCGGCCAACGTCTCAGTCATTCTGATCAATGGGCAACCGCAACTCACCTGGAACGCATCGATCGATATTGTGGGTGTCGCCGGTTACGCAATCTATCGCTCGACGAAGCGAGCTCTAGGCGCCAAGGTCGCGAGCACAACTGCCACCACATGGCTCGATACCAGCGCTCAGTCAGGGGTAACGTACACCTATGGCGTAAGGGCCTACGACGCTGCGGGGTCCATGAGCGGGCCCTCAACACTGGTGAGCATCACGGCGCCATAGCGATCATGCACAGGGATGGTGTCGCGCTTCACGTCAACTTGGACAAAATGGCTGAGTTAACAAGGGAGACTTTCACCGGTTAGGCGGCCTGCTTAAAACGCTGCTGGTTGATGGTCTTGCGGTGCGCACGGGCCGCAGCGATTCGCCGCGCACGCTCCTGTCGAATTTCGTCCGGTTGCCCTCGGTGCCAGACTGCGGGTGCCATGTAGCCCAGCGTCGCATGTAATCGCTCCTCATTGTAGTGCCGGATCAGCTGCGCGATGATCGCCTCAGCCTGCAGGTAATTCTTGCCGTACTCATCGTCGCTGTCCTGGCGCACGGTGCCGTTGAAGCGTTCGGCAATGCCGTTGGATTCTGGGTGCCGCGGCCGGGTTTTGATGTCGATCAAGTTATGCGCTTTGATCACCGCCGCGACATCTCGATTGACGAACTCACCGCCATGATCGTGCACCACGCGCGGTTTGAGGCCTGGTGCTGCGTCCAGCGCCGCCTGCAGCTCGATGGCCACCGATTTGCCGTTCAGTGTCATCAGCAATTTATGGTGAACAATGTAGCGACTGTAGGCATCGATAAAGCTCAGCAGGAAGTAGAACCGTGCCGCGACCCAGACGTACATCACGTCGGTGTGCCATTGCTGGTTCGGGGCGTTGGCTCGGAAGTGGTATTCACCGCTTGAGACCACGGACCGCTTCCAGCGCGCCAACAAGTCCGCTTCGCTCAAGACCCGGTAAACCGTGCTTTCCCCGACACAGGCGACTCCGGCATCGACCATCATCCAGGTCAACTTCCGATACCCAATCTTGGCAAACTGCAGCGCATACTCGCAGATCGCCGTGCGCTCCTCGGGCAGTACTTCGTACACCCGGCAGGGCTGGCCCGCCCGATCTTCCAGGCTCTCGCGCGCCTTCCAGGCGTAATACACGCTGCGCGGTAGCCCCAAGGTGGCGAGTGTGCGGCACACTCGCCACCCCGAACGCTGCTGCGTTTGCTGCACGATCCGCATCACCGCCGCCTTGGTCTGTGCCGGGACACGCGATAAATCCTCCAGCCTCAGATCTTTTTTTTAAGTTCCAGGTTCTCGGCGGTGATCTCCGTCACCACCGCTCGCAGTCGTTCAATCTCGGCCTTATGCCGCACCTCGATATCGTCCTTGCGCGGCATCCTCTTGGCGTCACGCTTCAGCGCCACCGCTGAGCCGCTGTCGGCCACGGCGCGCCAGCGATAAAACACCGAGGGCGCCAGTGAATGGCGCCGGCATACCGCGCTCGCCGTCACTCCAGGCTGCTCTGCTTCGCGCAATATCTCCAGCTTCTGCTCCGCCGTAAATCGTCGATGTTGGCCTTTGCTCATACACTTCGCTCCCTATGCAGCCCGCCTGCACCGGCTCGAAGTCTCTCATTTCCACGCTAGCCTTTTGTCCGCAAGTCGCTGAAGCTACACA
>JBBQTF010000084.1:0-6285 GCA_038234675.1 Steroidobacterales bacterium
ATGCTGTGGCTGAAGAAATTCCCGCCGACCTTTGTGACCCTGACTTGGGTGCCTTCCACCACACCAGCATGCCGACCAGCAATGCGAGCACCAGTCCCGAGCCCACGAGAATGTTTCGTCGATGTGGCGCTCGACTACGCTGTGAGATTGCTGCCGGTCTCGCATCTGTCCGGGGCCTTGCCGCCTCTGTACCACCCAGAAGTACCGCGATCCGCTCACAAAATGCCGACGGCGTTTCCCCGCACGGTAGCCTCGTCCACTGCGCCTTGAGAAAGGCGTCTGGTACATCCGCTCCACGATCTGGCGTACGGTCGATACACACTGGAACGATAAACGCTTTACTGCGACCGATCATGTGGCTGCGCTGGTCCGCTGCGTCCCACTCAAGTCGGAAGTATCCTTCAGGTCGAGCTTGCGTTTGTTCCGAGATGATCGGAATAAACAGAGCACAATCGCGGACCTGCTCGCGGATCTTGTTATCCCACGAATCCCCACCCCGCAGCTCGCTCTGGTCAAACCAGACCTCGACGCCTGCCGCTCGCAGACTCGCGCAGATGCGCGCTGCAGCCTCCGCATCCTGGGAGGCATAGCTTAGGAACACCGCTTTGTTCGATTCGGTCACGAAGGATTCTTGTAGATCACATTTCCGTCAATCCGGAAACTTGAGCGCCTTCTCGATGGCCTGGAACCGGGGTTCTTTACGCAGTGAACCGAGGGGCGCGGTTTTCACGGCCACCAAATATGCGTCGCGATGGCCCATGGCTGTTTCAAGACAATCCAGTGCGCGGGCGTTATCGCCCCATACTGCGTAGATCATGCCGTAAAACACCGAGAAGTCCTCGCCCCACCTGCCCCGCAAATTGGCAAACACGGACTCCGCGTCGGCATGTCGCCCGAGTTTCTCGTATACCATTGCAAGGCAAAACCCCTTATTCAATTCGTCCGTACTTTCTTCACACGCTGCGCGCGCGCTCTGTAAGTTACCGCTGTAATAGTAAGCGAGTCCAAGCAATGCGTTGACGTGCCCGTCGTTTGGGGCCAGAACCTTAGCATTCTTCATGGCCAATATGGATTCTTCATAGCGCCGCGCGATCAACAGAGATCTACCAAGCGCGGTATGCACGTTGGGATTCAACGGATCCAATTCTACCGCCCGATGCGCAGCCAAAAGCCCTGACTCAGTGTGTCCCATTGCAACGGCGAACTGGCCGTAGTCGCCCAATACTCTGGCATTGCCGGGCGCGAGCGCCCGCGCACGCTCGTATTCCGGACTGGCGCTAGTGAACTCGAGAGAGTCCTCAAACACCGAAGCCAGTGCTAGGTGTGCTTCGGCGAGCTCCGGTGCCAAAACGATGGCTTTGTTCGCATCGGCTTGTGCCTTGTCTCGGGAGGCGCGGACGGCGGTTCCCTTGGCCCAATTTCTGGCGAAAGTGGCGAGTGCGAGCGACCGGTCGGCGTAAGCCAGAGCGTAATTGGGGTCCAGGCGAATGGACTCGGTATACAGCGCGACGGCGCCATGCAGCTCCTTTACGTCCTGACGTTCATAATAGGCTTTCGTGGCACGCAGGTACGCGTCAAACGCTTCCGGGTTGCGAGTCCCGCCTAACTCGATCTTCGCCGCCACATCGCCCAGCAGCGTTACCTTTAATGCGCTGGCAACGGCATCGGCGATCTCCGTCTGCAGCTTCAAGACATCTCCGAGATCGCGGTCGTAGGTCTGCGACCAGAGATGAAAACCCGTGATGCCATTGACCAACTGCGTGGTGATGCGAACCGTGTGTCCCGCCCGGCGCACACTACCCTCCAGGACCGCCCCGACGTTGAGCTTGTGGGCGACGGTAGCAATGTCCGGGTGCTCACCCTGAAAGGAGAACGATGAGGTGCGCGCCGCCACCTGCAGTTCGTTAAGGCGCGCCAGTGAGTTCAGCACCTCCTCGGTCAGGCCCTCCGAGAAATACTCCTGCTCCTTGTCTCCGCTCATGTTCACGAAAGGCAGCACGGCGATGGAATGCGGTGGTGGCGCGAAAGTCGCGGGCGCGCCCTTGACTGGCGCTGTGCTTGCCACGGCAACTTGGGTTATCCGCTTCGACAGCCAAAACTTGTCCACTATGAAGTAAGTTAGCGCCACGGCCATCAAGGCCATGATCGCGAAATCCAATCTTTTGCCCGTCTGTTTTGAGTTGGAGAGCTTCGGCTCCACCTGGTCGGAGGGCTTGATTCCTTCAGGAGTGATCTCATAAGCCCACGCGAACAGCAGCGCCACTGGGAATCCCAATGCCACCACAATTACCACGCCCCGGCCTACCCATTCGGGCAACGCCAGCAAGTGTACAAACACCCCGAAGACTTCGAGTACCAGGTAGCCGACCACCAAGTAAAGAATCGCAACCCGTCCGACGTGGCGTTGCTTGATCTTCTCTAGGAAGGGCAGTTGTATCGGCAGGCTATGCCCGGTGCTATGGGGAGCCGGAGCCTGCGGGCGCGATTCCGCCACAGCGCGGGACTTGCGCTTCTTCGTTTCCGCCGGCGTGCTTGTGCCGCCTGACGCCGGCTTAGCGGAGGTCGCCGAAGGCGCTCCAGGATCCTTTTGGGAAGGAACCTCAGTCATGAGTAGCTATAGCTGATCTCCCCAGGTACCGCAGAATGCGCGCGCCGCTCCCGGATGGCAATCAAACCGGGCAACGATGCTTGGAAGCGGGGGTCGTATCCGCGTGAGCCTGCCCCAGCCGCCGCCCAAACCGCGACAGCCGGACGCGCGAACACCTTACCGATTCGTATGTTTTGGCGCTGCTCAATGCCGCCCGGAATCCAGGGCGCTACGGCCAGCGGCACCAGACGCTGATCCTGGTGATTTTCCGGCATCGTCTGCGCGTGTCTGAGGCGGTGGCGCTCCGCCGTCACTGACCATTCAAAACGTAGGCCGCCACGTAGCAGTTTAACAAGACTTGCATTAGAAATATTGCGGTCGGCGGCTATGCCCTGAACTACAACCAGACCGGCAACCACAACATAGGAATAAGTTATCAGTCCGGCTATTTCGCTAAAGGCAGCAACAATATCGAGATCGGTAATGCGGGACTTGCCGCAGACAACAATGTGATTCGAATTGGCACGCAGGGCAAACAGACATTGACCGCTATCGTCGGAATAAGCGGAGTAAACGTTACAGGGGGCGCACCGGTGGTCGTCAATTCAAAGGGTCAACTCGGTGTTGTGTCCTCGTCACGCCGTTACAAGGAAGACATTCGCTCGATGGGCACTGTGAGTGATCGGCTGTTGGCGCTGCGTCCCGTAACATTCCGCTACAAGAAGGCGGACGAGAACGGCCAGAAGCCAGAACAATATGGACTAATCGCCGAAGAAGTAGCGAAGGTTATGCCGGAACTCGTCGTGTACAACGAGAAGGGGGCAACCCGAGACAGTGGCCTACCAGACGCTCACGCCGTTGCTGTTGAATGAGCTGCAGCGCGAGCACAGCCAAATGGCGAGAATGCAGGCGCAGATCGATACGTTGGTAAAAGCAAGCGGCGCCCGGGCCGGTCATTAGTCTTTGCATGCCCAGCGTTCACTTAGCCATGATCTGCAAGTACTTGCCGCTGCGGACAACGGGCGTACAACTTTAAAGTAGTCACGCTGAAACGTGTACTAGACGTAAAACCTTCAGAATCCTATCTTAAAAAACGAAGACTTATCCTTTATAACGCAAACAGCTACAGAATATCGAGTGAAGACTGGCGCGGCTAAATTCCGCGACTCTGTACTGTAAATACTGTTCTTTAGCCTTTGGTCCGTCCATGGGCATCCACACGAGTCCGCCACTTTTGTACTCGGTGGTGTATCTGGTACAGGAAGCAAAGCTGCCGACGCCAACGCGCAGATACACCCTGCGGGCAGCCTCGTGCCGCCGCTCCACTCTCCGACACCGTCCGCTCACTCGGGCAGCTTCATCTTGCGCAACACCGCCTTAAAGCGCGGGTCGCTGTGCAGATTGCGCAAAAAGGGATCGACCTTGAGATACAGCACGCCTTGCTCGCGCTGTTGATAGGCACGCTCGAGCCAGACGAATGTAAGATCCGCCTCGCCCCGATAGGCATGACAATCCGCGGCGTAATACGCTCCGACATCCCCGAATTTCTTCTCGAAGTCGCGTAGAGTCGCATTCGACTCGGCTCGGCGGCCCATTGCCCAGTAGATGATGGGTAGGGTCCCGAGCCTCGCCAATTCTTGGGGCTCCCTCTGGGCGGCAGCAAGCGCCTCGGCATGTCGCCCCATGAAAAGTAGGGTCTGCCCATAATAGGCATTCACCTGCACGAATACCGGGTTTAATTCGAGGAGCCTGCGATAGGTGGATGCGCTGTCAGGCAGCTCGCCGGCGTAATTCTGAACCTGTCCGAGAACGTAAAGCGTGTCCGTGTCCAACGGATTTCGCGACAGCTTTTCAAGCAAGACGCGCGTTAGGTCTTCAAATCGACCGCTTTCGCTCATGGCAATCATGGCAAGCCATTCCCGTGCCTCTAAGGTTTCCTCCCCACCTGTATCGAGAGCGATCGCCCTGTCAAATTCTGATTTTGCTCCCGCGCGGTCCCAATCAAGAGCGTGCAACATGCTGCCAAGAATACTATGAGCCTTGGCGGACTTTGGGTCTAACGCGAGCGCACGCTTTAAGGCCGCACGGACGGACGATTCTGCTACGACGACCGTAACTTCTCCGATTAGACCTTGCGAGAGGTAGGCTCGCGCCAGCTGTACCCATGCCAAGGCATAATTAGGATCGAGCTTGATCGCCTCCTTATAGAGGTCGATCGACTTGGCGTTGTCGCCACTGTTGCCACGCCAGTAGATGTAATTACCCTTCAGAAGAAAATTGTAGGCGGCGATATTCGTCGTTCCAGCGTCAGTGGATGCTGGGCGCCCGCCCAAAGCCGCATTAAGCGCCTTGGCCACTGTCTGAGATATTTCTTCTTGTATCTTAAAGACGTCGGTCATTTTCCGATCGAAGCTCTGAGACCACAGGTGCACGCCATCTGCCGCCCGGATCAACTGCGCCGTGATTCGTAGCTCCTGGCCCTCCTTGCGCACGCTGCCTTCCAGCAGGTTGGCGACAGCCAGTTTCGTCGCGATCAATCGCATGTCCTCGTTCTTGCCCTTGAATGCGAAACTTGAGGTCCGCGCGATAACCTTTAGATCCGGGATGTGCGAGAGATGATCAATCAACTCCTCCGACAACCCATCGGAAAAATACTCCTGATCGTGCTTCTCACTCATGTCTACGAATGGAAGCACCGCGATGGATTTCTCGGGTACCGCGACGGCAGTGGTTGCAGATGTTCGCGCTGTCTGACTCTTGGGCTTGGATGTCGTCAGTCGCCACGCCTGCCACCCGCCGACCAAGGCCACCAGCACACTCGCGGCCGCCACGATCTTCCAGCGATAGGACGTTCGCTTCAGTGGGGAAGTTGGCGCTGGAGTGTCGGCCGACCGTGGCCCTGCAGTCCCCTCGACTCCACCTAGTAGCACCTTGATTCGCTCACCAAACGCTGCGGTAAACTCCCCGCCCGGCAACCTCGTCCACTGAACCTTGTGAAACGAATCCGGAACGTCTGCCCCGCTGTCGGGCGTCAGGTCGATACACACAGGAACAACGAAAGCCTTGTTGCGTGCAATCATCTCCGTGCGTCGATCAGCGAGCGCCCACTCCAACCTGAAATAGCCTTCGGGGCGCGCAGCCGTGTTAGCGGAGATTATCGGAACAAACAGGGCGCAATCCCGGATTTGGTGGTGAATTTTCTGATCCCACGCATCCCCCCGCGCAGCTCGCTCTGGTCGAACCAGACCTCGATGCCCGCAGCCCGCAGCGCCGCGCAAATGCGCTGGGCCTCCTCGGCATCCTGCGAGGCATAGCTCAGGAATAGGGCCTTATTCGGCTCGGACATCGCCGCGGCTTCTCCCCCGGCAAAAAAGCGTCGTGGGGCGCAATGAGCGCCCCCAGCTGCACCGAAGCGCAGTCTAGCTGGAATCACCACCCCCTTGCGGGGATCAGCCGCCGAGTGGTTCCACCGAGCTTGCCCCGAACTTTCGTCTCAGAGTCGATCGCTGGCATCGCCCATCCAGCAGATGTTTTCCAGCCGCAATTAGGGCGCACGCAGAAGTGGCCCCGTTTCTTGAAACAGCAGGATAAGTGGAGTCTCTGTCCCAGTAGAGCGAGGATATCGCTCTGGAGGCTTGAGAACCATGACGAGAAGATCGCGCCGCAACCACTCTGCGGTATTCAAGGCCAAGGTGGCC
>JBBQTF010000085.1:0-6083 GCA_038234675.1 Steroidobacterales bacterium
CGACCTCCTCGCCGGCACCCGCCGCAGTCAGCGCCCCCTGCGCCATCAACCGGCGCCAAGCGAACAACTGGTTGGCCGCGATGCCGTGGCGACGGGCAATGAGCGAGACCGAATGCCCGGGCAGATACGTCTCCTCGACGATCCGCATCTTTTCCTTTGGCGTCCATCGCCTTCGGCGTTGGGCGCCCAGGACGTCGGTTCGCCCGATCCGGCCGCCATCGTCATACGTGCTGGTCATAATGTCAGGCATAATCATCACACTTCCATAAGCGTGAGGGTCTGTCAGGCGATTTAGGGGGCTACTTCACTTACCTTACTGCCCCATCTGGCCGAAAACTCGGCCGTTGGGGGTATCGACCCAGCAGGGGGAGCCAGCCGGTCCCGGGTTACCCGGGCCCACGGCCGACGTGCTGCCCGTTGTACGTCAGATCCAGGCCGAAGGAGCCAGCAGCCTGAGGGAGATCGCGCGGGGCCTGCTCGTCAAAGGAGTGCACACACCGGGCGGAAAGGAGCGTTGGTCAGCGTCCAAGTTTCTAGACTGCTAAGGTGAGGGTTTCGACCAGCCCCTAATCGGACTAGCGTTCACCTTGAGGGAGCGACCGAACTCAGATGAGTGGGGATTTATGTACATTCTAGACGACGATTTTACGCGAGCTATCGACTTTGCAAGAAAGTTACATACCGAGCACGGGCAACGACATCGTAAGTCCGGCGCAGACGTCCTCAGCCACCTACTCGGAGTAGCCGCCATCGTCCTCGAAAATGGGGGAACCAAGGAAGAGGTGTTGGCTGCGCTTCTACATGATGCAGCTGAGGACTGCGGAGGGAGGGCGACGCTTGCCGCGATTAGTCATGAATTCGGCCCCCGAGTATCAAGGATCGTTGAAGAGTGCTCAGATAGCCTTGAGACCACGAAGAATGATAGGGATAACTGGATAATACGGAAGGCAGCCTTCTTAAAAGGTATTCCTAAAATGTCGAAATCCGCTTGCCTTGTTGAAATAGCTGATAAATTACATAACGCACGCGCAACCTACAGAGACGTACAGATCATGGGTCATAGTCTGTGGGATTCGCTTCACCGGCAGGTTGATGATCAGGTCGCATACCTTCGTCTTTGTCATCGGGCCCTATCACATCGGAACCCGACAGTGCTAAGCGCGGAACTCGGTCTATACGTGTCACTCCTCGAGGTTTACTGTGATCCAAAGGCGTTAGACGGAAAGATCAGTAATATGAAAAATTATGACTCAGGCCCGGCGATATAGATCGGTAATAGACAGTGATAAACAACAGGCCGATAATCATATTACTGTTGGCGGTCAT
Source organism: Steroidobacterales bacterium (assembly GCA_038234675.1). Lineage (GTDB taxonomy): Bacteria > Pseudomonadota > Gammaproteobacteria > Steroidobacterales > Steroidobacteraceae > FEN-1191. The sequence goes on from JBBQTF010000085.1 coordinate 1,327, forward strand.
GTTGTGGGTTGTCGTGACGATGGTATCGGCAGCCGGAATAAGTCTTTTCGGCTTGGTATGGGACTTCCATAATACGGCGGAGCTCGGTGAGTCATTCGGAGTGTTTGGTGCTTTAGCAGCCGGGCTGGCGGCATATTACACGTTCGTGGCTCTAGCAGAGTCCAGGACGCAGCGAGCCGAGTTTGAGACCAGGCAATTAGAAAGGGATGCCGCAGAGCGCCTTTCGCGAGCTGATGAGAACTTTTACCGGCTCTTGGACTTGAGGCGAGCACTCCTTGCCGACCTCAGCGTCGAAACTAGCGGCCAACGTATCTCTGGAACCGACGCGGTCGAGATGATAGCCGAAAAGGTTCGTGGAAGCGTCATAGCATCATCGGCCCAGAATGCGGAAATGGCCTATAATGCCAGTATTGGCGAACACCTTAATGACAGCGCGCATTATCTCAGGTTCACATACCACATTGTCAAATTTGTAGTCGAAAACTACTCGGAAGAATTACAGTACGAACGGGTTAGGATCTTAAGAGCCTTGCTGTCGAACTCGGAGCAGTTGCTCATTGCGTTTAATTGTATGTATGGTGCCGGCCAGGGTCAGTTCAAGCTGTGGCTAGAGCAGTTTGCTATGCTCCACAACTTATCAGAGCGAGATAAACTAGCTCTCAAGATTGATGCCGCATTTAAGGAAGGCGCTTTCCGACGGACGGCGTCGAGCGTGTCTATGCGAGGATCGCTCGCATAGCTTCCTGCCGGCTTGCACCTGGCCGTATACGGTTATACGTGTATATTGTGCGGAGTGAGGGCGGGAGCATTGATATGAAGGTTCTCGCGGTTCTGTCGCAAAAAGGGGGCGTCGGAAAGACAACGCTCGCGACATGCCTTGCTGTGGCGGCTGGGCAGGACGGCAAGGAGACCGCGATTATCGACCTCGACCCGCAGGCTACCGCGTCTTTCTGGAAAGATGTGCGCCAGCTCGACACGCCTGCGGTGGCGTCGATTCAGCCGGTGCGGCTTGCGGCCATGCTGAAAGCATGCGCCGACGCGGGCACCGACCTCGTAGTGATCGACGGCGCGGCAGTTGCGCGAGACGTGGCCTATGAGGCAGCCCGCCACGCCGACTTCGTCCTCATACCAACCAAGACGGCGGTGTTCGACACCATGAGCATGACGCACACACTCGAAGTGGTACGTCAGCTCGACCGGTCGTTTGCCGTAGTGCTTACTTTCGTATCACCGCAGGGCCAGGAAACTGGCGACGCTATAAAGGCGGTCGAAGAGCTTGGGGCTGCAGTTTGCCCCGTGACGATCGGCAACCGAAAGGCGTTCTTCCGTGCCCAAGCCGTCGGCCAAGCTGTGCAAGAGTTCGAGCCGACTGGACCTGCAGCGGCAGAAATTAAAACCCTATACGAGTATGTGCGTATACGCCTATGCAACTATACGCGGGCGAAGTGATGAAGCAGAACTCGCTCCAAGCGATGCTGGATCGCGCAAAAGCTGGTGGTGAGGTGCTGCCGGCACCGAGCCTGGCCCATGAGACTTCGTCGGCTAAGAGCACGCCGGCTGGCCGCCGTGGTACTAAGCTCATTGGAGGTCACTTTGCGCCCGAAGTAAGTACCCAACTCCGTATCCTCGCGGCCGAAGGTGGCACCACCGTTCAGAGCCTTCTTGCTGAGGCTTTGGACGACTTGTTCGTCAAGAAAGGCCGTCAGCGTATCGCTTCCGACTCTGTATAACCCTATACCCGTATACACCGAGTTCATGGTGCCGGACCCTAAAGTGAGTTTTGGGGTACCGGCTCACTTTTTGGCGAAGGGGATGCTGAAATCGACAAGGACCGGCAATTCCGGGATACCGCCACGCAGCCGGGCACGGCGGACAATACTATGTTGATCGATGAGGTTCTGAGCGTCGCGCTTGCCGCTGGACGTTTTGGGGAACCAGTGCAGGGCGACCCGCTCCACCTTCCGCCCGTTCTTGATCGGCGTGAAGTCGACGAAAAACGGGCAGAGTTTGTTAATCTCTTCGACTGCCACCTTCAGGCAGTATTTATTCAGATCGGCAAAGCGCTCCAGCTTGCCCTGCGGCACGTTCAGGAGCCCGCGAAGTTCCTCGATCGTAAACTCCTCCCGCTGCTTGTATTCGAGGCCAATGCGCCGCTCGATCATCTCATAGAGGCACAGAGCGTATTTCGATTCAAAGCAGTACATGACCTGCGTTTTCAGACGAGCGTAGACCTCGCTATTCCGCAGGATCTCGATCAATTCCTCGGGAATACGATAGTGAAGAAAGCCATCCCGTTCGAGGCTTTCGTCGCTCGGACCGAGCAGCTGGACACGACGCTTATAGCTCTTGCCGGCCTTCCGGATCGTGACGATCGCGATAGTGCCCATCAGGCGCAGCAGCGAGCTTTCGACCCGTTCGTTGCCCTGGTGCGTCCCTTTTAGAGCGGACTTTGTGATCCGATGGACGATAGGTTCGCCGATCCGCTCCCACGCATTGGCAATAAGCAGGTTGTAGATGCGGCGATCTGCAAGCGTTAGGGGGGTCAATTCAACAATGTCGACCAGCTCGCCGGGCTTGACGATTTCGCCATAGTTAGAAGGGTCAAATGGATTTCCGCGGCCCTTTTGGGCCAGCGTGCGGATCGAGGGGTTGTCAGTTACAGCTTGCGACACGGATGAGAACCATTGGTGAGCGAGATACGGCTTCCGGCTCACTTTACCGACAAATGTGAGGCGATCAAGTCGGCGAACTCGTCGATGGTGAATACCCCAAAACTCACCATCGCAATGATGGCGACCCTAAAACTCACCACGACCAGCCCCAACGCTCACCTCCATCAGCCCTGTAACTCACCGTAAGCTACCCCGATACTCACGCGAATCGACCCCAACGCTCACCTTTCTGCTGCTAAGGAATTGAAGTTGTTAAGCGTTCTGACCCTGAATCTTGAATCTAAGAGAATCTTGAATCTGAACTGGTCCGGTGAGTTTTGGGGCAGCGCTAATTGTGGATAACTTTTGGCTGCATTCTTCTGACAGCGACAATTTCGGCCCAAGCAGGCCGATGCTTGGCGAGGAAGAGGTGCCGACGGGTAAGGCGCTCTCTAAATCCGTCATGGTGCCCGCTAGACAGGCGCAGAAAAACGAAAGCGCCCCGCCACTGAACCAAGAAGGGTAACCGAGAAAAGGAGTCCCAGTGGGGGCTTAAAATCTTCTGTGTCGTGTTAGGCCGCCTTGTTGGGTGGGTAAACGAATAGATGCACGCTTGCAAACATACTGGGTATAGTGCATTGGATTACTACGCCGATTCCGAATGGAGGGGGCGTGCCGCAGAACATCGTTAGGCGGCAATTTCAATGAGACGGAGACTTCCTATGACTACGACTCTCGATACCAGGACCGTGACAGCGGCCATCGACGGCCTGCGGCGCAACATGATGGCCATGGTGAACAAGGCGTGTGACGACCTCGTCGCCACGCTTGCTCCGGCTCCGCAAGCGAACGGCGTGACCTACAAGGTTCCGACGCTCGCCGACGGACAGGACCCAGGCAACAAGAATGGCAAAAATCTGACCTCGCGGGGTGCGGAAATCCTCTACCGCCTGTTCGATGATGGTGCTGGCTATAACCGAGCGGGCAAGACGCTCGGCATCACGCAAGCCGCCGCCAAGAATCGCAAGGCGTCGTGGGTCAAGCTTGGCGGTCTGAACCGCCAGAAGCAGGTCTTGGATATCGACCAAGCAGCCTGAGTATACAGCATTACGAAAGCCCCGGAGAAATCCGGGGCTTTTTCATTTGTATTGCCGCGATAAATTTCGATTGTGACGGAGCCAGATTGACGATCTTAGGAACAAGCGGTCAACTCTCCGGCAAGCTAAAACCCGAATCAAGGTGAACGAGATGGCGAAGTTTGTGGGTGTCGTTTACGGTCCGCCGAGGATCGGTTTTCCGCACCTTGCTGTCCTGTTCAACGAGAAGGACATGAGCAAGGCCCTAATTGCTCAGCCGGTTAGCTCCCTGGACGAAGGGGAAACAATGATTCTTGAACTGGCAAAAGGCCTCATTGATCTCGCTGAAAAGGATGGTCACCTTTAGCCGCTAGCGGCGCTTCGCGCGCCTTCCATATCGAACGTCCGTCGGCCGCGCCGCTTCCAGGCCGCCAGCACGTCACTACCGGCATCGTTCCTACCCTCCCGCGCCTTTGCAGCAAGTTCAAGCAGCGCGCCGTAGATCCAACAAAAACCTCTTGCCTTACGCTACCGTCATGAAAGAGGATTGTGAAAGATCGCCATGCTCTGGGCGGCCGATCCGTCTGCGAGGCTTCCGCAGACGTTCGTTTGTGAAAGGTGCTTTTGTCCACTACGCCCTATCTGATCGGCTATGCCCGGGTGTCCAAGGGCGATGAGCAGTCGAACGCGGCGCAGGCGCGGTCACTCGCCGCCGCCGGGTGCCAGCGCGTGTTCGAGGAGGCAGCGTCCGGTGGCCGATGGGATCGCTCGGTCCTCCACGACATGCTGCGGCAGCTTCGCCCCGGAGACACGGTTGTCGTCTGGAAGCTCGACCGCCTGACGCGCTCGCTGAAGGACTTGCTGCACCTGATCGAGCGCATCGAGGCCACAGGTGCGGGATTCCGGTCGCTGACCGAGGCGATCGACACGACGACGCCGGCGGGCCGCATGATGATGCAGATGGTCGGCAGCTTCGCCGAGTTCGAGCGGGCGATGATCCGCGAGCGGACGAGTGCCGGCCTGGCCCAGG
>JBBQTF010000086.1:0-5811 GCA_038234675.1 Steroidobacterales bacterium
ATACCGGCACCATGCGGCATTAATGCACCCGACAGGTAAGCTTGTCGATGACCGATTGTATTGCCTGCATTGCGATGGGGTCACTCTCCCGTCGAATTCACAATCGGCGACTTAAACTGTTCAGCCGTGCTTGGAACGCACTTGCGAACACTCGTAAGTGGGGGTTCGCAATAAAAAACTAGAAATTAACCGATTTATTTACTTGGCCAGGGGGACAGGATTTCAACCTGTGGCCAGCACACGCGATCAGCGCAGCATCTGCAACGGCACAAGAGCGGGGCGACTCGGGCCCGCAATCCCCCGCAGGGAAGAAATCTACCTTATTCAATGGTCATGGTGATCGCGCCCTTGGTCATCACCATCGTCCTTGTCATGCCGGTGACCGTGACCGTGGTGACCATGGTCCTTGTCTTGGTCACCATCACCTTGGCGATAGCGCGGCACGTATACGTTGTTGTACCAGTCATCGCGGACAAAATAAACGGGCCGCCCGCAGGCGTTGTACGACGCACAATGCTTGCTCCAATGCTTTTCGTGACCCGGCGGGACGTGCAAATAGATCGGCGCGGGCGCCACGATTACGGGCGCCTGTTGAATTATCACAGGACGCGTGTACACCAAGAGTGGCGGTGGGAAATTGCCGATACTAATTTGGCCGTAGAAGCCTGGCTGACCGACGGTGATGGACACGGACGTATCTGCGGAAATCGCCGAGGTGGCACATGCGGTTAACAATAGTATCCAGAGTTTCCTCGTCATGTTCCTGCACTCCTAGGGTCAGAGAGAGTTTGGGCATCCGCTAGCGAGGCCGTACGCCCGCGAACGGCTCACTGAATGTCGATCATCGCGGTCTGTCTAGCGGCCACTGCAATTTCGGTCCTGGCCGGGTTGAACGTAACGAACCGTTGGCTGGATCGGGATTATCATCACTAGCTTGACACGTAAGCGCCACGGTGTAGGTACCGGGTGGTAGAAATGTGAACTCGGTAGTAATAGGGCGGGCTGCTGATGCATGGCCATCTCCCATCATGTGAATGAAGGGTAGATTCTGATCCTGGACCCAGCGGTCGTTTTGTGCCCGAAACTGCCGTCCACCGGCCCCGAAAGCGGACACTTATTTCGGGTAAGCTGACATTCGAGGGCGGGATGGAGATCCTCTTTAAAGGGTCCTCCGAGCCCCGACCGAGAGAGCGATGCCTCGATGACCGAGCCTTCCAGGGCCGTTTTCCTAAGCTATGCCTTGCAGGATGTAGAGGCTGCCCGGCGCATTGCGGATTCACTCAGGGCGGGCGGCATCGAGGTGTGGTTCGATCAGAGCGAACTGCGCGGCGGCGATGCCTGGGACCGGCAAATTAGGCAACAGATCCAAAACTGCGCGCTGTTTATGCCGATCATTTCCGCGAACACGCAGTCTCGCACAGAGGGTTACTTCCGACTGGAATGGAAGCTGGGAGTTGACCGCTCGCATCTGATAGCCCAAGACAGCTCATTCTTTGTGCCAATCACCATCGACGACACACGCGCCCCCGAGGCTCGCGTTCCTGACAAGTTCTACGAAGTGCAGTGGACATCGCTGCCGAAAGGAGAGTCTGAGACTTCCTTTGTCCAACGGGTGCTGCAGCTGCTTCGCGCGCGCGACACCACATCAGTGAGCGTATCCATGGCCGCGATACGCACGGCCGCGCTCCCGGGGAAACCCTCTATTGCAGTCCTGCCGTTTATCAACATGTCCGGCGACCCCGAACAGGACTACTTTGCGGACGGTATGGTCGAGGAAATCATCACCGGGCTGTCGCGCATCAAGTGGCTGTTCGTAATCTCCCGCAATTCGACGTCCACCTACAAGGGTAAGCCCATCGACGTCAAGGCAGTCGGCCGGGAGCTTGGGGTGCGCTATGTGCTCGAAGGCAGTGTGCGCCGGTCCGGCAGCCACGTACGTGTGACCGGCCAGCTGATCGAGACCGAGACCGCCACGAATGTCTGGGCTGACCGCTATGACGGCACACTGGACGACATCTTCACCCTGCAGGACGAGCTGACAATGCACGTCATCGGTGCCGTTGAGCCGACCCTTCGGAAAATTGAAATCGAGCGTGCGCGCCGCAAGCGGCCGGACAGCCTCGATGCATACGATCTGTTTCTTCGTGCGCTTCCGTTTGCCGCGACCGCCATGCCGGAGCATGCCGACAAGGCGCTTGAATTGCTGGAGCAGGCGATCCGTCTGGAACCGAACTATGCCGTCGTGCATGGCTATATCGCCTGGTGCCATGAACAGCGTTATCTGCGTGGGGGTTTGAAAGCCGAAACGCGGGAAGCTGCCAGCCGGCACGCACATGCGGCAATTGAGACGGGGGCAGACGATGCGACGGCGCTGGCGATGGGCGGCTTCGTAGTCGGTATCATAGAACGAAACTATGACACGGCGCTCGAAGCCCTCGACCGTTCCCTGACGCTAAGTCCGTCATCGGCGCTGGCGTTTGGCTTCAGCTCCATTATTCGCGCTTATTGGGGCGACTATCCGACCGCGATCGAGCACGCCGGGATGGGGATTCGTCTTAGTCCTTACGATCCTCTGATCTATCTGCCCTATGTTGGCCTTGCCTTAGCCCATTTCTTCGCGGGGAATTTCGTGGAGGCGGCAAGCGCTGCGAGCCGCGCCTCCGCGGCCAATCCTCGGTTCAGCGTGCCCTGTTGTCTCAGCACAGCAGCACTGTTACGCCTCGGCCGAAACGACGAAGCAAAGTCCATGGCCAAGGTCCTGCTCGAACTGCAGCCGGGCTTCACGGTTAGCGGATTAGTTTCGGGCAAAATCACGACCCTGGAAAGGATGGACTTATTGGCTAATGCGCTACGTGAGGCAGGATTGCCTGAGTAAAAACCATAGGGTCGGTTCCCCGTCCGACGGATACGAGTAGGGAATCCAATCCGCCTTTCCGAGCGGTGCGTCTTGATGGAACGTCTAACTGCTTGAGATACGCCAGCTCCCCGTGCGTCCACATGCCACTTGCGCGGAATTCGCGCCAGAGTCGCTGGTTCAAGCGCATAGCGCAGGCAAAAAAGCGCCTTGGGGTAAGGCCAGGTCAATGAAAACGCGTACAAGGCAGGAGAGCGACGCTGCGCCGATCGCAATGCGGAAGCAATTGCAGTGGCCCACTGCTATCGCAATGAGGCGGAGACCGCATCTCTGTGGCTCGACCCCGCGTATCTGCAAAGCAAGGGTTCCCAGGCAGCGCTGAAGGTTGAACCCCTGTTTCGCAAGTGGCACGGAGATCCGCGGTTTGGGACGTTGTTGCGCAATGCGAAGCTGGCGTAGACGAAAGCAGCGCGAGCGGGATTTTGACGGGTTAATTGCGAATGAACGCTTTCGGGCGATTCATCGCCCATCCGTCGATGTCCGCTCCTGGCTCGGTAATAGCCATATGCCGGAGGGCCGCTAAGTGACCTCAGCCGCCGTTCGCCGCCTCGGAAAGCGGACACTCGAATTCGGGTAAGCTGCCGTTCGCGGTCGAGGTCGGCGGTACCCCATTGACGGCGGCCCCGATCCTCGCCAAAGGGAGCATCGGGGCGATGGGGGAACCGAACAGGGCCGTATTCCTGAGTTATGCCTCGGAAGATGCCGCGGCGGCTCGACGCATTTGCGATGCGCTCAGGGCTGCCGGTATTGAAGTCTGGTTTGACCAGAGCGAGCTGCGCGGCGGAGATGCCTGGGATCAGAAGATCAGACGGCAGATCCGGGACTGTGCGCTGTTCGTCCCGATCATCTCCTCCCACACGGCATCCAGGCACGAGGGATACTTTCGGCTCGAGTGGGATCTGGCGGACCAGCGCACCCACATGATTGCCCGCGATCGGGCGTTCATCGTACCGGTATGCACTGACAGCACCCCGGACAGTGGCACGGATGTTCCCGAATCATTTGTGCGTGTGCAGTGGACACGTCTGCCCGGTGGCGAGACTCCGCCGGCCTTTGTTGATCGTGTCGCGCGATTGCTGTCGCCCGAGCCCAGTGAAGCGACCACCTCTAACACCGCGCGCACCCCGGTCTTCGCAACGTCTCGTCCCCGTACCGCCCATGCCGCTCCAGGCAAAGGATCGCGGCCCGTGCTGTTGTTGATCGCTGCGGTCGCCCTCCTCGGCAGCGGCTTCTTTGCGCTGGACAAGTTCGTGCTGTCAAGGCATTCAGTGGCCTCGCTGCCCGGTGAGTCCGCGAGTGAAATCCCGGAGAAGTCGATTGCGGTGCTTCCGTTCGTCAACATGAGCTCGGACAAAGAACAGGAGTACTTCTCCGACGGACTCACCGAGGAGATGATCGAACTGCTGGGCCAGGTGCCGGACCTGCGCGTACCGGCTCGGACCTCCAGCTTCTACTTTAAGGGCAAGACCGAGACGATCGCGAACATGGCGCTGCAGTTGAAAGTCGCGCACGTGCTCGAGGGGAGTGTCCGCAAGGCCGGTAAGCGCCTACGCATCACCGCGCAGCTGATCCGCGCCGATAACGGCTATCACCTGTGGTCGCAGACTTACGATCGGGACGATACGGACGTCTTTGCCGTTCAGGACGACATTGCAAAAGCCGTGGTGAGCGCGTTGAAAGTCAGGCTCACGGAGGGAACGCAGGCAACAGGCTCGCGCGAGACGACCAATACCGAGGCGTATAATCAGTATCTGCTGGGCAGACAGCTGGATCGGCGTGACAGCCTCGAAGGCTATCGCCACGCCGTCGAGGCGTACCGAAAGGCCATTGCGCTCGATCCCAACTATGCGGCGGCGTATGCGGCACTGGCGATTGCGGGGGCATCTGCCGCGGATCTAAAGGGCGACACCGGCGGGATCGAACACGCGGGACGCGATGCCGAGAAGGCGATCGCACTTGCCCCTGATGATCCGAGCGGTTACTCCGCGCGCAGTTTTTTACGGTTTACTTGGCTATGGGACTGGTCCGGTGCACAGGCGGATATCGAGAAGGCGCTCATCCTCGGTCCGCGCAACCCTGATGTTCTGCTGCAGTATGGACGTCTACTTGATTCCCTGGGTCGGCTGCCGGAGGCGATTGCGACTCAGAAAAAAGCGACGGAGCTCGACCCGCTCTCGAGTGGCGGCTGGGAGAATATTGGGCGCTATTACACAGAAAAAGGGGATTACGTCGCGGCGAACGCGGCGCTCCTCCGAGCGATCGAGCTGGAGCCGACGTCGGTATATGCGCTTTATAACCTCGGCAGGCTCCGCTTGCTGCAGGGCAAGGCTCAGGAGTCGCTCGGGATGTTCCGAAAAGTAGATGCAGAGAACTTCCGTCAGTCGGGCATCGCGATAGCCGAGCACACACTGCGGAAGGCGAAGGAGGCGCAGGAGGCGCTGGACGATGTGATCGCGAAACACGCGCAGGATTCGGCCTACCAGATCGCGCAAGTCTTTGCGTGGCGTGGCGAGACCGACAAAGCGTTAGAGTGGCTGGATCGCGCCTACAAGCAGCAAGACGGCGGGCTCGCGGGCATCAAGGCCGATCTGTTCCTAATGTCGCTGCACGCTGATCCGCGGTTCAACGCGCTGGTACGCAAGCTGAAACTGCCGGAGTGAATGGAACGATAAACTCGGCGTTAGGGCTTCATCGCGAATGGCAGCTTTTGAGATCACCGGCCGGGAGCGCTAACGACCGCAAAAGCGGACACTCGAATTCGTATAAGCTCACGTTCGCGGGCGAGGTCGGCGGCACCCCATCGAGGGCTGCCCTGGCCCTCACCAAAGGAAGTAGGGGCCGATGTCGGAGCCGTCCAAGGCCGTATTTCTGAGCTACGCTTCGCAGGACGCGGAGGC
>JBBQTF010000087.1:0-5731 GCA_038234675.1 Steroidobacterales bacterium
ATGCATATCCCTGGTTGCACCATGGCTCGCACGGGAATTCTGAAAACCGTCTCTAATCAAATGCGACATGCCTCGACCTAGAACAGGGGTGATGCCGAAGCACAATACCGACCAATCCAATTAGTACGTCGACTGCGCGATCCGACCACATTCTGACGATAGCGCAGAAACGGTAGTGCAAACGAACTTCGTCTGACGCTATGGAGACAGCTTTTCCAACATCGCCATCATACCCATCATCAGTTCGCTCCCATTAACCGCATCAGGTTTAGGGATAACAATCGTGATAGCCCCCCCCCTCCCCCGCTCGGCTCGCGCGATTACTTTGCCGCCTGCATCCTTGGCCTCTGCATAATGAGTTGGCTTGCGCGCCGGGCGGCTAACATCTAGCAAACGCCGCGTCACCTCGGCGGGCGACAACGGTGTTTCCGCCCGGCCTGCTCTCTCTTGCTGTTCGGCCGCGACTTCCTTACTCCGGACAGACATGCGGTCGCGGAGTGCCAACGTCTTCAACGCAGGCGCCAGCTGGGCTGCGTGGCTAATACCCAACGCGTGCGGGGTGTCGAAGGCAGCCATTACTTCGAGCGGAAGGCGCGCAAGTTCCAGGTAGCGGCTCAGCCAGCTTCGCGAAACCTGTAGACGCTCGGCCATGCGCTGCTGGCTACCACCGTAATAACGTTCGACCGCCCGGGCATAATCCGTCGCGCGCTCGTAGTCCGAAAGGTCTTTACGGCTACGGTTTTCAAGGTCGGCCACACGAAACGCCTCTTCGTCCGTCATCTCGCGCGGTTCGACCAGAAAGCGGAACTCTGGGTAGTCGTGATTGCGCAACCAGGCAATCGACCAGTGCCGCCTCGCACCACACACGACCTCGTAGTCATACGCGGGATCATCAGAGACACGGCGCACGATAGCAGGAACCTCCTGCCGGCCCTGGGCGCGCAAGCTTTCAATCAAGTCGGCGCAGGCACTCTCGCTTAGAGCTCCATAATCGCGATTGTGCCCCACCCAGATCCGGCTGCGCGCGGGATCAATCAGCTCATGTACGCGAGTAACGCTGGACCCAGTGGCCAGGGCCGCCAGCCGGTTCTCGCGGCCGGACAGGATGCCTGTTCGGGGTGGCAGACGCGACACTTGCCGATCCCCTTCCCCGGCAATCAGATCAGCGAACCCACGGTTGCCCTTATTGGCCATTTCAGCAATGTCCTGAATGAGTTAGCGTCGAGTTGCAGACCTGCAACCAGGCACTCAAAGTACGCCCTCGGTCCGGAGCCGCGCGACTTGACTGGGCCAAGTCATGCGAATCAAAGTCTCAACTTCGGCATTTACGCCGTTCAGGTAGGTAAGGCAGCGCTGATACGTCTCGCGGGAGGTTACAGGACCATCCAGGTCATAGACAGTCATCATACGTGCGGATGCATTGTCAATTTCTGCGCTATCCTTCAACACCGTGCGCAGCATGGAATCCCCGAACACAGTCCGCATCAAGCCTAACAGCTCCCGCTGCATCGATTTTCCCTCGTCCGCGCGCGTCGCTAGCATGCGTATCCAGCGGAGGTCGACGGGTAAGCCTGCCTGGCCCAGCACGCCCATCGTTTCGTGCAGCATTGCAAAGAAGCTAGTTGTGGAAGTGAAATCGACGACAGTAGGCGGAATTGGAACTAGCAGCGCATTCGCCGCGCGCATCACCGAAAGCGATATGGTGCCCAGCGCGGGCGGTGGGTCGAGGATTATCACGTCGAAGTGGTCGATGACCGAGGCAATACCCTCGGCAATCCGGTTCAGCAGCGCAGGCTCTGCCCGGGCTACCCGCGCCGCCAGTTCATACTCCGCTGAATAAAGCCTGAGGTTCGCTGGTATAAGATAAAGTCCGTCCCAGCTGGTCGGCTTCACCGCATACTCCAGGCTCGTCATCTCGGCGTTACGGATGAACGGATACAGCGTCTCATCCTCAGTCACGTCGAGGTCAGGGATTAGCCCAAACATGGAGGTAGACGAGCCCTGGCTATCGCAGTCGATTATACATACACGATAGCCACGCATGGCGAGATATTGTGCTAAATGGACAGACACAGTGGACTTGCCGACGCCGCCTTTAAAGTTCTGTACAGCAATAATGGCGGCCGGGTCGCCGGAAGTTCGCCATGGCCGGGTATTGAACACGTCGCGCATGCCATTTACCTCCGCCAAGGTATACCCGACACGACGGCCCGTCTCGGTTCGGTCTACGCCCGGCAAGCGCCCTTCCTTCTCGGCCTCACGGATCGCCGCCGGCGTGCGGCCCACCAATTCAGCTGCGCGGGTAATCGAAAACCGGGGCGTGTTCTGCCGATCGCCCGCTGCCGCGCCGCGGTCTCGGAGAGCTGCCAGTACGTCAAGGGAGCGTTCATACAGGCCTGAGACGGTTTGGGTGCCGGGTAGGGCAGGGGGGCTAGGCCGGGGAACGGGCAGCGTGCGGGACCGTAAAGGCGCGCGACTCACGGCCGATGCCTGACCAGAACCTCCGGGACTTGATCCATTCTGGCAGCCACACGCGCCTGCTCAAGTGCTTGGCTCTGCTGGCTGCGCACCCAGTCCGCTTTGAACCGTGTCGGCAGCATCAACACCCAGCCGTCATTGTTCTGTTCAAGTATTGCGTCACCTAGCCATAGCTGCGCTTCGACCGCACTGAGCTTGGCTCGCAGGGCGGATAGAAAGCGGGCAGGCGTACCCGTTGCATCGGTCGCTTGAGCGACTGAGGTAGTGGGCGCTGCATCCTTCAGATGCGTTGTCAGCCGCAGGTTCATCCCTTTAACGACAGTACGGCTCAGCGGGGCAGGTGAGGCGTGGAGCCGGATCAGCGTCGCGTCGAAGTCCGCCCGTGCCTCGGGATACACGCCTGAAACCTGGCGCTCCCACGCGTCACGCACTGTCTGGCGGAACTTGCGGATATTGTGGCCGTCATTACCGAAATGTACGGCGAGCTGCTGCCATGACAAGGTTGCTGATCGCTTGGCACCAAGCCGAGGCAAGCGGTAGGCTAGCCATGTATAGAGGTCGAGCGCTGTGGGGCTTTCGCGTAACTGTCGAATCGCGTTCTCATCCAGTGGCACGGCATGATGGCGCAAGTGTTCGTAGAACCCTTCCGTCAGCTTGATTTCACGCCCGAAACCTCCCGTGCCTCGGTCGAAGCCCACGTATTCGTTCGATAGCTTGATCTCTTTGATCCCGAACTCGCGTGTGCCGTCTACACTGGCGCCGTCCCAGCGTATCAACCACTCACATGCCAGCAGCCGGTCAAGCTGCTGCTTGATGAGCGTTGCCGAGCCCCGTGGGCCATACGAAATGGTGCGATAGCCCATCTTACGCATCCAGTCTGTGAAGGTGGATCCTAGATGCACCTGTCGCGTGCCGGTGCGTACGGCTTGCGACATGATATGAATCAGGATGAGCCGAGGTAAAACGCCGTATGGCACGCCCAGAGTCAGCATCCGCTCGGGCGCGCCTTCCGGCTGTAGCACCGGGCGGGGGGTAATCGCCAACGTATACTGCCCATCTTGGCGAATGATCGGAGCGGCGTCGTTTGCGGGGCGGCGAACAGGGAGAGACATGGCGCACAGGGCGGAGTGCAGGAAGGATGGCACCGGGCTTTCAGTTGCGACGGCATTCACTCGCTCGAACAGATCAGGTTGGCCGGCTTCGAGTGCTAGGGCCAACGCTGCATCTTTCCCACTGCTCACGAGTGTGGCGTGAACCTTTTGACCGAGTGGGAGACGGGGCACACAACCTCCTGCGTAGAGACTCGCGAAAGCGCTATGGTAGCATGTATGATCAAGAAGCGGCAGTCACTTTCGAAAATTCGTTGAACCTACCTTCGATTGCGCAAATGCGTAACTCTCGCCAGAGATCCAGTGATCTTCAGGAAGAGTCTGAGGGAAAGGGTTTTAGGAGTGTGTACCTTTCACATCGGTCAGATAGACCCATGCCGTACCATCATCATCGCCTCGTATGGAGTCGTGCGTGCAGACATCATCGGTCCCCGTACCGAGCGCATCGGGCGTACCAACTGCATCGGTCCTTAAACTGAGCCACGTTGTGGAGGCATTTGGGTGTCCTGCGGCTTACGAATGAGAGCATTTGAAATCGTGGGGTGATCACGCTACGGCTGCCGTCGCCTTCTGTTCATCGTTGGCGGGCCGGAAGCTGGGGTGTCGGGAGCGAAAGGCGTTCCTGAGCGTGTCGTTCAGCACCGCCGTGCGCACGTCGCGGAAGGGCTGCACCGTGGCCCTGCTCCAGCGCATCTGCTGCTTCTTGTTCATGCGCTTGGCGATGGTCTCGTTAACTGCGCTTTCCACGAACGCAGTCGAGATCGGCTCGCCGCGTTGGCGCCGGGCATCCTGGCCGACGCGCAGTGTCCTGTTCCGGACCGTGCCCGTGTTCTGCGCCCCACCTATCGGCAGCAACTCGGACAGCAAGGTCGCCACCTTGCCGAAGGGCAGCAGCGCCGCATATCGGGCCGTCACGTAGGCCAGCTCTGGTGCGACGCCATCCTTACCGAGGTCCAAGACCGCGAAGCTTTTCGTCCCGCCCTCAATCACATCCTGACAGGGGCAGATAAGCATCCGGCGGACCCGGACCGGCACGTCGCCGAACAGGGAGCGAAACCTTGCCCCATAATGGCCCTTGCTGGCCAGCATGCGCCCGCACGCGACGCACGAGCAACGGCGCCCACCCACCACAACCACTTGGGTCGGCACGATCTGAGCCTGCAGTGCTGCCGTGAGCTGCTTCGTCTCGGCGAGCCGGAGCCCAAGCTCGGCCAAGCCGGCCTGCTCGTCGCGCTCGATACAGGCGACCTCGGTTTCCGTCGTCACCCCAGGCCGTAGTTCCGCGATCAGCTTTACCTGCCACACCAGCTTCGCCACCAGCCCACCCTCGTCCCGTGGGCCCGCAACTTAACCCGACCCGATCAGCGCCCCGCGATTCTGAATGCTCTCCCCATCACGCTTCAACAGGGTCGCAGGCGCTGTTTGCGCCATCTCGGGGGAAAAGGGGGAGAACCGACCCAAAGGAAAGCGAGGATGGAGCTCCTATCGCCGTTGCCACCCGTGCCGCAAGGCTTCGTCGCGCAAGCGCGCTCCCGGGCTGCGCCCGGCCTTGCCTCACAGGCGGCAGCGGCAATGGCCGGGTGGGGATCAGGACGGAGAAGGAGGAGGGGAGGGGGCACGATGCCCCCCCGCTCCAGGCCCGTCCTGCCACCCGGCGCAGGAGCACGGACATGAGCGCACACGACGAAGAGCTGGTTCAGCTGAAGGCGGCCGTGAGCTGCGCGCTGCTGCTGGAGCGCGGCGGCTACAGCCTGGACCGCAAGGACAGCACGAAGCACTGTCTGAAGTATCGCCGCAGCGCCGGCGAAGTGGTGATCGTCAACCACGGCGGTCAGGGCTGGTGGGACCCGATGTCCGACGCCAAGGGCGACGTGTTCATCCTGGTCCAGCACCTCAACTCCGGCCTCAACTTCGGCCAGGTCCGCCAGCACCTCCGCGGCCTGGTCGGCATGGCGCCGTTCTACCCAGAAGCCGAGCGCATACGGGAGCCGCGCGAGCCGTCCAAGCCGCCGATCAAGCTCTGGAGCGGGCGCCGCCGCCTCCGCCCGGGCACGGCGACCTGGGCCTACCTCACCGTCACGCGCGCACTGCCGGCGGCCATGCTACAGGCGGCGGACCTGTTCGACGTGGTGCGCGAGGGTCCG
>JBBQTF010000088.1:0-5299 GCA_038234675.1 Steroidobacterales bacterium
GCGCGTCGTGGCCCGCCTTGGTCCCAAGAACGAGCTGGACGGCCTGACTCACATCGGCATCGACGAGCTGAGCGTGCGCAAGCATCACCAGTACATCACCGTCGTGACCGATCACCTCACGGGCAACATCGTGTGGGCCGCTCCCGGCAAGAACGCCGCCACGCTGAGAAGCTTCTTCGAAGCGCTGGGCGCGCAGCGCGCGGCGAAACTCGAGGTAGTGACGATCGACATGTCGGCCGCGTACATCAGTATTGTGGAGTCGATGGCGCCACAAGCGCGACTCGTCTTCGATCGCTTTCACGTGCAGCGCCTGGCCCACGATGCTCTCGACCAGGTCCGTCGCGCCCAGGTGCGCGAGTTGAAGGGAACCCCCGAAGCCAACGAGCTGAAGCAGACCCGCTTCCCGTTGCAGAAGAACCCATGGAACCTGACGGCGCTCGAGACCGAGAAGGTCGCGCTCGTCCAGGAGCGCAACCAACCGCTCTACCGAGCGTACCTGCTCAAGGAGACGCTGGCGACTATCCTCGACGGGCGCCAGGTGAACGTCGCGCGTCGAAAGCTCGGCGAGTGGATCGATTGGGCGTCGCGCTCGCGACTGGAGCCGTTTGCGAAGGCCGCACGGACCATCTCGAAGCACATGGAGGGCATTCTCGGCTACGTCGCCACTCGGCTCTCCAATGGTCGCGTCGAGGGCAACAACGGGAAGATTCGAACCATCACCCGCAGGTCGTATGGCTTCGCAGACCCATCAAGTGTGATCGCTTTGATTCAACTCTGCTTCTCGCATATCAAGCTGGAGCCGCCGCGGCGCTACCCGCACCCGGCGATGGTCTCGACCTGACGTGTGATGCATTTCATGCGCCCACTAAACGTGCCGGAGAGCCAAAAATAGGCGTTGGTAGACCAGCTTTACAGCTTGCTAGGAGAGTTGCAGCGTCTTTCGAAGACTGACTTTCGCGCGCGCCTCGCGTGAGGTCTCGGAGCCTGTGTACATCTACGCGATGTGCAGGCTACCCGTCTTGAATTCGCAGTGGCGGGCTCTAGCGTAGGGACGGCCTCGGCTCCACGTCACCAAGGGCGGGCTTTGTCCGCTCTTCGGAGGCGCGTCGAGTGACGCTGGTCTGCGCAGTGCTCGAGCGCGGTTCGGAACGTTGAGCGCCAGCGCGCACGCGTCGAGGCCGGGCCGTAGTGCGGCCGTGTCGAGGCCGAGCAAGCCGTCGTCTCATCCGGAAGCGGACGCTGTTCGAGGTGAGATCGACGACGGCCACGCGACGTCGTGGGCGTATCGCGTGAGACGTGCCTGCGAGCATCGCCGTATCGGAATGACGGTCGAGCACTTTGTTAGGGAGATAATCGATGATCAATCAAACAGGTAAAAACAGATTATCCACTGCATCACTGTGCGTTGTGGCGGTTTTCGGTACATCGGTTTTGTGTGCATCGGCTTCGGCGGCCGATATGCCGTACCGGTTCAATGATCCGGCGGGAGTGACTTGGTATGAGCTATCCACGCCACTAATGGCAGGCAACCGACCACCGGATTTAAGCGGGAATTCAGGGACCGGCATGGTCTACGAAAACCGTCAGGAGGGCGGTCAGTTCGGCGGAAGTGGCGGGAACTATTATAATCGTACCAGCAATACACTCACCATCAGCCTTTCGGGGATCGGGGTCTACCGCACACCCGATGCCGGCGGCTCCTGGGTCGAGTTGAACCGGATATTCAGCGGACGGGAAGAGACCGAGTATGCGTTTTCGGCGGATCCGTCGAATGAAAACAGAATGATGGTCTTTGGCATCTACGGACGGTCGGCCATAACCATCGATGGCACGACGTGGAAAAATAGCGCGGCTACAGGATTTGATTTCGGGAGTGTTGACTGGACCGATCCGCTGGCCTTGGTAATGATTGCCATGATCCATACCGACCCGCCTCCCGGCGAAATTTATATGAGCACGGACGGTGGCGCCAGTTGGACGCTCAAAGGCAAGTGGTGTCACAACAGCGCCGGGACCGATGCCAACAAGGACGCTGGAAAGGCAATGTTGCATGTTGTCAATGCCACTACATTTTTGATTTCCAATGCTGATGGTATCTATCGATCAACGAATTCAGGTGGCAGTTGGACTAAGATGTACAACTCGGTGCTCGGGATCAGCAAAACGCTTAAAAGAATCGGGAATCAACTGTATGCCGGATACGAAAACGGTGTGCTGGTATGCGATGCCGACGGCACCAATTGGCGCAGCTTTTCTGGTGCGCCGGACGGCGGAATCGTGCACGGCCCGATGTTTGGTGCCGATCAGACGAGTATGCTCGCGATCAACAATAACGGTCTCTACAAGACGACCAACAGCGGCGCAACCTGGACCGCGGTAACGCCTTTCAGTTTTCCACCCAAGGGAACCTACCTTTCCAGCAGTCCCGACCGGCTCTATTACGCGGGCGAAAATTCAGATTATAAAAATGGCGCCAATGCCTGGGCCTGGGACTATCGCCGCAATATCGTGTATGTCGGCCACATGGGTGGTCCGATGCTCAAGCTGCAACTCCCCGGCGTGGGTGAGATAGGTGGAAGCACTGGCGCGGGCGGCGGCGCGGGTACGGGCGGCAGCGCCGGCACGGGCGGAGTGGGTAACCTAGGTGGAAGCACTGGCGCGGGCGGCGGCGTGGGTACGGGCGGCGCAGCGGGGACCGCGGGAAAGATCGACGGCGGCGCGACGTCGACGGGAGTATCGCTCGACGGCGGGCGCGTGAGCAGCGATGCGAGCCCCTCCGGGGCGGCGGCGACCGACGATGCAGGCGCGTCGAGCGGATGCGCGTGCAGCACCGCGCCCTCGGGTGGGGCATCGCGCGCGTCGCTCCTGCTCCTTGGTGCGCTCGCGCTCGTCAGGCGGACGCGATCCCGCCAGCCGAGCTGGGCCGCCTAGCGTAGGGACGGCCCTCGGCTTCACGTCGCCGAGGGCGGACGTTGTCCGCTCTTCGGAGGCGCGTGGGAGTGACGCTGGTCTGCTCAGTGCTCGAGCGCGGTTCGAACGTCGACCGCCGGCGCGCACCCCACGCCCGATCTTAGAATTCAGGATGCGACTCGAGGTCCCGGGATCAGTACGTTTCGGAAGTGCAGCGAAGTGACTCTTGGGCATCGCCGCTACTCGAGCAAGATCTGTCGGGTTTACCGCGAACGCTGCTGATCAGTGCCGAGCTCGATGTCCTGCGCGACGAGGGGGAGGCCTTCGCGGCGCGCCTCGCGGCCGCGAAAACGCCAGTTCGAGCCGTGCGCTATGGCGGGGTCGAGCACGCCTTCGTGTCGATGGCCGGAGCCCTGGCCGCCGGCAGGCATGCGCTGGAGGTGGCGGCCGAGGAGCTGCAGCAGAGCTTCAGCCAGGTCACTGATTGACGCCGCTCGCCAAAAAGCCGCCGTCCACGACACCTCGAGCGCCTTGTACAGCCACCTTAGTATTCCGGAAAAGCCTCCCTGCGCGGCAGGAAGAGGCCGGACAGCGCGTTCGATACACTGCCCGTCATGCGGAGCACCCAAGTTCCCTGGCTGGCGCTCTTTGACGACGCTGCTCGATGCCAGTGACCGCTGAAGCACGAGGTCTCTGATGAAGTACCTATTTCCGGTATGCGCCCTGCAAGAGCAACGCCGAGCGTAAAGGCGTCAGCAAAGGCGGCCGACACGGAAGGTGTCCCGACATAAAATGGTGCTCGCAGCCTAAGAAACGAGAACAGACAGAGATGAGAACCTCAGCAACTTCCAATTTCGTGCTCGTTGCTCTCGGCACGGGCTTTGCCACGATCTATGGCTGCTCCTCGGGAGATGCGCCGCCCGCAAACCCGTTCACGCTGCCGGGTGCCGGCACGAACGGCACGACAGCCGGTGCGAGCGGTGCTCACGCCGTTGGTGGTAGCGGGACCGGCGGTTCTGGAGCGGGAACGAGCGGCAACACCGGGACCTCTGGGTCCGGGGTGGGTGGTGCCGTAGGCGGCACCGCAGCCGGCGGCATGTCAGGTGCAGCGACTGGGGGCACGTCGGACGGGGGCAGCGGTGGCAGCACTGGCGGCGGAGCAATCACCAAGGTGCTGAAGGGCGCCGGATGCGGCATGGACCCCGCGGCCGTTGTCGGCACCCACACCATCCACACGACGGGCACCAAGCCCGCCGGCTGTGCCGATAGCAAGTGCGGCCCCTGGACCTACGACCGGGAGTACACGGTGATTCTGCCGCAGCCTTACGACAACAACAAAGCTTACCCGTTGGTCTTCGAGGGTCCGGGTTGTGGCGGCGACAGCAAGTCCATCTACCCGCTAACGATTCCGTATCCGAACGGTCCCTCCAACGCCGGCAACACCGTAATTCGGGTGGGCCTCAAGCCGCCGCCCAACGACATCGGTCACGCCACCGCCCCCGGCGGCAATTGCTTCGACGACAAGGAAGGGGACGACTCAGTCGACTGGGTCTTCTACGAAAACCTCTACGACCTGCTCGATACGAAAATTTGCTTCGACCACAACCGCGTGTTCTCGGGTGGCAATAGCAGCGGCGCTTGGTTCTCGAACGAGGTCGGCTGTAAATACGCGGGTGATCCGAAGCGCCCGATCCGCGGCATCATGGCGAACACTGGCGGCTTGCCGACTGATCAGGCCTTCGCCATGCCGACCTGCACCAGCAAGCCGATGTCCGGGATCTGGATGGGCGAGTCGATGGACCCGGGAAATGACTTCGTGCACAACAAGGCGGCCATGAACCGCGCGTTGATGGTCAACGGTTGCACCGGCACCGACATCGACAAGGTCATGTTCATGGATTTCCCGGCTAGCAACTCCGCCATCGCCTGCAAGAAGGTGGTCGGTTGCCCCGACTTATATCCAATCGTCATGTGCCTCAAGGACGGCCAGGCCCACGCAGGGCACGATGACTCGGCGAACCCCGCCTTCTCGACCTACCTGCAGCAGTTCTCGATGGGCGCCTTCCTCACGCAATGAGCGACTGTTAGCGCTCTAGTCCGAAACGACCGGCGAACGCCAGGCGCCCCGCTTCATCGCAGGAAGGCGCTGGCGTCGTGAGTGCGAAAGCAGCGCCTCCTCCGGCCTCCACCGGCGTGTGCGCGTAGCGCTGCGCCACATAAGGAACCGTGAGCGCCGCGACTGGCGCCCCGCCTCCAAAATAGGGAATTACGAGCCGACCCGCACGTTGTATTGCATGGGTAGCAGGCTCTGCGCGGCGGCCAGGACCAGCACGGAGCTCGGCGTCAAGACTGCCAGGTGGCAGGACTGCTCGATGCTGTTGAGCCAGCT
>JBBQTF010000089.1:0-5223 GCA_038234675.1 Steroidobacterales bacterium
CCGCCGCTCACGCTCCGGAGCGGGCGGCACGTCGCGGCGCTTGAGCACGTCGCGGACGGTGGAGCGGCCCACCGTGTAGCCCGGCTTGGCGAGCTCCCCGTGGATGCGAGCGTAGCCCCAGCGTGGGTTCTCGCAGGCGAGGCGGATGATCAATTCCACCAATTCCGGGCTGGTCGACGGGCGCCCTGCCCCGGGCGCACGCCGGAACGTCCATGTGCGGCGGACGAGGTCCTGATGCCAGCGGAGGACGGTGTCCGGCTTGAAGAGCAGCAGGCATGCGTCAAGGCGGGCACGCGCGCCGCCGCACAGGCCCGTGAGCCGCGTGGCTAGCACCGCCATGGTCAGCTTTTCCCAGCGCGTGAGGCGCGGCGGCCGGGCCTGCGTGCGATGCAGGATAGCCAGCTGTCGGCGCAGCAGCAGGATCTCGACATCCTTGCTCTGATCGGATCGCAGCAGCAATCTGCCCAGGTCGAAGGGTAGTCCGACGAGTTGGGCGAGCACCAAGAAGACCATCACACCTCCGCTCTCAAGACAGCCGAACAGAGGCATGGTAGCAGCGGCCGAGCCGTCAAGTCAGGGGTAAAGGCGTAGCTGTCAGACGGGATCGGGCGAGACGATCGCCTTTCCGCACAGCACAGGTCCTATCGGACGCGGGGGACAATTCGGGTTCGACATAACTGCAGGTGCATGGAGTATAAACGGTGTCACACGCGCGGTCGCTGGGCGCCCTGCGACTCATTTTCTGGGCTTGGAAAGCTCCGTTTGTTGGGCAAGAACGCATCTGCGAATTGTCCCCCGCGTCCAATAGGACCACCCAGGCCCGCAGTTCGGCGAGTTTCGCGACATCGTCGATCCGCGGCGCATACGCGGCCGAGAAGCCAAAACGCTTGTGGTAGTCCGCCAGAGACCTTGCATCGTCCGCGCAATCGAAAACCGGACCTCCAAGTCGCATCATTGCTCCTTTATATAGTTCATGCGCATTCTATGCCCAGGGTTTCAGAATGACTTTGGCGCAGTCGCCGGAAACCTGCGTCTCCCAGGCTTGCTGAATCTGGTCGATGGGAAAGGTATGGCTGATAAGTTTGTCGAGTTCCGCGCCCAGGTTGACGATCATGTCCATCATCCGCGGCGTAGTGGCGAGGTTGTAGTGCCATGTGCCGATCAGCGTCAAGCCTTTGCGGATCATGTCGGGGCTGATGCGAATCGGCGTGTTGGCCCTTGATTCGCCGACGAAGGCGACCTGCCCCTTGCGCCGCGTGGCGTCGACGCACAGTCGGTGCGCCGCGGCCACGCCCGAGCAATCCACCGCTTTGTCGACGCCGCGGCCGTTACGGGTCTGGGCCAGGATCTGCTCCAGCGCGTCCTCGTCACGCGGATCGATGACCGCTTCCGCGCCAAGTTCGAGCGCGCGCGTAGCGCGCCAGGGATGCGACTCCACGCCCATCACCCGCGCGCCGCGATAGCGGGCGTTGACGACCGCGCCCAGCCCGACGGCGCCGAGGCCGGTCACCAACACAGTGTCAAAGCGATCGACGCGCATGGAGTTGAACGCGCCAAAGGTGGGGCCAAGGCCGCAGCACGCCATGCTCCCATGATCGTACGACACGCCGTCCGGAATCGGCACGAGCAGCCAATCCGGCTTGAGCAAATACTGGGCCATCGTCGCGCTGCCGTCGCGCGAACCGTGAAATGCCTCAAAGTCGAACGGCTCCTGGCAGTGGATGTATTCGCCGGCAAGACACAACGCGCACTTGCCGCACGGGGTGGACGGCATCACGGCCACCCTGTCGCCGACCTTCACCGTGCCCGGCTGGGCGATCTCCACGACCTCGCCCGCCGCCTCATGGCCAAAATAGTGCTGATCCACGCCATCCGCAAACGATTTGAATTCCGCGCACATCGGCGCGGCATGAACCTTGACCACTGCCCAGTCGTCCTTCGCGCTGGGGTTGCCCACCTCGATGACCCCTGCCTGGCGCTTGCCCGTAACCACTACCTGCTTCATGAAGACTCTTTTCACCAGCTTCTTGCCGCTGAACTTGGTCGTGTCATAAGTCGCGCAATACGTCGATCCAGGAGTCCACGACCGCCGTTACCAGGAATAAGCCTCGGGCGAGGCGCCTGCCTGCAACGCGCGGCCTTTGTTGATGTTGAACAGCTCGTCGAGACGCCGCATGGTCTCCGCGTCCAGCCGCAGGGCCGCTGCTTGCTCCAGCCCGTCAAGTTGCTGTACGGTGCGCACGCCGACGATCGCCGAGGCAACGGCCGGGTGTTGCAGGGTCCAGGCGGTGGCGACCACGTGCTCGCGTTCGCCTAGCTCGCGGCACACATCGGAAAAGCCGGCCATTTGCGTGTTCTCCTGGCCCAGGCTTATCCCATACTCGGACTCCACGCTGCGTGTGCGCGACCCTTCCTCGGAGCGCAGCTTGCCGGTCAATAACCCTCCGGCAAGGGGCATATAGGCCAGCACGCCGATCCCCATGTCGAGCGCCGCCGGCAGCACTTCAAGTTCGGGGATGCGGTTCAGCAGGTTATACATGGTCTGCTCGGAGACCAGGCCGAGGTTGCCGCGCTGCCGGGCATACATCTGGAACTTGGCCAGTCCCCAGCCGGGAAATTGCTGGTGCCCATGTAGAGCACGTCGCCGTCAGCGACCAACCGTTCGAAGGCGCCCCAGAATTCCTCCAGGCTCACCTCCCGGTCGAAGTGATGCACCTGATAGAGGTCGATACGATCGGTTTGCAGGCGGCGCAGGGAGTCCGTCACGTCCCGGCGCACTTTATAGGCGGAGATGCCGCGCTCGTCGTTGGGCACGGCTGTATGCTGCATGGGGTTATAGACCTTGGTTGCCAGCACGACCCGATCCCGGCCGCCGGGACGCGCCTTGAACCAGTCGCCGATGATCTCCTCCGAGCGCCCTTTGTTGCCGTCGACGTTGGCGGTATCCCAGAAGTTGATCCCTATCTCCAGGGCCCGCCGAAGTGCATCGTGCCCAGGCACGCCTTACTGACCGTCAGCCGGGATCGCCCCAGTTTCCCGTATTCCATCCTGTCTTCTCCTCATGCTGTTTCGAGCCGCTGGCGCTGCCCCGTGGGCATCTCGCCTGAAGGGACCTCGTTACCATTTTCAGCCGGCCTGCGCTTCTGATGATAGTCGCCCGGCCGCTTGGGCGGCGCTGAACCGACAATCAATCAGAATGCCTGCCCGCGCGAGATCTTAAAGACGTAGGCATGGTCGCAGGGCCGCTCGCGCGGCGTGTCGATAATCAATTCATCGGACGTGAGCCGCCAGGTGAGATCGCCGTCATGGCCGAGCAGCGAGACCGACCGGATCTCCGACTCGTACAGGATCGGCGCCACCGAGGCGATGCGCACCTGCTCGCGCGGCCAGCCGAGGCAGATCGCGAAGAGCGCGTCTTCCTTCACCGTGAAGCGGATGTCCTGCCCGCTGTACTCTACTTCCAGCTCCTCGCTGAACGCGCCGTCGCCGATCATGCGCGTCGGGCCCTCGCCGTAGGAAAACCACGGGGTCGTGCCGTAGATCGCCTCGCCGTTAAGGGCCAGCCACTTGCCGAGCTCGCGCAAGCGCTCCTGCGCCACTTCGGGGATCGTGCCGTCGGCGCGCGGTCCCACGTTCAGCAGCAGGTAGCCATTCTTGCTCACGTTGTCCACCAGATTGTGGACCAGCACGCTTGTCGACTTGAAGGCCGCGTCCTGCACGTAGGACCAGGCGCCCTGATCGTCGATTGAGGTGTCGGTCACCCAGTCGTGGTAGGTGATGTCCTTGAAGCGCCCCAGCTCGAGGTCGATCACCGCCGACCCCGGCACGAGGTGGTTCCACTTATAGGTCACCACCACCTCCTTGCCCCACTCCACGCCGCGGTTGTAGTAGTGGGCCAGGAACTCCTGCCGGTAGCGCTCCTGGACGCGCGACAGCGCGAAGTCCCACCACAGCAGATCCGGCCGGTATTTATCGATCACCTCGAAGGTCTTCGCTTTCCACAGGTCCAGAAATTCCTTGCTGGGCTTGTCCTGCAGCTCAAACGGCCAGACAGGAACAAACACCTCGCCGCGTTCCTTTGGCTCGGTCGCCGCCGGGCCAAGCGGCCCCTTCAGATTGTGCGGCGGACCATACAGGCCGGCGTACCGTGGGTCCGAGGTGTCGTACGCCTTCTCCCAGTGGGGATAGAACCACCAATTCTCGGCGTGATGCAGGGCGACCATAAAGCGCATCCCCTGCCCGCGAATGGCCCGCTCCAGTTGGCCGACCACGTCGCGCTTCGGCCCCATCTTGACGGCGTTCCACTCCGAAAGCTGGGTATCCCACATGGTGAAACCGTCGTGATGCTCACCGACCGGGCCCGCGAACCGCGCGCCGGCGGATTTGAATAATTCCGCCCATTCGTCCGCGTCGAACTTCTCGCCGGTAAACAGCGGGATGAAGTCCTTGTAGCCAAACTTCTCCGGCCCGCCGTAGGTCTTGCGATGATACTCCGTCTGCCCCTGGTCACGGGATGATTCGGGCCGGTACATGTTGTATGGGTACCATGATCCGTTCTTACCGCAGGCGGCGACCGAATACGGCCCCCAATGCGTGTAGATGCCGAACTTCGCGTCTTTCAGCCATTGCGGCGTGGCGTGCTCGCGCAAGGAGCGCCAATTCGGCTCGAAGATCCTGTTCATCGCTTGCTGCTCCCGAAACTAAAAGAGCCGTTCCATCCGCCAAAGCCTGGGCTCCGGCGACGAGCCTTTACTCCGGCGCGCGAATCTCCGCTGCCGGTATCGTGCGCCGCGCGATACCGGCTCATCAACCTACAGTTTGACCGCGCCGCTGGCCAGGCTGGCCTGGATCGGCTTGCTGAGCAGCACGTAGAGCAGCATCGGCGGCCACACCGCGATGCAGATGGCCGCGACCAACTCGCCCCAATAGGTAGTGAAACCCTGCTGAAAAAAGCCCAGGCCGAGCGGCACGGTGAAGTTGGCCGCCGATCTGATATAGGCAAGCGGGAACAGGAAATCGTTCCAGATCCACAGGGAGTAGATGGTGCCCACCGTCGCGAACGCCGATTTGGTCATGGGCAGCATGATCCGCCACAAAATGTCAAATCGGCCTGCCCCGTCGATCAGCGCGGCCTCCTCAATCTCCAGTGGGACGGCCAGAAAACTTGCTCGCAGGAACAAGATGGCGAAGGGCGCCCAACTAAAATATTGCAGGATTAGCGAG
>JBBQTF010000090.1:0-5090 GCA_038234675.1 Steroidobacterales bacterium
GCGGCGCGCGACGTGATAGGCGGTGAGCACGACATGCGCCGTGAGGTCGAGCGAGGGGCGCCAGGCGCCGTCCTTCGCCTGGTAGACGCTGACTTTCAACTCGCCAGAGAGCGAGGTGCTGTCACCGTCCTGCAGCGCCAGGAGCGCCTCGCAGCTCGATTGGCTGAAAGCAACCACATTCAGAAAGGCCGACTCGCCATCGCGCATTGCGACGCGCAGCTTGCCGGTCACGTATGGATTGCCGCTCTTGCTGGTGCGCCCGGCCGGAGCACCGTAAATCCTTCCACTGACCAATGCGTCGATCATGGTGCGGCCCTCCGCTGCGCCCAGGTCGCAATCAACAGAGATTCAGCCCGACCTTCATGCTTGGCGAGGCGAAGGTCAGCCGCGGGGAATCTCAGACGGGCAGCGTTCAGCGATGACTTCTTGTCGGACGTCACGCCGATCGCGCGCTTCCAGACCGCAGGTGTGACGAACTCGATCGGCAGATGTAGCGTCTGCAGTACGCCCAGAATCGAGCCGAAGCCCACGCCAAAGCTGAAGGATGACGCGACGCCCTGGCGGGGCATGGCTGATACGCGCTCGATGACCGCGCGGCATGGGCGGCCTGCTATTGCGTCCAGGAGCATGCTCTGCAGCGCGCCGCCATCGATCCATTTCAGCTTGTGGTCGGAAATGATCGGAAGGTCAGCCAGCAACTCCATGGTGCCGTCAGGATTGAGCAGGGCCAGCGCACCGCAGAGACCGGGATCGATGCCCAGGGTCAGCACGGCGCACCGCCTGGCGCGCGATATGATCGACTAGGCGGCGAGCACCCGCTGCACGACGCTGGTGCCGACGCCCACCTGCTCGGCAATCTTGCGGATGCCCAGGCCCGGCTTCTGCTGGCGCAGCTCACGGATGCGCTGCTCGATCTTGCCGGCAACGCGCGGCCTGCCCAGGCGCTTGTGCTGGGAGCGTGCACGGGCAAGGCCAGAGTGGATACGCTCGCGGATGATCTCGCGCTCCAGTTCGGCGAACACCGAGCACATGCCGAGCATGGCCCGCCCGGTCGGCGTCTCGCTATCCAGCCCTTGCTTGAGCAGGAACAACCCCACGCCCGCGCCGCGCATATCCTCGACGAATTGCGCCAGGTGCAGCACCGAGCGTCCGAGACGGTCCACGGACCACGCGGCGATAAGGTCGAACTTCCCAGCCACCGCATCCCGACACAGGCGATCGAACGCCGGACGCTTGTCGCGGGCCTTGGCACCGCTGACGCCGGTATCGCGGTACAGCTCGATGACTTCCCAGCCGCGCTGCTTGGCCGCCGCGGCCAGCTCCTGACGCTGATTCTCGACCGTCTGACCGCCCGTGCTGACGCGCAGGTAGAACGCGACGCGCTTAGGTTTGCCCATGAAAAAGCCCTCGGTGATGGAGGCTGAGCATGCGCCAAGGTAGTACGGTAATCAACTGATTTACGTCCATGCGTTAAGGCATTCGCAAGCCTTTGAACCTGCACGGCACCTACACGCGGAATATTAAGGGGTTTTCCGTACACGCTCATGGCAGCGCCTCGCTAATCTCATCGCCGGAGGCATGACCGTTGAGGGAATCGCCTTCCGTGGGCGCGCTCAGGTAAGGCAGCGAACTCAAGTCCGCTCCTGGCCGGTTCCGAATCTCCTGCAGCTGCCGCTCAAGGCCCGCCACGTACTCGCGGTAGGCAAGCCTGTCATCCCGCTCGCTGACCGCCTCGGCGATTTCCTTGACCTGTCGGCCACCCCACAGCAGGAAGCCAGCCCGTGAGCGATCCAGGTGCCCGCGACGCGCAGCGCGCAGGACGTTGCTCATGAACAGGTGCAGTTCATCGAGCGACATGGCCTTGTTTTGCTCGCGCAGGGCCTTCGCCTCGGCCTCCGACATGGCCTCAGCCTCAATCTGCGGGGGGGTATGCGCCTCGACAACTTCCTGATCGCTCATGGGTATTTGCCGGCCCCTGGTTGAGTCACCAGACGCGCGCCATGACCGCCTCGCATAGTTCGCATAGTTTTACCCTGTTCCCCCGTATAGCGATGTCCTCGCGCTATACGGCGCTCTAGGGTAAAAGTATGCGAAGTATGCAAACACCCCCACGTCGATTCTGGGAAAAAAGTATGCGAAGTATGCAAACTCACCCCACGTCGATTCTGGGAAAAAGTATGCGGGCTCAATCTGCGTACCTCGGGTCAATGGCAACGGGTAACGACAAGCCAGTGAATATGGGCTGACCACTGCGGCTCACCGCCCCACGTTTGAAGCCTTTGACTTCGAGCTGATCTCCGAACGCATTGCGGCCAAGAATTGGCGCTCCCGTGGAATCGCACCATTCGCGGTACGCCTTGTGCGCGGCCGTCAGCGTGATCTGGCCTTGCCGCCGGCAGCACTCCGCGACCCACGCCTCGATCATGTCCTCACCGGCCAGGTAGGCGTTGGTGGAGGCGCGCACAGCATCGGGCGGCTGGAGGCCCATCGTTTGCCAGTCGAGACATCCAATGAGCGCCCAGGCGAGGATGCCTCCGTACTCGGCCACCAGCTTCTCGGGCATTCCCGTGTCACGCTCCGCTTCGGGAATGGTCACGCCGAACTCGACCAGGTGCAGCCGGGCGCGAATGGCTTCATCGACCTGGCGCAGTCCTGGCTTTGAGTTGCCGACGATCAGGAGGGTGTGCGACGGCTCGAACTCGAACAGATCCTTACCTATATAGCGGGCGCTGATCGGGTCGCCGCCTGTGAGACGCTTCAGGCGTGATTCGTTCCAGCGCCGGCCGGCGTCAACCTCCGAGCCCACGACAAACCGCGCGCCGCGCAGAACGGCCAACTCGGTGGGGTGGCGATCGTGGTTACTCTCCATCAACGTCTCGGCGGCGATCTCCAAACCGTAATCCCCCATCGCCCTTCGAAAGGCGTGAGCAAGCGTGCCTTTGAGGTTCCTTCCACATCCGTGCCACATCGGCGCCACATGCTCGCGCGATGACCCCGTCAATCCGTACCCAAAAAGTCGTTGAATGTATTCGCGCGTTAGGGGATCCGGCTGCGCGCGCTCGAGTGTTGCCAGGAACAGCGGACATTCCCCACCTGGCGCGGCGGCCGTGACTTTGGTGTGAAGCTCGGCCTGATCGTGGGCTCGCATTTGACCGGTGCGAAGATCGACAATCCCCGCCGGCGTGTTAAGCGACCACGGATCAGCATCGAGTTGGTCAGGGGATACAGCATGACGCGGATCGCTGCCCGCTAATTTCACGAGTGACCAAATAGTGGCGGCTGAACCCAGGCGCCCTCGAAGTGCCCTTCGCTGGGCGTCACTCCCGGCCGGATCGGCCAGGTGCTCGGCCAGCACATCGCGACATAGGGAGCGTGCCATGTCAAACACGCGACGGCGCTCATCGAAGGCAAATCGCCTGCCATCCCAGATCAGCCATCGGTCCCAGGCTGCGACATAGCGCAGATCATCCGAATGGCGTTCGGTGAAACGCAGCGCCAATTCATCGTCGGACAGCCCGACGGGCTCTGCAACGGCAACAGCAATGCTCGCGCCCGCAGCGATGGATTTCATTGACGGGCTACCTTTGCCATCAGTTCGGAATTCAGGTCATCAAGATCATCGTCAGGCAGGACCAGCGTGCAGCGGGTTTGCGGACTCCGTTTGCACACGCGGGCCGCGAGCGCTTCTGCGACGCTGCGACCCTTGCCGCCCGGGTCAATATCCACAGCGATGTGCAACTCGCGTAGTGACGCTGGAATCCAGAGGCGCGAAAGGTTTTCTGCGCAGTAGGCTGACCAGGTCGGGATGCCTTTCATTAGGTGCAAGCTGAGGGCGCTCTCGATCCCTTCGGCGATACCCAGCACGCCGCGCCGCGGCTGGTATAAATGGATAGCCCCGCCACGTGTCGCGCCCTTGACCGGCACGCCCAAAATTTTCTTTGGCGATGGCACGCTCGCTTTGGCGCACCCATCCTCCCGTAACCATGTGCAATGCAGGGTGATTGCGTCACCGGCGGTGCCGCGAAAAAGCGCGATCATGGCCGGGAATCTGCCAAGCAGACTGTGCCCCTCCCAGTAATCGAGACCGGGGTGTGCGCGCAGAGCGACCGGGTTTTTCAAGATCTCGCCCAAGGCCCGCGCCTCCAGGTAGGCGCGCACCGCGCGTGCTTTCGCATGGCTCAATTCGACGGTCGCTCTCCACACCGCGCGCAGCCGCTCGCGCTTGCGCTCTGCAATAGCCGGATCGTCGATGCGGGTAATCAAATGCGATCCGTGGATCACTTTTAAATCGCTTCCCGCGCGCCCCTTCATGCCGCATCGAAAACAGTGAAAAGCGCCGGTGTCGGTATTGACGCCAAGCGCGTCATCGCGCCGGGTCTTTGCGCACTGGGGGCAGGCCACACGCTGCTCGACGGGTCCGCGCAAATTGATCGCGATACCCAGGGCGGGAAAGTCGATCACGGCGCCACCTGGTTCGGACGCACGTCGCGCTCGGCGTTCGGTGCAATCTCGAAACCCGCGACGCGGTTTGAGCGCCGCTGAAGCCAGCTCGAATACGGCCCGCCTATGATGACCAGCTCACGGCCAAGGCGAACGAGCGCGCCAGCCGCGACCAGTTCATCGCGGTGAAAGGCAACCAGCTTGCGGCCGCGCGCCTTACTTCCGGGCGCGATGTCGGGATAGCGGTCCCAATCCTTTATCAGAAAGCTGTGCGGTAGACCAACGATTTCTCTTTTGCGTGCCATTTGTGCGTACCTCTACGATCGGTACGCAATAGGAACTGTTTGAATTGGTGTCCGGTACTACCGGACCGCGTTCAGTGCCGCTTCTTTTTCTCCGAAAGCACTCGGCGGACGTACCGCGGAGTGACACCGAGGCGGCGCGCAATGATTGCGGCACGGCTGCGCGACGGTGTTTTTAGCCGTTTCATTTCCACGGCCAATCCGCAGATCGCCTCCCGCTGACTACCGCGGGTCTGGCCGCTCGCGCACCCTGTGAGCACTTGAGAGGATACTCGCGAGCCGCCAACAACGGCGGCGTGACGTTGCAGTGACGCGAGCCGCTGCAGGTGAGCGTCTTCTAACCGCCGA
>JBBQTF010000091.1:0-4963 GCA_038234675.1 Steroidobacterales bacterium
GTTGCCCACCGCGTCGGTCGTGCGTTCGTCGCCAGCGACGCCCGCCCGCCGCCGTGGACAACCTCTGCACCGATGTCAAACCCGCAGGGCTCCACTTATCGAAGCCAGTTCAGTGTTCGAACAACCGGGGCCACCTCTGACCTCGACTGAGTCTACGGCACCGGCCCGGGCGATCGCCCCTACATGTATGCAGTCAAGGACGATCCGGCGAGCAACATGTTCGGCGACGCCTCGCTGCTGATAGAGGCCAAGGATCTCGCACGGGACCTATCAACGCCCCGTCCTCGACGACTTCTTGCCTCGATCGTGGACTCGGCCACGTTGGATAATTTTCGTGAGAGCGGCAGTACTGCTATACAGGGATGGGCCAGAGCTGCGCCAAAACCTGCCGCGTGACTTCGTTGCGGCTGCCTACCGATTCGGCCATTCAGCGGTGCGAACGGGCTATCGTCTACAAGGCAAGCCGGGCCCGAGCAACGGAACGATTCTGCCGATCTTCTAAAATCCTAAGAATTGGTAGTAATCGTGAGATGCGCTGCTGGCCAAAGCGAGCATAGCTCCCCACTAATCCCCTAACTGAGACGCTCAGACCCCAGGTCATCAAATAGCAAGCTGTACAAAATGCGGAAGGTTAATCGAAGCTGAAATACTGCTACGGCTTCGTGCGATTAATCCCGCCCAGCATAGTTTTTCGCCAGGGGTAGGGATCGCGGTGTCCGGACATTGCGCACTTCATGACGCTTGAGCCGCAAGTAGCCCATTTACCCATTGTTGCGGATTCGATAGATAGGATACGACGCCGCCTTCAAAATATATTTCTATCGCCCGAGTCACATCAGCGACGGTAATTAAATCCATGCATCGCGGCAGTGCGCCGACGACGTCGACACAGCAGTGCTCCGGGGCGTCCTTTTCATCGCCGTCTCCTAGAGGAACCACACGAGATTTCCAACAACCCCCGCTATCGCAACAGACCAGCGCACCGGCGCGATGAATGAATTGGTGATGAGAATAGGCTTCCCAATGGGGCGGTTCCCGCCCGCCTGCCACCACTACGCACGGGCGATTCTTGGGGAAGCCCGGGCGAGTTTCGACGGCAGCGGCGAGATGCATGAGGAGCGTGACGGGACAGAGAACTCCTTGCGCGTGATAGACCAGACGAACCAACTGCCGTAGGTCCGTCCTGCCCCGGAGGTCGATCACATGCTCTAAAGGCAGATGCGAGTGTCCGGCTTCGCCCACTTGAACGAATAGGATTCGGCCGCGGAAGTAGTCCACCACTTGTTGGTATCGCCGGTGGTCCCACCACTTGATCGTATAGTCGTCCTTACCGCCAGCAACGACGATCCAGAAAGGCATCGGATAACCGACGATCTCTTCGACCTGCGAATACCAGCTCTTTTCAAGGGGTGCGACATGGATGTCGCCGCGGAAGACCGTTGGCTGAATCGCGAGTCCAAACTTCTCGTTGAGATGCGCGATAAAGCCATGAATGAAGTGATACGGCGCGTCGTTGCTCTTGTGGATGAGTGGATACTCGCAATCGAATGGCTCGACGTCGCCATCGCCCTCGGTGAGCCGTGTAAGATAGGGGTTATTTTCCCAGAGCTCTGGGCAGGAGGTTCGAACATCGGTGGTGAATTCGCCCGGGTAGGTGAGATGCAGGTCGCGCACCGCGGCAGTCAGCATGACAATGTCGCCGGGGGATTGGAAATTGCGAAGTACCAACCGTCTCATCTTTCCCTAGAAATCGTTAAGGGGTCGAGGTGTAGGCGGGCTCATACCTGGATCACGCAGAGCGTTCCATGAACCCGCATTTGCTCCGGCGAGAAGTGTGTGTCGAGCGTAGCCTTGACGTCAGGCCAAGCTGGCTGCCCGTAGTCATGGAAAATGAGCAGACCGCCGCGATTGATCGCCGCTTTCGCGAGTCTGACGTCATTTTCAATACATACCTTCGTATGGCCAGCGTCAATGAAGATAATATCGGCATTGGGAAATGACGACATCGTAAGAGTGTTGGCCCTGATAAGCTCTAGCGTGTGTCGTTCCGAGATAAACGCTTTCACATACGCGATGGCCTCCTCCATCCGCACCGGAGGCTGCTCCGAATATGATGATACTTCTGGCAGGTCGAAACAATCGATCCCTATGAAGTGCGCGTCCGTGAGCGCTGCCATGAACAGTATGAGTGACGCTCCGCGCCACACCCCAACATGAAGTACCGTCGATGAATCGCCGAGACCACGGGCGATCTGGAACAGCAGTTGGCGTTCCGTTTTGACGAGCCCTCCCTCAAGACACGATAGATAGTGTTCCAGCTTGTGTGGAATAGCCACAGCATCTGCGTTTCTCCGGCGATCCTCCACATCCGTGTTTTTGTATTGAAGTTCTAAGAAATGACTGTCGTGTTTGAATTTGGATTCGAACGCTTGGACGTTCAGACCCTGATCTAGAACGGCATAGTTTAGGAAATCATCGGCCCAGTAGTGCGGGTAGACATCGCTGAAGCCGCCTACTTTATTCCATACGTCCCGCCTCATGCCGAAGAATGCCGTGTTGCACAGGCAAAGCCATTTAGGTCCGCCTAGTGCGCGAAAGGTTCGCCCCGAGTACCAAACCGCATTTTCAACGTTCTCCTGGTCCACGCGCTCCATATCCGGATGCGATTCGTCGCGCAATCGATAGCGAACGGTTTGGTCACTTTCCCAAAACGTGCCGTCGTTGTACCAGTGCCAGCCGATAAGTCCGATTTGCGGATCGGTCTCCAGCTTGTGGGCACAGTCGTCAAGGATCGCGGGGCCGAGCTCGATGTCGTTGGCTATGCCGAAAAACAGGTTGCCTTTGGCCTCAGCAAAGCAGCGATTGACACCCTTAGTATGCCCGTAACCCGAAGGAGTAAAGATCAGGCGATCGATCAATCCATCTTTCGCGCATGCTTTGAGGTAGTGCTCTAGCAACAGGCTTGCGTCGTGGCACGCCACCAGCAATTCATGCCGGCCCTTCTTCCATTCCCGCATAGCTTCGAGGCAGCCGCTGGTGTAGTAGCTTTGCGTGCCGTAGGTCGTGACGGCAATGCTGATCTTGTCCTGCGTGAACGTCCTGCCGTCGAATGCAATGCTATCCGGCGACCCCGTCATCGCAAATTCCCGGCGCTACCGTCATCTCGGCACCGGATTGGTGCACCGGTAAACGATTTGACTTTATGTACCACGGCACTCGCCCTGGCGCGGTCGAGCGTTCTCCGCACAATCCGGCGAGATGACAGGGCCGCCCTCGATGCCATCTCGCATCTCGCGTCACATCCGCTCTGAAACCAGCTTTCTCGTGCGTGCATTAGCGTTCCTGTAGTGCGGAAGAGCGGCACAAGGCCCAATCACTGACAGTGTAAACAATGGCTACAAGAAAGAACATTGCAACCCAGCGAAGCGTCGACGCTGCAGATGCGCACTACGATCCGTCCGTTCGACGATAGCGCGCTACTCTTCGGATGGGACTGAAGGCCCGAGATGGTGTCTATCGAGCGTTCGCACGCCCTCATCCTGTTCAGTCATGAAGTCTCCTGTCGCAGTCCTCGTCAACAATTTCAACCGAGCAGCAACTCTCCGAAGGCTAGTTCGGTGGCTCTTGCACGAAGCCTCGGGGGTGTCGCGGATTTATATAGTTGACAACGCCTCCACGTATGCCCCGACCCTGCGCCTCTACGACGAGTTGTCACGTGACGTGGTGGTTCTGGCGATGTCCCAGAAGTTGTTGAACGCGTGAGCTGAGGTGGCGGTTCCTTTCGCCTGCATTCGAAAATGCAGGTGCCTAGCAAGCAAAGAAAGGAACCACCGAAATGAAGTCTCGCACGAAGCCCGCCTTGCGGGTTGTACCGACTGCCCAAGTGCAGCTGTCGTTGGCCATGGATGGGGTGCTGCGCGACGTGCAGCACGCCTTCTACGGGCTGTGTGTGAACGCCGGCAAGCAGGTGCTGGCGGCCATGATGGAAGCCGATCGCGTGGCACTGTGCGGTGCCAAGGGCGTGCCCGATGCGAGGCGCCGCGCCACGCGCGGTGGCCACGCCGCTGGCGCGGTGGTGCTGGGAGGCCAGCGCATCGGCATCAAGCGCCCTCGGGCGCGCAGCATCGACGAGGGCGAGCTTCGCCTTGCCTCCTACGAGTGGGCTGCGCAGCGCGACCCGCTGGATGCGGCCACGCTGGCGGTGGTAGCCGCGGGCGTGGTCACGCGCCGCTACGCCGGCACGCTGGACGAGCTGCCACCGCCTGAGGAGGCGTTGTCGGTGTCCAAGAGCGCGGTGTCCAGGCGCTTCGTGGCCTTGAGCCAGGAGCAACTGCACCAGTGGCTGTCGCGCTCGCTCAAGGACATCGATCTGCCGGCGGTGATGATCGACGGCATTCACTTCCGCGACCGCGTCATCCTGGTGGCACTCGGCATCGATGCCAATGGCCACAAGCACGTCCTGGGGCTGCGCGAGGGCTCCACCGAGAGCACCCGGGTGGTTCGCTCGCTGCTGAGCGATCTGATCGACCGCGGGCTCGATGCCGACCGCGCGCGGCTGTGGGTGATCGACGGCGGCAAGGCGTTGCGCCGGGCCATCGTCGAGTGCTTCGGCACGTTGGCGCTGGTGCAGCGCTGCCAGGAGCACAAGCGGCGCAACGTGATCGAGCATCTGCCCGAGGAGCTGCACGCCAGCGTGGGCCGCGCCTTGCGCGACGCTTGGCACAGTGCCAACGCCGGCCTGGCCAAGAAGCAACTGCAGCGCCTGGCGACTTCGCTGCAGGCCAAGCACCCGGGCGCTGCGGCAAGCCTGCGCGAGGGGCTGGACGAAACGCTGACGGTGCAGGGCCTGGGCGTGACGGGCGCGTTGTATCGCACGCTGCGCACGACCAACCCGATCGAGAACCTCAACGGCCTGATCGCCCACTACACGCGCAACGTCAAGCGCTGGAAGAACGGCCTGATG
>JBBQTF010000092.1:0-4917 GCA_038234675.1 Steroidobacterales bacterium
CAACGCTCACCAGCGGGGGCAACAACACCACCACCACATTCTCGGGGATCGTCCAGAACGGCAGCGGCACCGTGGCGATGACCAAGGCGGGCACGGGTACCCTCACCCTTAGCGGGGTGAACACCTATACGGGAGCCACGACTATCGGGCCTTCCAGCGGAGTTCTTGTGCTCTCGGCGCCAGGAGCGATTGCGAACAGCTCGGGCGTCGCCGTCGGGAACGCGTCGATACTTCTGCTTGCCGGCGTAACAAACGCAGCGCCGGTCATTCTCGGCGCCGGCGGGTCCCTGCGAGGCTCGGGCGCTTCGACCCAGTCGGGCGCTGTCAGCCTGACCGGCGCTACCGCCACGATCGACACGGTTGGCGGAAGCGACGTCCTGACGGTTTCGAATTCGGTCGGCGACTCGGGCGGATCAACCCTGACGCTATGGGGCGTAACTGGCAGCACCATCAACCTGACAGGCAATGTCGCTGTAAACGCGCTGTCGGTGTCGGCCACCGGCCAGAACATCGCCCTGACTGGCCCCAGCAACATGATCGCTGGGTCCACGACTTTCTCGAACAGCGGAACGCTGACGCTCGGTCAGGCGGGTGGCACAAGCACATTCGCAGGCGGTCTGACAGCGTCGGCGCCTTTGACGCTCACCCTGAACGGCACGATCGCCACGACCGACACGGCGCTGACCCTGGGTCCCGTCACGCTGGGATCGGCGACGGTGCTCAATGGCGGTACGGGCGCGATCACTACGGGCGCGATCACCGCCGGAGGCAATGGGCTCACGATCGCAGGTTCGGGCACCGACACGATTGCCTCGATGACCGGTGTTGGAGCACTGACCCTGAACGGCACCGGCGGGTCTGTCACGGTAACGGGGAACCTGGATGCGGCAAGCCTGTCGACTGCGGCCAACGCATTCGACGCTGCACTGGCGGGAGCGAACAACAGCGTGACAGGCGCGAGCACGTTTTCGAACACGGGTACGCTGGTCATCGGCTCGGCCGGGAGCACGAGCACATTTGCGGGCGGGCTCACGGCGACGGCGCCTTCGACGGTGACGGCCAATGGCACGATCAGCACCACGAATGCGGCGTTGTCCCTGGGTACGGCGGTCCTGGGCTCGGACACCACGGCGTCGACCGGCACCGGCGACGTGACATTCGCGGGTACCGTGAACGGCGCATATGCATTGCGCGTCGACAGCGCGGGCACGACAACCTTTCGCTCCACCGTTGGGAATACCACGGCGCTCGCCTCGCTCTCTACGGACGCAGGCGGGACATCGAGTATGCAGGGCGTGACGACGACGGGCGCCCAGACCTATGGCGATAACGCAGCCCTGGCCGGCACGTACGCAACCGCCAATAGCCTTTTCGATGTGGGCGGCACCACAACGCTGACCGGACCGACGACCGTAACCACCGGCACCGGCGGAGCGACCTTTGGCGGAGCGGTGAATGGCGCGACCACGCTGGCAATCGACAGTACCGGCGGCGCCGTTGCATTCGGTTCAAGCATCGGAACGACTGCGCCGCCGACCGGCCTTTCGGTCAAGGCGCTGACAATCTCCGCCCGCGATGCGACAACCGCCGGCAACCAGCTGTGGGATGGGAACGCCACGTTCAACGGCACCTCGACTACGAACGGCGGCACGTTCACGGTCACGGGTACAACGACGCTCGCCGACGCCACGGTCGTAGACACAGGCAATGGCGACGCGAATTTCGTGGGTTCGGTGGACAGCGGCGCGGGTGGGCCGCAGACCCTGCTGGTCAACAGCGCCGGGGCCACGACTTTTGGCAGCTCCGTTGGGGCCACCGCGCCACTGGCCAGCCTGACGACGGATCAGCCGGGCATCTCGAGCTTTGGCGGCAATGTGACGACCGGCGGAGGCAACGTGGTCAATGGCGTCAGCTCGGGCACCACACCGACGATTTCGATCAACGACCCGGCCAGCGGGGCGGCAAACGTTGTCCTGTCGAGCACGACGGGCGGTTCGATCAGCGTGAACAATGCAACGGCGACCTTCCCGCAATCTATAAACACCACAGGTGCCCTGACGTTCACCGGTGCCACCTGGCTCGGATCCGCAACGGCGCCCCTGGTCCTGGCCGTGACCCCGGCGTCGCTTGAGGTGACGGGGCCGATCACGCTGTATCTTTCTTCCCCGTCGATCCCGGCAACGCTCCTGTTCAATCCGGGCGCCACGGTGTGGGGCTTTGTGAACGGGTCCCCGAATCCGGTCCTGCTGTCGGCTGCACGCCAATTGCCGGTGCCGGCGCCGGCGCCGGCGGCGCCCGCGGTTTCGGAACTATCGATGATGGGGTTCTACACCATCAGCGCCCTGCAGCAGGACATCTACCGGTTCTCCCCCGGCGTCGGCGTCAGCCCGCCGATGGATCACAGCATTGCCGGCACGGGTATCCTGCTGCCGGAGGACTTCGGCGACGGGGACGACGAGCGCAAGAAAAAGAAACGGCTGGCGAATGCCGGGATGACGGCAACGGGGCTCGCAACGCCCTGAGCGCGTGACGGGGACGAGCTCTACCAAGTGGTCCTTTTTTCAACGTCGTTCAGTCGCTCTCAGGGCGCTACCCCCGCGCGGCGTACTCGGCTTCGAGCTTGTCGTGCGTCGTCCAGAACGGGCGCGGCTTCACGCCGTTGAGCACGTCGGCAAGGATGCCGGTGTGCACGTCCCAGCCGCGCCTGACGCTGGCCGCCAGCTCGGGCGTGAGGCGGCGATGGACGACGGTGAGCAGGACGTCCTTGCCTTTGGGCGCAAGCTCGTAAGTGACTTCCGTTGCGTTGTCGCCCCATAGCCAGGTGTGGGCCAGCACGCGGTTCGGCTCGAGGCGCGTGATCGTGCCCTCGAACGTGTGAACTCCCGTGCCCGGGTGCTTCGCGAGGCCCGCCTCGTCGTTCGGCAGCTTGCTGTTGTCGAACTCGAGGCGGATCTTGCCGCCGACGCGCAGGTCGAATTCGCCCGCGGCGAGCCACTTGGCGCGCTTGTCCGATTCGGTGAGGTAGGTCCAGGCGCGCTCGACGGGACCCGGCAGCAGTCGCTCCATCTTCACGGTGCCGGGCTCGATGAGGGTGGCGGATTCGGTCGGGGTCATTTCTTTCTCCTTTTGGGTGGGTTCTTTGCAGCAGCAATGGCGTCCTCGGCGCGCAGCGCGGCTTCGAGCGCATCGAGCCGCCTGGTCCAGAAGTCGCGCGTCTCCAGCATCCATTGGGTGAGCTCGTCGAACGGCGCGCGCTCCAGTGACAGGAAATGGTCGCGGCCGGAAACGCGGCGGCTCACGAGGCCGGCGCGCTCGAGGATACGGATGTGCTTGGAGACCGAGTTGAGGGAGATCTCGAAGGGCGCCGCCACCTCGGTGACCCGTGCATCCCCCGAAGCCAGGCGCTTGAGTATCTGTCGGCGGGTGTCGTCGGCAAGCGCGATCAGAGTGTCGTCGAGGTCCATGGGCTCGACATTAACCTAAATGGGTGAATGTTACAAGCCCCCGGAGTGACTGCGGAGATTAGCTCGCACATTCTCCGCATTTATTGGCTTGCCGCTGCGGAGAATGCAAGACCGCGCGACCGTGCGCCTATTCTTCCGGTTTGTCGCCGTAACGCATGCTGGTGCCCTTCGCGGTCTTCACGCTGAAGCAGCGCCGGTCCGCGTCGTCGGCCTTTGCAGCCGGTGGGGGAGGTTCCGCGTCCTTGGCCGGCGCGTTGGCCGGGGCGGGGGCGGGGGCGGGCCTGCGCGCGCCCGCCTCGGCCGCCGGCCGGTCACCGGGCGCCGCCTGGATCCTTTCCTTGACCTCGCCCGCATCCTTCAGCCCGAGCCCGCTGCACTTCTGGCCGGAGTAGGTGACCTTGCCGGCCGCATTGGTGCACTTGAACATCTGCGCCGAAGCCCCGCCCGAAGCGAGCGCGATCGAAATCGCAACCCCCCAATTTATCATGATACGAGAAGGACAGCCGTTGGCCATGCCAGCCATTCTAATGGCTCAGGGCGCTTCCACTGGCGCCGGCCTGCCCTGGCCCTGCCACCAGCAGGAGGCCGCGGCGAGCGCGCCGAGCGCCGCCCCAGCCGCCAAGGGCAGGCGCACCTTGAACAGTCCAACTTGCTGGAGGAATTCGATCAGCAAAGCCAGCAGCGCTCCGCCCACCGCGCCGGCCACCATCAGCGGCACGGGATTCTTCAGCCCTCCGAAGCTGCGGAAAAGGAATACGGCGGGCGCGCCCCACGCCAGCACTGCGATGTAGGTCACCGGGAGGCCGAAGAGGAAAATCACGCGCAGCTCGCGCAGCGCCGCGTTGGGGTCGGCGCACGCGCCGCGAATGCACGCGTACGCCATGATCCCGATCCAGTAGCCGACCGGTACGACCAGGGGTCCGAGCAGGAGTCCGCGGATTGGGCGTTGCATGAACCGCAATCTACCGCAGTCCCGCGGGAACGAACCCGTCGGCGCCCATGCTCCGACTCCAGCGCCAAAGCTTCGCCAACGCAGAGGAGGTCCCCAGGTTCCCCAACGGCGAGCTGCGCCTCATCACGTACGAGGACATCGTTTTTGTACCGGTACCGGTACAAAAATTGACTGGAGAGCCAAGTGGGGAGCCGGTCTCCAAAACTCAATCCGGCAGAATTGGCAACTCCGTCACGACGCCGCAATCGGGCGGGATCCAGTTGCGCCCGGGGACTGCCGCGAGCAGCTCCCGCGCGTAGGCGTGCTGCGGGTCGGTGAATACGTCGACAGTCGCGCCGCGCTCTACGATTTCGCCGTAGCGCATCACTGCGATCTCGTCACAGACCTGCGCGGCGACGCGAAGGTCATGGGTGAAGGTGGCGATCGATTTCGGCAAGCCGACTCAGCGTTCGCTCGACACCGTGAAGGCAAGCGACCTGAAGCAGTACCAGGCCGAAGGCC
>JBBQTF010000093.1:0-4854 GCA_038234675.1 Steroidobacterales bacterium
GGCCGTGAGCCGGGCGAACCCCCGCCGTGCCTGTTCGATTACCTGCCTTCCAATGCACTGCTGGTCGTAGACGAAAGCCACCAGTCGATCCCACAGCTGGGCGCGATGTACAAAGGCGATCGCTCGCGCAAGGAAACCCTGGTTGAATATGGTTTTAGGCTTCCTTCTGCGCTTGATAACCGGCCGCTGAAGTTCGAGGAATGGGAGCGGCTCGCCCCACAGATGATCTTTGTGTCGGCGACACCCGGTCCATATGAGCACGCGCACTGCGATCAGCTGGTCGAGCAGGTGGTGCGACCCACCGGACTTTTGGATCCGCAGGTGGAAGTGCGCCCGGCAAGCACCCAAATCGACGACGTGCTCGCGGAAATCCACCAGTGTGTCGCCGCCCAGCAGCGGGTATTAATCACTACACTCACCAAGCGCATGGCCGAGGACCT
Organism: Steroidobacterales bacterium; assembly: GCA_038234675.1. Taxonomy (GTDB): domain Bacteria; phylum Pseudomonadota; class Gammaproteobacteria; order Steroidobacterales; family Steroidobacteraceae; genus FEN-1191. The sequence goes on from JBBQTF010000093.1 coordinate 441, forward strand.
GACCGATTACCTGCACGAGCATGGAGTGCGAGTGCGTTATCTGCATGCCGACATCGAGACGGTCGAGCGCGTTGAGATTATCCGCGATCTGCGCCTGGGAAAATTTGACGCCCTGGTGGGTATCAATCTGCTGCGCGAGGGCCTCGACATGCCCGAAGTGGCACTGGTCGCCATACTTGATGCGGACAAGGAGGGGTTCCTGCGCTCGGCAGGATCGCTCATCCAGACGATGGGTCGTACCGCCCGGAATCTGCACGGACGCGCCATCCTGTATGCGGACCGGATCACCGCTTCGATGCAACGGGCCATCGATGAAACTCAGCGCCGGCGCGAACGACAGCATGCCTTTAACCTCGAGCACCAGATCGAACCAAAGAGCATCATCAAACCGGTGACCGACATCATGGAAGGGGCACGTGCCGCGCCGGCACCAAGCGGCCGTGGCAAAGGGGCGGGCCGGACGGTGCCGGTCGCCGTGCCGCGCACCCTGGCCGAAGCCGGGCGCGAGATCAAACGCCTCGAAGACATCATGTATCGGCATGCACACAACCTGGAGTTCGAACAGGCCGCCAGCGTCCGAGACCAGATCGACGGTCTGCGCCGGGTGGAATTGGATCTTGGAGCCGTCCCAGGTACCGGACCTACGGCCTTAGTGCCGCACGTCCAATCGGTTCGGAAGCGCTAAATTTCTAGGCAAATCCGCGCTTTAGCTTGCCAGCCGCGGAGACCTTCATGTATCGTTCGGCCCCCTGCGACAGGCGCGTAGCTCAGTGGTAGAGCATCACCTTGACATGGTGGTGGTCGCTGGTTCGATCCCAGTCGCGCCTACCATATTTCAGTGGAGATCCCGTGCCGGTTGTCACGCTGCCCGATGGCGCCCAACGCACCTTTGACGGTCCAATCACGGTCGCCGCCGTGGCGCAGAGCATTGGCGCGGGGCTGGCGCGCGCGGCGCTGGCCGGAAAAGTCAACGGCCGGCTGGTCGACACGAGCTACCTTATAGAGCGCGACGCGACTCTAGCGATCGTGACCGAGCGCGACCCGGAAGGCCTGGAAGTCATCCGCCATTCTGCCGCCCATCTGCTGGCGCAGGCGGTCAAGCAGCTCCACCCGCAAGCGCAGGTGACGATCGGCCCGGTAATCGAGGACGGGTTCTACTACGATTTCGCGTATTCACGCCCCTTCACCACCGAAGATCTCGCGGCCATCGAAGCGCGGATGCATGAACTATCCAAGCTCGATCAGCACGTGACACGGCGCGAGATGTCGCGTGACGCCGCCGTAGAATATTTCCGTGGCCTCGGTGAGAACTATAAAGCGGAGATCATTGCCAGCATTCCGTCGGCCGAAGCCATTAGTTTGTACGGCCACGGCGACTGGGTCGATTTATGTCGCGGCCCACACGTGCCTTCCACAGGCAAGATCAAGGCCTTTAAACTCATGAAGGTCGCTGGTGCCTATTGGCGCGGCGACTCGCGCAACGAAATGTTGCAGCGGATCTACGGCACAGCCTGGCCGGATCAAAAGCAGCTCGATGCGTACCTGCATCGGCTTGAAGAGGCGGAAAAGCGCGACCATCGTCGTATCGGCCGTGAACTGGACCTCTTCCACATGCAGGAGGAAGCGCCGGGAGCCGTGTTCTGGCATCCCAAGGGTTGGCGTACCTTCCAGCGACTGATCAGCTACATGCGCGAGCGGCAAGGGCCGGCCGGGTTCCAGGAAGTTAATGGTCCCGAACTCATGGAGCGAAGCCTGTGGGAGGCGTCGGGCCACTGGGAACAGTTTGGCGAAAATATGTTTACAACGCGCACGCCAGACGAGCGCGTGTACGCCATCAAGCCCATGAACTGCCCAGGGCACGTGCAGATCTTCAAACAGGGGATAAGAAGCTATCGCGATCTGCCCATCCGCTTTGCGGAATTCGGCAAGGTGCACCGCTACGAACCGTCTGGCGCACTGCATGGCCTGATGCGGGTGCGCGCGTTTACTCAGGATGACGCCCATTCGTTCATGACGCCCGAGCAGATTACCTCCGAGTCGGTGGCCTCGACCCGGCTGATCCTGGATATCTACCGCGATTTCGGTTTCGACGATGTGCGCATCAAATTCTCAGACCGCCCCGCCAAGCGCGTGGGCGATGATGCGATCTGGGACCAGGCCGAGGCTGCGCTGCGCAGCGCCGCCGATACTGCCGGGATCGAATACACGCTCAATCCGGGTGAGGGCGCTTTTTACGGTCCCAAGCTCGAATTTGTCCTGCGCGATGCGATCGGTCGTGACTGGCAATGCGGCACGTTGCAAGTGGACCTTAATATGCCCCGGCGGCTAGGGGCGCATTACATTGATGAGCACAGCCAGAAGCAGGTCCCGGTCATGGTGCATAGGGCGATCTTTGGATCGCTCGAACGCTTCTACGGGATTTTGCTGGAACATTACGCCGGAAAGCTTCCGGCCTGGCTGGCGCCTGTTCAGGCCGTAGTGATGAGTATTACCGACCGTCAGCACGAATACGTCCAAAGAACGGCAGATTTGTTGCAAAAACAAGGGCTTCTGGCCGATTCCGACTTGCGCAACGAGAAGGTCGGCTTTAAGATTCGCGAACACACGCTGCAGCGCGTCCCTTACCTGTTGGTCGCAGGCGATAAGGAGGTTGCGGCGAATTTGTTGTCTGTGCGCTCCCGTGACGGAAAAGACCTGGGCACCATGAGCCCGCAGACGTTCAGCGAACGATTGCGGCGGGAGCTCGAAAGCCACGGGCGCCACACATTGGAGGAATGACGTATAGCCATTGCAACGAAGCGCATCCGGCGTAATGAGGAAATCACTTCGCCATCGGTGCGGGTGATTGGAGCGGATGGGGCGCAAGCGGGAGTGATGGCCAGGTCTGACGCGCTACAGTTAGCGCTCGCCGCCCAGCTTGATCTCGTTGAAGTTTCACCCACGGCCGAACCGCCGGTGGTGCGGGTGATGGACTTCGGCAAATTCCTCTTTGAGCAAAACAAGAAGGCCCACTCTGCCAAGCGCAAGCAAAAGCAGCAGCAGGTCAAAGAAGTGAAGTTTCGTCCCGGGACGGAAGAGGCGGATTACCAGGTCAAACTGCGTAATCTGCTGCGCTTCCTGTCCGAGGGTGATAAGGCCAAGGTAACCTTGAGGTTCCGCGGCCGTGAGATGGTGCACCAGGATCTGGGCCGCAAGCTGCTGGATCGGGTACAGGCTGACCTTGCCGTCACGGCAATCGTTGAGCAGTTCCCGATGATGGAAGGGCGGCAGATGGTCATGGTGTTTTCACCAAAAAAGAAGTGAGTCGCTAAGGCACGCAAGTGCCTCGGTGATTCCGCAGGCAAGCGGGTGGCCTCAGGGCCGCCATGCGAACCTTAGCTATACAAACGGAGAGAAGTTTATGCCCAAGTTGAAAACCAACCGGGCGGCGTCCAAGCGTTTTCGCAAAACGGCGAATGGCTTTAAGGGCTACGCGTCGGGTCGTCGCCATAACCTCGGTCACAAAGACTCCAAGCGCAAGCGTCATGCGCGCTCCGGAGGCAGCAGCCTGATACATGAGAGCGACGTCGCTCGCATTACGCAGCTGTTGCCCAACCATTAACCCGGAATCGTAAGGAGTCGAATCATGGCACGAGTTAAACGTGGCGTGACGGCCGGGCGCCGTCACAAGAAAATCCTAGGCAAGGCGAAGGGCTACTACAACGCGCGGCGCAAGGTCTACCGCACGGCCAAGCAGGCAGTCATTAAGGCCGGCCAGTACGCGTACCGCGACCGGCGCGCCAAAAAGCGCGATTTCCGCGCCTTGTGGATCACGCGCATCAACGCCGCCGCCCGCATACACGAGATGTCCTACAGTCGACTGATCGCTGGCTTGCGAATTGCGGGTATTGATATCGACCGCAAGCTGCTGGCGGATCTGGCGGTACACGACGCCAATGCCTTTGGCGTGATTGCCTCTCAGGCCAAGGCCGCGCTGGCGGCCTGACGGCCGTCCGAAATCCCGCTCCACTCGGCTACGGTCCTTGAGGCGTGCAGCTTGTGGCTGACCTGACCGTTTTGGCCGATGAGGCCCAGGCGCAGGTCCGAGCCTGCGCCAGCCTCGCGGTGCTTGAGGACTTGAGGGTGCATTGGCTGGGCCGCAAAGGCGTTCTCACCGAGCAGCTCAAGGCACTGGGCGCACTGTCGGCCACCGAGCGGCCGGCGGTGGGAGCACGCATCAACGAAGCCAAGGCCAGGGTACAAGCGGCGCTCGAAGCGCGTCGCTCCGAGCTCGAGCAAGCGGCGATCGCCGCCAAGCTCGCCGCCGGGGGGATCGATATCACTTTGCCGGGGCGTGGTGAGTCGGGCGGCTCCGTGCACCCGATCACGCGGGTGCGCCTGCGTATCGAGGAGCTGTTCAGACACGCGGGCTACG
>JBBQTF010000094.1:0-4801 GCA_038234675.1 Steroidobacterales bacterium
CGCAAACATTTCGCCCTTGAAAATGCGCAGATCCACCGTGTCGACCGCCGTCACCCCGGGATAGGTCTTGCAGACGCCGGCGATCACGACCTGGGGCTTGGCGTTGGGATCCAGCCAGGGTCTTTCGGCGAGATGCTTGGGATCCGGCTGGCTCATCTTAAAAATCTCCGGGCGGCGTGGCGCGCCGCCGCTCCGGCGCGAAAAACGGCTTCGGAACCACCTGCGCCTTGCGCATGCGGCGTTCCCAGACCAGTTCACGACACAGATAAATTTCTGCCCAGATGCTGGCACCAACCTCAAAATACGGCGCGTCGACCATAGCAAGTGCAATATTGCGTTTGCAAGTTGGGGACCAGATAGCCGAGCTGATGCTGCCAATCTGCCTGCGGGCGCCCTCATCGGCATACAGCAGTGCGTTGGCGGCCGGCTTGTTTCAATCAATATCGAGGCAGACCAGAAGTCTCTTAAGTCCTCGTCGTGTTTGCTCGAGCAACGCGCGCCGTCCGGTAAAGTGTCCTTTATCGAAGTCCACCAGCCACTCGAGACCCAATTCCAGCGGCGAGCGGTCAGTGCCGATGCGAACGCTGCTTTCCGCCGACACGAAGTCCACCTTCGGACTGAGGAAACCTGCTTCGATGCGCGCCAAGTTGAGCGCACGAGATCCTATTGGACGGATGCCACGACTGCGGCCGGCAATTCGCAGGGCGTCCCACAGTGCGCCCGCTCGTGCCGGATCGACCCACAATTCGTAGCCCAGATCTCCGGTGAAGCCGGTGCGTGAAACCATCAGACTGATTCCAGCGCTAGCGTAGAAACCGATCTCAAAGGGCCTGAGCCGCTCGATATGGGCGAGTCCCATGCTCTTGAGCACCGCGCAGGAAGTGGGGCCCTGCATGGCCAGGGCTGCAATGTCCGCGGTCACTTCCTCAATCTGCACGTCGAAGCCGATGGCCGACCCGAGCAGCCAGTCGAGCTGCCACTCAGCTGTGCACAAGCGATATTCGTGTTCACCGAGCCGGAAAAGCGTGCCATCGTCGATGATATGGCCGTCGTCATTGCACCAGACGCAGTAACTTACACGATTGACTTTGAGCCGAGCCACGTCGCGCGTGACCAGACGGTTCAAATACCGCGCGGCATCGGGACCGGCGATCCGGTATTTGACCATCGGTGTCAGGTCGAACAGCGTAGTCGCGTTGCGGATCGCGAAATACTCCTGCTCCATGGTGCTGAACACATCCACGGTGCTGTAGCCCGCCCACGGGATAAAACTGTCCATTTGACTGAGCGCACGCGCGCGCTCATGAAAAGGCGTCGGCAACAATGGTTGCTGGAAGTGTGGCGGCAGAGCGTGTGCTTCGTTCATGGTGAGGCGGCCTCTGACAGGACCTGGCGCGCGGCGTTGCGCCCCGCGAGGCCCATGACGCCGCCCCCAGGATGGCAGCCGGCCCCGCACAGGTAGAAGCCCGGCAGCGGCGTGGAGTACTGCGCCGCCCCAGGGACGGGCCGCACCATGTAGAACTGGTCAAGCGCCAGATCCTCATGATGCCAATGGCCGCCGGTGACGCGGAATTCGCGCTCGATATCCTCGGGAGTGAGCAATTCGCTCGCCAGCACCATGCTGCGTACTGCCGGCGCGTACTGGGCGATGGCGTCTATCAGCGACTCGATGAATTGCCCGCGCTGTGAGGCCCAGCCGCCGGCAAGGCGGTATGGAGCGTATTGGACCACCGCTGAGAGCACATGCTGACCCCGCGGTGCCAGGGTCGCATCGTGCACGCTTGGCAGTGTGATCTCCAGTGCCGCTGCCTGCGAGAACTCCCCATACTTGCTGTGGTTATAGGCGCGTTCGAGATAATCGAGCGAAGGGCAGATCAGCAAGCGCGAGCCATGCGCGGTCGATGCCAGGTTGGTAAATGCGGGCAAACCCGAAAGGGCCAAGTGAAGCTTGGCCGCCGAACCCTGGGTGCGTAGGTGGCTCACCTGTCTCACAAACCCTGCGTCCAAATGCTCGGCGCCCACCAGCGCTATAAACGAGGCCTTCGGGTCTGCGCTGGAGATTACGGTCGTGGCCGCCACTTCCTGACCGCTCGCGAGCCTGACCCCGCAGGCCTTATCGGCGCGCACCAGCACGCGCGTGACCGTGGCGTCGGTGCAAATCTTGGCCCCCGAGTGACGAGCAGCCGCGCCGAGCGATGAGGTCAAAGCGCCCAGCCCGCCCATGGGCAGAGCCGAGCCGCGTAATCCTGTACCAAACTGGGTGGCCAGCCGATACAGCAGAGTCATCACCGTGCCCGGGGAGCGGGGACCAAGATTGGTGCCGAGCACGGCATCGAGGCCAATCGCACCTTGCAGTAACGGGCTCTGAAAATATTCGTTCAGTAAATCATAGACATTCATTCCTCCGATGCGCAGCAGCTCTCGCATGTCGCGCCGCCCGAGCCGCCGGATGCGCCAGCCAGTCTTGAGCAGATTCAGCCGATCGGTCCAGCGTTCGGTGCCCAGGCGTGGCGGCGTTTGCGTCAACAGGGGATTGAGCACGCTGGCGAACCGTTCCATCCGCCGGTTAAATTCTGCGAAGGCCTGCGCCTCTCCAGGATGGTCAATTCCCGTGCGTTCGTTCTCGCCTCGACCAAGCACTAAGGGGGGTGAGGCGCCGTTCAGGGCCACCGTCGGCAACCCCTCCGCCGCCCAGCGCAAACCGTGCCTCTCGAGGTCAAGCTCAGCGACCAGGCGTTCGGGCATTTGGTTGAGGAGGTGCGCGGCTGCCGAGGCGCGGAATCCCGGCGCAAATTCGCGCGTGATCGCCATTCCCCCGAGCTGCTGGTTGGCCTCCAGCACGAGCACGCTGCGCCCGGACTTCGCCAGGTAGTTCGCGCAAACCAACCCGTTGTGACCACCGCCAATGATGATTGCGTCGTACTTGTCGCGGCCAATCGAATTGTGGCTCATGCGCCGCCGCCTGCTTGCAGGTCACGCAATAGGGCACGTGCCGCATTGGCGCCAGGCGCCCCCATGACTCCCCCGCCCGGATGCGTGCTGGATCCGCATAGGTAGAGACCGCGCACAGGAGTGCGATATTGCGCGTATCCGGGAATCGGCCTGTTGAACAGCAACTGGTCAAGCGTCAATTCGCCCTGAAAGATGTTTCCTTCGGTCAGGCCGACCTCATTTTCGATGTCCAGAGGCGTTCTTACTTCGGCGTGCAGGATCAATTGTTTGAAGTTCGGACTGTGCCGCGCGATCGTGTCTATCACCGTGTCGCCGAACGCCTTGCGTTTGGCTGCGTCCCACGGACCGCTAGCCAGCTGATACGGGCAATATTGTACAAAGACCGACATGTAATGCTTCCCGTCCGGGGCCATAGTCGGGTCGATCTGAGTGGGTATCAGCATGTCGATGTAGGGTGCCCGCGACCAGACGCCGTCTTTCCAATCGTCATAGGCCCGCTCCATCATTTCGATGGTGTCGGTAACGTGCATGTCACCGCGCGTACAGGGCGCACCGGCAGGAATGGAGGGAAACTCGGGCAATCCACCCAATGCGATGTTGAGCTTCCCAGAAGAGCCTCGGATCTTGAAGTTTTGTACCTGACGCACAAATTCGGGCGGCAGCTCCGCACTGTCGATCGTCTCCAGGAACGTGCGACGCACATCCATGTTAGACAGTATTTGCTTGGCGTATATTTCTTCCCCGCCTGCGAGCACCACGCCTGTCCCACGCCCTCTGCGCACCAGGATTTTCTCGACACTCGCGTCGGTGCGAATGGTGCCACCGCTGGCCTGTAGTGATTGCGCCAGCGCCGTAGTAACCGCACCCATCCCTCCGCGGGCGAATCCCCAGGCACCCACGGTATCGTCGATGTCGCCCATGTAATGGTGCAGGAGCACATAGGCCGTGCCGGCTGAGCGTGGGCCCAGTGCCGTGCCGATGATGGAACTGCCCGCCATATGCGCCTTGATGATCTCGCTTTCAAAGTACTGGTCCAGGAAATCTGCTGCGCTCATGGTCCAAAAGCGCAATGTGTCGTACATCCGTCGCTCGCCCAGTCGATGAAAGTGTTTGCCCAGATACAGCAGCTCCTGGATATCACGCGCCTTAAAAGATGTGGGATCAGGGGGTTCGCGTAGCAGCAGCGGCTTGATGAACTTGCATTGGCGGATCACATCACGGGTGTAGCGATCATAAGCTTCGGCGTCTCGCTTTGAATGCCGAGCAAGTTCGCGACGCATGGCGTCATGATTGTCGTAAACGGCCAAGTGCCCGCCATCCCGCATCATGGTGCAGCCCCCGTCATACGGAATGATCTGCAGGCCAAAGCGGGGCAGCTCAAGCTCACGCATGATTTCGGGTCGCAACAGACTGCACACGTATGAGCAGTTCGAATAGGTAAAGTTTTCGTACAGCTTGCGACTGACGGCGGCCCCGCCAATGTAAGTGTTGCGTTCCAGGACCTGCACCCTGAGTCCCGCACGGGCCAGGTAGCAGGCCGCAACCAACCCGTTGTGGCCGGCGCCTACTATGAGCGCATCCGGGATCTCGCGGCCGCGCACCATGGCTTGAGGGCGGCGCGGGTTAGACGTGCTGCGAGCCGCGCGTCGCCGGCGCCGCCGCACGCGTGTCGCGCAGCGTCGCATCGACCGCGCGCTCAAAAGACGTGAGCGTGTCGGTCAGGCAGGACTGATCATGTGCTGCGCTGACAAACCACGGTTCGCGCGAATCCGGCTCACACAGTATGAGTTCGTCGTGCAGTACCTTCGCCATGGCGTCGTAAAACGAATAGTCGCTCCCCTTCCAGTCG
>JBBQTF010000095.1:0-4699 GCA_038234675.1 Steroidobacterales bacterium
GCTGGAGTCACCACGGGCGGCGGGGTGCGCCCCACGCTTAAGACTGGAAACCGATGTGGGACCAATTGTTTGGTTTCACTCGCGACAGCCGATCGACCTTCCGCTGACAGGATGGCAATCATCCTCTTGGGCACGCGCGTCAAAGGTCTGACATTGATGCGCATCATCGGCCCGGTGCGCAATTGCGCCAGTTGCTTGGAGTCATTTCATGAGTGGCATAATTCTGGATCCCCTCTCATTGCTGCCCATCGGACCGGAGGTACCGGTTCTTGCGGCTCTCCTGCCCGAACGCCGGGCGATCGCCGGCCAATTCATTCGCCTCGAACCGCTCGATCCAGAGCGGCATGGAACTTCGCTGTGGCAAGAGACTCACGGAATCGATGCTGCGGCACAGTGGCAATACCTATTCGATGCACCATTCGCGGACCACAAGGCGTTTCAAGAATTTCTGACTCGCAAGGCCCTCTCCCCCGATCCACTGTTCTACGCGATTGTTAATCAATCCGACGGGCGAGCAGTGGGTTTCCAGACCTTGATGCGAATCGATTTGACGCACCGATGCATCGAGGTCGGGAATATTCTCTACGGTAAGAGTCTGCAGCGCACCGCCGGCGCAACCGAGGCCCAGTACCTGCTGATGCGCTACGTTTTCGAGGATCTGCATTACCGCCGGTACGAATGGAAGTGCAATGCATTCAACGCGCCCTCGCGCCGGGCCGCCGTGCGCTTCGGGTTTACCTTCGAAGGTATCTTCCGCAAGCACATGATCGTTCGAGGGCGTAGCCGCGATACGGCCTGGTACTCAATGATTGAGGACGAATGGCCGGCCGTGAAGGTGGCATTCGAGAGGTGGTTGGCGCCTGCAAACTTTGATTGCGGCGGCGCTCAACGCCAAAGCCTCAACGCGCGGCGCGGCGCAGCGCTTTGATGGCAAGTGCGTCGGGTCAAAGAGCTGCCGATCAGGGCCTGGCGGCCTCTCGATCGGCTCTGCACCTGCCAATCGCCGAACCGTGTGATCAAATCCCGGTGAGCACTATGTCATGGCGCCGCAAACTCCTGGACGCTGGTGCGAGTGGAATTTTTCCGTGCAGGGGCCGCGCATGAAGTCAGATAAAGTACCGCACCTGGGAGGGGGAACAACATCACCACCGTGCGGGCCTTGTCGAGTGTGGCCCCCGATACCGCCACCTCGCGCATTTCCTGAAGCTACTTCTTTCGGACGCACTCTCCAGCGCCTCTCATACCCTCAGATGTTCACGTGGTTACAATAGTACTTAGGGGTTACAGGACAGCTAGCCACAGTGCGCGAGGTCGGTTTATGAGAATTTGGTTATTGTGCTGTCTGCTCGGCTCGGCAGTAGGAGCGCCCGCTGCCGAGGGGCCCGGGGCGCCCGGGGCGCCTGACCCGGCGCCGAACCCCGGCACGGCACTCATCACCGGCTCTGACCGGGGCATCGGCCTGGCGCTGGCGCGGGAATTTGCAAGTCGTGGCTGGCGGGTAATTGCCACCTGCCGAGATCCCGCCAAGGCCAGCGAGCTGACCGACTTTGCGCACGATCATCCGGCCGTCAGGATCGAGAAACTAGACGTAAGCGACGATGCGGCGATAGACGCCCTGGCTGCCAAACTCAAAGGGCAGCCGATCGATGCGCTGGTCAACAACGCTGGAGTGACCAGCAGTATCGAAGGCCAGGCGCTTGTCAGGCTCGATCCGGAAGACTTCGGGCGCGTGCTGCGGGTGAACAGCTACGCGCCGCTGCGCGTCTCGGCGGCCTTCCTCGAGTTGGTCGCGGCCAGTAAGCAGCGCAAGATCATCGGCATGAGCAGCGGTTACGGCTCCATCGCCGCGATCGAGAAGCTCGACTCCCTGGGCTATCCAAGACAGTATTTCTACGCGATGAGCAAGGCCGCACTTAACATGGGCCTGCGGCAATTCGCCCTCGAGGTGGCGTCTCGGCAGATTACGACCGTACTGCTGTCACCCGGAGCGGTGGATACTGACCTGCAGCGGTACATTCGGGATTACACGGCCAAGGTCGGCAAGCCCATCACCGCACCGGTGCTCACACCCGCCCAGAGCGCGCACTCGATGGTGGTCACGATCGAACAGCTCAAGCCTGAGCAGAACGGCAAATTCCTGTCGCGCGAAGGCACCGAGCTCCCCTGGTAAGCGCTTCATCGCGAGGCGCCATCCGTAAATGCAGTCGGCTCCGGAGCGCTCCGCAACGGCGGGGCATGCCAGGATGGGAGACTCCGGGAGAGCAGCCTCGCCGGGCACGACAAAGCCTGTCAGTAAAATTCAGTCCCCGGAGCGCGCAGCAAGAATGGCGCGCTTTCTGATTTGGGGATAACCGGTTCGAAGCCTAGGAGCGCGGAAGGCGCCGCACCAGGCGACGGCGCTTCAGTGCCTTGGCCAGCCGGTCGAATGCGGCGCTACTGACTATTGGCTTTGGATCAATCGGCGAGAACACACTCCCGGCCTGCGTCAGGGTGATCCGCATGGCTTCGTTGACCAGTTCTGACATGGAGCGGTGGGCCGCCAGCGAGCGCAATCGCAGCGCCTTGTAGATCTCCGGTTCGAAATAGATCGTCGCACGCTTCGGTGTGCTCATGGGTGAATCACCTCGCTGTGAGCCTGCGATCTTAAGAGAGAACCGTTTATATACGAATCACGGCTGTTCCGCGTAGATCTTGACCAGGCGGTACATGAACTGTCGATCTTGCATCAGCGAGTTTACATTGATGTACTCATTGAGCCCGTGCACGTGCCCCAGGTCAGGACCCGAGAAGGTGGCGTTGATCCCGTAGGTGGGGATTCCAGCGGCGTTAAGAAACTGCCCGTCCGTAGCGCCCGATTGCAGGACCGGCACCACCGGAAGGCCAGGCCAGAACTCGGCGGCCAGTTTCCTCACCGGATCGAGGATCGCCGGAGTCAGCGGCGGCGGTGGCGAACTGGGTCCACGGATCTCAAGGGTCGTGACCTTGACCTTCGGATCGGCGACGATTTCCTCGAGGCGCTGGCGGATGATCTCCTGCGCGACGCCCGGGAAAATGCGGCAATTGATGATCGCGCCCGCGCGCTGCGGCAGGGCATTGGTCGCATGGCCCCCATCGAGCATGGTGGCCACGCAGGTGGTGCGCATCATGGCGTTCCAGCTCGGGTCCTTGGCCGAGACCAGCTCGATCGAACTCGCATCGCCCGGATCTTTCACCAGCGCGGCCATGGCCGTGGCCACTGCGCTTTCTCCCTTGGCGGCCTGCAAGGGCGCCATCGCCGTGAAATAGGCGCGATTGGCGTCGTTGAACTGCGGCGGAAAATCGAAAGCGGAGACGCGCGTGAGAGCCGCCGCGAGCCGATAGATCGCGTTTTCCTTGATCGGTCGCGAACTGTGGCCGCCCGGGTTGGTGACTTCGAGCCGATAGTTTTGGGGCGTCTTCTCCCCGGACTGGACCTGCAACAAAACCCGGCGCCCCTGCGCGTCAAGTTCGCCCCAGGCTCCCTCGTTGATCGCGAAAGCCGCATCGATCAGCTCGCGCTGGTTCGCACTGAGCCACTGGGCGCCATTAAAGGCACCGCTGGTCTCCTCCCCGCAGGTGAGTGCCACCTTGACCGTTCGCCGCGGACGCTTCTTCTCGGCGCTCAGGCGCACCAGCGTGTCCACCCAGATCGCCGCCATCGCCTTATCGTCGCTAACCCCGCGCGCGTAGAAATTGCCGTTCTCTTCGACCAGTGTGAACGGATCGCGCGTCCAATCCTCGCGCCGGGCCTCGACCACATCGATATGCGCGAGCAGCAGAATCGCCTTGCTCTGCGGATCGCGCCCCGGAAACACCGCCACCAGGCCGCCTTCCTTCGGATGCTCAGCGGTGGCAAACAGGTGCAGGTCGCTGTCCGGAAGGCCCGCCGCGCGCAGCCGCGCCGCCATGCGCTCGGCAGCCAGCGTGCAGCTGCCGGCGGACAGGGTGGTATTGGTTTCTACAAGCTCTTTATAGAGCGCGCGGAAGCGCGGCTCCTCGTTATCGGCCGCGCGCACCGTCGCGCCGGCAATCGACAGCACCGCCGCGATCCCCGTACACCACACTGCTTTCATGTTCCGCCCCCCAAAAAACGATTACTTGCGCATCACCCGCACGATTTGCATGGAATTGGTCCCGCCCGAGACACCCGTCAACTCACCCTTGGTCAAGATCAGCAGATCGTCCACCTCGACCAGACGCTGATCGAGGAGCCGTTCAAAAATCGCGTGGTAGAGCTCCTGCGGACTGGTGTTGGTCATGTCGAATGGCACCGCGTACACACCCCGGTACAAGGTCACGCGCCGGCGGGTCGCCTGGTGACGGGTAAAGGCGTAGATCGGGATGTCGGCGCGGATGCGGCTCATCCACAACGGCGTCAGACCCGACTCGGTCAGTGCCACGATGGCGCGCACCCGCATGTGATTGGCGGTGTACATCACCGCGCGCGAGATGGCCTCTTCGGTGTTGCTGAACTCGTCCTCGGCGCGAATTCCGCGCGGCGAGACGCCCAGCTGGTATTTTTCCGCGCCGCGTATCACATCGGCCATGGCCTGCACGGCCTTGACCGGATACTTGCCGGCGGCGGTCTCGGCCGAGAGCATCACGGCGTCGGTCCCGTCCAGCACCGCATTGGCCACATCGCTCACCTCGGCGCGCGTCGGCAGCGGATTCTGGATCATCG
>JBBQTF010000096.1:0-4692 GCA_038234675.1 Steroidobacterales bacterium
TCCGTCATGGCCATCGCAGGTCGTTCGTTTGTTAGGAACTCTTGTCGCGGAAACCATCTTGGCCAGCGTTCATGTGCGAGCGCGACAACAGGCCGGACATATGAACGCAAGCGATCTGATCAAATCACCGCCAAACCTTGCAAGGAGGGGGCCGTCCACATATGACGGACACCCCTGGCTCTGGCTGCCGATCAACGTGCAACGGTGCCAGATGGCCAATCTCCACAGCTTTGCAGTTATTGGGCCATGCCGCGGCAGCCTCCCTGGCGGGGCGATGGGATGCAGGGCAAACGCATGAGATGCGGGTTCTGCCAACCAGCTAGCGAACACGATAGTTCATTACAGAACGAACATCGTTCGTTCCGCAATGATGAGCCGCATCACACGACAAATTGGAAGAAACTGCCAACGTGCGTCGCCCCTGGGCCCGGCAGGGATCACCTGGGTTCCGATCCCTAAGCTATGGTCGTAACTAGTGGACAGCGGACATATAAGATGGTTAAATGTTGTGACCATTGTCACAGCCGCAAGGAGAATGTGTTTTCTTTTTCTTTTTCTTCGAACCACAGTGGGTACGTTTAGGGACCTACACGGTAAGCCTCGATCCGCCGCCTTCTATCGGCGATAACAGTCGAGCAATGTATGGTGATAACCTCTCCCCAGGAGAGCGCGACATCGTTGAACGCTTCATGAGGCAATTGGAACAAGACTTAAGTAAAAGACTTGATTTCAACGTTAGATTTCTAACGACGTCGTTAGCGAGAGGAAGCTTTATACAGATCGGTCCCTTTGAGAGCGACCCAACTGGGATGTTGAACCGGCTTCTAAAAATTGCTGGGATTGTAGCTACGGTCGGTGCTGGTTTGCTTAGCTTTGAGCAAGCAATAGTTAGATATCCTGAAGTTAAAGAGAAGTTTCCAATTCTTCTGGAGGATATTAGGTCAATACTTTCTGAAGTCACGGAAAAAGTTGCGGCCGATAAAGGAATAAGGCTCAAAGAACATAAAATCGATTTGCTGGAGGCTAGAATAATTGAGTCTGAGACCACGAAAGCACTTAACTCACTAGCAGTGAATATGAAGCCCGGTGAGGGCAATCCGATAGACAGTGGTTAAGGGCTGTCTGGTCCGCTATGTGTAGCGGCTTGCACTTATCCGGGGCTGGGCGCGCACTTATCGGCCTGACCTGGCTCACGTTCGGTGGGATTATCGGCGGCGCCTGGCTCACGCTGCGTGGCACTGGGCGCAGGCTCTGTGCGACGGGCTTGCACTTATAGGCCCCGGCGCACGCTGGCTGGGACTGAGGCCGGGACTGACGGGCCGGGCGAGAACGCGACGAGTTCTCGTTGGTCACCTTGGCTTACGTCCACGTACGTGCAGGAAGAGCGGCGCAGCGCGCGTGTCCGCTACCCGGGGTTCACCCAACATTGATGCTGGTGGCGAAGTCGGGGGCGTGCTCGCTCCCGCCGTTGTGACGATGCGGGGCCTGATACTGCGGTGATGATGCAGGCCCGTTCTCTCGAAGGCTGACGCCCATGTCGCTGCATCCGCAAGACCCGCCCGCTGTGCCTGACGAGACTCGCCGCGTGGCCCGTGCGGCGTTCCCCAAGGGCACGCTCTGCCTGCGCATCGCCGACGCGCTCGGCCCGGTGTATCAGGACCGCCAGTTTGCGGCGCTGTTCCCGCGCCGCGGCCAGCCTGCGGCAGCCCCGGGCCGGCTCGCGCTGGTCGTGGTGCTGCAGTTTATGGAGGACCTGTCCGACCGCGAGGCGGCCGACGCAGTGCGGGGCCGGATCGACTGGAAGTATGCGCTGGGTTTGGCGCTCACCGACCCTGGTTTCGACCACACGGTGCTGAGCGAGTTCCGCACGCGCCTGGTCACGGGTAGCGCCGAGTTGCTGCTGCTCGACACCCTTCTGGAGCGGCTCAAGTCCGAGGGCCTGGTCAAGGCGCGCGGGCGTCAGCGCACCGACAGCACGCATGTGCTCGCGGCCGTGCGCACGCTGAACCGGCTGGAGCGCGTCGGCGAGACGCTGCGGGCGGCGCTGAACGAGTTGGCCGCCCTCGCGCCGGACTGGCTGCAGGAGATGGCGCCGGCTGTGTGGTATGGGCGATATGGCCGGCGGGTGGAGAACTACCGCCTGCCCAAGACCGAGGCGGCGCGGCAGAACTTGGCCGCCACGATCGGCGCCGACGGCCAGCGACTGCTCAGTGCGATTGAAGCTGCCAAGGAACAGCCGGAGCTGGCGCAGCTGGCTGCGGTGGAGGTGCTACGCCAGGTCTGGGCGACGCAGTATATCACAGAGGACGGGCAGATGCGCCTGGGCGGCGCCGCCGAGCTGCCGCCGTCTGCCGAGCAGGTCTGCTCGCCCTATGATCCGGACGCCCGCTACAGCAGCAAGCGCGACATCAGTTGGGTCGGCTACAAGGTTCAGGTGACCGAGACCTGCGACCCGGCCTGCGAGGGTCCGCATGTGATCACCAACGTCGAGACTACGCCGGCCACGGTGCCGGACGACAACATGGCCGCGGTGGTCCACGCCAGTCTGGAGAAGCGCGGGCTGCTGCCGGGCGATCACCTGGTGGACAAGGGCTACACGGACTCGCAAGTGCTGGTGGACAGCAAGCAGCGCTATGGGGTGACCATCATCGGCCCGGTTGCCGATGACCCGAGTTGGCAGGCGCGCCTGGACGATGGACTGACCAAGGCTGAATTCGCGGTAGACTGGGATCGCAAGGTGGTGACCTGCCCGGCGGGCAAGAAGAGCATCTCCTGGCTGCCGAGCACCTACACCAAGAACGGCATGGTATTCGAAGCGCGCTTTGCCACCCGGGACTGCTTCCCATGCCCGTTGCGCCCACGCTGCACCCGGGCCAAGCGCGAGCCGCGCATCATCGGGCTGCAGGCGCGCGAGCACTTCGAAGCGCTGCAGGGCGCGCGCAAGCAGCAGAAAACCGCGGTGTTCCGGGACAGCTATGCCGCCCGTGCCGGGATCGAAGGCACGCACGCGCAGGCCATCAGCCGCTGCGGCCTGCGCCAATGCCGCTACATCGGCCTCGCTAAAACGCGCCTGCAACACGTCCTCACCGCAGCAGCGATCAACCTGGTCCGGATCGCGGAGTGGTATGCCGGCACTCCTGTTGCAAAGACGCGCTGCTCGCGCTTCGCCACACTTCAGGCTGCGGCGTAGCTAGACACCGAATTCGCCACCAGCATCAACATTCGCGACACCAACCGCAAAGTAGCGGAAGCGGCCGTGCCCGTGTGAGCAGTACCGTATGCGTGAACTCTTGCGAGGCAGGGACACGAGACACTTCTTACGTCTCGTATGGGTTGGTCGCAGCATTCCGAGACGCTCGGCTGAGCAGGTCCAGAGCCTACTGAGGGGACTGTCGCAAGATTGGGGGTGGTAACGTTTTCGGGCTTGATCCGATCGGAAGCGAGGCTGGTGCTGGCCGGTGTCCGACACGAAACGGCCCCCGCCTACGCCACAAACAACGCCGCCCAGCATCGGATAATGTTACGACCCCCAATCTTGCGGCAGTCCCGCTGATCAGCGCCGAAACCCACCGCTGATTCACAGTGGGCGAAGGATGGCTCGTCTCGTCGTTCAACCGGCACCTCCTACGGTGGCGCTCCACCAGACTGTACGACCCGTGCGGCTCGGGCCAGTCAACCTGCTTGTGGGTGTGGCACTTTCGAACGGATACGACCAGGAGGCATAGGCCGTCCTATCCGGCCTCGGTTGCTGCCGGCGGGCAACTATTCTGCCGTGCGGGCGTGAGACCTGCATGACAGAGACGCCGATCCTGCCTGCACACATCGAGAGCACGATCCAGGCGATCGCGCAGCTCCATACCGAGCACTACGAGAAAGCCGCGCCGTTGCAGCGGATCGTGGACCGCATGACGTCAGCCATCGGCCGCCCCAGCTTCATCGCGGGCCTGACACTTGCGGTGCTGGTCTGGTGTGGCGGCAACTTGCTGGCGATAGGGGCGGGATACACACCTTGGGACGAGCCGCCGTTCTTCTGGATGCAGGGTGTGGTTGGGCTGGGTGCGCTTTACGTCACGATCCTGATTTTGACATCCAACCGGCATGCCGACCAACTGGCCGGCTACCGGGAGCAGCTTACGCTTGAGCTTGCGATTCTTGCGGAGCAAAAATCCGCGAAGATCATCGAGCTGCTGGAGGAAATGCGGCGCGACGACCCCTCGCTACGCAATCGGCACGACCCGGAAGCGTTGGCCTTGTCCGTGCCGGCTGACCCGCAGCACGTGCTCGATGCAATCAAGGGGGCACAGGAGGAGCTACAGCCGTTGCGGGATGACGCCGATACCCAACGACAGGATACGTGACTTACGTGAGCTGAACGACAGCCCTGCCACGGGACTGCCGCAAGATTGGGGGTCGTAACATTATCCGATGCTGGGCGGCGTTGTTTGTGGCGTAGGCGGGGGCCGTTTCGTGTCGGACACCGGCCAGCACCAGCCTCGCTTCCGATCGGATCAAGCCCGACAACGTTACGACCCCCAATCTTGCGACAGTCCCAGCCTACAGTCCGTCGTCTCCTGGACCGGCACAGTGGGTTCGTGCGACTGCGCTTCGTACGTGGCTGATCCGAAGTCCTGGTAAGGTCACGGCTACCTGAGAACGAGGCGCACAAGTCAAAAATGAGGGGATAGCTGAGGG
>JBBQTF010000097.1:0-4587 GCA_038234675.1 Steroidobacterales bacterium
AACAGGTGGAGTAAACCAGCCGCCCCGACGGGCTCAACGCTTCGAGCGCCTGGGCGGTCTTGTTCCCCGGCGCCGCGCAAACATCGAGGAAATGTTGACCAGTTCGCAGATCCAGCAGCGGAACGATGGACTGCGACCCGATGTCTTGAATGCGCGCGCCCCGCGGAGGATCCCCGGCGCGCAAACGGTAACACCCCTCCAAATCCGTGGGCTCCAGGTTCGGTGCGGGTTGCGCGGAACGGACCCACGTCTCGGGCTTATTCAGAGCCGCGCGGGCGATCCCTTCCGCCGTCGCGCGATCGAATTGCGCCGACCAGCGATCCAGCAGCCATGCCGGGCAGGACAACTCCGTGGCGCGATCCGGCCAGCGCACCGGCCCCTTGCCAACCTTTCGCAGCACCGCGTTCGCGAGTCCGACAGCCGAGCGCTTGTGGGCGCGCTTAACGATTTCGACGCTCTCCGCTACGGCGGCATGCTTCGGGACGCGATCCAGGTGGCGGATCTGGTACACGCCCATGCGCAGCGCAATTTGTACGGTAGGCTCCAGCTTCAAAGGCCGCCCCGCAAAATGGCCGATGAGGAAATCGAGCTGCGCTTGCCGCCTCAAGCAGCCGAACACGATTTCCGACGCCAGCCCCGCATCCCTCGAATCGAGCCGCGCGGACTTCTGGAGCAGCACATCGGAAGCGTATCCTCCCGCCTGCACCTCCTTCAAAACTTCGAATGCGATGGCTCGGGCCGGGGAAATCACGTTTAATGATATCGGCTGGGCAAGTGTATGATTGGATTTTTGTATGTCAGATGCATCCGCGGCGAACAGGGTCAGCGTAGACCGAGCAGGAGCGAGTGTAGCTCTTTGCACGTTATTGGCCCGGATCGCCAATGGCGACCAGGAAGCGGTGGCGGTCTTGTACGACCTGACCAGTTCGACAGTGAACGCTCTGGCCATGAGAATCCTCCGAAATCCCGAGGATGCCGAGGAAATTGTTTTAGAGGTGTACACGAAAGTCTGGCGGATCGCCGACCGGTTCGACCCGGCCAGGGGATCCCCGCTCGCGTGGTTGATCGCCATGGCGCGATCCGCCGCCTTGGACCGGCTGCGCAGCCGGGGAAGAACCGCAACCGAAACGCTGAATGAACGTCCGAACCTTCCGGCGGCCTCCTCGACCGAGGGCCTCTGGCGCAGCGAGCGCATCGCGCTCCAGAGAGCCATTGCCGGAATCCCCGCCGAACAGCGCCAGGCCTTGGAGCTGGCGTTTTTTGAAGGCTTGACGCATCAGGAACTCGCCGAACAGCTCAGCCTGCCCCTGGGCACCGTGAAGACCAGGATACGGCTCGGTTTGGCCAGGGTTCGAAAGACAATGGAAAGGAGGGTTCAATAAATGGCGTATGCTCCTCAGACCTGGGGCGACGAAGTTTTGTTGGCGGTGAGTCTCGACCCGCTGCCCCTCCAACCCGAGGTCAAGGATAAGCTGATGGCCCGCGTTGCCGCCGATGCGCAATACCGGCCCGCCGTGTGCGTTCGCCGCACGCAAGGCGAGTGGGTACCCTCCGGGGCCCCCGGCGTGGCGATCAAGCCGCTCTACCGCGACCGTTCGACCGGCTTGAGCACCGTCCTCGTCCGCATGGAACCCGGCGCGGCGTACCCGGCGCACCGGCACATCGATGCCGAGCAGTGCCTGGTGGTGGAAGGCGATCTTCGCTGGGAAGATGTCGAATACAGCGCCGGTGATTTCGTCGTGGCCTCGGATGGATCGATTCATCCCCGGCTCACGACGACGCACGGTAATATCTTGCTGATCGTTTCCGGCGGCAACGAATTCCTGCCCGCCTGAGCGGGTATTCACCCCCTTCCCAGTGGCGGGTCAAGCGGCTGTCCAGGCTGAGCCTGAAGCCTAGTATTCTGGTTGTAATTCCATACGAGTTATCCGCGCCTAATTCGGAGGCATATGATTTTGTTCGTTTTGCGAACTTCTCTGCTAGCTGGCGCTCTGCTGCTGTCGGCCCCGGTGTTTGCGCAACGCGCCAAAGATCCGGTAACCGCACAATACGGAGCCTGTGGGGCGCCCAACGGCGGCGGGGCAAACGCAACAAACTATTACGGTGGCGGGGCCGATCCCTGCGCCTTTACCTACAGCGTGCCCGCCGAGCGCATGAATCAGTTGCTAAACGAAGTGAAATACTGCACGATGTACAGCCGCACGCAGGTTAACTGCTCTCGCGAACTTACCCGCGACTATGGCCAGATACGGCTCGACCGGCGTGACGGGGCGGGTGCAGGTGGTGGCAAGAATCCCGGATCGTCGCCAGCGTTGTCCTACGCCACAGTACCGGCATCTTCCGTTACGACGGCGCAACGGGCTGAAGCGGAGCGCCTGTGGCAGCGCAGTGTAACGCTGATCGATCGCAACAATTACCGCGAGGCGATCCCATTGCTGTTGCAGGCGGGACGGTTGGGGCAGGCCAAGGCGCAGTCGACGCTGGGGATCGCCTATCAGGATGGCAATGGTGTCCGTCGCGACGACGTGGCCGCCGCGCACTGGTTTGGTTTGGCGGCGGCGCAAGGCCATCGCGCAGCGCAATATGCATTGGCCGGAATGTATGAGGAAGGCGACGGCGGTCTGACGAAGGATCGCGCCAAGGCAAGGCAACTGTACCTGCAGAGCGCCAACCAGGGCTTCGACAAAGCACAGATGGAAGTGGGGATGGCCTACGAGGTGGGTGACGGCGTGCCGCGCAGCCGCGAACGTGCGATTCAAATGCTTCGCGCCTCTGGCCTCGGCACGGGGATCGCGAGTGTTCTGTCCTCCAAACAGACACCGGCGCGATTCGCCGACCTGCGCGCGCTTGGGGCCTACATCAAAAAGCTGGCCGACATTGAAAACGCGAAGGTGGCGGCGCGGGCGGCCGCATCCATGCCACAGGCTTACGGCAGTGACAATCCCGGTCTCGGCCAGATTATCGACCGTATTAACGCAGCCAGGGAATACACCAATTGGAGCCGCCGGTCTGAACCCGGTTACTGTGCCTACCCTCCATGCAAGTAGTATCGCCCCTTCCGCTTCGCTCCGAAATCAAACGATCCCTCACCGTCGCAGAGTCCGGCATCGATTTTCGTTTTGCACAGATAGTAGCGTAGCGACAGAAACGAGAGGGGCCACAAAACCGATGGCTCCTGCGTAACGGTTTGCGGGCCTGCGGATTTTATGATCGAGGCCTAATTTTTATACCACAGGCGTTTTTTTAAATTCCGATGACAGGTTCGTTATACCCCAAAGCATGAGCGCCCAGCGGTAAACTTTCCTTCATCTTTTACAAGAAATTTACGCGAACCTGTAAACCTGCGTCACTTCCAGCACGTAAGTACAAGTGGATATAAGGAGTTAAAAACCCATGAAATTCCGGAAGTTCCTAGCAACCGCGGCTCTCAGTCTCGGCACGCTCGCCGGCTCCGCGATGGCCAACGCGCCCGCATCGGTAAGCGACGCTCAAATCGCGGCCAAGGCAGCCCACGAGATCCGCATGTACTCGCGCTATAGCATCTTCGACAACATAAACCTCCGCGTCAACAACGGCAGCGTCGAGCTCGTCGGCCAAGTGAACGAGCCCTACAAGAAGGCCGACCTGGGCCGGATTGTGCAGCATGTTCCGGGCGTGTCGAGCGTTGCCAACGAACTGAGGGTCCTGCCGCTGTCTCCCTTTGACAATCAGATTCGCGTCCAGGTCGCGCGCGCCATCTACCGGGATCCAGTGCTCTCGCGGTATGGTATGCAGCCTGTACCTCCGATACACATCATTGTCGATAACGGCCATGTAGCGCTCGAAGGCGTTGTGAGCAATGAAATGGAAAGAAATGTGGCGGGTATCCGCGCCGGTTCCGCAGGCCTTTCACTCGGGCCGGTGATCAACAACCTACGCGTTGAAAACGCGCGGGATAAAAATTAAGAGCAGTTCAAAGCAACTTGAACAAATGCGGGCGGGAGGCCAAAACTCCCGCTCTTTTTTTTGTGTGCCGAGCATGTTCGACAGCTCGAAGGTGAAAGTCCTTTTGACAACCTGATGGAGGTGAAGTCATAGCGAAACGCAAGGGCGTCGTCGCGAGGCGAGGTCTGAAAGAAGCGTGGAGCAAACGTACGAGCCGATGTACAAGAATCGGATCTGAGGCATACGGTGCCGGACGAGTTGGCAACTGACAACAAAGCCCATATCCATCAAGGGCACTGGTTGTAAATTCGGCGGTTGCGTGCGGAAGGCAGTCGAACTTACCTCGGAAGATCTGTCGTTGGTCCGGAATTCCGGACTGAGGATCGAGCTAGCTGGTTCTTCTGCCGCTTGTCGCCCATGAGTCGTGCTGCTTACTCACCTCTCCCATTACCCTCCTTGCGGAGGACCGCTTGGGCCTTCATCCGAGAGTTGGCCTTCATGGAGGAGGATAGGGGTGAAGCCCCGAAGGGCCTTCGGGAAGGGACCGAATCGTTTGCGGGAAAGCGCGGGACAGAAAGCCCGGCCATCACCGAACAGTTGATGGAGGAAGTCTGCGAGCGGGAAAAGTGCAAGCAGGCATTGAAACGAGTCAAGGCAAACAAG
>JBBQTF010000098.1:0-4478 GCA_038234675.1 Steroidobacterales bacterium
ACGTTTACCGGCGCCGCCATCCTGCTGCGCAACAAGGCGGCTTACAAGACGACCCGCATCAATCTCTCGGCCTCGTCCGACGAGGCGTACACGGGCCGACTCTCGCTGATGCGGGGCGGCGCGGTGACGCTGTTGGATAACAATTTCAATTTTGAGCCGAAAGTGAAATAACCGACACCGCTGTTTCACTTTTAGAACTTCACACGCAGACCGTTCTTCAGCGCCTCGTTCACCAGCACCTCGGCGGCGGCCCGGGTGAAGTTGCGGTCGAGGTTTTCCTGCACCGCCTTCTCGACGGCGGCGTCCATGGGGAAGATCGCCTTGACGTGGGCCTCGCGCACCAGGACGTACCAGGGCTCGGCGTCGGCCACGCCTCCGATATTGGCTACGCCACCGTGGCGCACGAAGATGCACAGCGTGCCCGTCTTCGCGTATTGCAGAAGGGCATTAAACTCGCTGTGACCGAGCTTCTTGCGGCTGGCACGACTGACGGCGCGGTGCGGGCCGGCGAGGGTGAAGCTGCCGGCGAACACCTCGCCGATCTGGGCGCTGGCGGGGAGCAGGTTCTTGGGGCGCAGGGCGTCGGGGATGATGCCCGGGGCGATGCGCTTTAGATACTTGGTGGGGATGGCGACGTGGATGTGGCGGCCGACCTTGACACCGCCTTCCTGCTGGCGGGGCAGGTAGTCGGGTGCGCCGGTCTTGCGGTTCGAGGTGTCGGTGAAGACCTCGGCCTTCTGCGTCTGCTTGGTGGCGGGCGTGATGCGGATGTTGCGCACCGTCCAGTCGTTGCGCGTTTTGAAGACATCCCTGGCCAGCTTCTGGCCCGCGGCCTGGCCAGACTGTGCCGACAGGGTGAGGAAGCGCGCGATGGTGAAGGGCAGTTGCGCGCCGATGCCCTCAATCCCGCGCACGGCGCTGTCCACGTCGACCTTGATGGCCAGCAGGCTCATGGCGGCATTGTGGGCAATTTGCCTGAATATAGCAATTCAGCGATAACCCTGCGGTGCTCGATTTCCCAACGCTCTCGCGCAAACCGGCTTTGAAGACGCGGCAGACCACGCTCGATCCCACACTCCGCGACGCCTATGAGAACGGCATGGAGTCTACGCGGGCCCGGTCGACGCGGCAGCGCCGCCACTGGAGCGTGGCCATCGACTTCCTCACGCCCGCCGATCATCAGCAACTTGAGGATTTTGTAGTGCTTCGGGCGGTCTACGGAGCGAACATCTTTCTATTCCCCGACAATCGCGACCCTCGCAATCCGCAGTTTTATCGAGTGCGCTTTGCGACGCTGCCCAGCTATACGGACGCGGGCAGCATCGAGGGCGAGTTTCGCCAGAACGCGGCGTTCGAGATTAGGGAGGTCTAGGTGCCGCAACCGGTCTTCTCACTGCTGTCGGTCGCCTCGAATCTGGAACGGCACAAACTCGCCAGTGGCGAACCGTGGCTGTTGCTGATGGACTTGCAATGGCCGGGCGATGTGGACCCGCTCGCGGTGCAGCAGCATGTCCGCCTGGTGCGTAACCTCGACCCGGTCACGTTCGACGCCGGGGACGGCAACGGCCCGCAGGTCTACACGCCGTTCAGCTTCGAGATGGGCGACCTGACCGTGGGCAACAACGGCAGCGTGCCGGAGTGCGAGGTAAAAGCCTCGAACGTGATGCGGGTGCTGCAAACCATCATCGAGCAGTTTGCCGGGGTGGTGGGCGCGAACCTCTATCTCTACGCCGTAAACACGGCCAATCCCTCGGGCGAGGCCGAGCTTGCGATCGCGTTTACCGTGAAGCAGACGATTTGCGACACCAAACTGGTCACCTTCAAGCTGGGCGCGAGCTCGCCGCTGCGGCGGCTGTTCCCCGTCCATATGTATCGTCCAAATTTTTGCGCATGGCGCTACAAGAGCGCGCAGTGCAGCTACACCGGCACGATGCCGACGTGCTCCCACACCATCGACGGCGCGACCGGCTGCCAGGCGCATTTTCCGAACAAGGGCTTTCTGCCGGCCTTGCTGTTTCCGGGAATCGACACCAACGGCGCAGCCATCGCGGGGGTCGCGTGAAGCTGCCCGCGCGCCTCTACGGCGACCTCATCGGCAAGCCCTTCGAGGACGGAGGTCGTGGCCCCGGCACGTTCGACTGCCTGGGCCTGGCGATCGAGATGCAGCGGCGTCAGGGTCGCGCGGTCGGTAACTATGCCTCGACCATTGAGGAGTTTCACCGCGAGTACTCGGCGGGCCTCTTCGGCCCGTGCGCGCAGCTCTGCCGGCCGGCGGCGGGCTGCGTCGTGTTGTTGCGCACCGGCATCCATGAGCGCCACGTGGGAACGATGCTCGACGCCTACACCATGCTGCACACGATGAGTGGCATGGCGGGAGGCGCCGCGATCGAGCGGCTGCTGGCCCCGGAGTGGACGCGGCGGGTGCTCGGGTACTATCTCCCCGTCGAGGATGCGCTATGATCCGCATCGTCCGCGTCACCAACCCGGTGCAGCCGGATCGCGACCAGCACGTTTGGGAGGTCGCGGTTGGCTTCGAACTGACGCTGGAAGAGTATCTTCGCGGGAATCACAATCTTTGGCAGGTCAGGGAAGAGGGCAACGAACAAGCGTTCGACGACTGGGCCACGACCGCTCACGTCTCGGTCAACGGGCACGTCTGGCCCCGCTCGCTGTGGCCGGAGATCACGCCGCGCGACGGCGACTGCATCGTGATAACGCCGGTGGTTGCGGGTGGCGGGATTCTTCGCACCCTTGCGACGCTGGCTGTGGCTGCGGCTTCCATCGCCGTGGCAGCGACGGGCGTCGGCGCGGTGGCGCTGGGGGCGTTTCTCAGCGTCTCGGCGACCACGGCGTCGTCCATCCTCGCCGCCGCCGTCGGAATCGCCGGCAGCCTCATTATTGGGGCAATTTTCAGCGGCTCCGCGCCCAGCGCCAAATCAGACACTGCCAGCTACGACCCGGACGGGCCGAAGTCGCTAGCGCGCTCGGGGACCGTGATCCCCAAGGGGTACGGACGGTTCCGCTTTGGCGGCAACATCGTCTCCAGCTTCGTCGACATTGAAGGCAAGGACCAATACATCAACGCGCTGGTCTGCTACGGCTTCGGCCCCGCACGTGCGATCACCAACATCCAAATTAATAACAAGGACATTGCGACCTACCAGAACGTGCAGACGTACCAGCGCCTGGGGTCGAACACCCAGCTTCCGATCCAGAGCTTCAACCGCACGGTCAACGGCTATCCGCAAAATGTGCAATGCCTGGCCGGGCAGCCGGTCGTGGTCCCCGGCACCGGCACGCTGACCCAGGCGCTGCAAGTCGATATCCAGTTTCCGCAGGGCATTTTTCATCTCAACGCCGGCAACCTCGACAGCGAAGTCATCACCTACCAGGTGCAGTACCGCCTGCAGGGAACGTTCACCTGGCTGCCCGTCATCGAGCCCTATGTCACCGCCGACGTGGTGAGCTACGACATCAACGGCAGACCCCTGATTCCGCATCCGTGGGTCGTGGTGGCCACCGATCTCGCGCCCAACAGCGGCGTCTGCTATCACCTCGACGATGGGCCGCATAACCCCGGCGATGCGTGGACGGGGACGCTGACCAGCGAAGTCTTCGCGCCCAACGGTAACCACCACACCTACTCAAAGACGGTGCAGGGCGAATGGCAGCGCACCAATCCCGCGCTCAATCAAATCCTCGTCATCAGTTGGCGCGAGGGTTACCAGGACTTTGTCGACAACTCCAACTCCCCGCTGTACAACCGCACCTCGATCTATGGCCTCGCGCCCGGCAAGTACGATGTGCAGGTCACCAAGTATGGCTCCGCGAATTTGCATGACGACGTCACGTTTGGCGACAACGATTCGCCGCTGGTGGGGCAGCAGATGTGGATCCACTCGGTCAACGAAATCGCGTTCCTTGACCTTGCGTACCCCAACATGATCCTGATTGGGGTGCGGGCGCTGGCCACCAACCAGCTCAGCGGGCAGAACATCAACATCACCGCCGAAATCGACTTCGGCCTGCGCACCGTGGATACCGGGGTGATGCCGGCGGAGCTGCTGGCGTTCGAGGAAGACAACCCCGCCTGCGTCGCCGCGGACATGATGCTCGACGATCTGTACGGCGGGGGCGAGTTTCCGGGCGTGAAGCCGGTCAACATCGCGCGCTTTATCGACGAATGGGTGGCGTGGGCGGAGATGAACGACGAGCTGGTGGACGATGGCAACGGTGGCAGCATCCGCCGTCACGTCTTCAATGGCGTCTTCGACAACGAATCGAATTTGTGGGACCAGGTGAACGTGGTGGGCCGGATGTCGCGCGCGCAGATGGTGCCCCTGGGACGAGATTATGGCGTGTTTATCGACCAGTCGGTGGTCGCGCCCGTGCAGATGTTCACCATGGGGAACATCATTCAGGACTCCTTCACCGAGACCTGGCTGCCACTCGACGATCGGGCCAACCAGGTCGAGATA
>JBBQTF010000099.1:0-4375 GCA_038234675.1 Steroidobacterales bacterium
GGATCCCAACGCCAAGCCCCAGGTCGTGATCGCCGGCGTCTGCAAGACCTATCCCGGGGTGACGGCGGTCGACACGGTGGATCTGCGCATTTTCAAGGGCGAAATGTTTGCGCTGGTCGGGGCCTCAGGTTGTGGGAAGACCACCTTGTTGCGCATGCTGGCCGGATTCGTGGAACCCAGCGCGGGCGAAATCACCATCGACGGCGTGCGCATGAATGAGGTGCCCCCGCATGAGCGCCCAGTAAACATGATGTTCCAGTCCTACGCGCTGTTTCCACACATGACAGTGGAAGCCAACGTGGGTTATGGGCTGCGTCGCTTGTCGCTGGATGATTCCGCCAAGAAGCAGCGCGTCAACGAGGCGCTCGACATGGTGCAGCTGGCTCCTCTGGCGCAACGGCGCCCCCACCAGCTTTCGGGTGGTCAGCGCCAGCGAGTGGCACTGGCTCGCGCCCTGATACGCCGGCCAAAGGTGTTGCTGCTCGATGAGCCCCTAAGCGCACTGGACAAGAAGCTGCGAGAGCAGACACAGTTCGAATTGATCAACATCCAGTACCAGGTGGGCACCACGTTTGTGGTCGTGACGCACGACCAGGACGAAGCTATGGCGCTAGCCACCCGCATCGCCGTGATGGACCAAGGCAAGGTCCAGCAAGTAGGCACACCCTCCGAAATTTATGAGTTTCCCCAGAGCCGCTTCATTGCAGATTTTATCGGCACGACCAATCTATTCGAGGGAACGGTGGCGGCGATCGAGTCCGGAACGATTCGCGTGGGCTGTCCGGAGGCCGGCTGCGAACTACTGGTCGATGATCTTGGGCGCGTCACAGCGGGTCAGCGGGTTTGGGTAGCGCTGCGTCCGGAAAAGATCCGGCTCAGTAAAACGCCGCCGTCGGGCGGTGGGATTAATCAGCTGCGGGGCGTCGTTTGGGAACTCGGTTACCTGGGGAATCGGTCGACCTATCGAATCAAGATGGCCTCCGGTAAAGTTCTGACAGTGCTGGCACAAAACGATCAACGCACTTCGCAGTGGTCGATCGATTGGAGCGACGAGGTCTACCTGAGTTGGAACGCGAACGCGGCGATCGTGCTGCAGTCCTGATACCGAGGAGTTCACTATGGTTACGAATAAGTTCGCCGCTTTGCACGCCCGTACCGGGGCCCTGATGGCGGCACTGGTGATGGTCCTCTATTCTGCTGGTGTCGTGCGGGCGCAAACACCCCCAAACTCTGGGGCAAGCGCGGAGGGGCTCGAGGAAATCGTCGTCACCGCCACGCGGCGCTCCGAGGTGCTCAGCAAAGTGCCCATCAGCGTTACGGCGCTCAATCAGGACGCGCTAGACGAAAGGGGGGTCAAAGATTTCCAAGATCTCGTTCGCTACACCCCGGGTGTCAACATCGACAGTGCCATCACCAACGCGATCTCGATTCGCGGCATCTCCTCCTCGGGCGGCGCTGGCACGACTGGTATTTACCTGGACGACACCCCGATCCAAATGCGTTCGGTCGGCTTCAACCCCGACGACAGCTTGCCAAGGACCTTTGACCTGGATCGGGTCGAGGTACTGCGCGGGCCACAGGGCACATTGTTCGGCGCGGGATCGGAAGGCGGCACCGTGCGCTACATCCTTGCGCCACCGAAGCTTCACGGCTCAAGCACTTATCTGCGCAGCGAACTCGCGTACACCGAAGGCGGGGCGCCCACATATGAACTGGGCGTGGCGCACGGCATGACTTTGATCGATGGCACACTTGGTATCCGCGCCAGCGCCTGGTACCGCGAGGAGGGGGGTTGGATCGATCGCGTCGATCCCACCACGCGCTCCGTCACGGAGTCGAACGCCAATCACGGTGAGGCCTACATGCTGCGGCTAGCGGCCGTTTGGGAGCCGATCTCCACCCTGGATGTGACACCCAGCATTATCTATCAGAGTAGCAAGACCCACGACGATGGCACCTACTGGCCTGCTTACTCCGACCCCGGGGCCGGACACTTTAACAACGCCACCCCCGAACGGCTCCCGGGATCCGATAAATATTACCTGCCGGCGCTTAAAATCGAACTTAACCTAGAGCGCAGCCAGATAATCTCCAATACGTCCTATTACTCGCGAGATGAGGACACGGCCTATCAGGGTACCGTCTATGACTTGTCCTACTACCAGTCGCTCGGATGGAGCACCAATCCCATCAACGATCCCAATTACGTGGGCGTGGGTGGCGCCGCGATCAGCGGGTGTGGTGCGACTTCGGTGGCCACGACGGCTCCGTGCGATTGGTACCCCCTGATCGACGGGCACGGCATCCATCTGCCAGCCGGGTTTGCCGGCTACCAAACCCCCAACACCGTGAATAATACCCAGCACAGCTTAACCCAGGAGGTGCGCTGGCAATCCACCGATGACAAGTCCCGGTGGCGATGGACGGTGGGGGGTTTCTACCAGCAAGCCAAGCAGGAAAGCGTCGAGACTTTGACGGATACGCGCATCAACGATTTCTTCCAGTACCTTTATGGTGTCAGTCCGGCGGACGTTTACTTCGGCGACTTTTATTCCTGCCCGGGTCAGCCCGGGACCTACACGGCCATTCCGGCCTGCGCCGTGTACTACAACGACAATAAGACTACCGACCGGCAGTTGGCAGGTTTTGGCGAGTTGGGCTACGCAATCACCGACACCGTGCGTCTCACGGTGGGCGATCGCTACGCCCATCTGACCTTCTCGCTGGATCACTACGCTGATGGTTACGAAAATTACGGACCGGGAACGGCCCACGCATCGAGCAGCGAAAACGCAAATACCCCAAAGCTAGGCATTGCCTACCAACGTGACCCGAACAATCTATTTTACGCCACCTACGCCAAGGGCTTCCGCGCCGGTGGTGGCAACGCTCCGTTGCCCGATTACTGCCTGGCTGATCTTGACAATACCGGATACCCCAACGGCGCACCATTGACGTACAAATCTGATTCAACACAAAGCTACGAGATCGGATCCAAGAACAATTTTGGTTCAGCCTTCCGGATCGCCACCAGTGTGTATTACATCCGCTGGCAGGACATTCAGCAAAACGTCTACGTTCCTGGCGCCTGCGGCTTGCAGTTCACCGACAACCTCGGAACCGCCGTCGCTAAAGGCTTTGACCTACAGGCGGACATCGCCGTTGGGCCAATGAAATTCGACGTGGCCGCCGGCTATACGGACGCGCGCTACACCGCATCATCCGCCTTACGCTCGCCATACTGTCCTTCAGCGTCCACTACACCGTGCTTGCCGCTGGCCCGCGACGGGGATGCCATTTCCGGTCAGGCTTCGATCAATCTGGCGCCATCGCTCAACCCGCCATGGACCGTTGCGCTCGGAGCCCAGTATGACTTCCGAGCGGCCGAGCATGCGGCTTTCGTACGCTTTGATTACCAGTACCAGAGTCGCAATCATTGGCTTTCAAACCTTCAGGACCCGGGCACTTCGCAATTCAACGCCGACACCTATACTCTGTCATCGACGGATTTCGCGCAGCTGCGCGGCGGCATCACCCTCGGCAGCTGGGGCCTCTCGGCCTTTGTGGACAATCTCTTCGATACGCACACAGTGACCAACTATCAGCTCGGTCAGGCAGACTCGTTCAATCCTGCGGGCTCGCCGTCCGAGCAACAGAATCAGTACACGTACCGGCCGCGTACCTTTGGATTAAACGCGACGCTGCGGCTATAAGCCGAGCCCGCGCCGTGAGCCACACCGGTCGCCCGAGCGCCAGAGCAGGGTACGCGCTGCCGCGTGCCTACTACACGGATCCTGAGATCTTCGAGCAGGATATGGAGCGCATGCTGCTGCGGCACTGGTTTTGTGCCGGGCATATCAGCAGCTTGCCCCAACCAGGCAATTACTTCCTCGCCGAACTGGGCGGCGAATCGATGATCCTGAGCCGCGCGGTCGACGGCGCGATTCATGCCTTGTTGAATGTCTGCCGCCATCGAGGATCCCGGGTCTGCGTGAATCGCTTCGGGACTGCCGTGGGTGGGGGATTTACCTGTCCCTACCACGCCTGGTCCTATGCGCTGGACGGATCTCTGCGCGCCGCCCGCGAAATGCCCGAGTCATTCCGCCGCCAGGATTTCGGGTTGAAATCGCTCCCGGTGCAAGTCCTTGAAGGGTTGATTTTCGTCAGTTTTTCCGCGCAGCCCCCGGCTCTTGATGAGGCCGCGCGCGCACTTACCGATGCCGCCGGGGCGCATGGATGGGGCCAAGCCAAAGTGGCGCACCGCGAGAGTTTTGAGATCCAGGCCAACTGGAAGCTCGCCATTGAAAATTACATGGAGTGCTATCACTGTCAGCCTTCACATCCGGAATTCGCGCGGCGGCATGTCTACGCACGG
>JBBQTF010000100.1:0-4013 GCA_038234675.1 Steroidobacterales bacterium
TGTGGAACGATTCTTTGCCTGGATGCAGTGGCATCGCCGATTACTCGTGCGCTGGGAATACTACCCAGCCAACTTCCTTGGATTTGTACAGCTCGGGGCCATCTGCATCATGCTTAAACAATTTTGAGATAGGTTCTAGTATTTCCATGACCCGCCCTCTTTATAGTGTTTTTATGAAGGACCCTTAGCGCTCAATCAAGTCGGTAATTGTGCTCGCTTTGCCCGACGCAATCTAGATCCACGCCGGGATGGCCTGCCGGCCGGTCCCCCGGGCCGTGGGATCCTCGCCAAAGCGGCGAGGCAAAATAAAATACGGTGCACTATGTAGGTAGGGTCGCGGAACGACGGCACCTCAGTAGAGTTCGCGACTCACTCCGCGGTGCGTGATGGCCTCGGCCAAGAATCTTAATCAATCCGGAAAGTTGAGTGCGGCCTGGATGGCCTTAAAACGCGGTTCGTTGCGCAGCGGGTCAAAGCCCGCGTGCATTTTCACGTACACCAAATACGGCTGTCGGATCCTCAAAGCCGTCTCAAGATTGCCCAACGCGCGCGCCTTATCACCCCATTCGCTGTAAATGAGCGCGTAAAAGACCGCTCCGTGATCGCCCCACTCTTTCTGCAACCGGGCTAGCCGCGATTGGGCCTCGGCCTCCCGTCCGAGCTTCTTGTAGGCCAGCGCCAGGCAGATGTCCTTGTTCAATACGTCCGCCGTTTCGCAAGCGGCGCTGGCGCTTTGTGCATCGCCGTCCCAATAGTAAGCCAGTCCCAGCCACGCGCTCAGAAAGCCATTGTTCGGATCCAGCGCTTTCGCGTCTTTGAGTGCCTTGACCGAATCACCGAAACGCCGCTCGATCGCGAAAACGACGCCGAGCGAGTAGTGGGCTTCGAAATTCAGAGGATCCAACTGCACGGACCGGCGTACCGCCGCAAGACCGGGCGGGCTGTGTCCGATCTCCGCGACAAAGAGCCCGTAGCTGCGCAGCACCTTGGCATTGCCGCTGCCAAGGGCAAGGGCCCGCTCGAATTCCACATTCGCCTCTTTGAACTCCAGACCATCCCCCAGTACCGTCGCCAAAGCCATGTGCCCATTGGCCAGATCGGGGGCCAGCGCAATCGCTCGCCACGCATCGGCTTCGCCCTTTTTTAGATCCTCGTGTACCGCGGACCCTTTGCCCCAGTTTCGGCCGACATCGGTCCACACCAGAGATCGATTCGAGTACGCCAGGGCGTATCCGGGATCAAGGCGAATCGCCTCGGTGTATCCGGCGATGGCCGTGAGGTTGTCCTGCTCACTCTGCGCCTCGGTGTCTACCTTTAACGCGCGCAAGTAGGCATCAAACGCCGCAGAATTCCGGGTCCCACCCAACTCTGCCTTCGCGGCGACATCACCGAGTAAGGTCACCTTGAGGGCGCTGGCGACGTCATTGGCGATCTCCGTCTGCAGCTTTAATACATCGCCCAAATCCCTGTCGTAGGTCTGAGACCACAGATGAAACCCCGTGACCCCGTTGACCAGCTGCGCGGTGATACGCACGGTGCGCGCCGAGCGGCGCACGCTTCCTTCCAGCACCGCACCCACATTGAGACGGTGCGCGACGGTGAGGATGTCGGGGTGCTCGCCTTGGAACGAGAAGGATGAAGTGCGCGCCGCCACCTGCAGCTCGGTCACGCGCGCCAGCGAATTGAGCAGCTCTTCGGTCAGACCCTCGGAGAAGTATTCCTGCTCCTTATCGCCGCTCATGTTCACGAACGGGAGCACCGCGATCGAATGGGGCGGCGGGCCAAAGGGTGCGATAGCGCTTGCGATAGGCTGGGCCGGGGCTTTTGGGCTCATCAGCCGCCAGCCAAGCCAGCCGAGCACGAGCGCCACGCTGAGCGCGGCGCTGACCACGAATATCAAGCGTCGCGATCGTTTCGGCGGGAACGGAGGCGACGCGGCTCGGCGGCTGTCCGGTGGATCTGCGATGGCTCCAGCATTGCCTGTCAACGTTTTGATCCGTTCACAGAAGGCGGGTGGCGTATCCCCGGCGGGAAGATGTGTCCATTGCACGCGCAGGAATGACTCGGGTACGTCGGCACCCTTTTCCCGGGTGCCGTCAATGACCACCGGCACGACAAACAATGTCCGCTCCGACATGTCGCGCGTGCGCTCGACCGCCAGCCGCCATTCGCGTCTAAAGTAACCCTCCTTCCTGTCTCGGTGTGCGCCGAAATGACCGGCACAAACAACGCGCAGTCGTGGATGCGCTGGCGGATCTGCTGGTCCCACAGGTCACCGCCGCGCAGCTCTTTTTGATCGAACCAGAATTCGATTCCGGCCGCGCGAAGCGCCTCGCTGATCCGCTGCGCCGCGCTGGCATCTTCAGACGCGTAGCTGAGGAAGATCGCTTTAGATGATCCTGTCATGCGATCCTGTATGAGCTATTGTCGGTTGAGGCTTAAAAATGCTCGAATGAGCTTTCCGGCGCAGTGCACGCCGGTCCGTGGCCAAGCCCACCCGTAGACAGAGCGAAACGCTGGATGAGTTACCGAGAGGGCTATTTGGGATCGGCGAACAGCTGCACCCAGTCGAGTTCGCCGTGTTCTCCACTGGCCGGGGCGAACGCGATGCCCATCTCCTTGAAGCGTGGTTCCATCAGGTTCTCACAATGTCCGGGGCTGTTGAGCCATCCGGCGATGGCGTCCTCGGTCGACAATGTGCCATAGGCAATGTTTTCGGCAATACGCTGTTCATGATAGCCCGCGGCTTTCACGCGATCGGCCGGTGAACGCCCGCTTTTGTCCACGTGGTCGAAATAGTGATGGCGGGCCATGTCGAGCGCGTGCT
The DNA here is from genome assembly GCA_038234675.1 of Steroidobacterales bacterium. GTDB lineage: Bacteria > Pseudomonadota > Gammaproteobacteria > Steroidobacterales > Steroidobacteraceae > FEN-1191. The sequence goes on from JBBQTF010000100.1 coordinate 2,828, forward strand.
GGCGGGCAATCTCAGAGAGCGTGGCGGAAAGTCGCACCGGGTCGGCGGGCGGCCAGGAGCGGCTCCCGCAGCGGTGTCCCTTCTCGCGCGCCTCGTTGACAAGATGCAAGGCAAGACGCGCCATCGCGGCCGCGTTTTCGGACTCCGGTAGCATCGCTCGCGCGGCGAACACTACCCAGAGCTCCTCACCCCGGCGATACGCTCCCATATCGTTCAAGGACCGGTCGCGCAGGACACGGCAACTCGCGGCGTCAAGGTGCGGTGCATCCGGTGCGCCGAGTCCGTAAAAACGCAGCCCGGAGAGCGCCGTGGCGGTGTAGCCGCTGCGCGCCACCGCGTCGCTCAAGTCCGCGCCCAGGGCCCAGCGTCGAGCGGCCTCGTCTAGCAGCCGGGTGGCGCGCCAAGAAGCGGTCTGTGCTTTTTCTATTCCGCAATCGGTGATCGGTAGGCCCAGTAGCGCCGAGGACGCATCACTCGCAAACACCGCCGAGCCCGCAGCCCAGAGCAACGCATTGAGGGCCAGTGAGGACAACGCACCGATAGGAAGTGACATGGGCACCCATGACACCATGAAAACGGGTCGCTTGCGACAGGGGCTGGTCAATGCGGGCGGCGAGCTTTTAAAAAAGGTTCACTCAGCGCTGGCGCGGCTCGCCGGTCCATGAGGCGTGCGCGTGGTCGGGCACACCAAGCCAAAAGTCCCGGGAGTTTCCTCCCGGGACTTGATGCTTAAGAGCAAACCGGCCTGCCCAGTACCCTTGCGCGGGTAGGCGGTAGCTGTCGGCAGCGGCCCCTTAAGTCCCGTTACCGCTCAGACTGACCGAGCGCAGGCCGCCGCCGCCGCCATTCACGTTCAGGAACGCGGACTTGGCGCCCCTCGTCGCGGGCTTGAACGTCACTTGGATCGTGCAGGTGGCATGGGCCGCCAGCGATGTGCCGCAATTGTTGGTGGAGTGAAACTGGCCCGAAGCGGTCCCCGTCACTGCGATGCTGGTGATGGCGGCAGCGTGGGAGCCGGTGTTCGTCACGGTCACCGACCTCGCTGCACTGGTGGTGTTGATGGGCTGGGCGCCAAAGGCGAGCGAGCGCGGTGAAAGCGTGAGCACCGTGCCTTGCAACACGTACAAGCCCCCTCTTCCGGTACGACTGTCGGTCCCTCCGGCCAGGATATCCCCCGCCACGTTGA
>JBBQTF010000101.1:0-3988 GCA_038234675.1 Steroidobacterales bacterium
GTGATCGAAGAAGCCCAGATCGTAGTGCATGAAGGTGATCATCCAGATCTTTTCCGCCACTTCCTTGACTCCGACACACTGACCGGCGAAGGCGGCACTCAAGTTGATCTTGCGTGTGCCAAAGCACAGGCGCCCGCACTGCGTGACCGTGAGGGTGCGATCGTGGAAGGGGTACTCGAGCTCGGGTAAGCCGTTGTAGGGGCGTGGGGAAGCGCGGTAACACTCGGACGGATACTTCATGTTCAGCGCCTGGTGCGGGCGTTCGTGATTGTAGGCCTCGATAAAGCGATCGAACTTGGCCTGCTGTTGGAGGAAGTTTTTGCCGGCCGGCTTGGTGGCCTCTTTCTTCAAGGTCAGGTGCATGCGCTCATGGCGGCCGTTCTGCTCAGGGTGACCGGGGCGGATGCGCTCGAGGCCAATGCCCAGTCGCAGCCACCAAACGGACAGTTTGCTCAAGCCGAAGAAGGCACTGGTGCTAGCGAACGGGGTGCCGTTGTCGGTGCGGATCACGCGCGGGAGCCCGAAGTCCTTGAAGGTGCGCTCGAAAACACTGAACGCATCGAGGGATCGCGTGGCTTCCAACGCCTCGCAGCACAGCAGGTACCGGCTGGCGAAGTCGGTGATCGTGAGCGGATAGCAGTAGCGGTGATCGGCGAGCATGAACTCGCCCTTGTAATCGGCGCACCACAGATCGTTGGGCTGGGTGGGCGTTGAGAGTCCGGTGCCCTGGGACTTGAACAGGTGACGTGTGCGGCCGCGGGTCACCAGGCCGTGACGGTCCAGCACCGCATGCACGGTGCTGATGGCCGGCAAGAGGATATCGGTGTGAAGACGCCGGAGCTTCTCGCGGATCTTAGGGGCTCCCCAGCTCGGATGCTCCTTCTTGAGCTGGACGATCAGCGTCTCGATCTGGAAGGGCAAGCGGTTGGCGTGGCGATAGGGTCGGCGGGACCGGTCCGTGAGTCCGATGAGGCCATAATGCTTGTAGCGGGTGTAGATCTTGTAGCCGGTCTGCCGGGAGATATCGAACTCCCGGCACAGCCTCGCCATCTTCTCACCCTCAAGAATCCGCGCGACAAAACGCAGACGTTCGTCCATCTTGCGACACTCCTGCCACGGCATAAGGGTTCTCCCCAAATGCCGGAAAGTGTCAGCGATGTGCCCGGAATAATCTGTAACCTATGAGCCCGAATGGGCAAGACAGCCGGCACCGCCAACCGCCGCCTGCAGCAATACGCTGTGATTTAAGCCAATTCGCGCAATAAGGTAGGGCTGCTCGCCAGGCTTAATTGCGGCCTGGCGCATAGGCACTTTCCCTCCGAATAGGTTGAACAGGATCGTGCGGCCCTGCAGGATGGCGGCCTGGCTGCGTAGGCCCAGGTTCCCCTCGCCAAGCCTCTGGCGCAGCTGCTCAGCGACCCGCGGCAGCAAGCGAATGACGCGTGCTGATTCCTTTTCCTCGCGTGCGGTATCGGGTTGTTGCAGCGCACGTAGCTCCGCCTCCGCGTGTTCGATCGCCGCCTGGGCCACCGCCTGGGATAACGCACCGGACTTCATTAGCGCGCGGACCTGGTCAATCTCACCTTGCTTCTTGATGCACTGCGCAGCCTTCGGAGTGGCGGCGGGTTTCGGCGCGCGCGCCTTGTCGCGTGCGAGCTCACGCATCTTGCGCTCCGCTCTCGCGATGCCCTCCGGTGACAGGATTTCGGCAGCCACTTCGCTGAGCAGCTTGCGCTCGGCCAGATCGCCAGCGACACGAAGGCCGTTCGAGCATGCCGATGCGCCGCCGTCCGCATGGGTGGCGCAACCATACTCACCGCGGCCGTTGAGCCGCTTGAATGTGCCGCCACATTCCTCGCAGCTCAGTAACCCTGAAAGCACATGACGCGGAAGGCGCCCGTTGCGTTTGATCACAGCGCGCAGCTTCGTAGTCATGCTGGCGGTCCGCGTCTGACGCGCCTTGACCGCGTCCCACAAGGCCTGCGGCACAATGCGCAGGCGCTCCGCGAGGTAGACCACAACCTGGTCCGCGTCATTCAGGTGCCAGCGCCGCTGTTTTGAGTTGACTGCCGATCGTTTCCATGTGGAACGGCCCCACACGAGCTCGCCGGCGTAGCTGCGATTATTCAGAATGCCGGTGCCGCGTCGCGTATCCCCGTGGATGGCGGCCGGCACCCAGGCGCGCTGGCGCTTGGCATTTAACCGGTCCGAGGTGCGATTCCATGATGCCCCAGGGGAGGGGACGCCCTGGCTATTGAGCTCGGCGGCAATCCAGCGCGGTGATTTTCCATCTGCGTACCACTGAAATATTCGGCGAACGATTTCCGCCTGCTCGGCGTGGATCTCGCGCTGCCCGGTGACACCATCACGTGCGGCGATATAACCGTAGGCGCGGCCGCCCGCTGGCAAGCCCTTACGCGCACGGCCTTCGAGCCCGCGGCGGGTGCGATAGGCGATCTGATCGCGGTAAACATCGGCCATGGCGCCGTGCACGGACATCAGAACCTTGAAGTTCTCCGCTCGCGTGTCGACGTCGGTGCACACAACATGCAACCCAGCGTCGAGCAGCTCAGCCACGGCGCGCCACTGTTCGGCCAGGTTGCGCCAGAGGCGCGAGGTATCCTCGGCAATGATCACGTCGATCTGCCGAGCTCGCGCTGCTCCCAGTAAATCCTGGTAGCCCGGGCGCTCTGTGGTGCCACCGCTGATTGCAGCATCAGAATGCCGGGCCACCACTGTGAAGCCATGGCGCTCAGCCAAGCGTTCGCAGACGCGGAACTGATCCTCGATGGAGTCTGCCGATTGCAGCTCGGTGGAGTAGCGGGCATAGAGGGCTGCTTTCATTTGTGCCTCCGGATGTTTGGCACTGACTTGCCGCGTGATTTGTGCACGCGACGCAGGGAGTCAGCCCTGCGTTGCTCTTTCATGTGATCCGCACTGCAAAAGTATGTCGGTGGCTGCCCCCGAGTAGTTCTTGGCGGCGCAAACCCGAATTTCCCGCAGCCCTCACGCCCGCACACTCGGAGCGCCTTGCCGTAGGCCTTGGCTGGGTCAAGAAACAGCCACAGCGCATAGATGAGTGCCTCGCCCATAGAGCGTGCGACGACATGCTCGCGAATCTCCCATGTTCGACCGGAACCGGCGAGGTCCGGTATCACGACAAGATTGCCATTCTGGATCGCTGCCGCGTTCCTCCCGATGGCGGCCAGGGCCGTTGAAGGGTTTTCCACGACGCGCAGCAGCGCCGCTCGCAATGACACTGCCACTTCTTCGGGGAGCCGAATTCTGTGCGTTGGGTGGCCGGTATCAACTGCAGCGCCTACTAGGCTCGACCATTCGGCGGGCACCAATGTCTCGGCATTGACTAGGCAAAGAAACAGAGCGCACCGACTTTCTGGTGCTAGCGCTTCGACGGGCTTCCGCGCGGCCGCGAGTTTCTCCCAGTCTATGAGACTGTCCGTGGTCAACGTGTAGTAGGTAAGGCTCCCTAAGAGCTCGGCAGGATCAGCTGTTGCGGGCATAGGAAGAGTCAGCCCCCTTTAAGGTGCTGCAGAGAATAAGGTATAACCCGCGACAACGCAAGTAGCCTACCTAGCACCATTAAATAGGATGCGATTCCACCATGAACACTACCGAGCTGATTGGGGTAAGCGCCGCGGCCCGACTCCTGGGGGTCGCCGAAGGCACAATTCGTCGTCTGTCCGATCGGGGAATCGTTTGCGCGGCGCGCGACAGTGCTGGACGTCGGCAGCTCACCCGAGAGCAGATCGAGGCTCTTCGGGCCCACCTCGCGGGGCGCGGTCTGAAGCACGCCGCTTAATCGATGTCGCCGGCCGCAGAACAGCTGATCAACCTGATTGCGGCGGAAATCGCCGGAGAGCTGGCTGCGCGGCCGCTGGGCGATCAAGTGGAGGATAAGACGCAGCCCGCACCGGCCGCAAAGAAGAGGGAGTCGCCGTGTGGCGCTGCGGTGCTTGGGCCATGACGT
>JBBQTF010000102.1:0-3730 GCA_038234675.1 Steroidobacterales bacterium
CCCGCCTTTTCCGCGTCCATCGTGCCACTATCAGTCGCATTGTTAGCAATCTCGCGGTCAAAGACACGGTATCCGCGCCATAACGTTCCGCATCCGTTCTACGAGATGGCCGTTTTTGGACCTATGAGGTGACTGGGCCTAATACCCACCTCCTTTCCGACCGGTTCGTGAATCCGCCTCAGGCCGTCGCCGGCGGCGACATGCGCCGCGCGATGTCCCAGGCGTAGCCGACCAGCTCGCGTGCGATCGCCGTGTTCACCTTGGGCTGGGGCTTGCCCGCGGCCGACAGTCGCCGGAAGCGCTGACACAGCCGCACCTGCGCCTTCCAGCCGATCGCCTGAATATCGTCGGGAAGGTCGGCGACGCGTTCGCGGTAGCGCCGCTCCTCGCGGGCCGGGAGCCGATATGACCAGCTCGCCTCGACGAGCATGGTGCGGGCGTGGGCGTTACCAGCCCGGGTGATGCGGCCGCGGCTCGTTCGGGCACCGCTCGAATGCTCGGACGGCACCAGGCCGAGGTACGCCATGAGCTGCTTTGGATTGGTGAAGCGCCCGAAGTCGCCCACCTCGGCGACGAGCGTTGCCGCCACAACGAGGCGGACGCCCCGCAGCGCCTGAAGACCGCGTACAACCGATGCGAACCGCCAGCTTGCGACCGCCTCGACCAGCGCCGCCTCCAGCCGGCCGACCCTGGCCTGTGCTTCCAGCAGGCGACGCTTCAGCTCTTCGAACGCGAGCTGCTGATGCGGATAATCGAAGCGCTGCTCGGACAGCCAGACCCAGTAAGCCTTGGTCCATGCCGCACGGCCGCCAAAGCGCCGGTCGTAGCGCAGCAGGAACGAACGCACGGACTGCTTGGCGGCCGACGCGTCCTGCTGTGCAACACGGCGCGTCCGCACGATGTCTCGCACTGCCTCGTGCGCCTCGTCCGGCACCCAGATCGGCTCCAGTTCACCCGCGCGGAGCAGGCGCGCGAGGGTCATCGCGCCCCGTCGGTCCGTCTTTACGTGATCCCCTGGCCGCCTGGGCATCATCGACGGCGCGATGACAATGCAGGATTGACCAAGCTTGGCGAGCAGGCGGTGGAGCCCGTACCCGCACGGTCCCGCCTCGTAACAGAACCGCAGCGCGACACCGGCACCGCTCAGTCACTTTACCAATTTTCGGATCGCGTCGTCGTCGTGCGCGATCGGCCCAAGATAGCGAACCTCGCTCCCGCGTTCGCTTTCGGCCACTGCGACCGCGACTGTCTCTTTGTGAACGTCGAGACCGACATACTTGACCGCTTCCGCCATGACTCGTCTCCTCTGCTGACCCCCTTGGGGTCGACGTCATTTTGGTGCGAAAAGTGACGATAAGTAAGGCATTGTAATAATTGACAAAATAGGTAAGGAATTCCTTTATTCTATTGATATTATGAAATATTCTGTTATTTTCAGTTTGACACTTTTTATGGGCTGAGATTTTCACTTTTGGGGCCTGATCGATCATAAACTCGGCCAAACAAGCGGAAAAGTCCTCTCATCAAAGGTTACACCCATCCCAATCGTTAATGACTCGTCTCCAAGTGCCAAAAAACTTATCCTGGTAGCCTCCATATGAAAATAACAGAACATCTCATAATATCAATGCTATAGCATTTTTTACAGCTGAATTCTCAAGCGATTTCAATATGTTGCTTAACGTCACTTTCCGCACCAAAATGACGTGGACCCCTAAAAGCGTACAATAAGTAATTCGTGCTTTGTTCTTGCCCAGCGGAACGGCTTGCGCCACAGTGGCACAAATCGTCCCAGAGGTGACAATGCAGCCGGCGTCCGAGTTTTCCCGTCTCCGCGCCAGCGCCGGCTTCAGCATCGACGAGGTTGCCGAGGCAGCAGGGTTTTCGCGGCGCACGGTCTATCGCTGGGAACAGGGCGTCACACCGCCGCGACGCGCGGCGATGCGGTTGCTCGACACGATGGCACGGGAGCACCACCCGGCTGTCACCGGGGCCGGTGGCGAGATAAGGCCCTGTATGTTGGAAAATACGCACCAATTTGGCTTTTGCTTGCGGTTCAGAAATTTGCGGTTGCAAGTATTGAGTGTGATCTCGGTGATTGTGATGTGCTGTTCTCCCGCAGCCGCTGCTGCACGGGATCTTACTTTGGACCAGAACGGATCCGGCACGATCCAGGCGCTGATTAACGGCAGACCGGCGACGTTGCGTGTTGATCTCGACGCTCCACGGGTCGTGACGCTCAATCCAGCGGCAGCCGAGCGCCTAGGTCTCCATGGCGGTATGTTCAGTTCCCAAGCTGTGGTTGGTCCTATCAGACTAAAGGGTTCGGTGCTTCGAAAGGAGGTAACCTTCGGAGAAAAGACCGTCGTCTCTTGGATCGTTTGGTTTGAGCGTGAATACGCTCCGGGTGTCGATGGCGTGATCAGTCCCGCTCTTTTGCCTGACGACGACATCAAGCTGATCTTCCGTGCACCACGACTAACCGATCGGGAGTCTTACGTGCCAGTGGATGTAACCCGAACCGGCGGCATCACCTATGCCTTCCATTCAGCCCGGGATTTAATTCAGACGTCGTTCTCAACCCGTCTGCCTCGCTCGTCAGCCAACGCAGTCGGAGGCTCTATCCTGCTTACAGGATTTCAAGGACGCCTCATCGGTGATCCTCAAACGTCGATTATCGCCTTTGGAATTGGGCGTCCGGTCCGAACGGCCCAACTCAATCGACCGTACTCGGTAGGACCTTTCAAAGTCTCCGAGTTTGACGTTAGGATCGAAGGATTAGCGCAAGGGGCGAACAACACACCCCTCGATCCTGACGAGATCATCGTCACCGCAGATCGGAAGCAGAAGCCTAAAAGCGGTAACGCTGTTATCGGTCACGAAGAACTCTCGAAATGCGCATCTGTCACGTTTATAAAAGCGACTAGTCGACTCGTTCTACTTTGCCCGTAATGGATTGATCTTAAAATAAAAGCGCTGTTTGTTCCTAATCAATTTGATGCATGGGATCGAATAAAAGTCTACAATTTGCACGAATAAATAAGCCAACTACAACAACTGTGTAGATTGAAATTGCTAAAAGCATTATGGACCTTACCATCGATATCTGTTCGATTTCCACAGCTTGCATCCAGAACTTATGGCTCTGATGAGCAAGCACCCAGCAGAAGAGAGCGGTCATCAGTATGAGGACGTAACCGTACACGAAATCGCTCCAGTGGTCTCGGCTATCAACATATGTCAAACGCGGCCGGAGGCGGATACCGAAGAGATCTCTGAGAAACCAATAGCCGTCGGACTTTGGTAGCGGAACCGCGTTAAATATCGCCGCGAGTATCGAAATAGATGCCGCAATCTGGATATCAGGATGATGGCTCATCAGTAAAATTGTCGAGAACGCGATTTGGAAAATAGCACCCGCCATTGCGATCATCGCCTTTCCCTTCGACGTCGCGAGGCAGACCGTCGAAACGTCTGCCGCGACGGCGGGGATGCCACGGAATCCCGTTAACCGGATACCGCCAGCCAAGCCCGTGAGGCGCATACATGTGGCAGCATGCCCGAGCTCGTGCACCAGAACGCAGCCCGCAAAAATCAGAGAGGTAAGCACGAAATCTCTTGGCGACACTGTCGAAAACCATTCTGGTAGAGATCGTACCTGGAAGAGCGGTTTAATTCCCGAGAGTAGGATGACGCCCGAGAGGACAGCTAGAAGCGCCAAAGGCCAAGG
>JBBQTF010000103.1:0-3712 GCA_038234675.1 Steroidobacterales bacterium
GAAACACATTCTTCGCCAGATCTACCCCGACAGTTGTAATCTTCATGGTGGACGCTCCCTATCTGTTAAGTGGTTGCTCGACACTTCCACTGTGGCACGTTGATGCCGTTTAAGGTGGGGGGCGTCCATCCCATCGCTTTCGGGCCAACGCCACCTGCACGCTTGAGGCGAAAAACCCTTTCACAAACCTCCCGCGCCACCGGCGCATTGACCGCGCCGCGCTTCATTTCCACTTCCAGAGCAAAAGCGGCATGTTGAACGGCCGAACCTCACTGTTCCATATACGGCGCTGTGAAGAGCATGCCATTCGTCCAGGGACCCGCATGACCCGCCGCCGACACTCCACTTCCCTAGGGACGTTCTGCGTATTCGAGAAAAACTCTCCGATCGTGTTGTTCTCATTGACGTCAACGAGTTCCGCGTGTTTGAGATTGATACTCTTGACGAGGTCCGCACTCAACCAGATTCCATAGCACCGGTTCAGCTTCTCATTGTCATGGTTCCTGTATTCGTTTGGATGGTATAGCCGAGCGCATCGCTCTCGCCATGCTCGCGCTTGAACCACTCGCTGGCGTCCTTCGCGCACTTCTCACGCAATTCATATGTGACACGCGCGTCAGGCTTCGGCGGTAATGCGGGGATACGGGCTACCCTGTCACATGACGCGAGCAGCACCGTTACAAATACGACCACGCGCGGGGCGGTCATTCCAGCACCTTGCACGTTCCGTACACTAGTTCTCCGAGAGCGATGTCGCCTGTCACAGAACGCCGCGACTCCAGCACGACGAATTCATGGGTGACTTCCGCGTAGATTGGATAGGCTGTAATGGAGACAAGTTGCCGGACGGCGTTCGCTCAACTAGCCAAGGGCTGCCGAAGCTTTCCCACCAAGCCTTCACATCGCCAACGCCGCCGCCATAGTCCTCGGTGATGATCCTGGCCGTGCCCTTGATCAAATCAATGTTGTCGAAAGTCGCCGTGCCTTAGTCAGTGGTTTGCTCGACGGTACGGTGTCTGCTTCTTATCTGGGGGTTCAAGCGGTGGATGCAACACACTAGAACGTGCGGGAGCAGGGGGAGTGTTGCCGATGAAGCAAAGTACACGGATCTACTACACGGAAGCTCAGAAAGCGTTGATGTGGGATCGCTGGGACAAGGGCGAGTCATTGCAGCAGATTGCCCAGCTGTTTGATCGAAATCATTCGTCCTTACACCAGATTCTGGTCTAGACCGGCCGGATACGTCCGGGGCCACGATGCCGATCCCGATTAGCGCTCAGATTGGCCGAACGGGAGGAGATCTCCCGCTCGATGGTGGCCGGTCACCCGATCCGTTCGATCGCAGCGTCATTGCGTCGGACGCCCTCGACCATCAGCCGCGAGCTCCGGCATACCGCTGAGCGGGCCTGCTATCGGGCGATGCCCGCCGACCAAGCGGCCTGGGATCGGGCCCATTGCCCCAAGCGCTGTAAACTGGTGCGAAACCCAGCCTTAGCGCTTGTCGCTGACAAACTGCAGTTGCTGTGGTCCCCGGCACAGATCGCGGGATGGCTGAAGTGCAGCCGGGCGATGAGAACTATCAGGTGTCTCAAGAGACCCTCTATCGCACGCTGTTCATTCAGGCCCGCCGCGCCCTGAAGAAAGAGCTGCTGGAGCATCTGCGACGCACACGCCTCATGCGCCGTTCCCGCCATCACACGCAGAAGACGAGCGATCACGGCAGAATCACCGGCACGGTCACGATCAGCGAGCGTCCGGCCACGGTGGAAGATCGGGCCGTACCCGGTCGCTGGGAAGCAGACCTGCTGTGCGGGAGCGCCAGCACCCAGATCGCCACCCTCGTCGAACGGCAGACACTCCATGTGATGCTGGTGAAATTGGCCAGCAAGGATACGAAGACCGTCATCAACGCACTGATCAGGAACGCTCGCCAGTTACCCGACGAACTCTACCGAGCACTCACATGGGATCGGGGCAAAGAGATGGCCGGTCACCAGCGCTTCACACTCGCCACCGACATCCAGGTGTACTTCTGTGACCCTTACAACCCCTGGGAGCGCGGGTCAAATGAAAATACCAACGGGTTATTGCGCCAGTATTTTCCCAAGGGAACCAACATCTCAGGCTACTCGCAGGCTAAGCTCAATGCCGTGGCCAGGCGCTTGAACGAGCGCCCCAGAAAGACACCAAACTACGAGACGCCGGCCGAACGAATTTACCAATCTGTTGCGTCGATCGGTTGAATCTGCAGATCAGAACGTACTTTCGCGAGTACGTATTGCTAATGCTGAAATTTAACTTGCGAACCGGCGCCGGCGCCCATTCCGGTCGCTATCAGTTCGCCACGAGACCATCGTCGTCGCGCCGACACGAGCCGCCGATACCGAGGTAGTACTGCTCATAGATCGCACCGTCGGCGCCGAAGGGAACGAACAGGGGCGCGTTGTCACGGAGCGCGCTGAAATTGATGGGTCTCGCAGTGCGCAGATCGCGCGCCTTCGTGCCTCCGCCGGCGATGCCTATGGTGCCGAGGATACTCGGCGAAAATCTGGTACCCGTCTGGGCCAAAGCACCAACATTCATCTCGATCTTGCCGCTGTCGTAGATCGCCACCTGCAGCGTGTTGGGCGAGGTCGTGCCAATGGCTGGCACACCCTTGTAGGTCACGACGATGCGGTGCCTCGCAGCATCGAATTTGGCGAATACTCCGCCGTCCGCAGCCGCCGTGGGCAGCAGATTGCCCCGCGAGTACCAGGGCGAGCCATTATCGTCGAGCCCGCCGATATCGGAGGCGGTCCGTGCCGTAATCGCCCCGTCTTCATTAACGACGAGGGTGCTAATCGGAGCGGCGAGCCCGGGCACGGGGAAAGAGAACCCAGGATAGGTCAAATATGCGCTGCCGTCATTGCCAACCCCCAGTTTCGTGGTCCCAGGATCGTAGCTCGACGCCCCGGAGTGGACGCTGACCGTATAACCCGAGTTGCCGACTGGAACAAACGTGATTCGGTCTCTAGGCTGCAGATCGATCGGATGAGCCTTCACTTTTTCGCAGTTCGCGACGAACTTCACCAGCGGATTCGTGAAGGTGGCCTAGCCGTACATTCAGTGTCAAAAATTTCCGAATGGGATGCCGGTGCTTTTGAAATCAGACACTTGTAGACGGTTGAGGGAACGTCGACACGTCAACGTCGCCGCCGTCGCGCTCGTGGCGAAGAATGCACGCATCGCCTGGGCGATACTCGCCCATGGCACGGAATATCGACCGGCGGGTCCGGAGGTCGTGGCGGCTTGACGTAGGCCGCACATCGGTACTCAAAGTCAAGAGAAGAGAGGAGGTACTACCTGCCAGGATTGCTAGAGCGTACAAGCTGATGGAAATAGGTCAGACCGACGTAGGATGAGCCTGATATACGATGCGGTGGTCAAACACCGATCGAATTACCAGACTCCTACGAGCGACTGTCATCAGGGTCAGCACCGACGAACGCAAATTAAAGACCGGATATATTGCTGCAGTCCAATTCCTGTTCCAAAGGCACACGCGCCATTGCAATGCAGGGGGAGTCCATATATTCGTATAAGCTCACGTTCGCGGGCGAGGTCGGCGGCACCCCATCGAGGGCTGCCCTGGCCCTCACCAAAGGAAGTAGGGGCCGATGTCGGAGCCGTCCAAGGCCGTATTTCTGAGCTACGCTTCGCAGGACGCGGAGGC
>JBBQTF010000104.1:0-3392 GCA_038234675.1 Steroidobacterales bacterium
ACAGACTGGAAGTTGCGCGTTCGAGAAGGTCTTCGGGATGCCGCACTTCGACTATTTCGAGCGATATCCGCAGGCGGGACGGATTTTCGACGCAGCAATGACCAGCAGGAGCGGCCCGGAAAACGAGGCCATCGTTGCCGCCTACGACTTCGCCAATGCCCGAACCGTGGTCGAGGTTGGCGGGGGACAGGGCAGCCTTCTCGAATCCATCCTGAGCATCAACCGCGAAGCACGTGGCGTGCTCTTCGATCTTGCCCATGTCATCTCCAGCGCGCGTAGCCGCATGGAGGAGTCAGAACTGTCGACACGGTTCGAGTTCGTGGCTGGCGACTTCTTCTCGTCCGTCCCGAATGGAGGTGACCTATACGTCCTCAAGAAAGTCATCCACGACTGGGATGACGAGCGCGCCACGATGATTCTCTCGAAATGCCGGCGCGCTATGACTCCAGCAGGGCGGCTGCTTCTGATCGAGCCTGTCGTTCCCGAGGGCAACGATCCCGCTTTCAGCAAACTGCTGGACTTGCTCATGCTCGTCTGGACCTCGGGTGGGCGAGAACGGACCAAGGCTGAACATCAAGTCCTTCTGACGGCTGCGGGCTTCAAACTGTGCCGTGTCACACCAACCCATGTGGGGGTCGACCTCTTGGAGGCCGTGCCCGTTTAGCGCCGTTCGAGTCGGCCGACTGCGCCAAACACGAAGGCGGGCCGCGGCGGCACGCGCCTCAAGGTAGTGGTCGCGTCATCATGCATTCGTGCGGCCCGGGCAGCCTACCTTCTGCTTTAGAGTGGGTGTGGCAATCGTGCTCGCCAGCGGACCACCCCAGGGTGTCCGCTGTCCTGGTCGACGGACGGCCGCTCGGGTCGGCGGCACCAACCCGAGCCGTTGAGCAACGGTCACTCGGCAGTCGTCTGACGGCGACTAGCGCGAGATTTCGTCGAGTGGCGGCAACGGAGAACTCGGCCCGCGAGCCGGCCTTTGCCAATGTCAGCTGTACTTTGAGACCCGTCGTCGCCGACGTCAAACTTCGCGGCGCTCGTACGGCCGGAAGTGGCCGAAACGGGCTCCTCCGGGGAGCACCCGATACCCGACGCGCTGCGAAGACAGCTCCCACCCCGACCCCACTGGCGCCAGGCTACCCCTAGCTGTAGTTTCCCAAGAGGTTGTTCACCCGAGGTGAAGGACGATGGAGGTTCTGACGCAACCAACTTCCATCAGGACTCCCCGGATGAACACTCACAAGAATGCCTCAATGACACCCAAAGGTCGAGCGCACCTAGTGCGCGAGATTGACCGGATTGGGCTCAGGCCGGCGGCCGAGGCCGCTTGCCTGAGCCCGCGCACGGCGCGCAAGTGGCACCAGCGCTTTGCGACCGAAGGTGCGTGCGGGCTGATCGATCGCAGCTCACGTCCGCACCGCAGTCCCACAGGCAGCGATGCCAGCAAGCTCGAGCGGGCCGTGGCGCTACGGCGCACCCAGAAGCTGACGTATGAGCAGATCGCCGAGCGCGTGGGCCTGTCCAAGAGCGTCGTGGCCCGCGCCTGCAAGGCCGCCGGCGTGGCACGACTACCTTCGATGCAAAACGCAGTACCGGTGAGGCGCTATGAGCGCAAGACGGCCGGCGAACTGCTGCACCTGGACACCAAGAAGCTCGGCCGCTTCGACAAGCCCGGCCACCGCGTCACGGGCGACCGCACGAAGAACACGCCGCGTGCTGGCTGGCAGGCGCTGCACGTGGCCATCGACGATCACTCGCGCGTGGGCTTCAGCCTGATGCTGGCCGATGAGAAGGCCACGAGCGGCGCCTGCTCGTTCCTGCTGGCCGCATTGCGCTACTACAAGGCTCTGGGTGTGCGGATCGAGCGCGTCATGACCGACAACGGCTCGGCCTACAGGTCACGCCGCTTCGCCAAGCTGCTGCGGCGCCTGAAGATCAAGCACATCCGAACTCGGCCCTACACGCCGCGAACCAACGGCAAGGCCGAACGCTTCATCCAGACCCTGCTGCGCGAGTGGGCCTACGCATTCGTCTACCCCACCTCAGAGCATCGAACGGGCGAACTCGAACCCTGGATCTATCACTACAACTTCCAGCGACCTCACTCCGCCGTCTCACACCGCCCTCCCATCACCCGCCTCGGCTCCGAAGGGAACAACGTGCTGAGAAACTACCCCAAGCTGACCACCGTAGCCGTGCAAAGCCGACATCCAGTGCTTCGGAGCGGTTGTCCCGACCTATATCCTCACCCAAGCGGCGATCTGATAGTGGCCGAAAAAGACGCTGGTTGAGTCCTTGGCTTCCTCGCTCATCCGCTGTACCAGTGTGTCGACGCCCACCTCGTTTGCTGTCGCCAGGCCGGACCGCTCGAGCTCGGGAAGCAGCGTTGCGATAAGGTCCTTGAACAATCGCAGCCACGGGAGGCTTTCTACCCCGGCCACTACAAGCGCCTCCATGCGCATCGTTGGGGCCGGAAGGCCCGCGGCGACGAATGTCGCGTGCAGCTTGCTTCCCATACGGGTTTCGGTGCCGTGCAAGCGCATGGCGTCGGCTCCCCACCGGGAAAATTGGTCGTACGTCGGCACGGCAGGGAACGAAGAGAGACCGGCCCAGTCGATTTCGTGAAAGACCAACACACCACCTGGCCGAATCTTCGTGGCAAGGCGCCGGAGCAAGGCAGCGGGTTCCTTCTGGAACTGCAGCACGTAGCGGCCGACGACCGCGTCAAAGGGCGTGGCGAAGGACAGGTCGGAAGGATCGCCGACCTCAAATGCCACGTTCAACAGCGACCTGTCGGCCGCGCGCGCTTGCGCCACTCGCACCGCCGAAGCAACCCGATCGGCGCCGACGACCGAACCGCCGGCACCAACGAGCTCCGCGGCCAGGAATGCAACGTCGCCAGCACCGCTGCCCACGTCGAGCACTCGCATTCCCTTGGCGACACCCGCCGCACGAAAGAAGCGATCGGTAATCGGGTCGATCAGGCGAGCCTGGGCTTTGAGCCGCTCGACTTCGTGTTCGGAATGTCCGAGCACGTACTCGTGCGCGGGACGATCAGTTTTCCCGGTCCCGTCCATGGGCATGACTCCACCAGCGCTCATAGCTTAGGCCGAAGTAGTCGAGTCCGCGCTCGCGACGACCGATTGAGCCCGCTCGACCCGTTGCGCGCGGGGATTTCTATCGGGCGAAAGTGGTGACAACACCGGCGGGCGTGATCTGGCGGATCGTGCTGTTGTCGGTGTCGCCGACATAGACGTTGCCGGCGGCATCGACCGCAACGCCTCGCGGCTGGTTGAACCGAGCCGCGCTGCCCGTGCCATCGGTGCTGCCTTGGTTGCCCGCCGAACCTGCGAACGTCGTGACGCCGGCAGGCGTGATCCTGCGGATCGTGTCGT
>JBBQTF010000105.1:0-3358 GCA_038234675.1 Steroidobacterales bacterium
CAATGCATTCCTGCCGATGAGCCGCTCGACCATTTTCTGCTTAAAAGCAATAGAGTACGGTCTGGTCATGTCGTCCTCGACTTCTCGATCCTTTAGGGATCAAATTATAGAAGGAAGCGACAACTACCCTGACACAGGGGGCCGATCGCATAGGTAGCATTTTCGGGCCTTAGCAGGGCCCGCCAATGCCGCGTCAATGGTTCTTAAAATGGACCAAGACTTCGGTTTGTGACTTGTTTACGGCACGGCGACCGGACAGCGGGGTTTTGCACAGGCCCGATATTCCCCCAGACCGGCTACAGGTTTTCCCCGCCCCTACCGTCACCGACTGCTAACCGCCCGGAGGTACAGAATCGATGTCGTTCGTAGTGCGATTTACGCAAGAGTGGTCCTAGCGGTGGGGCTCCCAAGTCGGGCAGGTTGATTGCGTATTGAGTTCAAGCAGGATGTCCTCCCCTAGTCCTGTCCACGGCATCGGTGCTGTCGTTTTAAAATGCTGACTTACGGTTGGCTTGCGACGGTGGCGTCGATTCATGCGCACGTGCGAGCTCGGTGCGCGGGTCGTGCGGCAATCAAAACCGAAGGCGATTGTGGGGGTGTCCCCGGCGGGTGAAGGAAGTCGCGGCATGTTGGGCGGTGTGCGCGCGAGCCGAGGGGTGTTCGGCACGCTGTGTCAGGCCTCGCCGAGGGCACGTAGGCTTTACGGTCACGTCAAATCGTTCAGGGCAACGAACTTCCAATCTCATTGCCAAGTGTGCCACCGCACAGACTGTTAGAAATATTGTGGGCAAATTGTTCTGACACTTAAGGTTGGTTGGCTGCCCGTTGAGACCGAGACGTGTGGCGTCTGCCATACCGAACGGCCTGCCGGCAACGAGGAGCTCACAATGATCAACGCAAAGGTAATGTGGCACCGAAGGGTCGCGTCGGTGGCGCTGATTACCCTGATTGCGCTGCTGGCTGCCCCGCTGGCGCGAGCCGTGCCAAGCTTTGCGCGGCAGACGGGCATGGCCTGCGAAGCTTGTCACACAGTTTTTCCGGAGTTGACCCACTTCGGCCGCATGTTTAAGGCCAACGCTTACAACGTCGACAACCTTAAGCCAGTGCGCGGCATCACGGCAGCCAAGCAGGAGATGCTGGCCTTAAGTGGATTGCCGCCGATCTCGCTTATGGTGCAGGTGTCGCAGACCAACCTGTCGAAGAATCTGCCTGAAGGAACGGATCTTGGCACCTCGCAGAGTGGCACGGTCGGATTCCCTCAGCAGATCAGCTTGTTTTATGCGGGTAAGATCGCGCCGGGATTGGGCTCGTTCATACAGCTCACCTATGGCAACGACAGCGGCACGATAGGGATCGACAACGTCGACATACGCTGGGCCGGTAACCGCGTGCTCGCCGAAGATCGCAGCCTGATCTATGGCATAAGCGCCAACAACAATCCTACGGTACAGGATTTGTGGAACAGCACGCCCGCCTTTGGCTACCCGTACGCCTCAAGCAATGCCGCGGTTCCGTCGATCGCCGGGACGCAAATTGACGGCGCGCTGGGTCAAGATGTCGCCGGCCTGAGCGCGTATGTGATGTGGGATGAATCGATCTACGCTGAACTCGGCGCGTATCGTTCTGCCAAGCAGGGTGCGGCGAACGGGGTGACCGGGGAGACCGGGCCGCTGGACGGAGGCAGTTCGAACGTCATCACCGGTGCGGCCCCGTATTACCGCCTCGCGTACGAACACCAGTGGGGTCGCAATTCGTTGTCTGTGGGTCTGTACGGGGCCACTTTCAAGCTGCTGCCCGGAGCCGATGATGCCGGAGCGCATCCACTTAGCGGGCCCTACAACGAATTCAAAGACCATGCGCTGGACTTCCAGTACCAATACATTGGCGAGCGGCACCTGTTCTCCATGGCGGGCACGCGTATCAAGGAAGACATGACCCTGAACGCGACCTACGCGGCCGGCGGTTCAGAGCATCTCAGCGATCACCTGACGACCTCCCGAATCAACGCAATCTACTATTACCAGCGCAAGTACGGTGGCACCGTCGGCCTGTTTTCGACCACGGGCAGCCGCGACGCGGGTCTCTACCCGCTGGGCGCTCCGCCCGGCGTTATCAGCAGTGCCACCGGATTGCCGGATACGACGGGCCGGTCGCTGGAACTGGACTACATGCCCTGGCTCAATACTCGCTTAGCGGTGCTGGCCACCTGGTACTCCAAGTTCAACGGCGCGGGCAGCAATTACGACGGATACGGGCGCAGCGCCGGGGACAACAATTCGCTCTACTTCCTCATTTGGTTTAACTACTAAGGCGGCAACCCATGAAACGCCACAACCTAATCGGAAGCTTGATTGTCGCGCTGTGCGCCACCGCCACGAGCCGTGGCGAGGACATCACCGCCGAGGCGCGTATTGCCGCACAGCAGGTCGCGGTCAATACCTGCGCCAACTGTCACGGCAGGCAAGGGCGCAGCTTAGCGCCGAAATTTCCGGTTTTGGCTGGACAGCACGCTGCGTATCTCGCGGCGCAACTGCACGCTTTCAAATCCCAGACCCGAGGTGACCCGGACGCGCTCGGCTACATGTGGGGCATGTCCGCCCCGCTCGATGATGAGATGATCAACGCCCTGGCCGCCTACTACGCGGCTCAGAGCCCAGGTCCCGGTGCGGGAGGCGACGCGGCAGCGATCACCCGCGGCGCGGAGATTTACGCCAAGGGGATCGCTGCAGACGGTATACCCCCCTGCGCAGGCTGTCATGGTCCGACGGGCGCGGGAACGAACGAATTTCCCAGGTTGGCTGGCCAGCATGCCCAGTACCTACTCAAACAACTGCGTTCCTTCCAAAGCAACTTGCGCGACGTTGCTGTAATGCACGGGGTGGCCCAGAGCATGGCTGTGGGCGAAATGACATCGGTGGCCGCGTACCTGGAGTCGCTCCGCGGCGGCTGACTTTAGATATCCCGCGGTCGAGGCGCGAGGGAGACCGGGGCCGGGCTGCCACTGGTTAGCATAATCGTGCTGCTCTGACCGTTAAACAAAAAGCCTAGACCTTGGGCCCCGCTACCTGTTGGTAAGCGCATCCCACGCTAATACGATATCTGCCTCAAGGCCTGGCCAAGCTGCGTAGCGAATCAGGCGACACCTGCTTGTCGATAGGACCGCCGGACACAATGTTAGCGATCTCACCGGAATAGACCGTTGTGAAGTCCCACGACTAAGGTGACATTCTAGCTCTCAGCTGATTCGATCGGAGGGCTTATGGCTGACGTCCCCGGGCGTGGTGTATGAGAGAGCTACCGATGGGCGTTGAACGGGCGAGGGCCGAAGGCCCGAGGCCGTTCAACGCCGGCGGCGCGG
>JBBQTF010000106.1:0-3353 GCA_038234675.1 Steroidobacterales bacterium
CCAGGGCGCGCGGATACCCGTCCGCGTACCCGACATCTACGGTGGCCACACGTGCCGGCGGAGACACTTGTCGGGTTGCGCCATAGCCGACACTCACTTGCTCGCGCACTTCACGGATCTGCAGCACCTGCCCTTCCACGCGGACCACTTCGGCCATCGGATTCGGGCCGGTTGCGAACGGTCGACCTCCATACAGCGCGATGCCAGGGCGCACCAGATCGCCGTGAAAGCGCGCGCCCAGAAAGATCCCGGCCGAGTTGGCCAGGCTCCAGGCGGTAGCAGGCCACGCACGCCGCATTCGCTCGAACCGTTCGAGTTGCGCGTCGTTCATTGCCCGGCCCGGTTCATCGGCACAGGCCAGATGGCTCAGTAAAAGCGCCACATTGAGCCTTGATCGGAGCGCGTTGTCCTGGGTCAAGGCGTGGAATTCAGCCGCTGAGAGGCCCACCCGCGTCATTCCGGTGTCGATTTGCACGGCGGCCGGCGCGCCGGCCGCGTCACGCGCCCAGGTATCGACGTCCGCAAACGTGTTGAGCACCGGCAACAGACCGTGGCGCATGAACATAGGAAGTGAATTGGAGGGCATGTCATTCAGTACGTAAATCCTGGACGCGAACTGTAGAGCGCGCAGCTCGATGCCCTCGGCGAGCGTGCTTACAAAGAACGTACGACAGCCTGCGGCGAGCAGGCGTGCCGCCACGGGTGCGATACCCAATCCATAGGCATTGGCCTTGACGACCGCGGCGACTTCGGAGTTCGCTGCGCGCGCAGCCAGTTGCGCATAGTTGGCCGCGAGCGCCGTCAGATCGATGGTTATACGCACAGGCAGTGACGGAGCGGTGCGCGGTCAGACGCCCGTCAGGGGTGTGAATCCCCCGTACTGGCGCGAAAAATAAAGCAGGGGCTGGCCATCGCAGGTGTGCACGCCTTCGACCATACCCACCACGATAGCGTGGTCACCGCTCACGAAAAGTTCGTGCGTCAGGCATTCGATCTGCGCGAGTGCACCTCGAATCAAGGGCGCCCGCAGCTGGGGCCCGCCCTCAAACCACTCAGGGCCCGCGCGCTCGCGGCTCTGATTGGCAAAGCGCCGTGCCACATCGGCCTGATCGGCACTGAGCAGGCTGACGCCAAATGATTTGCTCGTCACCATCGACGCGTAGCTGGCGGTGTCGTGCTGGATGGCAAACATGACCAAAGGTGGATCAAAGGACAGGGTAACAAAGGAAGAAACGGTCAACGCGATGATCGTCGATCGCGCGTGATCGTCGGCCGCCACCACCGCGATGGCCCCGGCCGACGCTCGGCCGAGTTGCCTGTAAACTTCACCGGAGATTGGCACGCCGGAGTGTTAGGCGGGAGGAGTTGGCACGAAGTCCACAAGCTCCACCCCCTCGCCCACCTGCTCACCGCTCGTAACCTTAAAGGCCCGCAGGGTGCCCGGGCCCGGCGCCACGATGGTGTGTTCAATCTTCATAGCCTCGAGCACCAGAAGCGGCTGACCTTTGATCACTTCAGTGCCGATGGCTGCGAGCAACTCGATCACCCGGCCCGGCATCGGCGAGCGCAAACCCGAGGGGCCTGCGGCCACGGTGGGTGTGAGCGTGAGCGGGTCAAGTCGAGTGAGCGCGTAGTGACGGCCTTCCATGAACACATGTTCGGTGGCCGCTGAATGGAACACGGTGCTGGATCTGCGCCCGGACTCGATCTCCAGCGTCAAGCGCGTGCCACCTTCCAGGTGCCCCCGGACGATCGAACTGTCTGCGTCCAATCGAAATTCCCAGCCGCTGGACCGATAATGAACTTCGATGGTTTTCTCGTACACGCCGCAACGATATGTCAGGTGGCGCCGGGCGCGCTCGCCCAATCGCCAGCCGTCCTGGGCCAGCCACGGAGTGCGGGGCGAGGCATCCGAGTGCCTCAAAAGTGTCGCCACAGCCGCCGCCAACCATACTTCCCGGCGCGGAGCGGTGGGTGCGGGAAACAAATAATCGTGCTCGCGCTCGATCAGTGCCGTATCGAGGTCGGCCTTGGCAAATGCGGGCGAGGCGACCAGGCGATTCAGAAAATCGACGTTATTGGCCACACCCACGATGTGCAGTTGACTCAGCGCTTCGCGCATGCGCGCCAAAGCCAGTGCCCGGTTCTGGTCCCAGACAATGAGCTTGGCGATCATCGAGTCGTAGTAGGGCGTGATTTCATCGCCCTGCCCCACCCCCGCATCCATGCGTACGTGGCGGGAGGGTGCCGGCGCAGAAAAATATTCGAGGCGGCCGATGGCCGGCAGGAAGCCACGGTCCGGATCCTCCGCATACACGCGCGCCTCAAGAGCGTGACCGGATATTGCCAGCTGCTCCTGTGTCAGCGGCAATGCCTCACCCGCGGCCACGCGCAACTGCCATTCGACCAGGTCGAGCCCGGTGATCATCTCCGTGACCGGATGCTCGACCTGCAGCCGCGTGTTCATTTCCATGAAATAAAAATCGCCGCCGGGAGCGACGATAAATTCTACGGTTCCAGCGCCAAGGTAACCGACCGCGCGGGCTGCGCTGACTGCCGCGGCCCCCATCGCCGTGCGGCGTGCATCGCTGAGGCCCGGCGCCGGCGCCTCTTCGAGCACCTTCTGGTGCCGTCGCTGTACCGAGCAATCGCGTTCAAACAGGTGCAGGCAATGGCCATGGCTGTCAGCGAACACCTGGATTTCGATGTGTCGGGGCTCCAAGAGATATTTCTCCACCAGCACCCGATCGTCGCCGAAACTCGCACTCGCCTCCCGTTTGCAACTGCTCAGTGCGGCGGCGAAGTCGCTGCTTTTGTCCACGCGGCGCATGCCACGGCCCCCGCCGCCAGCGCTGGCCTTGATCAGGACCGGATAACCAAGTTGATCGGCGGCCTCCCGCAGGAAGCGTTCTTCCTGATGATCACCGTGATAACCCGGGGTCAAGGGCACTGCGGCCCGCTCCATCAGTGATTTGGCCGCGGATTTCGATCCCATGGCCCGAATTGCCGCCGGCGGCGGGCCGATAAAAATGACCCCGGCCTGGGCGCAGTTTTCCGCAAATTCCGCGTTCTCCGACAAGAACCCGTACCCGGGGTGGAGGGCTTGCGCACCGCCGCGGCGCGCAGCGTCAAGGATGGCATCGCCACGCAGGTAACTCTCGGCGGGGGTACGCCCGCCAATGCCGAATGCTTCATCACAGACCTTGACGTGGCGTGCCCGCGCGTCGGCGTCCGAGTAGACCGCGATCGTGTGTATGCCGAGGCGCTTCGCGGTGCGCGCAATCCGACAGGCGATCTCACCGCGATTGGCGATTAGCAGTCGATCGATGGGCGGCATCAATGATTACTCACAT
>JBBQTF010000107.1:0-3320 GCA_038234675.1 Steroidobacterales bacterium
GCCGGCGCTGGTGCGCTCGGCCACAGACGGCCCAGTGGAGCCCATCCTCGACTGGTTCCATCTCTCCATGCGCGTGCAGCACGTCGAGCAGGTCATGGGCAGCCTGTGCGGCCTCGAGCCGCCGTCCCTCGCCCCGCCCGACCAGGCTCAGATCGACGTGGAACGGCTGCGGCACCTGCTCTGGAACGGCCACCACGAGAAAGCATGCGAGGCTCTGGATCGGATTGCGAGCTGGGCCAAGGACGCCACCGTGCTGAACGACCCCGCAATGGAAGCAAGGGCGAAGCGCCTGCTCGCGCGTTGCACGGAGCCGCAGGCCTACATCGAGACCAACGAGGGCGCGTTGATTGACTACGGCCAGCGGTATCGAGCTCGCAAGCCGATCTCAACCTCACGCGCGGAAGGCACGGTCAACCAGCTTTTGAGTGCACGCATGAACAAGTGCAAGCAGATGTGCTGGTCGCCTCGCGGCGCCCATCGCGTGCTTCAGGTCAGGGCCGCAGTGCTGGACGGGCGGTTTGGCCACACGGCCCTCCAACTCGCGGCGTAACGCCCCAGGTTTTTTAACACTCCCCATCAATAGCTGGGAAATCCTCTTCCGGGTGCAGTGCCCCACGAAGGCCGTGACGCCACGTCAGTCAACTTCATCATGGCTGACACGCTCTAAATAACGGTCTCACTCGTGTAAGATTCTACCAAACAATGACACGCCCTAGTTCTTAATAACAGAACCCGACGATACCTCCCCTTTACGCTGGACTAAGGTCTGCCATGGACAAAACCAGCCAAGGTCTCAGAGGACTGCCGTCACATCGCTACGGGCCAAGGCGCGTCCTACTCGCGTCAGGCAGTCCGCCGGTTTGCGCGTGCATCGCCATACTCCGTCCCCGTGAAGACCCGAAGTTTTCGCACCTTCAAAACGCCGCTAAGATCAGGGTCGCCTCGGCCGCTGATTTCTGGGTCTTCACGTAAAGAGATTATATATCAGCTCGACATGACACAGTTCCTGCAAGTAACACTTTCTTTGCCGCGCCACCTCGGCCATGGGTTGCGCGGACAGGCTAGGGACGGCCGTCTCGTCTTACTTGGCCGTCTCGCCTCGCTAATCGCTCTCCTGGGTTTCGCGCTGTGGGGTGCGACATTGACCTACCGGACAGGTGTGGCGGTCCGGCATGCGACGGGACTGAGCAATGCCTTTAAGTGCCCGTTTGAAAATAGTCCGTCTTCCCTACCCCTAGTGGCTGAGGCGCGCGGCTTGCCGCTACCGCTTGCCGTATCGGCCACTTCTCAAACGCGCACTAAGGCTGCACATTATACCATTGGTGCGGAGGGCTCGCTTGAGCGCAAACACCGCCTTGAACTTGGCTAGGCAGTGCGAAGCCGCTATCAGGCCGGGGCGGCTGACATGCTTGCGGCGCTTCAGCGGGGTCGCACGATCGGTGCGCCTGCCGATCTCCTGCTGACCGACACTATCCTTGCGAAACGGTTACTCTACTAGAAAATCAACCGGACAGGTGCATCCTTCATGGCAATCCAGAAACATCGCCTCGTCACCCGCAGCGATTTCGACGGTCTCGTCTGCGGCATGCTGCTGCGCGAGCTCGACCTCATCGACGACATTAAATTTGTTCATCCGAAGGACATGCAGGATGGTATCGTGCCAATTACGGCGCGTGACATCGTGACAAACCTTCCCTACGTCGAAGGCTCTCATCTCGCTTTCGACCACCATGCCAGCGAGATTTCGCGTAAAGGCGACCGCACCTATCCCAACCACGTCATTGATCCCACCGCTCCCTCCGCAGCCCGTGTGGTTTACAACTACTACGGAGGCGCCAAGGCCTTCCCGCGCATCAGTCCTGAACTTATGGGGGCGGTCGATCAGGCCGACGCGGCACAGTTTACACGCGACGAGATTCTCAACCCGCAGGGCTGGGTGCTGCTCAATTTTCTAATGGACTCCCGAACTGGGCTTGGTCGGTTCCGCGACTTCCGAATTTCCAACCATGACCTTATGATGCAACTGATCGAGCAATGCCGCGACCAAGCAGTCGAAGATGTCCTGACGTTGCCGGACGTGAAGGAGCGTGTCGACCTTTACACCGCCCACCATGATCTGTTCACTGCACAGGTCCGCCGCTGTACCACGGCTCACGGCAAGTTCGCGCTAATCGACCTTCGCGACGAGGAGGTGATCTACGCGGGCAACCGCTTTATGATCTACGCGCTGTTCCCCGAATGCGACATCTCGGCCCACGTCATGTGGGGCGCGGGGAAGCAGAACACCGTTTTTGCAATCGGCAAGTCAATCCTCGATCGCGGTTCGCCCATTAACGTAGGCGCGGTCTGCCTGGGCTATGGCGGCGGCGGCCATCACGCCGCTGGGACCTGCCAAGTATCGAACGACCAAGCCGAGACCGTGAAGGCGGAACTGATCGCGGTCCTATCGACGGCACCGTCCAAGGCAGCTGCTTAGAGGCGGTTTTCAGAATTCCCGAGCGAGCCTGGGTGCAACTAGGACTATGCGTGCGGCCTGGAGCAGGGCCTCGACGATGAAGCCGAGCCGGTCGTAGCGCAGGCCGAGGCGCTTGTTCTCCGGCAGCCAAGCGTTGACGCGCTCGACCGGCCAGCGCCGCTTGCCGAGCCCGGATGCGTATTCCGAGGGATCCCAGCCGGGTATTCCGGGTTCTTCCGCCGTTTTGGTGCAGCGGGATGGTGCTGTTGCGCCCTGCCGCATGGCCGCCTCACGCAGCGGCCAGGACGCGGCGGCGCAGCAGGTCGAATTTGGCTCGCCCGTGCATGGTCCGCTTCAGTAGCTTCGGCCGGTTGATCTGCCCCTAGACGGGACTGGTGCTCCAGGGTTCGACAAGGGCGGCCAGCACCGCGTCGTGGTCGCGCTTGATGCCGCGCGAGAACGCGTCGAGTGCCGTCCCCCTCGCGTCGGCCAACCAGGTGTCCAACGCCAACCTAGCCTCCTGGTCCGGCGCGCCGCGGATCATGGCCGCGAAGCAGATGGCGAGTTCGTCGGCCTGCGCGAGATCGGGGGCCGCCTCGGCCAGATGCGCGGGGAACGCGCCCTCTTGCGCATCCAGCTTGTCGGGCGCCGTGGTTAGCAGCCGGGCGCAGCGCCGGCTGGACGGCTCCGGCCACGCTGCCGCACGCCGGACCTCGGCCGCCCACGCGGGCGGGTCCTCACGCCGGCGCCGCGCCGTCCAGCGGGCGACCGCGTTTACCGGGCCGGCGAAGCCCAGCGCCCGCACCTCCCGCCAAAGCCGCCAGCCGTTGCGGCACCCCTCGCGCCAGCGGGCTTCAAGGTGCGG
>JBBQTF010000108.1:0-3301 GCA_038234675.1 Steroidobacterales bacterium
AACGAAGCGTGAGCTCCTGGGCGACTACACACTTAAGCTTCGTCATCGCGTGCTGGGGTGGCTGGCCACCGTGGTCATGGGGGCAGCCGTTATCGCCATGTTTGTGGTTCGTTAGGTCGAACTGATTCCGGGGGTCAAATGCCCTGCTCACCTGGTTCCAGTGCTGGCCGCGCCGTGCTCGCGGCAGACAACTAGGCCAACGGGTCCGGTGCTAGTGCCTCAGACCCACGATGAGCACTACGGTTATGCCGATCGGGCATAGATAACGCAAAGCGAACATCAGCAGGCGCCGGGTGGCAGGCGACAAGCCGCTTAATTCTTCTTCCGGGACGTGTTGCGCTACCCTCCAGCCGACGAAAATACTCACCAGCAGGGCTGATATGGGCATTAGCAAGTTCGCCGAGACAAAATCGGTCAATCCGAAGAAATCAAGCTGCGCCAGTCGTGGGGGAAACGCCAGTGGATGCCAGTGCGCGAGCCGATTAAACGACTGCACTGACCCCTGTCCTATGAGCCAACAGGTGGCGGTCGTGAGCAGTGCTGCGCTGCCGCGACGAATACCTGTTCGCTGTGTCAACCAGGCAATCGGTACTTCGAGCAAACCAACCGAGGGTGTCAATGCAGCCAGAACAAGTAGAGCGAAAAACAGCGTGCCCACGATGCGGCCGCCGGGCATCTGGGCGAATGCAATGGGCAGCACCTGGAAGACGAGTTCTGGACCCTGGGCTGGATTCAGGCCATACCGAAACACCAGCGGGAAAATGATCACTGTCGCCAGCAGCGAAACCACAAAAATCGAACCGACCACTGCGATTACGTTGCGCCGCAGTGATTCACCTGGGACCATGTAAGCCCCGTAAGCAATCATGATGCCGGCGCTGATCCCGAGCGCGAACAGGGCTTGCCCCACCGCTCCGAGAACTACCGCGGGCGTCAGGCGACTGAAATCGGGTGCGAAAGCAAAATGCAAACCCCGCGCGACGTCTCCGCATATGAGCGAGTAGCACGTCAGTACCAGGAGAAATGCCAGCAATGCCGGCGCGCGTAGCCGGTTGATCCATTCCACACCGCGGTTTACCCCTCGTATGGAGATCAGGGTAACCAGCCCGATAAAGGCAAGCTGCCACAGCGACACCGCTCGGGAGTCCGCAACGAAACTTTTGAATTTGTTGACCACCGGGGCAACGCCCCCGGTCGCATAGTCCCCAGTAAGAAAAAACCAGGTGTAGGCCATGACCCACCCGGCGATCATCGTGTAATAGGTCATGATCAGGAATCCGGCCAGCGAACCGGTCCATCCGACGATGTTCCAGAAGCGTGAGTATCCGAAGCGCGCCGCGATGTCCCCGGCAGCCTGGGGTGGACTGTGCCGCGACCAGCGGCCGATCAGGATTTCCCCGACCAGTACCGGGGCGCCAAAGATCAGGCAAGCCAGCACGAATACTGCGATAAAGGCGAAACCGCCTCCGGCGCCCGCCAGGTAGGGAAAGCGCCAGATACTGCCTAGGCCCACCGCCGCGCCCACAGCGCTCAATGTAAAGCCCAGTCCGGTCGACCAGCGTTGTCCGTTCACCCTAGGTTCCAGGGCCAGTCCGCCAAAAACTCAGGCCCAGCCCTCCGCCCCGCGTGTCGGGCAGGACAAAGGCCGTGGCGCTCACGGAAGTATTGCGACTACGCGGGCGGGAAAACCGGTACCGCCTTCGGGTTTAGGCCAGCTCACCATCACAAGCGCCCCGGCTTCGGGCACACGGTCAAGATTTGCCAGCATCTCAATCTGGTAGTGGTTGAGTCCGAGCACATAGCTCTCGAGGGAATAGTCATCCTTGGTGGTCGCCAGGCCCGGGTCGGTATCGGTCGTTTCGTGTCCCGAGGCGCTAATTTTGCGATCTTCGTATAGGAGTTTCAGGACCTCCTTGCTCCAACCCGGGTAATGGGCGGTGCCGGCCTTATCGCGATTTTGCATGGCCGCGTCGTTGGGCCAGCGCTTGGACCAGTCAGTCCGCATGGCGACAAAGGCATGCTCGGGAATTCGTCC
Source organism: Steroidobacterales bacterium (assembly GCA_038234675.1). Lineage (GTDB taxonomy): Bacteria > Pseudomonadota > Gammaproteobacteria > Steroidobacterales > Steroidobacteraceae > FEN-1191. The sequence goes on from JBBQTF010000108.1 coordinate 2,036, forward strand.
GTGGCGGCTTTCCCAATCGTGTAGATCACCGAGCGCAATGACGTAGTCCGGATTCTTTGCCACTTTCTCGTGTACATCGAGCACGACCAAGGGCAGCAACATTTCCTTTAGGTCAATCTGGTCTGTGGTTCGCAGGCCTTCGTGAAAGTGCGCCGGGGTATCGATATGAGTGCCCCACTGACCGACATGGGTGAATTGTTGGACCAAGAATCCATCTTTCTTGATGGTATACAGCTCGGTCACTTTCTCAGCACCGAAACCCTTCCAGTGCGGCGTGCTCGGACCGAACGCGTGCGTAAGGTCCACAAACGTCTTGGTCGAGAGGGTGGCGTAGATCCCATTCAGGCTCGGCGCCGCCTGGGGTGCGGGAAACGCGAAGCCCCCGCTCATCAGGCACAGCACTGCGCCGATCGCGGCGACTCGGTTTTTGCTCACGTTATTGCTCCGGTGGTTTTGTGGGTTCGCTGTCAGAACCTGTAATCCACGTGCATCTTGAACCAACGTGGCATTCCCGGATAGCGCTGCGCCAGTCCGTTTACCCCTGTGTTGTCAAATCCCATCATCGCGTAATGCTTGTTGGAAAGGTTTTCGAGTTCGGCGCCCACCTCAAATTTGTTGCCTGCGGCCGTGTAGTTGATGCGCGCATTAGCGACGCCGTAAGCATCCTGTGCTACCGCCGGCGCATCGCCTAGGTTGAACCAGAACTTCGACAGATAGGTGCCGTCCAGTTGGAACGATAGGGCCGCCGATCCAACTGGCATCGTATAACGAGCCATCGCGTTACCCGACCATTGCGGAGCATTGGCCGGGGTGTAGTCTCCGACAATAGCGGCGAAGGCGGCCGTACAGCATAGGGCGGGCACGTTCTTGACGACCGCGTCCAAGTAGGCCACGCCCAGCCCAAACCGCCAGGCGGCGTCGGGTGCCCAGTCAATTTCGGTCTCCACGCCTTTGTGCGTGGCATCCGCGTTTTTGATCAACTGGTTCAGCGTAACAGTGTAAATCAGCGCCTGGTAATCGTGGTAGTCGTAGTAATAGGCTGCACTGTTGATGCGCAGCCGGTGATCGAAGAATTCCGATTTCAGGCCGATTTCGTAGGAAGTGAGTTCCTCAGGCTTAAATTGCAGGTCGTCGGTGTGTGCAATGGTCGCCGGGAACAAGGGTGCCGTGTAGCCGCCGCCCTTTACACCGCGGTTGTAGCTGACATAGAGCAATTGGCTAGGCGCCAGGTGAAAGTCGACTTGCGCCTTGCCGGCCCAAAGATTA
>JBBQTF010000109.1:0-3254 GCA_038234675.1 Steroidobacterales bacterium
TAAAGCTTGCCGTCCGGCCCGATCGCGCTGCCGTTCGGACCGCCCTTTATCGTTGCAATCACATGGACCTTGCCGTCCACATCCACTTTCGTAACCGTCGATCGCGCCAGTTCGACGAGAACGACGCTTCCGTCCGCAAGAGCCACAGGGCCCTCCGGAAACTTGAGACCGCTCGCCAATTCAAGAATGTCCGTCATATGTGTCCCTCTGATATATGGATATCGCTACGTTGATTTGACTATCCCGCAGCGGCTTGCAGCAGATCAAGATCTGGCAGAAGCCGACTCTGTTTTTTCTTGAACCCGCCAACATCGAGGTGTTCGGCGAAGGCGCATGGTCCATGACCCGCAAGAGGATCGAGCCTGTGCTGCGCGCGTCGCGCAAATGCGCACGTTCGCGAATTCGCGAACGTGCATTTGCGCTGGCGTATAGCCGATGTATCGCTCCCGGGTCGGGGTCAGCACCGAACCTCTCTGTCATTATAAGAAAAGGTGGTTTAGACCTTGTCAACAGTTAATTGCGCATCAGCTCGGCCAGGCTGCTCAGGCGCGTGTTTGAAAGGCCTGTTCCCACGTGCGTCGAGCTCGACTTGCCCCGCCGCGACGACGCACATCAGTGCCGTTTCCGCGCAGGTCTTGGTGAGCGAGCCTGCGCCCACGTACGCTATTCGGTCACCTGTCGGCTGAGTTCAGTGCGCCAATTGGCCGAATCGGGGCTCGATTCCGGGCCGACGATACAGCACGCGTAAAGATCCGCCGCCGTGTTGTACCCGTTGACTTCTGTCCACCCGGTGAACTCGTGCCACGCGGGCTCCGAGCCCCTCGAAGGGACCGTGGTACACGGTGGGCACCACTTTAAGTGCGGGCCGCTCCAAAGGCTTGACGCGGCTTACGGCCGTGACTGGCGCCGACACCGGGACGCAATGTCGAAGACGAATGATTCCGGCCTAATCTTCAGGTGATGCGCAAACCACGGGCCGGTCGGACCGATCAAGATAGTGATGCTGCTGCTGGTGATGCCCCGCGCTTCGACGAATACGGTCGGGTCCAGGGCTTCGCCTGGGTACGAGGCGTCGTCGAACTTCTCGCTGGCGACAATGCGTTCGAGCGGTGTGATTTCCCTCCTTGGAGCGGCGCATTTGCGTTTCGTTTTCTTGCATTTCAGCTCCCTCAGCAACCCATCGAGGCGCGCGAACGAAGCATCCCAATATTCGCGATACGTCTCCAGCCGGTCGGTCGCTTCCGCGAGCGGGCGCGCGTTGAGCGTGCGCGGTCGCCGCCGCGCATCGCTGCCGGACAAAATCTCCTGGCAATCAAGGACTTCGCGGTGCTGCGCCGGGCAGCATGGGCTTGAGCGGGTGTCAATTCCCCTGGTTTGCACGTGGCCGAATCAGCTTCAGGCCAGAGCGCAGGGATGTGCAGCCGTCGACCACGGCTACCCACCGCCATCAGCTACGGCGGCGGCGCAGACGGACTCCGAGTACAGCCAGCCCGACCGCGAGTAGCGCAGCTTCGCCGGGCTCCGGAACCGGAGCGGCGACTCCGTAGAGAAACTGCGTCCCGGCAATATCGTCGGCCTTGAGTTGCTGCGTAACGGTATTCAGGTTTGCGCAGTTGACGGTTGGATTGCCGCACATCACGGTCGTGCTATCGGTTGAATGCGCCAGGTCCAGGGCATGCCCGATCTCGTGCAGCGCGAGGCCACCAGTGTCATTCATGTACAAGCCGCCATTATTCGGATACAGCTGCAGCGCGCTGCCTTCGGCGCCGTTTGCAAGCTGGAAGCCCACGTTGGTGTTGAAAAGCAGGTCGCCTGCGCCAGTGCCACCATTGGGGGGTGGCGCATAACCGACGGCTCCGCTGAAGGAGTTGGTGAAAGCAAATGCACCGATGCGGATCATCGGGCTCGTGGCGCCAGGGTCATTGATCGGAAGTGCGTTGGCGGCGCCTGAATAAACGAAGCTTGCGTTCGCGACCGCCGACCATTTGTCGAATGTCCCCTGGAACTCCGCTTGCCGTCTGGTGAGACTCAGCGTCGATGTGGCATTGCTGTTGGCTGGGTCGCTGCAAAAGTTGGGCAGACTCAGCGTGCTGGTGCCGGGGCAGGCATCGCCACATTAGGCGCTTCCAGATGTGCCGGCGGCCATGAAGCCCCAGGTCACCACGCCTCCGGCTGTTCCGGCAGCGTTCGAGGCGCCCCACTTGGAGTATTGGCCGGGAACGCTCGGGAAGACTTCATAAGCAAATGTCGCGGGCGCCCAGGCCAGTGCGAAAAGCGCCATCACGCAAGCGGTCAAACGTGCAGTCAACTGCTGCACCATGAAAACTCCCTTTGCAAAAAAGAATCCGAGCTGTCGCCTTACCGAAACGGAAAGGATGCTGGAAAAGCACCGCCTTTTGCTGGCGAGGCCACTCTTGCGGATTTTCCTGTCAATAGTCCGAACGGCTCCGCGACTCCCAAAAACCCGGGGCGATTCAGTCCGGCGCCGTCATAGAAAAAGGAATGGCGCCGCAGCGACTTATATTGGCCCAAGCCGCCCAGAAGGAGGTCACCCGGGCGGGGCATCCCCGACGCGCCCGGGCACATGGCGTTTGAAAGGCCGGTTCCCTGGCGCGCGCTGCCAAACGCCCGCAACTGGCGCGGGTTGCAGGGCTTGTATATTCGCTATGGTTTTCATCCCGTTCCACCCGCAAATACCATGAGCGCCGCGGTCGAATTAAACATCCCCAAAGTGTCCGACCCGGATTCCTCCGCGTGTCCCTGGGCCGACAGCAACTGCAATGCAGTATTCTCGTGGACGCCGTGACGCTTTGTCCCTGAGCGACTGACGGCCGCACGACGCGTCGGCAGGCCTTGCCGCCGGCCACATCTGAAACGAACCTGGGTCAAACCCGATCGAGCAACACTGCATGGAGCACCTGAATACAGCCGGCCTGTTGCCGACCAGTGCCCGTTCGCTGGCGCCGCTGAAACTTTGGCAGCCCTCCAGCATCGCGGACGCCGTGGCTTGCCTCGATCAATGTGAGGAACCGGTGCTGCTGGCTGGCGGTACCGATCTGGTCGCGCAGTACAACGAAGGCCTGGCCCCGCGTTCGGTCATCGACATTTCGCGTATCGATGCGATGCGGCAACTGCTCCAGCAGGACGGCGTATGCCATATCGGCGCACTGGTAACCCACCATCGTGGCTGCAGCGACGCCGGGCTGCGCGCGCTGGTGCCCGGTTTCGCGCGTGCCTGGTCGCGTATCGCCAAC
>JBBQTF010000110.1:0-3226 GCA_038234675.1 Steroidobacterales bacterium
GCCGCCTGATCCGCCTTGGCAAGGCTTGACGACCGCGCCTAAGCGGTCAACAGTGCAACACCCGCTCGCATGGACCGACATGCTCCGGAATCGTGTACCGACATGAAACGGAATGATGTACCGACATGACCGGATTACGCAGCGTGTTAGAGGTTTTCACCACCTCCAACCCAGATGCCCGGGCCGTTCTGCCCCCTGTCGCTCGCGATGTCCTGATGCGGTGGGGGAGCGCTGGCGCAGTGTTCCTCCTCTCGACCGGCGCCCACTTGTTCGCCGCGATCGGCGGCGAGGATTTGATGGATCGCTCGCTCAACGAAGAAATCAGCGCCGAAACGAACGCCCGCAAGAAAATCGACGAAGTGCAGGTTTGTCTTTTGAAACTAAACGAATTGATCGCCGCATTTTCATACGCCCCGCAAGACACGACGCGTTGAACAGCCGAAGAGGTCACTGATCGCATCCGGGCATCCGGCCGCGCTGCTGTCGCCCGCGTCCTCGGCCACGCCGGCCATCGCGCAATTTGCCGCGTCGCAGGCTCGGGGGCGCCTACACGGGCAAGCCGGGCGTGACGCAAACCAACTGAGGCGGCATGGACAAGGCCACCTTGATTGTGGCGGGTAAGATGGCCACCTTTTCGGGGCGCAAGCTGCACGCCGGGCCCATGGGATTCACCCTCAACATCTGCGGCGCAATCCGCCCGGGATTGAGGACTCTCGCCCCGACTATCTGGGCATGACCGTGCTCGGCAAAACCGTCGGGCGCGTTCACCGGCGCGATGAGCACCATCGCCGAGGACGGCAAGTCGGACATCGTGATCCGAACCAGCCTACAGGTGGTCTGCGGTGGCAAAGTCGCTAAACGGCGCCAGCCCGGTCCAGGGAAGTTTCATCTGCCGAGCGAAGACAAGGCCTTGGTGCGACCCTCGGCTCGCCCCTATTGCCGGGTAGGTGCCACAACCTTATCAAGCAAATAGCGCTCGTCAGCTGATCCCTCGCTGGCCCAGCCGCCATCCGGCAGTTGGTGGAAGCGATAGATCGCCTGGCGGGCGGCATCGACAAACACGAGCGTGCCGTTCGGTCCGGGGAACCACGCAAAAAGCTCATCATAACGGTCGACCGCGCCACGGCATGTGCGCGGCGCGCGCAGTTCGTAGCCGCCGATCACGCCGGCGACCTCGAGCCGAACAATGCAGCTGCGCGACCCCTCGCCGTCGTGACCCAGACGCCAAGCTCCGGCGAAGGCCGGCGGCCCTGATGGGAGCACATCGGAAGCGGCACGCGCCCCTACGGCGACGGACTGTGCGAGGACCGCGCATAACAGCAAAGCTGGAAATTTCATGACGGCCCTTTCATGCCGAAATTGATCCCGACCCGACCCGGTAGCCTATCGCGTTTTCATCGCAGTGCGATTGCTCCGGTCGAATAAAGCTTTCACCCTCACTTGTCACTATCGACCCATTTCAGCTGGTCGCGAACGGCTGTTTTCCGGATTGCAATTGACCGAGCGGCCCGCAAACGCAAGCCACGCGCGTTACCGGCGCGGTGTGCACGGGAAGTCTCTTACAAGTTCTTAGCCGCCGAGCGAGCGAGCGCCAGAATTCCCTGCTCATCCAGGCGAGCAAGATGGACTGACTCGAATATTGATGCTCCCAATTCCTTGTAGAAGGTCTTGCCGCTGTCATTGTTGGCGGCGACGACCCAGTCTATGCGGCCGCAGCCTTGCTCGCTCGCGAGATGGCATAACTGTCTGAGAAGGGCGCGACCAACACCCTTTGACCGATACGACTCGTAGACAAATAGATCGTCGAGCCACAGGCAGGGCTTTGCAATGAAGCTGGAGAATGTACGGTAGTAAGTAGCCATCCCGACGAGCCTCCCATCCGATGCGGCAACCAAAGCGTTGGCAAGAGGCTCGGGCGAGAAGATCGCCTAACGTAGTGTATTGACGTCCGCTACAAGCGATCTTGCGACACCGTCAAACTCAGCCTTCGCTTGGAGAAGCGCGAGAAGTTCGGGGAGTTCGAGTTCTTCTACGTCGCTAACTACCAAGGTCGACTCCGTGTGTTGGCGCCCAACTCCTAAGTGGACCCCGGAATCGGGGGATTGCACAGGATGTTCAAGTGCGCCGCAGTGACTGTCAACGAATATCGCAGTCCGACCCTTTGTTGACACTCCTGAGAGGGCGGCTATGCGGCGGCTCGATTGAACCGCTTAGGAGCAGTATCGCCAACTTAGCGCAGCCCGCGATCACGCCCCCTTGCCGTCGCGCGGCAGAGTGTCCGGCGGTAGGGCTGCGAGCAGAATCCATTCCGCCTACACTGCGAAGCAGCATATGGCCGGGACACCGTCTGGCTGGGAAAGACCAACACTTATGCAGCTACCTGAAGTCCGGCATGGCGCGCTTGTCGCCATGCTCGCTATGACCGGCGCATTGCTGTGGATACTGCCGGGTGGCTTTTCCGCGCTGCTGGCGGCATTTTTCATCGCGATGCTGGCGCTATCTGTGCGAGCCAATTCCACGGATCCGGACAGAGTGGCTGCCAGAGTCGTGTACGGCGTGCAGATGTTGATCGTGATCTGGCTGGTGAAATCCGGCCTGTCCACTGCGAGGCTGCGAATTGCCCAAGCAGCAGCTGAGCAGTGTTGCGGAGATCTGATCGGCCCCGTTGTTCCATCTCTGATTCTGCGGTGGGAGCAGCAGCAGCCTTGGCTGTGGCTGCTGTGCCTGCTTGTCGCGCTCGAACTGGGTATTCGGTTCACAGCAGTCCCTGTACTGCGTGAACGCCTACGGGGGTTTCTGGCCCATTTCTGGGCCAATGCGTTCGTGTGGCTGGCGGCTCCTCTCATTGCGTTCAGCATAACCAGCCATGTGGATTCGCGGCGGGAAGGTCAGATCAGTGCTGCGTCGGGCGACCCGCGTGAAAAATCGCTCACAAACGCCGCCTTCAACCTGCAGCCATGGCTCTCGGCGTACAACGCACCTGCTGTGATGCTCAGTCAGTTGCTCGGCGAACGGATTGACCACGGCCAGCGGCCGCAACAAGGTCTGTGCGGCGCGATGCGCCGCCAGCACCTGGGCGCTGCGCACGCTCGCCTGCAAGCCCTGCAGCGTGCGCGCCTGGCGCTGTCGCATCTGGATCGCGGCGGTCTGCTCGGCCGTCTCATTGATCGTCAGCACGAGACAGCGGTTCAACAGCTCCTCGTCGATGTCGATCGCCGTCGTGGTC
>JBBQTF010000111.1:0-3087 GCA_038234675.1 Steroidobacterales bacterium
CACCCCGAGAGTGCCGCTCAGGCGTGTGGTGGCTCGCCCATCGGTCCCGTTGAATGCGACCACCGGATTGGCGCCCGTATTGTCTATCGCCACGCCCTTGGCTGTTTCGCGCGTATTGTTCAAACGTATACCCGCCAATACGTCCACAAGAGGGCTGAGCTGCCAATCCAGCTGCGTATAGGCTCCCGCAAATCCACGCTTGTCGTCTGAATAGACCAGCTCGTCGGGATGATGGGCTCCCTCGCAAACATACTCTCGACCCGACGGGTCCATGCAATAGCCAAAATTGATCGCGTTCTCCGAGCCGTATCCGTGCAGATAGTCCACGCCGTACATCAGGTGCAGCGTCGGAGACAGCCGCTTGGCCAGATGCGCGTCGAAGTAAATGTCCGTAATTGAGCTTCTTTGAGAATAACCGTCGGCCTGCAAGCCGTCGCCCACACCGGCATCGGGCGGACTGGCAAACGCGTTGCCGCGCAGAAAACCTCGCAGGATGTCATTCAGGGTACGGGTCGCAGAAAGCGTAACCGACCAATCTCCGGCCGAGCCTATCCCGTCGAGCCCGAAATTCAATGCATACCGCTGTTGATTAAGCTTGGCCCCGGTTGGATTGTAATTGGCATTGATCGGCAGTTCGTCGTGCAAAATCCTGCCGTCGCGCAAGAGCAAATTGCCCGCTGGAGTCTGTGGCAAGATCGACACGTCGCCGTCCAGATGAAAGGTTCCGAGACCCAGCTCGCTGCGGCCCCGGTACAACACGTGGTACCGCTCATACTCCGTGCGATCGTCCTCATAGCCAAGCTTCTCGAAGTTGGCGGTGAGGGATTGCTTATAGCGCCCAATCTGCGCAAGTTCACCACCTCCGGACAGGCGATAGCTGCCGTGCGAGGCCCCGGCCATTCCGACGAATCCGGGAGTCGCACCTGCGGCGTAATGAATTACCTGGATTACGCCGACGAAAGAGGTTGCTCCATAAATGGTCGGTGCCGCGCCACGCAATACCTCAATGCGCTCAACACCAGTGAGATCAATTGACGGCGTGGCTGGATTAAACGCTCCGCCCCAAGGGACCCCGTCCACCACGAGCAGGAATGCGTCTGCTTCACGCAGCCCCCATAGTGCCGGGACCGTGCCTGCAGGTCCGCCGTCGCCTCCGGGAGTGCCTTCCACACCGCCCACAAGCAAAAGCGCGCTACGCAGATCACGCGCGCCGCGTCGGCGCAGTTCCTCATCCGTGATAACGGTGACAGAGGCCGGAACCCTGTTTACAGCCTCCGGCTCGCGGGTCGCGGTGATCTCCAAGGTCTCGCGTTCAGCCTGTGTCTCGTATTGATCGTCGGCGAAGACGCAGCTCAGCGTGCCTAACGCATACAGCGCGGGGACTAAAACCGCTTTCATAGTCCCGTTCTCGCGCGATGCAGGAAAGACCCATCGCCGCAAAAATACGTGCCAGTGCGGAGTTTGGGCAAAGGGATAGGAAATGTGGGCGCGTTCATTTGTGGATGAGCTATGCGCCTAACGTGAGTACTGCTCATTTGCCCAAATCACACGAAATTCGCTCAGCGGGACCCTTGCGCTACCGAAGAGTTTTGTTGCTATCCTGTCCATTAAAGCTTTTTTAACATAAGTACTCTATTATATTGATACATAGACACTTTCTACCCCTTACTAATCGCGCGCGCAAAGCGCGTCAGAGCATTACCTCGCGTCGGGTCTAGCTCAAACGCAGATCTACTGTGCGCTTAACTAGCGTCCCAGAATTTCTCCATTCGGCGCCGCGTGGCCTCATCCGGCAGTCGACCACGTGCGGCGCGCTGGTTGTCTTCAAGGTGTTCGGCTTGCGTTGGCGCGTGAATTGTGCAGGTTACGGCCGGGTGCGCGATAACGTATTTCAGCAGGAATTGGCCCCAGCTGGCATGAGTCGATTTTTGCTGCCCAGCTCGGCAGCGGACGACTCTGTAAATGATCAAAGAGAGAGCCGAAAGCGAATGGTATGTTGGCCAGCACGCCGACCTTACGCTCGATCGCGAGCGGCAGCACCTTCGCCGCGGCATCACGATTCGCGACGGAGTAATCGACCTGAACAAAATCCAGCGGATATCTGTGCATAAAGTCGACCATTTGGCCATGCTGCTGGACACGCGAAGTGGTGATGCCCAGGTAACGGATTTTGCCCTCGTGCTTCCATTTTAAAAGTATCGGCATGAGCTCATCGGCTCCATCGAGGTTATGGACTTGCAGCAAATCGATTCGCGGCGTGCGCAATCGCTCGAGAGAGCGATTGAGACTCGCCTCGCCCCCTGCAGCGCTCCTGCCCCCGCCGGTGGCGGTAACTTTCGTGGCAAGGAACATCCGATCGCGAATCCCCAGCGCCGCAAGCACGTCGCCATCTGCATAGGCTGCTGCAGTATCAATTACGGTTCCCCCCAAGCTCTGACATGCGCCTGGACTCAGCTCGGATGGCCTCGCGCGCGCCAGTACGGAATTTGTCGGTTCCCAAGCCCACCACCGCCAATCGCTCACCAGTGCCAGGGATCGCTTTTGTCACTACAATCCCCAGGTCCTGCGATTGCGCCCGCGCAGAGGGCGGAATGGCTAGCGTCACTCCTGCGGCGAAAGTGGCACACGAAACCTCTCTTCTGGACATGCGGATCAGTGCGGGGTTACCCACGGCTGAGTCTCCCTTTTCGTACTCTGGTCGACCTTATACGCCTCAAGTCCCGGGATGTTGCCGCGCTCAGGAATTGACCCGGCCCGATTCACTTTCACCTGACATAGCGCTACCATCCAGCGCAAATCAACGACACGTACTGACAGACAAGCTTTTGCTAGCCACCAATCCCGACCGCGAGTCATATTTTGGACAATCTTGTCATGTGCCGCCGGACCACTAATTCCAACTATCATTTCGTGCCGTACAGACAGGAGCAATGAGCATGACTCGACGAAGCAAGGTGCTGAATACTCTACTTCTGTTGTTGGTCGCGGCGCTGGTCGGGTTCGCGCTGCTGCTGAGTCACAATTCCCCGTGCGCTTCTGCACCGGCGCCTGCGACGGGCCCGACCGCGATGAAAGCGATGGTCTATC
>JBBQTF010000112.1:0-3060 GCA_038234675.1 Steroidobacterales bacterium
TTCGAGATGGCGTGGGGCCCACTGGTCTCGCCGTTGGCCTTGTAGACGAACATCAGGTCGATATCGGAACTATAGTTCAATTCCTGGCCACCGAGCTTGCCCAGCGCGATCACCGCCATACAGCATTCCGCGAGCTGGCCACGCTCGTCTCGGTACCGCGGCGTCCCATGGCGTTCCACCAGCTCGCTCCGGATTCGCCGATAGCTGGTCTCCAGGATGGCGTCGGCCAGGTTCGAAAGTTCTTCGGTAATCTCGGGCAGCGAGGCAGACCCGAGCACATCTCGAAGCAGAATCCGCAGAATATGCCGGCGGCGGAACAAGGCGAGCACTAACGCGTCGGCCGCGCCTGCGGGGCGTGCGGCGAAGCACTCGGCCAGGGCACTTTGATATTCCGCGGTTGTCCAAACACGGTCCGAATCCTCTACCGCTGCGATCCATTGCGGGTTTTGCAGCAGTTCGCCGGAAAGGAATCGTGAGTAGGAAAAGACGGCGACCAGATCCCGCAGAGTCTCACGTGAGAACGCAAACTGCTTGTCGCTAAGGTGGGAGAGATGGGTCAGTGCGCGGTCGGGATCGGGAGAGGCCGCCAGCAACGAGTCAAGACAGGCGCGCAACTCAGGATCGAGAACCCCTGCAATTTGCGCTACCTCGCGCTGCGCGCGCGTAGGATCGCGAAACTCGATACGCTCGAGTAATTGCTGCATGACTGGGTAGACATCGTGGTCTACTCGCTCAATTATACCGTGACTTCAGCCGGTTCGCGGCCTTGCCGTTCCCTGGCACTCCTCAAACCATCTGATCTAAAAAAGTAATCATATCGTTCGTCCGGACATAACCACCTTGTAATACCGATGCGTAAAACCCGCTCATCGCCCAGCGCGGTGACTCAGGATCCCCAGCCTTGACCGCCTTGTCATAGATCTCCTGTTTTATCGACGGACCGTACACATCCAGAGTCGCGCAAGGCGCGCGGACTTTGGTCAATTCAACAAATACCTCGCCGATCCTATACCGCTGCCCGCTGCGCATTTGCCGGTGGTCGATTCCCGCGGTGGTGAGATTTTCGCCCAGCGCTCCGTAGAATAGCGGATGGCCCTTCGCGATCAGAGCCGCGATGGCTTCAGAGCAGACCAGCAGTAGAGCCTGACGCGGCCCGCCGTGGATGTGGGGGTGCGCGTGAATATCGCCTTCAATGCCCAGCGGTGTAACCAGGCCCTCCGGAATCGGGTACTTGGGCACACCGCCGCGCGAGATGCTGATTTGCAGGATGCGTCCAGTCATCGGGTACCTCGCGGAAACGCCTGCCGCAACTCCTGCCGCAACTCCTGAACGATGCGTGGCATCCTAATCAGTGGGGGTACTCATGCGACTCGGAACCGCAGCCTTGGCCGTCATCATTGGAATCAGCCTATCCGGTTGTATGCGCCGCGAGGAGCCGCCGCTGGAGCGGGACACCAGCCACGAACCCGCCGCCCGAAAAGCGGGCCATGCTGCCTATGGGCTGGCTCAGGAAACCGAAGCCGCCGCCAAGAAAGCGGCTCGAGAACTGGGGAAGGCTACCCATGAAGCGCGTCAAGGTTGGAACGATGCCAAGCACGAAGCCAAACAAAAGCCTAGGGAGTAGCAGATCTAGGAACCAGTCGGAGGTGGACGTCTACGGCCTCCCGTACCCCCGGGCGCTCCGGGACCGCCTCCCGGGCCCCGCAGGGTGACCCGCATGCCCGGAGCCAGCCGGAGTTGGCCTTCCGTAACGACCTGTTCGCCTACACTCAGACCTTTGTCGATCACCATTTCCTGGTCAACCCGCATGCCCGGCGTGACCGGCCTGGATTCGACGCTCATATCGGTCTTGACAACATACACATAGGACCCCTCTTGACCGGATTGTACGGCCTGCGTCGGCACAACCAGAGCATCGGTCACATTCGCGAGCCGCAACGTAACGCGTACGAATTGACCGGGCCAAAGCCGTCCGTCCTCATTCGCGAAAGTACCTTTTAGTTTGATGGTCCCAGTGGATGGATCCACGGTATTGTCAAGAAACGTCAACTTGCCTTGCAGCCGCACCGGTTCTCCCACTGCCGCGCCTTGGGGCTCCGCAAAAACCGCGAGTTGTCCCTGGGTCATGCGCTGCTTGATCGCGGATAACTGCACCTCGGGAACCGAGAACGTCACATATATCGGACGGACCTCGTTAATGGTCACCAGGTCTGTATCGTTGGCCTTCACCAGGTTGCCCAGTTTGAGGTTCACGTTACCGGTGCGCCCATCGACAGGGGAGCGGATCGTGGTGTAGCTTAGATTTACGTTGGCGGTATCGAGCATGGCCTGGTCGGCATCGATCGCCGCCTTGGCGCTTTCGATCGACGCCTCGTCGGCCCGCACGGCCTCGTGTTTGGCATCGGAGTCGCTGCGCATCTGTTCCGCCTGGTCCGCCGGAACCACGCCTTCTTCCTTCAGCTTGGCGTAGCGTCCGGTTTGGGATTCGGCGTATTTCCACTGCGCGGTATCGCGTGCCAGGTTCGCCCTTGCGAGGCCTGCCTGGGCCTGGTCTCGCGCCAGCGTCGCCTTCGCCTGGCTCACCGACGCTTCGAACGGCCGCGGATCGATAACGAACAGCAGGGCGCCCTTCTTGACTGACTCACCCTCTTTAAAACCGACCTGGATCAAACTGCCGCCCACCTGCGACTTGACGCCGATGGTCGAATAAGCCTCAACATTGCCGATCACCTGGACTTCGATCGGCACAGTCTTCTGACCGACTTTGGCGATAGTCACTGGCACTCCGCCGCCGTCGCGGCGGCCCCGTCCTCCGCCACTGCCGGAAGCCTGGGCGCTCTTGCCGGAGCAGCCTGAAAACGTCACGCCTACCGCCAGCAGGCCCAGAGCTGCGATAACTCGAATTCGTTCGTTACAAATAAAAGTGCTCACAAGATTAAACCCGGAGGGCAAACATGAGGATACCGTAAATAGGCGTGTGGGGACATAGGAATGTTACAGCGCGGGTGGCACAGCGGCCCCCTCTCAACAAGTGATTCTATTCGAGTTCGACCCCCGCCT
>JBBQTF010000113.1:0-2929 GCA_038234675.1 Steroidobacterales bacterium
TGCCGACAACGCGATCTACGCCGTCGCGCATGCGGGTCATGCCTCGAGTTCGTCCGGGCGGGGCCGGCTTGTGTTCGCCAATGCGCAGTTGCGGGGTCCACTTGCCCTGCGCTGGGCATCGAATGGACATCTATTGACTGCCAATGGCGATGCGGTAAACAGTGATCCGCTGCACCCGAGCGAAATCGTCGAGTTCACGAAGAGTGGGCGTTTCGTCCGCGAATACAATGTTGATGCCAGCCAGGGGGGTGCATTCGGATTCGACACCCGCCTGAGCAAGGGTCGCGCTTTCGATTTTGCGGTCATCGACGATGTGACCAACAGCCTCGCCGTCTACTATCTGCGGGGGGAGGAAGACGATCGGGAGGAATGAAAAGGCGCCAAACGGAGCGCCTTGCTTCATCCTAGACCGGGATCCGGATAGGTTCGGCGAGGCCGCCTGGCATCGATGCGGCGGATCTCCACAGGAGTCCGTGGTCGCATATGGATGAAGAAGGACGGCGGCCGTCTGCGGAAAGGCAGTCTTGTAGCGGCGGGGTGAATGCGCGTGCCGACGAGGCGCCTGGATGCGATCCGGGCGTGCTCAAGCACTGCGATCGCTGAGCCCGGATCACATCGGCGGCGCGCGACGGACCCCAGCCTGACCGTTCGGCGACCAACGGTGACAGATAATCTGATTCAATCCCCGGGTGCTACGCCGGCCTTACTCAGCTGCTGTCGAAGTGGTTCAAGCTGACCTTCGTAGTGCCGCCACTGGTTGAGCGAGTCGGAATAAAGCGGGCGGCGCACTTGCGCGGCGCTCGCGGAGGTTTCAGCCGCTGCATTTCTGTCGGGGTGGGCGCAGCCGTCGTGCCAGGGCAATCCGCAGAACTGGAGTATGCGCTGCATCTCTCCTGCAAAATCGACCACGAGGTCCTCGTAGGTGACAGAGTAGATTGCCTGCGGTAACACCGATCGCCAGTGGACCATCAAGCGTCGATAGCCCGCGATGTAGCCGGCAATCTCATCAAGGTCGTAGGAAAATGGATAGCCCTCGCTGAACAGAGTCTTGAACATCGCATAGCCAGCGGCCATGGGATGACGGGACAGATGAATGATGCGGGCATGCGGCAGGGCGCGCAGGATGAGCCCGCAGTACAGATAATTGAGCGGCAGTTTGTCTGTGAACCGGGTGCCTACCACTCCGTGCGTGCGCACCCGGCGCATATAATCCAGGCCGAGCCCCGTGAAGTCGATTGTTGCGGAACGCGCGACCATGTCGCGCCGAGACTGAGGCGGTGCGAAGCCAGATCGACGGACTGAGGCGACGAGCGCCTGCGTGAAGCAGGGCAACTCGCCCCCGGCGTGCATGTCCGGATGGTTGGTGAGGGCGCGCTCCAGCAGCGTGCTGCCAGTACGAGGCAACCCCACGATGAATACCGGTCCTAGCGGGCTCGCCGGGGCTGCAAGGCGGTTGCTAAAGTCGTCGATGATCCATTGAACGGTGTCGAGGTCGTGTTGCAAGTCATAGGCTAAATGACGCCGCCGCAGCAATGCACCGCGACGGAGGTGGTCAAAGGAACGGGCATACTGGCCGAGGTCTTCCAGTTCTTTGGCCACTGAGTAACGTAAGGCCACTTCGCCACGCCAGTCGGGGGTGTGCCGAGCCAGGAGCGTCTCGAGGCCCTCCACGTGATTGTGCTCAGGGGACTGGACCCTCAGTTCGGAGCGGCTCAGATGGGCTTCGAAGTATTCTGGATGCTTATCTAGAAGCAGGTCGTAATCGGCCTCCGCGCCGGCAAGATCGCCGACTACCCGCCGGGCAGCCGCGCGATTGTAGTGGTGATGGGCGTTGTCGGGTTCGAGCACCGCAGCGCGTTCGTAGAGAACCAAGGCAGTGCGATATTCCCTGCAGGTCCTCATCAGGGTCGCCAGGCAACCGACCAGGGAGACGTCGGCTATCTGCTCGCAGGCAGCAAGCGCCACCGCAGCCGCCTGCGTGCAGCCGCCGGCGAGGATCTGTGATTGGACCTGCTCGAGCAAGCCTGCGGGTTCGCTCATTTAAGGGGGTGCCCTGCGGTGACGATACGCTCGCGGATTGGTTCGATATGTTCGAAGAGTCGGGTCAATATATGCCTCTCGTCAGTCCGTAAGCAGTCTGACATGGTGTGCTCTTTGCCGCAGGGAACCGCCTTGACGCAGCAGTTTCTGAGAATCCGCGCCGACGGTCCAGACGGCCGAGGACTTTCCCCGACCCACCACGATGCTTCCGACACCGCCCTTGAAGGCGCCCGTCATCCGCGCGCGTATACAGCCTTCACCGACCCGTCCGGTGTGTTCACCGCTGGCGTCTGGTCCTGTGATGCGGGTACGCTGCGGATCGAGGATCTTGCCGTCGACGAGGCGTGTTACCTGATCGCGGGCGAAGTCATTATCAGCGACGACCATGGCAACACCGAACGGTACGTGGCCGGAGATGCATTCTTATTGCCCCGGGGCTTCGTCGGGACCTGGCACATGCCAGGCCCCATACTCAAATACAACGCCATGTTCCGGCGCTGAGCGGGAGAGAAAATGAACAAAAAGAGGCTAAAAGCCCTCGCCGTGCTGCTCTTCGGATGCATGGGCAGTCTCATGTCCGGCGCACAGGCCGAGGTCCTCGCGCTGGTGGGTGCCACTGTCATCGACGGTAATGGCGGCCCGCCGGTGGACAACGGGGTCGTGCTGCTCGAAGGCAATCGCATCAAGGCGATAGGGACGGCTGCGAAGCTCCGAGTCCCGAACGGAGCTCAGGTCAGGGACCTCAAAGGAAAATACCTGGTTCCCGGTTTGATGGACGCCAACGTGCACTTGGTTCCCTGGCCAAGCTGGAGCTACATCGAGTTTCTGGCGCGCTATGAGAACAACTTTGAAGGCATCACGCTCGAAGCCGCACAGATCGCCCTCAAAC
>JBBQTF010000114.1:0-2778 GCA_038234675.1 Steroidobacterales bacterium
GTGCAAATCGTATTTCCGGAATTCGTATGTCCAACACTACGCCCTCGGGCGTCCAGGCCTGCTCGACCAACGCAAGTTCATCAGCCCTCCGAACGATTCCCTCGGTCAGGGCGAAGCCCAGAGCAAAGTCGTCCAGGTCCGCCGGGGTTGCCAGCATCACCGCATGTGCCCGGCCATTAAACTGGATGGCGACCGGAACCTCGGCGGCCAAGGTCTCGGCGATGCCCTGGGCGAGGCCGCCCTCCACGCGCCGCGCCGCCACGGTCACGGTCGGACTTATCACCTTGACTCTCCAGTGTTCCTGAGCCGGTCGGCGGCCTATTGCGCGATGCAAAAGGGCGCGGTAACGAGCAGCCAAACTCCCAAAGGATACACGAGCCGCCCGGCGAACTCACAAGCCGAAGATTGCCCCGTCAGAGCCAAACCGCCCTACAGGCCGATCCCCAGAGCTCCGAGGCACCTGAGCGCAATCGGCTCGGGTCAGATTGACATATATCCTGGGGGCGCAGCGGCCAGAGGGCGGCGCCAGGCGGTCAATAAACGACCACGCTGCGGATGGATTCACCTTTGGCCATGAGCTCGAAGCCCTCATTGATCCGATCGAGCGGCAGGGTGTGGGTGATCAGGTCATCGATGTTGATCTTGCGTTCCATATACCAGTCGACGATTTTCGGGACGTCGGTGCGACCGCGGGCGCCGCCAAAGGCCGTGCCGCGCCAAACGCGACCGGTGACGAGCTGGAACGGACGGGTGCTGATTTCCTGCCCGGAGGCGGCCACTCCGATGATGATGCTCTGGCCCCAGCCACGGTGGCAGCACTCGAGCGCCTGGCGCATGACCTGGGTATTGCCTATGCACTCAAAGCTGTAATCGGCCCCGCCTTTGGTCAGCTCGACGAGGTGTGCCACCAGGTCGCCCTGGACCACTTTTGGATTGACGAAATGCGTCGCGCCAAATTTCCGTGCGAGCTTGTCACGCCCGGGATTCGTATCGACGCCGATGATCATGTCCGCACCCGCGAGCTTGGCTCCCTGCACAACGTTCAGGCCGATCCCGCCTAATCCGAACACCACCACGTTGGCACCGGGCTCCACTTTGGCGGTAAAAATGACCGCGCCGATGCCCGTGGTGACGCCGCAGCCGATGTAGCAGGCCTTGTCAAAGGGCGCGTCCTCGCGAATCTTGGCCAGCGCAATTTCCGGCAGCACGGTGTAGTTGGCGAAGGTCGAGCAACCCATATAGTGATAGATCGGCTTGCCCTGGTATGAAAACCGACTGGCACCGTTGGGCATCACGCCCTTGCCCTGGGTGGCGCGAATCGCGGTGCAGAGATTGGTTTTTCGCGATGTGCAACTTTTGCACTCGCGGCACTCCGGGGTGTAGAGCGGAATGACGTGATCGCCCTTTTTTAAGGTTAGCACCCCGGCACCGACCTCGACGACCACGCCGGCGCCTTCATGGCCGAGTATCGAGGGAAACAGCCCTTCCGGGTCGGCTCCCGAGAGTGTGTACTTGTCGGTGTGGCAGATCCCGCTCGCCTTGACCTCGATGAGCACTTCGCCCGCCTTTGGCCCCTCCAGCTGCACCCGCTCAATGCTGAGCGGCTTGCCGGCCTCGAAGGCCACCGCTGCGCGTACTTCCATGATCGTTCTCCGCTATGCCTTCAGTGCGCCCGATGCCTTGGCTACGTGCGTGGCGATGGCGTCCATGAGCGGCGGCGACAGGCAATCGTATGGTTCGAGGCCCAGCGCCTTGAGCCGCGCGCGTACCGCGCCCATCTGCGCCGGATCCGCGCCCGATTCGATGATCGAAGATACGAATGCGGCAAATCCGGGAGCGGCCCAGCCCTCTTGCGTGGACAGTTCGGTATGCACGAAATCCAGACCATAGAATGGGTGCTTGGTGTTTTCAATGCGCCCGTACATGTGCACGCCGCAACCCCTACAGGTGTAACGCTGAATCGTCGCGCCGCTATCGAGCACCGAGAGCTTCTCGGCGTTCTTCGTGACCCGGACCTTGTCCTTGGCGACCACCGCTACTACGGCGAACAGTGCGCCCTTGGGCTTCCAACACTTGGTGCAGCCGCAGGCATGGTTGTGCGCGGTTTGCGCGCCCACGGCGACCTCGACCGGGTCTTGCGCACATCGGCACATTAGCGTGCCGCCGCCAAAATCCTTGCCGGTGGGCTTGACGCCGTTATCGACCGACGGATGTATTGAGATCGAAGCCATAGGCCCTCCTTAATTTCTGAAGTGATCAAGGGGCCCGCATCGAGCCCTCGCTTGGGCCACGCCCGCGGCGCCGCAGCAGCGAATTCTAGTGGTCATTGCCCGCCCGTGGAAAGAGCTCAGCGGCCGATACTTTCCAGCCCGGTTTGAAGGTCCCCTTGCAGATCCGCCAGGTCCTCAATGCCAACGGACATACGCAGCAAACCTTCGGTAAGACCCGCTTCGCGGCGCGCCATCGCGTCCATCGCCGCGTGCGTCATGGTCACCGGGTGCGCGACCAGACTTTCGACGCCGCCCAATGACTCGGCCAGCGTGATGCACCGCAAGGCGGATACGAATTGCTTGACCGCCGGGGCACCGTCCTTCAGTTCAAAGGAAATAATGGCGCCAAAACCGCGCTGCTGGCGTGCCGCGATCTTATGTCCTTCGTGAGACGGCAGGCCCGGATACCACACGCGACTGATGGTCGGCTGCTGCGCGAGCCACTCTGCCAGGGCCTGAGCGTTGCGTGCGTGAATGGCCAGGCGCGCGTGCAAGGTGCGCAGCCCCC
>JBBQTF010000115.1:0-2727 GCA_038234675.1 Steroidobacterales bacterium
AAAACGAATGTGCAGATGATTTTGAAAGCGGCTTTATCGCCGAAAACCCCGGGAAGTTGCGGCGTATCTGGCAGTACTACTCGGCCGTTTGCGGGCACGGAACCTATCCACCCGTCCACTGCAACGCGCCCGAGTTTTCTGCGGTTGTTGAGGCGCACGGCCGAATTAGACCATGCTTCTTCATATCGGGCCCTCAGGAGTCCGACGCTACCCCGGGTGTGAAGGCCATGCTTAATTCCAGGAACATGACGATGTTGCGGACGGACATCCGGGCTGGCCACCGCCCCGAATGCTTTACCTGCGTGTGCTCGGCGTGGCGCGACCAAGAGCCCCACGCATGAAACCCTCGCTTGCGCTCTCGACGCTCCAGGCATACGAGCGGTGGTCGGGCACCTATCCGCCGATCCCACACAATCCACTGATGCGAGCCGAACAGAGCGCGATGTTCGATTGCTGGCCAGATGTGGCTGGGAAGCAAGCACTGGACCTTGCTTGTGGCACGGGGCGATACGCTCAGCGATTAATGGACGACCGCGCCGCCGCTGTCGTTGCCCTGGACCTGTCTGAGGGCATGTTGCGTAGGGTGGCTACACGTGGCCGGGTACTGGCCGATATGACACGCCTGCCTCTACGCAGTGGCGCCCTGGATGTGGTCGTGAGTGGGTTGGCGATCGGGCACGCGGATTCCATTTACGGGTGGATGAACGAGGTCAAGCGGGTATTGCGGGATGGCGGGGTATTGTTGTATTCAGATTTCCACCCTGAGGCCAGTCGAGCTGGGCTGATTCGATCGTTCACTGATCAGCACGGCCAGAAAGTGGCGGTGCCACATGCCGCCTATGGACTGGACGAGCATCGGGCCGCCGCGGCCGCGGCCGGCTTGACAGTGGATATTGTGCTGGAGCTGCGCGCCGGCCTGGAAATTGTTGAGGAGTTTCCCGGCTCGGTCGAATTTTATGCACAATGGTCCGGCCTTCCCTTGCTGCTGATTGTGAGGGTTTATAGGTGATGGTTACGTATTCGGTGGGTGGTCCGCGCGCCATAAGCTTCGTTAATGCGGACCTGGGCTCCGTATTTGCTTCCAGCTTGCGTGTCGTGCGCCCTTTTATCCAATCAATCGGCGAGAATCCTGCACCAGGCGATCTGATTGTTGACCTGGGCGGAGACCGGCTTTTCCCCGGGCTGATCAATGCCCACGATCACCTTCAGCTCAATGGATTTCGCCGACAAAAGTATCGCGTCCGATACGCAAACGTTAAGGACTGGATCGACGACGTCAGTCGTCGAAAGCCCATGGACGCTGAGTTGCTTGAATGTCAGTCGGTGCCACTGCGCACTCGTCAAGTGCACGGTGGACTCAAAAATATCCTCAGCGGTGTGACTACTGTCGCACATCACGACCCGATACCCGCTGCGCTGCTTGCCAGTGACTTTCCTACCCGCGTCGTAGCAAACATCGGTTGGGCGCATTCGCTGGCGATAGATGGTGACGTGCGCGTGCAGCGTTCATATCGAGACACACCGACGGAGTGGCCGTGGGCCATACATGCGGCGGAAGGCGTGGACTTAGAAGCCACCCATGAGTTCGACAGGCTCGATGCGCTGGGGTGCATCGGGCCGAACACGTTGATTGTCCATGGCGTGGGAATGAATAGTGCGCAACAGGAGCGGCTCGTCACCGCTGGCGGGGGCCTGATTTGGTGCCCGTCGTCGAATATGCACCTGTTTGGAGGCACCGCAGACATAACGGTGCTCGCCTCAATGCATCGCGTCGCGCTTGGCACGGATTCAAGGATGAGTGGCGAAAGGGACCTGCTCTCGGAGCTGTCCGTTGCCCAAAGACTCAGCGAACTCGATAGTTTCGCCCTGGAGTCGATGGTCACCAGCGATGCAGCCCGGTTACTGGGGCTGCAGGATTGCGGAACCCTCGAGCCTGGCACGCGCGCGGATTTGTTGATACTCCCTGCCCGCCGGCCGCTGAGTTCCTCGAGCCGGGCGGATATCCGTCTGGTCATGCTGAACGGACAAATCCGCCTTGGTGATACGCATTACGTCCCTCAATTGGCTCCAGCACAGCAGTGCGTGGAATTGGAACTCGACGGTCACACAAAGCTAATGGATCGCGCCCTTGCCACCCAATTGCTGCACCTGGAAGTTCGCGAAGCCGGTCTAGATTTTCGCCCAGCCAATTGGAGAGCGGCGTGACACCCGCCCTAGGAAATAATGCCGGCGCGCGCCGCAAAGTCGTCCTCTATAACCCGAAAGCAGTTTTTTTCACAATGCCGCTTGCTTTGCTCGCCATCGGCTCTGCCTTGGATCCAGACAAGTACGACGTGGTGGTGATTGACGGTCGGCTCGAAGCCGACCCGGAGTCGGTAGTGCTCTCCCAGCTCTCGGGGGCCGTTTGCTTGGGTGTCACCGTGCTCACGGGCTCGCCCATATCAGACGCACTGTCGATTTCGCGGGCCGCGAAACGCGCGCGCCCCAAGATGCCGATTGTTTGGGGAGGCTGGCACCCGTCGTTGTTTGCCGGGGACTGCCTGGCCGAGGCGTCGGTCGATGTTACTGTGCAAGGTCAAGGCGAGGAGACTTTTGCCGAAATTGTCGATCGCCTGGCGAAGGGTCTACCCCTGGAAGGGTGCCTGGGATGCGCCGTTCGGCATTCCGACGGGCGCATAGTCATGAATCCTCCCCGGGCAATGCGCCCCCTAGACGCATTTCGCGCAC
>JBBQTF010000116.1:0-1958 GCA_038234675.1 Steroidobacterales bacterium
CGGCCAAGAGAGCCAGGACAACGTCGGCGGCGGCTTCGTTCGCAGACGTGCCGCGCGTCCCCGTTTCAACAACTTTGCCGAAGTGGTCGACCGCGAGCGTGAATGCTCCCGTCCGGCGGCTGAGCTCATTCAGGCGGTTCATGACGCGCTGGCCTTCGGCGGCATCATTGGCGTCCGTAAAATCGGCCGAGGCGCTCAGAGTGTCGATGACGATGAGAACCAAGTCGACGCCGAACCGCTCTTTCATCTGAGCAGCAGCAGCCAGCGCGAGAGCCACCAAGCGCTCGAAGCTCGCCTTCTCCTTGAGGGATGGGCATTCCTCGATCCAGGCGATCGGGAGGTGGGCAAGGTCGACTTCGAGCAGTGCTCCGTCCGCGGCGGCCGCCAACGCAGGCTGCAATTTGTGCTCAACAACACCCTGCAATCGGATCGGAATTTCGCTGGCACCCTCGGCTGCAACAAACAGGACGCCACCGCGGCGGTCGACTTGCCTGCCGGCAAAGGGGATACCGGTCATCACACATGCCGCGAGGTCGATTGCGGCGAACGTTTTTCCTGCCCCCCACTGGCCAGATTTCAGGCCATTACCGGTTTGCGGAATCAAGTCTTTGCCCAGCCACAAACGGGCGTTCCGATTGTAGTCGTGACCGTGCCAAAAGATCTCGATGGGGGGCGGTACCGACTTGGCCGAATTTGCACCTGCCGCCGGTTTGCCCTCGTCGCGCGCCTTGGCCGTTGACTCAGGGATCACCCGCGGCGCTTCAAGGCCCTTGCGCAGCCCGCTGTTGATTGTCGCCCTGGCGGCTTGCTGGCTGTCGTCGGCAATGAGCCCATTGGCCACGGAAGCGTCGTACAGCGCTCCAATGACTTCGCCCTCGGACAGCGCGCCGGCAGCCACCAGGGTGCCGAGTTTCAAGGCCGCGTTGTTCAAATCCTTGTTTCGATCCCCGGTCATGGTCCGGGCCAGGTCGTGGACTTCGCCGCGCAGCGCGGCTTCTGCATATGGCCGATCGACCGGCAAGCGGACCCGGGCGACGGCTTGGTCCGATATCGACGGCTTTGTCAGGATCAGATCGTAGAGCCAGTCGGGAGCCTCAGCGAAAGTGAACGCGTCGAGTGCTTCCGCAAACTCGTACCTTCTGCCGCTGGCGATCATGCTCGGTGGAGCGATGATGTACCCGCCTTCGCCGCGGACATTGATGCCAAGCTTTGCTATGCTGCCTTCGCGGTTGGTCACGGGCTTGTCAGGACGAAACTTGAAAAGGATGTGCTGCCCGCCGCCTGGCGTATTATGGGTGTGCGTGTGTGCGTGATCGCCGCGCTTGAGCTTCAGTTCAGCCCAGTTGTGGCGCCCGTCGATATTGAGCGGTGGCTTCGGTGCGTCCGGATCAATGGCCCAGACGCCGCTGCGCGACCCCATGGGGATCCCGATCATGGCGTTAGGCCACTCCTTCCACCATGCGATAATCAGCTCTGGATCTAGCGAAGCTTTTTTGAAGCCGCCCGTGCCCGGAATGGGCTCTCCAGTGGCGGGATCGACGTCCCCCCTCGGGAATGGGTGCTTGTTAACAGGGTTGCACGGGAAAACCGGAAATCCGCGTTCCGCGTACCCGAGCGCAAATTTGTAAATAAATCCGACCGACGCGCCCGTCCTTTCAACGACCTTCATAGGCGTGCCCCAGATCGGAGCGACGTCCCCCCATAAATCGGGTCGGTCAGCCAAGACGGTGGATCTGCGGCCGCACCACAGGTGACGGCTCTGACTTCGCCGTTTGGAGGGAAGGCGCTCACAGCCCGAGCCATTCCAAAAGCGAGGAAACTATCACCAGGCGCCGGTTGTCAACTTTAACGGATTGAAGTCTGCCGTCCGCAATCGCTTCGTATATCTTAGTCTTACCCAAACCCGAGACCGCGCTGGTCTGCGCGATTGTGCAGGTCAAGCGATCACGAATGGAGTC
>JBBQTF010000117.1:0-1788 GCA_038234675.1 Steroidobacterales bacterium
CTTCGTGTTTGGCACCGGCGCGTCGCGCACCGCGCCATTGCGCCGCTTCAGCGCTTCGTCCCGGCCGGCTCCGTCTCTCACGGTTCTGGAATAATTCATGGCTTAGCCCTCCCTGGGCGGACACATTGATAGTCCGTTGGGCGCCTTCATGCTGGTCAATGTGGAACATCAACTGAGGCGCGCGCGTCAGGGTTGGCGCCGATCGTTGGGGAACATCTAATCCGCCCCCATCAGCTCCCGCGTCGCCCGCACCTTCCCGCTGTCGATATCCCGCACGTTGACCATCGGATAGCCGACCATCGCATCAGCGCTCGCCAGCCAGGCGTCATAGATCATGTCCCGCGCGAACTGCGACCCCAGCGCCAGCCGGCCGGTTGCGAAGTCGACGCCGCGCTGATCGCCCTTCCGGAAGCCGCCGTTCTTCTCCAGCACATAGAGCGGCACGACCTGAGCGTGGCTCGCCAACAACAGCGTCCGCGCCTTCGCCTCGATTGTGCATTTGCAGTCGGCGTAGGGCTGGACCGCTGACGCCACCGCACCGCGCTTGAGGTTCTGCCGCACGAACGCGCCTTCGAAATGGGCGTGGATCTTCGCTGTCGTGTAGCCGTCCGGATTGGGGAAGCTGCCCCAGCCGTTGAAGTGGACCGACACATGCAGGGGCTGCGAGGCGTCGCCGACGTAGTGGGACCAGATGCCGATGTCCCGCAGGGTCAGCTTCTCGCGTAGCCGGCGATCGGCTTCGAACCATGCCCGCTCCTCCGGGCTGGTCGCCGTCTCGGCGCCCTTCACCGCGGCGCGCCAGTAGGCGAAATCCTTCCGCACCTGCTGCCAGCCGTCGACGATGGCGAAGGGCAGGTATCCGGCCTTGTACTGCGTCGAGCCGCCGGCCCGGAGCAGCGTGTCGTACTGCTCCCGCGTGGTCGGCAGCTTGTCGATCGGCAGGATGCCCATGACCTTTCCGGCATCGTCCAAGTCGACGTAGTGGCCGGGGTCGCGCTCCTTGTCGTGGGTCTCGCCAGAGCCCTTGGAGCGGTCGAGCTCGCGGCCCATCACGGCTATCTCCGGTGCGGCCTCGCGCACGAAGGCCGGCACGTCGGGCGGAAGCTGCTCTATGGCAATGCCGCTGACCCACTCGTGACCGGTGGCGCCCCAAGCCAGCGCGTCGGCGGCCGGCCAGCTCACCGCCGCGAGAATCGCGCCCAGCACCCTAAATTCCATTTGCTCCCCCTGCGTCTCTCGGTGGTACGATCTAAGCACGTCACGACCGCACGGGGGAGACATTGCGACGAACGCGGATCCAGTCGAATACTCACGCTGCGATTCTTTCGTGACCAGCCGACCCGCTAATTGGGCGACCAACTCGGGCGTCAGGCCGCGCAATGTAGACAGGGGAATCTGATATGGCCGGAGAGACTGGCAGCATCACGCGGTGGCGAACCAACAAACAGGCACAAACAGATCGTTTTGAGGCTCTCCTCGACGATCCGCAGACCTGTAAGCATTTTGACGTAAGTTGGGTAAAATCCCTCGCGAAGCGCATTGAAAAGCAGCGGACCGAACTCATCGCCGTAATCATGACCAGCCTTGTGCCCACGAGCTATCTGGCCCTGACGCTTCTACACGTTGATGTTGCAATGAAGCTCGTCGACATCAAGGATCCCGCGCGGCTATTCCAAATCTCCTTGTTGGCGACCTGCTTCTTGGGGCTGCTGGGTGCGGTCACCGCTATCACTCATGAGCAGTCACGATACCTTTTGCAGATATGGACGAGGCGAACTGTGGGCGGCT